>NZ_JBLYYF010000057.1:0-30038 GCF_048550555.1 Qipengyuania sp. | reverse complement strand
CCGGCGGCAACAGCGGCATCGGCCTGGGCATGGCCGAGGGGCTGGCGGCGGCGGGCGCCGATGTCGCGATCTGGGGCCGCAACGCGGACAAGAACGCCGCCGCGCTGGAGCGACTGAAGGCGCATGGCACGCGGGTCGAGGCGCTGGCGGTCGATGTCGCCGACGAAGCGGCGGTTGTCGATGCAATGGCCGAAAGCCTCGCGCGGCTGGGGCGGATCGACTGCTGCATCGCCAATGCCGGCGTGGGCGGCGGCGCCCCGCTGACCGAGCAGACCACCGAACAGTGGCGCAAGGTCACCACGGTCAATCTCGACGCGGTGTTCTGGACCTTCCGCGAGGCGGCGAAGCACATGGTCGAGCGTGCCGGAAACGGCGACAAGGGCGGATCGCTGCTGGTCACCTCGAGCGTGTCGGCGATCCACGGCGCGCCGCAGAACCAGGCCTATGCCGCGACCAAGGCGGGCGTGCTGGCGATGGTCCGCGGAACCGCGGTCGAACTGGCGCGCCACGGCATTCGCGCCAACGCCGTGCTACCCGGCTGGATCGCCACCGAAATGACCGAGCGGCTGCAGAAATGGGACGCCTTCAACGAAAAGGCGATCGGCCGCGTGCCCATGCGCCGCTGGGGCGAGGGCGAGGATTTCGCCGGCATCGCGGTCTATTTCGCCAGCGATGCGAGCACCTTCCATACCGGCGATTCGGTGGTGATCGACGGCGGCTATTCGATCTTTTGACGACGAATTTTCCTACACGCCGCCGGGGTGGTAGGTGGGCAGTCGGCTCTTTCGCATCGTCGATCCGCCAGAGGCATTTGCCTCCCCCCTCCGTGTCCGTCCGGCGACCGGGCAGACCTCTTTCATTCGCGATATCAGCCGGATGGAGCAAGCGCGCGAAAGTGACGCGGTGTCACCTTCGTCCGCTCATAGCGACCAGTCGATGGGCCCGCGGCCGTGGTCCTCGAGAAAGGCATTGGTGCGGCTGAACGGTTTGCTGCCGAAGAAACCGCGATGCGCGGAGAGCGGGCTGGGGTGCGGGCTCTCGATCACGCAATGCCGCCCGTTCCTGAGCCCCGCGACCCGCTTCGCCTTGGCCTGCGCATGGCTGCCCCAGAGGATGAAGACCGAGGGCGCCTCGCGCGCCGCCACCGCCGCGATGCAGGCATCGGTGATCGCGTCCCAGCCGCGCCCCGCATGGCTCCCCGCATTGCCGGCCTCGACCGTCAGCGTGTTGTTGAGCAGCAGCACGCCCTGCCGCGCCCATTTCGAAAGATCGCCGTGATCGGGCCGCGCGACGCCGAGATCGGCCTCGAGCTCCTTGTAGATATTGACCAGGCTCGGCGGGATCCTGACCCCCTCGGGCACGGCAAAGCACAGGCCCATCGCCTGCCCCGGCCCGTGATAGGGATCCTGCCCGAGGATCACGACCCTGACCTCCTCGAGCGGGGTCAGTTCGAGCGCCTTCAGCCGGCAGCCGCGCGGGGGATAGATCGTCTTGCCGTCGCCTTCCTCGGCGACGAGGAAGCCGCCCAGCCGCCGCGCCTCGGCGCTCGCCAGCACGGGGTCGAGCACGGGCTTCCAGCTTGGCGGCACGCTTTCGGTCATGAGCGCGATTGTAGGGCCTGCCGCGCGAGGGACCAGTCCGCCCTTCCCTACAATCCCCGATGCGCCTAAGGCCTCGCCCATGGCAGTGCATTTCCACGAAGAAGACCTCCCCGCAGGCGTACTCGCCGATGGCCCGGTGGCCGTCGATACCGAAACCATGGGCCTGGTGACGATCCGCGACCGGCTGTGCGTCGTCCAGATCAGCGACGGCAACGGCGACGAGCATCTCGTGCGCTTCGGCCCCGACAGCACTTATGACGCGCCCAACCTCAAGGCGGTGCTGGGCGATCCCGCGCGGCTCAAGCTGTTCCACTTCGCGCGCTTCGACCTCGCCGCGATCGAGCACTACCTCGGCGTGATGGCGACGCCCTGCTATTGTACCAAGATCGCCAGCAAGCTGGTGCGCACCTATACCGACCGCCATGGCCTGAAGATGCTGGTCGAGGAACTGCTCGGCGAGAACATCTCCAAGGCGCAGCAATCGAGCGACTGGGGCGGGCCCGAACTGTCCGATGCGCAGCGCGAATATGCCGCCTCCGACGTGCGCTACCTCCACCGGATGAAGGCGGAACTCGACCGCAGGCTCGAGCGCGAGGGCCGCACCGAACTGGCGCAGGCCTGCTTCGAATTCCTCCCGACGCGGGCACGGCTCGATGTCGCCGGCTGGGCCGACCACGACATCTTCAGCCACATGTAAGGGTCACGCAGGCAGGCAAGCTCCATGGCAACCCGGCAACGCAGGATAGAGACGGCCGAAGCGAAGGAGCGGCGGCACGAGCGCCAGCACTGGGCCGAGCCCGGTGGCTCGCACGACCGCCTCGTCGCCTTTCTCGCGCGCGCCCTGCCGATGGCGGTCGGCGTGCTCGCCGCGCTCATGGTGGTGACCCCGCTGTCCCCTCGCGGCGAAGTCAGCTTCCTGCTCGACCGCAACAAGGTGGCGATCATCAAGGAGCGGCTGCGGGTCGACAATGCGCTCTATCGCGGGGCCGACGACAAGGGCCGCCCCTTCTCGCTGACCGCCGGCGAGGCCGTCCAGCAATCGAGCGCCGAAGGCATCGTGCGGATGAACAATCTGGTCGCGCGGCTGCTGCTCGACGAAGGCCCCGCGCGGATCTCCGCCCGCGCCGGGCAATACGACATCGACGACGAGGTCGTCTCGATCATCGGCCCGATGCACATGGTGGCCGCCGACGGCTACCGCATGCTCGCGCGCGACGTCTCGCTCGACCTGGCCGAAGAGCGCCTCGTCGGGAGCGGCGGCGTCGACGGGGAAATCCCTGCCGGAACCTTCCGCGCCGATCGCTTGACCGCCGATCTCTCGGCGCGCACCATCACCCTGTCGGGCAATGCGCGGCTGCGCATGGTGCCCGGAGAGCTGAGGATGCCCTGATGAAGCCTCTGTTCCACACCATGGCCCGCTGGGGCGTCGGCTCCTTTGCCGTGACCGCTGTCGCCTTCGCCGGCATGCAGCTGTCGGCGCAGGCGATCGCCGGGCACAATTCGAACGCCCCGGTAAGCTATGCCGCGGACCGGATCGAATTGCAGGACCGGCAGAACCGCGTCGTGCTGTCGGGCAATGTCCAGATCACGCAGGCGGGTCTGAACCTCAGCGCGGCGCGCACGATCGTGAACTATACCGACGGCGGCAGCCTCAAGATCCAGCGGATCATGGCGACCGGCGGGGTCAATGTGACGCGCGGCAACGAACGTGCCCGCGGCGATACGGCGGTCTACGACTTCAACCGGCGGATCATCACCATGGCGGGCAATGTCCGCCTCAACCGCGGCGGCGACACGCTCAATGGCGGACGGCTGGTGATCGACCTCGCCAGCGGCGTGTCGAGCGTCGACGGGCGCGCCAGCGGCTCCTCCTCGGTCACCGGGCAAGGGCAGCAGTCGGGCGGACGCGTGACGGGCACCTTCTCGGTTCCCGAGAACTGATCCCGGGCTAGCGCCCCCGCGCCCCCGCCACCCGCGCGATCTCCGCCAGCCCCTGCGCGAGCAGCAGCTCGGCGGCCTGGCTGTTGGTCAGCAATTCCCGGTGGAGCGTCACGAGCCGCTGGGTCAGCCGGTCGAGCTTGTCGCCGTGGCGCCAGAGACCGAACTGCTGGCCGATCTCGCGCTTCTCCTTGAAGAAGATGCCGAGCCGCGCCTCTTCGCCGCGGTCGAGATCGCCGAAGGAGCGCGAGCGCAGCGTCGCGGCGATTCGCGCGAGCTGCGCCGCGCGCCGCTCGAAGGCGAGCAGGACGCCGACCGGATTGAGCCCGAGCTGCTTCATTCGCGCCAGCTCGATCCCGAGCTTGGCCGACTGCCCGCCGAGCACGGCATTGACCAGCGGGGCGAAACCGTCGTCCTCGCTCGCCGCGCCGATCGCGTCGAGGTCTTCCCCGGTCGCGGTCTGCGGGCTCTGCGCGCTGGCATCGAGATAGAGCGCGAGCTTGTCGACCTCGCTCCGGGCCAGGCGTACGTCGAGATTGGCGGCGCGCGCGATCCGCTCGGCGAGATCCCCGCCGAGCCGCACGCCCGCCCCGTCGGCCAGCGCGCGCACGCTCTTGGTCACCGATTGCAGGTCGGGCGGATAGAACATCGCCACCAGCGCATCCTTGCGCTTCTCGAGCAGCTTGGCGGTGCGCGACTTGTCGGTCGCCGAGGTGGCGACGACGACGACCGGGCAGGCCTCGCCCGCCCCCGCATCGCCGGTCTCGACCAGCACCTTGAGCGCCTCGTGCGCCTCGTCGCCGCTGGCACGGATCCAGATGTGGCGCTGGTCCCCGAACAGCGAGGTGGTGCGCGCCTCGTCGCCGAGCTTCGCGGGATCGCTGCGCAGTTCGGCGCCCGACATCTCGACCCGCTCGCCGGGTTCGGGAAGCCAGCTGACGAGATCGTTAGCCGCGGCGCTCGCGCCGGCCTCGTCCTGCCCGCAGAAGAAGAAGATGTCGCAGCCCTGCGCCGCACCGCGCCCCTTGGCCGCGAAATCGCGGTTGGTGAGCTTCACCGTTCGGCGCGCAGCGCCAGCGCAACGCGGGTCACGATCCGCTGGGCGAGGTCCTGCGACAGATTTTCGAGCGCGGTCTGCTCGGCCGCGATGACCGCATATTCGCTCGACACCACGTCGATCCCGGCGTCCGATCCATCGGTCGCGTCGAGCACGATCTCGCCGCTCGCCAGGTCGATCAGCTGGTAGCGCGCGCGCAAGGTGCGACGCTCGCGGCTGATCGTGTCGTCGCGCAGCACGGCAAGCCCTTCGAGCTGGTCGTCGAGCCTGACGTCGATCCGATATTGCGGGCTCACCTGCCCCGCGGCGGCGAAACGTTCCTCGAGCGCACTGCGCACCAGCCAGCCGGCGCGCCCCTCGATCGGTGCGACCTCGATCGCCGCGAGCGATTGCGCCACCGCGCCGCTACCGCCGCCCGCATACATGGGCGAAAGACCGCAGGCCGACAGCAGGGCAAGGGCGAGACTGGCGAAGAGGATGCGCATCAGGTGACGATATTCACCAATCTGTCGGGCACGACAATGACCTTGCGAATTTCCGCGCCGTCGATCGAGCGCTGGACGTTCTCCGATGCCAGCGCCAGCGCCTCGAGCGCCTCCTTCGAGGCACCCTTGGGCGCGGTCAGCGTATCGCGCAGCTTGCCCTTGTGCTGGACCGCGATGGTGACCTCGTCCTCGACCAGCAGCGCCGGATCGACTTCGGGCCATGGCGCGTCGGCGACGAGTCCATCCATGCCCATGGAATGCCACGCCTCTTCGGCGAGGTGCGGCATCATTGGTGCGACGAGCTTGGCGAGGGTTTCGATGGCGGACCTCCGATCCGCGGTGATGTCCGCCTTTTCGGTCGCGCTCACCAGTTCGTAAATGCGTGCAACGGCCTTGTTGAATGCGAGGCCTTCAATGTCCTCGGCGACTGCCGCCACGGTTTGGTGAACCTTGCGGCGAAGTCCCTTGTCCTCGCCTTCGAGCGTCATGTCGCGGTGCTGGGAGAACAGGCGCCACAGGCGATGGACGAAGCGGCTGCAGCCTTCGATCCCGGCTTCGGACCAGGGCAGGTCGCGTTCGGGCGGGCTGTCGGAGAGCATGAACCAGCGCACTGCGTCTGCGCCATAGGTGTCGATGATGGTGTCGGGGTCGACGACGTTCTTCTTCGACTTCGACATCTTGATGACCCGGCCGATCTCGACTTCGCCGCCATCTGCAGTGAGCAGAGCGCGCTCGGCCTCGCGGCTGATCTCGTCGGGCGCGTAATAGACCGTCTTGCCGCCTTCCTTGCGGCTGTAGGTCTCGTGCGTCACCATGCCCTGCGTGAACAGCGAGGCGAAGGGCTCCTTCACCGCGATCTGGCCCATATGCGCGAGCGCACGGGTCCAGAAACGCGCGTACAATAGATGCAATATGGCGTGCTCGATGCCGCCGATATATTGTTCGACTGGCAGCCATTTGGCGACCTCTTCGGGATCGAAGGGACGGTCCGCAGGCTGGCTGGCAAAACGCAGGAAATACCAGCTCGAATCGACGAAGGTGTCGAGCGTGTCGGTCTCGCGCTCGGCCTTGCCGCCGCACTTCGGACAATCGACATGCTTCCATGTCGGATGGCGCAGCAGCGGGTTGCCGGGCGTCTGGAAATCGACGTCCTCGGGCAGCGTGATCGGCAGGCTGTCCTTGGGCGCGGGGACCACGCCGCAGGTCTCGCAATGGATGAAGGGGATCGGCGTGCCCCAGTAGCGCTGGCGGGAAACGCCCCAGTCGCGCAGGCGCCAGACGGTCTTGCCCTCGCCGCGGCCCTGCGCCTCGATGCGCGCGATGATTTCGCGCTTCGCATCCTCGACGCTCATTCCGTCGAGGAAGTCCGAGTTGACGATCACGCCCTCCCCCGCCTCGGCCTCGCCGGCGAAGGGCTTGCCCGCTTCCTCGACGCTCGGCGCGACGACGCGCGGGATCGGCAGGCCGTATTTGGTCGCGAATTCGAAGTCGCGCTGGTCGTGGCCGGGCACCGCCATGATCGCGCCGGTGCCGTAGTCCATCAGCACGAAATTGGCGATGTAGACGGGCAGGTCGGCGCCGGTGAACGGATGCCTGGCGGTGATGCCGGTATCGAAGCCGAGCTTTTCCGCGGTCTCGAGCTCGGCGGCGGTGGTGCCACCCTTCTTACACAGCGCGATGAAATCGCGCGCCGCTTCGCTCTCCAGTGACTGCGCCACCGGATGATCTGCGGCGACCGCGACGAAGCTCGCGCCGAAGATCGTGTCGGGACGCGTGGTATAGACCGGCAGCTTTTCACCGCTCGACAGGTCGAAGGCGAACTCGAGTCCCTGCGACTTGCCGATCCAGTTTTCCTGCATCAGCCGGACCTTGTCGGGCCAGTTCTCGAGAGCGCCGAGCCCGTCGAGCAGTTCCTCGGCGAAGTCGGTGATCTTGAGGAACCACTGGGCGAGCTTGCGCTTCTCGACCTCGGCGCCGCTACGCCAGCCCTTGCCGTCGATCACCTGTTCGTTGGCGAGCACGGTCATGTCGACCGGGTCCCAATTGACCTCGCTCTCCTTGCGGTAGACGAGGCCGGCTTCATACAGGTCGATGAACAGCGCCTGCTCGTGGCCGTAGTAGTCGGGTTCGCAGGTGGCCAGCTCGCGACTCCAGTCGAGCGCGAAGCCGAGGCGCTTCAGCTGCGCCTTCATGTGTTCGATATTGGCGCGCGTCCAGCCCCCGGGGTGGACACCCTTTTCCATCGCCGCGTTTTCCGCCGGCATGCCGAAGGCATCCCAGCCCATCGGATGCAGCACCTCGAATCCGCGCGCCTTCTTGTAGCGCGCCAGCACGTCGCCCATCGTGTAGTTGCGCACATGGCCGATATGGATGCGCCCCGACGGATAGGGAAACATCTCGAGCACGTAGCTCTTGGGCTTTTCGGAATCGCTGTCGGCGCGGAAGGTCTGCGCCTCATCCCACGCATTTTGCCAGCGCGCATCGGCGCCGGCCGGATCGAAACGGGTATCGCTGCTCATAGGCAGCCGCGTTTACGGATTTTGGAGGCTATTGGAAGGCGCTTTTGCCCAGCGCCCTCGGGCCTGGTCAGCTGACCGCCTGGCGCCGCAGTTCGCGCGCCTTGGTCAGGATGATGTCTTCCAGCTTCTGCACCGTGGCCGCCTGGACCGGCGCGTCGACCCAAGACCCGCTCTGGCTGACCTGACGGCTGGCGGCGACGCGCAGCGCATCGGCGCGCAGGTCCGAATCGAGGATGGTGACGGTCATCTTGACCCGCTCGCCCGGATTGCTGGGATTGGCGTACCAGTCGGTGACGATCACCCCGCCATTGCTGTCGGCCTGGAGCAGCGGGGCGAAGCTGACCGCTTCGAGCGCGGCGCGCCAGAGATAGGAATTGACGCCGATGGTGGTGACCTGCGCCGCCGCAAGATCCGCCTTGGGCCGCTCGCGCCCACCGCAGGCGGAAAGGCCGAGCGTTACTGCAATCGCCACGGCAATGGTTGCGGGGCGGCGGAGGTTTACGAGAGCGCTCATGTCGGTCCTTGGTATCCTGCGGGTTTCAAGGCTCTATAATGCCTGCACGCTGCGGAGCAAGGCATACGGCCCACGAGGCCGCAGACAGCCTCTGGAGGGTGAATGCGGGCTTAATCCTGCCAGCGCCCCTGGCGGCCCGCCCCGCAGCTTGTGGAAACTTGGCAACACCTGGCAGCCAATTGCCCCGGCACCTGTGGAAAAGCTGGCCCTGCGCCGAGCGGGTGCTAGTCTGGCTGCAAGAGGACAGGGACTCACCCCACAATCGGGTGGAAGTCAGGAACCGTTCAGCGGTTCTCTGACTTAGAGTTCAAGAGGTATAAGGGAAGCGGGTTGGCAATGGCACGTTCGGTCAAAAGTCAGGGCAAGGCGCGGTTCGCTCCCGCGGCGCTGGCTGTGGCCGGTCTGGCGCTGTCGATTCCCGTGGCCGGCCTCGCGGTGGTCGAAACCGGCTCCGCCACGGAACTGCCCGAAACCGTATCCTACCTGCCCTTTACCCCGCCCAAGGTCGATGCGCGGCTTGCCGCACGCGTTGCCGCGGTGATCGGCGAGGATGGCCTGCGCTTTACCCCGGCGAACAAGTCGCCGCTGTCGAAGGATCGCACGGTGACTGTCGCGGTCCGGGTCGACGATGCCACCGCCCGCGCGATCTCGGTCCGCACGGCGCTGGACGCCACCGGCACTTCCGACAGCCGCGAACGCATTCTCGCGATCAGCCAGACGAGCTACAATCTCGGCGTTGCGCGCGGCTATCAGAGCTTCGCCCAGCCCGCCAAGCCGGAACCGGTGTCGGTCGGCCTGCGCGACATGGGCATGCCCGATCTCGCGAGCTTCGCGCCCGACAAGAGCGAGAGGGCCGAGAAGCCCGGTCGCTTCGGTTCGCGCCTGGCGCTCGAGAAGGAAGAGAGCGCCGGTCGCTCGCCGCGCACCCTGGGTGGCGCGGGAAGCCAGAGCCTCGACCTGAGCACTTCCTATCGCGTGGTCGGCAACGTCAACGTTACCGCAGGTGTCCGCCTGTCGAAGGACGGCAACCGGCTGGCGCCGCTGACCGACGGTGTCGAGGACGACCAGGCCGTTTACGTCGGCACGCGCGTCAGCTTCTAACCCTCCGACAGAATTCGTCTCCCCCCTCGCCCGGTGTGGCGAAAGGGCTTGGCCTGCGCTGCGTAGCTCGCCTAGGTTGCTTGCAACGCTACGGAAAGCTGGGGAGGATCAACGATGGGACGTGTTGCAATCGTAACCGGAGGTACGCGCGGGATCGGTCGCGCCATATGCGAACGGTTGCGCGACGAGCGCGGCTTCACGGTCGTCGCGAACTACGCCGGCAATGACGATGCGGCGCGAAAGTTTTCCGACGAGACCGGTATTCCGACGATCAAGTTCGATGTCGGGGATTACGACGCCGTCCAGGAGGCGTGCAAGACGGTCGAACAGGAGCACGGCCCGGTCGATGTCGTCGTCAACAATGCCGGGATCACCCGCGACGGCACCCTCCTGAAGATGAGCTACGAAGACTGGGATGCCGTGATGCGCACCAATCTGGGCGGCTGCTTCAACATGGCCAAGGCGACTTTCGCCGGCATGAAGGAGCGCGGCTGGGGGCGGATCGTCAATATCGGTTCGATCAATGGGCAGGCAGGCCAGTACGGCCAGGTCAATTACGCCGCCGCCAAGAGCGGTATCCACGGGTTCACCAAGGCGCTGGCGCAGGAAGGCGCACGCTTCGGGATCACCGTCAATGCGATCGCGCCGGGCTATATCGATACCGACATGGTCGCCGCCGTGCCCGAGCCGGTGCTCGAGAAGATCGTCGCCAAAATTCCCGTTGGCCGGCTCGGCAAAGCCGGCGAAATCGCCCGCGGGGTCAGCTTCCTGTGCTCCGAGCACGCCGCTTTCGTCACCGGCTCCACCATGAGCATCAACGGCGGCCAGCACATGTATTGACCGGGGGCAGGCACCGCGACGGACGCGCCGCCGTGCCTGCCGCTCACCTAGTCGATAATATAGGCGACCACGCGCAGATCGTCGCCTTCCCGTTCGAGCGTTACCGTTTCGACGACACCCTTGCGAGTAGCGAAGTCGGTGCGGAACTGGACCTCGCTATAGCCATGCGGCGGCGCGTGCACATCGCGATAGCCGATCGCCTCGCGGGACAGAACCGCGCCGAGCGGGGCACGGGCCTCTTGCGATGCTTTCGTCCAAACATCCAGCGTATTGAGATTGCGGAACTGGCTCCCTGTTGCCGCATAGCTGGCTTCCCAGTCATGCGCGTCGGTCAAGGCGAGCCATGCCCGCGCCGCGTCTTCATTCGCATGGTCGCGGGCGACCCTTTCGGGAGGAGTATCGACGGGCGGTTCATGAGTGGCGCTGGTCGCGGCAAGCGCCAGTACGGCGGCGAGGGCAAGCATGATGAGAACTCCTGCAATGATCCGACGGCGGGCGGGCATGCCCGCCGTCGCCCGGTCATCGTCGGCCCTTTGCTGGAGGTCGGCATCCCCCAATTCCTTGTCCGCAAGATTTTCGTAGGCCGCCCCTTCGCTTTCGAGCAGCAGGCGCGCTGCCTCCCGGCTGCTCGTCACCTCGAGCTTGCGCCGCGCGGCACGCAGGCGCTCGTTGACTGTGTGGACCGAGAGGTCGAGCGCGCTCGCCGCCGACTTGGCATCGTGGCCGCGCCCCATCAGCCGCAGCGTTTCCTTCTCCTTGTCGGTAAGCGCTTCGTACCCCACGGTCATGGCCGAAACCCTAGGCTTGGCTCATTTCATCGCACACCCCAAAAAAATCGTATCGGTGCCGCCGCTGGCGATGTAGGGCGCGCCACCTATGGAAATGCCCCCCTACCATCCGCCCAAAAAATACTCGGTCCGGATCGACGGACACCGCACATCGATCAGCCTCGAGCCGCTGTTCTGGGAAAAGCTCTGCACCGCCGCCGCCGCGCGCGGGCAGTCGATCAACGCGCTGGTCGCCGAGATCGACGCCGAGCGGATCACGGCGGAAACGCCGCCCGGGCTGGCCGGTGCGATCCGCATCTGGCTGGTGTCGCGTGAAAAGAGCGGCTGGATCGCTCCAGCCGCTCACTAAGGCATAAGGCTGCCCGATCAGTAGTTGGCGGGCGGATCGCTCGCCGGGAAGCTTTCGTCGCTTTCCTCGTCGGTCTTGCTCCAGCGGCCGTCGGGCTTGTCCCGCATGGCCTCGGGCCCGGCGTCACGGACCGAGGCGTCGCCCTGGTTGCCGGCGAAGGCCGCTTTGGACTTGTTCTTGTCGAAGAAACGGTAGCCGACATAGCCGAGGCCACCGAGCGCAAGTAGTTTGAGTAGCATGGCGAATTCCTTTCTCGCCAACCCAACGCGCGGGTTGGCGGAAAGGTCCGCCCCGCTCGCCCGCTAGTCGTCGCCCACGCGCTCGATATCCGCACCCACCAGCTGGAGCTTTTCCTCGAGCCGCTCGTAGCCGCGGTCGAGGTGATAAAGGCGGCGCACGGTCGTCTCACCTTCGGCCGCGAGGCCCGCGATCACCAGGCTCATCGAAGCGCGCAGGTCTGTCGCCATCACTTCGGCGCCGGTGAGTTCCACCGGGCCGCGCACGATCGCGGTGCGGCCCTCGGTCTCGATGTCCGCCCCCATGCGCGCGAGTTCGGGAACGTGCATGAAGCGATTCTCGAAGATCGTTTCCTTGAGCACGCTGGTTCCCTCGGCGCGGGCCAGCAGGCTCATCAGCTGCGCCTGCATGTCGGTAGCCAGCCCGGGGAAAGGAGCGGTGGTGAGATTGTGCGCCTTGAGCGGGCCGCGCGCGGCAACATCGATCCCGTGCTTGTCGCTTTCCACCTCGACGCCGATGTTGCGCAGCGCGTGGATGGTCGAACCCATGTCGTCGGCCTTGGCGCCTTCGAGGCGGACCTCGCCGCCGGTGATCGCCGCGGCACAGGCATAGGACCCGGCCTCGATCCGGTCGGGCATGACGCGGTAGGTCGCGCCGTGGAGTCGCTTGACGCCGTGGATCGTCAGTTCCGACGTGCCGATGCCCTCGATCTCGGCGCCCATGGCGACGAGGAGGTTGCACAGGTCGACGATCTCGGGTTCGCGTGCGGCGTTGATCAGCCTGCTGGTGCCCGTGCACAGCACCGCCGCCATCAGCGCATTCTCGGTCGCGCCGACCGAAACCACGGGAAAATCGAATTCGCCGCCGGGCAGGCCGCCGTCGGGCGCGGTAGCCTTCACATAGCCGGCGGCGAGCTCGATATGCGCGCCGAAGGCTTCGAGCGCCTTGAGGTGGAGGTCGATCGGGCGATTGCCGATCGCGCAGCCGCCGGGCAGCGACACGGTCGCCTCGCCCGTGCGTGCCAGCAGCGGGCCGAGCACGAGGATCGAGGCGCGCATCTTGCGCACCAGATCGTAGGGCGCGACCGAACTGGTCAGTCGGGTGGCCTCGAGCGTGACCACGCGTCCGAAATCCTCGGGCCGGTGGCCCTGGATCGTGTGCGCCACCCCGAACTGGCCCATCAGGTGCTGGAAGCCGTCGATATCGGCCAGGCGCGGGAGATTGCGCAGCGTCACCGGCTCTTCGGTCAGCAGCGCACAGGGAATGAGGGTGAGCGCGGCATTCTTCGCACCCGAAATGGGGATCGTTCCCGAAAGGCGGTTGCCGCCACGAATGATGAGCTTGTCCATGCCCTGCCTTTAGCCACGCGCGACGGGCTGGCAAGCGTCATCCATGTGTCACCGGGCCCGTCCAATGGCTTCCCAACCGCCGAAAGATTGACCTGTTCCGGCGCCGGACGTACCGCGAGACACGATGACCCAGCACAAGCCGATCAAAAAAGCCGTCTTTCCCGTCGCCGGGCTGGGGACGCGCTTCCTCCCCGCGACCAAGGCGATCCCCAAGGAGCTCCTCCCGATCGTCGACCGCCCGCTGATCCAGTATGCGGTGGACGAGGCGCGCGAGGCGGGGATCGAGCAGATCATCTTCGTTACCGGGCGCGGCAAGACCGCCATCGTCGAGCATTTCGACGTCGCCTACGAACTCGAACACACGATGGAGGAACGCGGCAAGGACCTCGACGTGCTCGAACCCACGCGCGCCACGCCGGGCGACATCATCACCGTGCGTCAGCAGGTCCCGCTGGGCCTCGGCCACGCGATCTGGTGCGCGCGCGCGATCGTCGGCAACGAACCCTTCGCCATCCTCCTGCCCGACGAACTCATGGTCGCCGCGCAGGGTGGCGGGACCGGCTGCATGAAGCAGATGGTCGAGGCCTACGAACAGGTCGGCGGGAATCTCATCTCGGTGCTCGAAGTTCCGCAGGAAGAGGTGTCGAGCTATGGCGTCATCGCGCCGGGCGCGGCCAGGAGCGACACGCTGACCGAAGTCACCGGCCTGGTCGAAAAGCCCCCGGTGGCCGAGGCGCCGAGCAACAAGATCATCTCGGGCCGCTACATTCTCCAGCCCGAAGTGATGCGCGTGCTCGAGGACCAGGAAAAGGGCGCCGGCGGCGAAATCCAGCTGACCGATGCCATGGCCAAGATGATCGGCAACCAGGCCTTCCACGCCGTCACCTTCGCCGGCCGCCGCTTCGACTGCGGCAGCAAGACCGGCTTCGTCGAGGCGACGCTGGCGCTGGCGCTGGAGCGCGACGACATGGGCGCCGAGGTGCGCGCGATGGCGGAGCGGCTGCTGAAGGCCTGACCCAAGGCGGCGCCTAGGCGCGATACCCCATCGCCGCGCCGACCGTCTTCATCCCGAACTGGCCCGGCCGAACGCTGCTGCCAGCCGATCGCGCAAATCGATCGAGCTGCAGCGTCGTCTCTCGCCTGGCCACACCTTCGACCTGCTCGCCGCACGCGATCGGTCGCGAGATGTAATATCCCTGCCCCGCGGTGCAGCCGATGCCCCCGAGCCATTCGAACTGGTCGGCGGTCTCGATTCCCTCGGCGACCGTCTCCATGTCCAGTTCCTGCGCCAGATTGACGGTTGCCCGGATGATCGCCTGGCAGTCGGGCCGATCCAGCAAATCCATCACGAAACATCGGTCGATCTTGATCGTGTCGAAGGGGAAGCTGCGCAGATAGTTGAGCGATGAATAGCCGGTCCCGAAATCGTCGAGGGCGATCCGCACGCCGAGCGCGCGAAGCCGGTGCAGAGTGCGCACGTTCTCGTCCGTATCGTGCAGCAGCGCGGTTTCGGTGATCTCCAGCTCGACGCGGCCCGGTGCGATCCCGCTGGTGGCGATCGCTCTGGTCAGCACCTCGACGAAGCCTTCCGAGCGGATCTGTACCGGCGAGAGGTTCAGCGCGATCGTCAGCGGCCGTTCCCATCTCGCGGCGGTGCGGATGGCCTCGTTGGCGACCCATTCCCCGATCGCGACCAGCAGGCCGGATTCCTCCGCCAGTCCGATGAATTCGTCGGGCATGACCAGGCCGTGCTCCGGATGATTCCAGCGCAGCAGGGCCTCCATGCCGGTCGGTTCCCCGGTGGCGAAATCGATCTGCGGCTGGAACGCGAGCGAGAATTGATCTTCGGCTAGCGCCTGCCGGAGATCGAGTTCGAGCCCGCGCCGCTTGCGTTCCCTCGCCTGCATTTCGGCGTTGTATTCCTGCCAGAGTCCGCGGCCCTTCTGCTTGGCGGAATAGAGGGCGAGGTCGGCCTGCCGCATCAGCTCTTCGGGTTCGAGCGGCCCGTCGTCGACATGCGCGATCCCGATGCTGGCGGATACCCTGATGACCTTGCCCGCGAGTCGGAAGGGATCGGCGAGACGCCGGATCAAACGGTCGGCGAGATCGCGCGCTTCCCCGGGTGTCGACTTCGGGGCGCAGAGGATAGCGAATTCGTCGCCCCCCAGGCGGACCGGCAAATCGCCCCTGCCGCACTCGCCGGTCATGCGGCGCGCGGCCGCAATCAGCAGGTCGTCGCCCGTGTCGTGGCCCAGAGTGTCGTTGACGATCTTGAACTTGTCGAGATCGATGAACATCAGCGTGCGCGCCGCCCCCGGCCTGGCCACGGACTGCGCGAGATTCTCGTTGAAGCGCAAGCGGTTGGCCAGCCCCGTCAGCGTGTCGTTGCGCGCCATGCGCGACAAGCGCTGTTCGGCCATGACCTCGACCGACACGTCGCTCATCACGCCGCGCATGGACCCGTCGTTCAGCGGCTTGGCCGACACCGACCACCAGGTTTTCCGGCCCTTGCCGGCAACCGGCAGGACGTGGTTGCGAAAGGCCTGCTGGGCGCCGATCATCTCGGCCAGTTCCCGGCGCTCCGCGCCGCGTGCGAACAGGTCCAGCAGCCCCGTCTTCCTCAGTTCGTCCGCAGACCGGCCGGCCGCCTGCGCAAACCGCTCCGAAATTTCCAGAAACCGGCCTGCGGGATTGGTCTCGAACAGCCAGTCGGACGCCGACGCTTCGTATTCGTGCAACAGCAGGCGCACGGTCTGCTCGGACCGTTCGAGCTCGATTTCCTCGATCAGACGCTCGCGATAGAAGCGGGCATGATCGCTCACGCCGAGCAGCACGATGATCCCGTGCAGCCAGACCAGCAGCACGATCGGAACGGCCAGTGTCGGCGGATAGAGCAGGGCGGTTCCGGTCCCTGCCAACATGCAGGCCAGCATCAGCGCCACTGCCGCGGGCTTCAGGTGCCGATATTGCAGCAAGGACGACGACATGATCCCGGCGGCCAGCACGCACAGGATCAGGAATTCGCCGGGCGACCGCGCATTCTGCCACAGGACCACGAAAGCGATCCCCCAATGGGCGCCGCATCCCAGTGCGAGACCCGTGGCGTAGCGAGCGTTTCGCTGGATGTAGGCGGGATCGCTCGACGTCTCGTCGAACTCGAAGGTCTGTATGACGCGCAGCCCGTCGAGAAGCAGCAGGACGGGCACCCAGAAAGCCCAGAACACGGCCTGCTCGGCCCTGGCCAAGAGAGGAACGACGATGAGCGCACTGAGCAGCGTCCCGGCCGCCGCACTGCGAACGTTCGAGATGAAGTCGGACATCTGGCGGATCAGCAGACGATCTTCCAGTCCCAGGTTGGAAGTTCCGGCCGGGTTCATTGTGGTATCCCTGCCGGATCACCTGCCACAACGGCGTTAAGAAAGGTGTATTCGGGGTACGTGAAACTACGATGTGGCGCAGGATTGCTTGCGCCGCCCGGGAGCGGCTAGGCGTGCTTGTCGCGTGTCGCTAACGGACCGCATTCACGCCGGGGCTACGCTGACGCTGGCGCTCGAAAGCACGGACATGGACGAGGATATGCGCGGCGTGGCGGAACGGTTGCGGGGGGGGGGCCGGCCGTCAGGCCGCGAGGCCGAGCCGTTCCATTTCCTGCGCGAATTCGAAGCACAGTTGGTCGGCTTCGTCGTCGGGCAGCCACTTGGCCATGTTGGGAAAGACGATCCGCCAGACCCGCTGCTTCTTTTCGGGCCAGGGCACGTCGGGCGCGGCGCGGGCGGTTTCGAGAATGCCGTGCAGCCGGCGACGTACGCGATTGGGATCGGGCAAAATATCGGGCTGACGCTGTTCGGCCATGCGGCCGTCGCCATCCCCGAACATGCTGAATTGATCGCCGCTCATTCGTTCTCGTCCGTCAGGCCCAGTTCGTCACGGCTGAGAGTATCCTCAAGCACGCTGGCGAGGACAAGGTCGGCCCGGTCGAACCAGTGGAGAAGTTCGTGGATGCGCGCCGCAACATCCCGGAATTGCGGCCAATATTCGGGTCCGGGCAGGCCGGCCCGGGCATCGGCCCAGCGCTTGAGCACGCGATAGCCCGACACCGAGAATTCCCACACGCGCGCGGGCAAGCCCTCGAACTTGCCGCTGCCGTCCTCGCAGAAAAACCATTCGCCGCCGTCCTCGTGCAGGCCAACCGCGCCGGTGGCTTCGCTGCGCAACCGGACGAAGTCCTTGGGGCGGAATTCAGCGGCCGTTTCGCGGGCGAAGCCTTCGAGCGCGCGGATTTTGGCCCCAATAGCCGCTGCCTTTTTGAATAGGTCGGGATCGGCGGGGAAGGGGATATGGGGGAAGGTGTCTTCAAGGTCTTCGGCGAAGCGCACGGTGTAGCTGGTCGCCGATAACAGCGCGAGGATCGCGTCGAACAGGTCCTCAGGACGGACAGTTTCGCCATAGGCTGCGGCGACGGCTGTGAGGATGACTGGGTCGAAGTTATGGGCTTGGGGCCCTTTGCGACGGTCGTAGAGCGGGAAGGCATAGCCACCGTAGCTGCCGCGAAACGAATGGTAATCAGGCAACTGCGCGTGGCACCAAGTAGCTGGGCCCAGACCAACGCCAGATGGCATCGTATACAAGGCAGCGTTATCGCCACCCCATGCCGATTGAAGTGCTGGTCGGAGAAAATCTCCATACCTCGAATGATTATAGAGATATCGGCGATCGAGAGGTCTATAAATCACCTCCGATATGTTACCCGAGCTTGCCGGTATCGCTCTCGCGTCCGCCCATTTCCGATCCCGGGTATCGTGAAAAGCAGCGATCGCCTCTTTCTCTGACCCGCCAACGAAGCTCTCAATCCGTTCGATTAGCGCGTCACGGTCAACGTGGTAAGCGAATTGGTCACGTTTCGTTTGCATTCCGCTGGAATTGAACTCGAAGAGCTCTGAAACTGAAACCCATTCGCCATTGCTGAAGGCAACGGGCTTAAAATCGTCCAGCAATCCCCTCTGGACGATGGAAGGATCGCCCGACTGCCCGGCCGCCTGCATGCGCTCTAACCAATCCAGCTTGGCCTTTTTGCTAAACTTCTCCGCTTCCCAGCTATCGGAATAATGCACCTCGGCCAGCTGACCATCGGCTTTGCTGCCGTCGGCTACCGCCACACAGATTGCGGTGCCAACCTGGATGTTGAACACGCCCTGGTCGCGCTCGACATCGCCGCGCACCCCAGCGCGCACGTCGCCGCGCAGGTCGATGATCTCGAGCCGGTCGAACCGCTCGCGCATCATCTTGCGCAGGCCCGCATAGGGCCAGCCGGTCAGATATTTGCGGTTGGTGATGAAGGCGATGACGCCTTTCTTTGGCGCATTCTCGGCCTCGAACAGTTTCCATATCGCCCAGCGCCAGAAGGCGACCGAGAATTCAGGGAAGGTGTTCAATTGGCCGCCCTTGCCCGCATCCTTCACGGGCTGCTTGAGATCGGGCCATACGTCCTCGTTCATCCAGCGCCCGACGAGCGTTTCGTCCTCGCCTTCCTCCAGCCGCTTGTAAGGGGGGTTGCCGATGATCGCGAGGATGCGTTCGCGCGTTTTGATTTCGTTGGCGCGTTCGCGCTCTTCGTCGATCGGCACGCCGGGGATGCCGAGGCGGCCCATCGGGGTGATCGCGTCGGGGCGGCTGAGCGTATCGGTGAGATAGATGCCGAGGCGCGGCAATTGCACGGGCTGCGGCGCATCCTCGCCATCGTCCGCCGGGCGATTGGCGAGCGCGTGATGCAGCCGATAATGCGCCACCGCATAGGGGCCGATCAGCAGTTCGAACCCGAACATGCGCGTGGCGAGGTCCTTCAGCGCCATGCTCGCAGCGGGGCCGCCTTCCTCCTCCATGACCTGCTCGCGCACGCGTTCGGCAATGCCGAGCAGGAAGGTGCCCGTGCCGGTCGCCGGGTCGAGAATGGTGACGGCGGGATCGCGCAGGCCCTTGGTGCCGAGGTCATCGCGCAGCACGCGGTCGAGCGCGCCGACCATGAAGCGCACCACCTGCAGCGGGGTGTAATAGACGCCATAGCGTTCGCGCGCCTCGGGATCGAAGACGCTGAGGAAATCCTCGTAGAAATAGAGGATCGGGTCGCGCCCGTCGCGACGCGGGGCGAGGATCTTGGGATCGAAGCTGTTCACGCAATCGCGCATGACGTCGAAGCCGATCCCGACCGAATCGATCACCCGCGGATCGCTGATCGCCTCGAGCGTGCCTTTCATCAGCGGATGCTCGGGCGGCATGTGGCGCGCGGCATCGGGGCCGACCTTGCGCTTGTCCGCCTCGGTCTCGGTATTCGCCAGATGCTCGCGCACCAGCAGCAGGCCGAAAGCGAGCGTTTGCGCAAAGGCACTGGCGAAAAGCTCGTCGAAATCCTTCGCCGCATAGCCGCCGGCCTCGGGATGGGCATAGAGCACGTTGCGATAGGTCTGGCGGACCAGCATGAGGGGGTCGTTCTTGTCCGTCCCCGGATCGAGTTCGCTCACCCGTTCGCGCACCGCGCTCTTCACGATCCGCGCCGAATGGGCGAGCAGTTCGGCCAGCTGTTCGGCATTGCCCGCCGAGGGCGGCTGCGCGCGGGCGAGTTGCGCGAGCAGATCGAGAAAGCGCGTGGGATCATGCGCGTCGATCAGCGTGTCGGCGGATTTGTCGGACAGGTCGGGGTCGAGCGCATCCGCCGGGACGATCACGGCGTGGCCCTGCATCCGGTTGCGCTCGAACAGGCAGAAATCGGCGAAATTCGACGCCGACCAATGCGCCAGCTCCTGCAAGCGTTCGTATTGCCTCCGGTCGTGCGGCGTGGTCCATTTCTTTGGCTCGGCCGGCTTGAAGGGGGCCTTGAGCTCGATAAAGGCGCGCGGCAGTTCGCCATGCTTGATCAGAGCTATGTCGGGACGACCGACCCCGCTCTTGTTGTATTCGGGGGACACGGTGAAGGTCTCGATCGCGGGGAGCGTGGGAAGCAGCTGCTCGATCAGCGCCTGGAAACTGGGAGCCAGCCCGGTTTCGGGCGTGGCCGGATTGGCGCGCAATTTGTCGCGCACCGCCTTCGCATAGGCTTTAAGCAGATCGACAGTCACGCGGCGCATCCCCTTCCATCGCGCTTCGTTCTAGCGGCGTCGAGTCGCGCCGCAAGTGGCGGATTTTCCTACACGCCGCGCGTCTGCTAGCCTCGTATCGGCTCTTTCACACCTTGAATATCGCAAGCGAACCGCCGCGCCTTTGCACGGCGCGGCCCCGGATGGGTTTCATCAACTTGCGCCCGGTTTTGGCGTAACCTTCGTGTAAACTTCCGCAGGCGGGTCAGGCCGCGGAAAAGCGCAGCGGCAGCGTCTTCAGCCCGCCGACGAAGGTCGATTTCGAGCGTGCCGGCTCGCCCGCCAGTTCCACGCTTTCGATCCGGTCGAGCAGCGTCTCGAACAGGATGCGCATTTCCAGCCGCGCGAGATGCAGGCCGAGGCACTGGTGCGCCCCGGCACCGAAGGCGAGATGGCGGTTGGGGCTGCGCGCGGCGTCGAACCGGCGCGGGTCGTCGAACACCGCGGGATCGTGGTTGGCGGCGACGTAGTTCATCATCAGCCAGTCGCCCTTGGCAATGGGCTGCCCGCCGACCTCGGTATCCTCGGCCGCGGTGCGCATGAAGTGCTGCACCGGCGTGGTCCAGCGAATCGCTTCCTCGACGATGCCGGGGAGCAGCGAACGGTCCGCCTTCACCCTGGCCCACTGCTCCGGATCGCGCGCCAGCGCGAGCATGGCGCCCGCGGTGCTGGCGCTGGTGGTGTCGTGGCCGGCGGCGGCGAGGATGATGTAATAGCCCATCATGTCGCGGTCGTTGAGCGGTTCGCCGTCCACCACCGCATTGGCGATGGTGCTGGCGACATCCTGCGTGGGATTGGCGCGCCGCTCGGCGGTCAGCCTGGCGAAATAGGCCTCGAAGTCCTTGACCGCGCCCGCCACCAGCTGGGTGATCGCCTCGGGCGGGAGGTCCTTGATGCCCGACTGGTTCAGGTCTTCGTCGCTGCCGCCGAACAATTGCTGGGTCAGCATCAGCATGCGCGGCTCGTCTTCCTCGGGCACGCCCATGATCTGCATCACCACGTGGAGCGGATAGGGGGCGGACACGGCCTTGACGAAATCGGCCTCGTTGCCGCCTTCCAGCAGACGGTCGACGGCGGCATGGGCAATACCGCGGATCTCGTCTTCCACCGTGCGCAGGTTCTTGGGCATGAACCATTCCTGCGTCAGCTTGCGGTATTTCATGTGCGTCGCCCCGTCGAAGGTGACGAGGCTGGCGACGAGATGTTCGCTGCCGCCGGTCATCTTCTTGGCGAATTCGATTCCCTCGGTGAGGCTGAAGACCACCGTGTGCGGATTGTTGAGGAAGGTCGCATTGTCCTTCGACATGCGCATCACGTCGTCATAGCGCGTCACCAGCCAGAAGGGGGGATGGACGTGATCGTCCTGGCTGTCCGTCCAGGCGACCGGCATTTCCTCGCGCAACCGGTCGAAGATGTCGAGCAGCGGATCCCAGGCGGCGTAGCTGGCCGGGTCGATGACCGCGCGGGCGACCGCAGGATCGAGCGTCGGCTTCTCCCGCGTCGCCATCACGCCTGCTCCGTCTCGACTTCGGCCATGCGCTGGTACTCGTCGCGCAGCTCGCGCTTGTAGAGCTTGCCATTGGCCTCGCGCGGCAGCTGCGGGCGGAAATCGAACAGCTTGGGCATCTTGATCTTCGACAGGCTGGGGGCGAGGAAATCGCGCAGTTCGGCCTCGAGCGCGTCGCCGGCCTCACCCATGTCGATCGGCTGGACCACCGCCACCACCTTCTCGCCGAAGTCGGGACAGGGGGCGCCGATCACCGCCGCATCCATCACCTTGTCATGCGTGACGAGCAGGTTCTCGATCTCCTGCGGGTAGATATTGACCCCGCCCGAGATGATCATGTGGCTCTTGCGATCGGTCAGGAAGAGATAGCCGTCCTCGTCGACATGGCCGATGTCGCCCAGCGTCATCCAGCCCCTGGGATGCATCGCTTCGCGCGTCTTGTCGGGGTCGTTGTGATAGGTCGGGATGTTCTCGTTCTCGAAGAACAGCAGCCCGTCCTGCCCCGCGGGGACCTCGTTGCCCTCGCCATCGCAGACATGCAGCGTGCCGTGGATCGCCTTGCCCACGCTGCCCGGGTGATCGAGCCAGTCCGCCGCCTTGATCAACGTCATGCCGATGCCTTCGGAGCCGGCGTAATATTCGTTGATGATCGGCCCCCACCATTCGATCATCGCGCGCTTGATCGGGACCGGGCAGGGCGCGGCCGCGTGCAGCGCGCGCTGGTGGCTCGACAGGTCGTATTTCGTCCGCACCTCGGGATCGAGCTTGAGCATGCGCACGAAATGCGTCGGCACCCACTGGCTGTCGGTGACCCTGTATCTCTCGATCGTCGCCAGCGCGTGCTCGGGGTCGAACTTCTCGAGCACGACCACGGTCCCGCCGAGCCGCTGCGCGGTGGTGCCCCAGCCGAGCGGGGCGGCATGATAGAGCGGCGCGGGCGAGAGATAGACCATGCTGCCATCCGCAGGCATGCCGGCGCCCATCACCGCGAGGCCCATCAGCGGATTGACTGCCTGGATGTCTTCGTCCTGCGGCGGGGCGGGCTTGACCCCCTTGGGCCGGCCGGTCGTGCCCGAGGAATAGAGCATGTACTGGCCCGGCGCCTGGTCGGCGATCGGATCGGAGGGCTGCGCGGCCAACGCAGCCTCGTAGTCTTCCTCGTCCTCGCCGCCTACGATCAGCAGCGGCAGGTCGGGGCATTCGGCGCGGATGCCTCCGAGGACGTCGTCGAACTTGCGCGTGGTGAGCAGGAATTTCGCGCCGGCATCCTTGAGGATATAGGCGATTTCGGGTGCGGTCAGACGGGTCGAGATCGGCACCATCATCGTGCCGGCGCGCTGCGAGCCCCACACCACCTGCAGATAATGAACGTTGTTTTCCATCAGCACGGCGAAATGGTCTCCGCACCCCAGGCCCCTCGCGCGCAGCAGATGGGCGAAACGGTTGGCATAGCCGTCCATCTCGCCGAAGGTCACTGTCTCCCCGCTGCCGGCCATGATGATGGCGGGATGCTCGGGGCGCGTCTGCGCATGGGCGATGGGGTGCATGGGCTGTCCTCTCTCCTCTCCGTCGGCCCGTCGTCTGGCGCGGACTCATCCGGTTTCGCAAAGAAACCTACCTTAGCCACTTTCATGGGCAAGAAAAAAGGGCGGCGGGATCGCTCCCGTCGCCCTTTTTCACCGAACCCGCGGGTTCGTATGGCCTTATTCGTCGTCGCCGCCGCCCTGCCCGCCGGTGCCCATCGCAAGCGCGAAAGCGCGCTGGGCTTCCGATTCGACCATGTAGGGAACCGGGTTGACCGCTTCACCGTCGATGCGGACCTCATAGTGGAGGTGCGGACCGGTCGAACGGCCGGTGGTGCCGACGTAGCCGATAATATCGCCCTTCTTGACGCGCGTGCCGGCTGCGACCGCGATGTCCGACATGTGCGCGAAGCGGGTCTGCAGGTGGGCGCCGTGCTCGATCGAGACGAACTTGCCGTAGCTCGAGAACCATTCGGCCTTGCTGACGTAACCGTCGGCGGTGGCGTAGATCGGCGTGCCGACCGGCGCGGCCAGATCGACACCCTTGTGGCTGCGGCGACCGCCGAGCACAGGGTGCGTGCGCATGCCGTAGTCGCTGGTCAGCCGGGTGTCGTCGAGCGGCATGCGCGAGGGAACGGAAACCCGGGCTGCAGCCGGGGCCGCACCGTCGAGCTTGTCCCACTGGGCGAAAAGCTGCTGGAACTGAGCGTCATCGCCGGCCTGTGCCGGTCCGGCGACCTTGCTCATGTCGATCGCCCCGACCGCGGCGGCTGCGTTGGTTTCCTGGGCCTGAGCCGGAGCTGCGGCGATACCGAAACCTGCCATCACGGTGAGAGCAAGCGAAATGCGCTTGGTGAGCATGCAAAACCCGTCCATCCGGCGCTTTTGCGCCTGTTCGATCCCGAACGATGACGGCGTCCCGTGCCGCTACCGCTCTCTTTCCTGTCACTGCCGGAACCCCCCGGCGTCTCGTGAGTTTGGGTTAACGGTGAAAATCTTAATCAGGCAATAGTCGCGTAGTAGTCGCGCGGCAGGCCGCCTGCGAAACGCGCTGAGTCGTTGAACGGACCTTTCAGCCCTCCTGAAAAATACGTGTGGACGAGCTTTTGCCACGATTCTCGCGGATTTTTTCCCCGTGCCGCGCAGCATGCATGAAAGTGCTTGGAGCCGACCGCGACATGCCGGATTTCATCGTCAAGGATTCGTTCGAGGATGCGGGCGCCGCCGTTATCGCCCTGCGCACGGACGCGCTCGAGCGTCGCCGGGGTGACATCGAGTCCGCGCGCCTCGAGCACCATGGGCACCACAGCCAGCCGTGCGGCGACATCGTGCGCGGTATCCAGCGCCGCGCTCCATAACCCGTCGTGAACCGGCAGCGCGCCGTAACGCGAGCCGAGCGATTCGAGCTTGCGGGCGATCAGCGCGAAATGCATCGCCTCGTCGGCGGCCACAGCCAGGAAATCCGAGACGAACTCCTCGCCCATCGCCGCACCGAAGCGCCCGGCCATGTCGAGCGCAAGGTCGATGGCGACGAATTCGATATGCGCGAGCGCATGCCACAGCGCGATGCGATTGCGCTCGGACCCCATCTTGCCGCGCTTGGGCATGCGTGCGGGTGGCAGGAGCTCGAGCTCGGCTGGCCAGCACGGGCGATCGGGCATGGAGCCGTCGACCGCGAATTCGAGCCGTCCCAGCCGCCACTCGCGCGCGACCGCGCGCGCGGCGAACACCTTCGCCTGCGTCCCGCCCGTCAGCAGCGCCTCACGAATCGCGTCGCCGAGGTTGCGACGGCGGGGGGTCATGCCGATCGCGCTACCTCGAGCACTTCCTGCGCGTGCCCCTTGACCCGCACCTTTGGCCAGATGCGCAGGATGCGACCCGCTCCGTCGAGGAGATAGGTCGAGCGGATCATGCCCATATAGGTCCGGCCATAGTTCTGCTTCTCGCCCCACACGCCGAGCGCGTCCGACAGGCCGCCCTCCTGTGCATCGGTGGCGAGATCGACCGTGAGATCGTGCTTGGCGATGAAATTCCGGTGCTTCTTCGCCGAATCCTTGCTGACGCCCAACAGCCGCACACCGGCCTTCTCGAACTCCCCCTTGAGCGCGGAGAAATCCTTCGCCTCGGTGGTGCAGCCGGGCGTGTTGTCCTTGGGGTAGAAGAAGACCACCGCCTTCCGGCCAGCCAGATCGGCCTTGGTCACCGTTCCCCCATCGGGCGTTTCCATGCTGAAATCGGGAAAGGCATCGCCCTCGCCAAAACTGTCGCTCATCGGTCCATCTCCAGGGTTTCGCCGAATATGTCCTGCCACGCCGCCGCAACCTCGCGGCGGGCCGCGTCCAGCGCTTGCAGCAATTCCGCATAATCCTCGCACCCGCTTTGCCGCGCCAGCAACGCCGCGGCTGCGGCATTGGGGCGAGAGAGCTCGGGCGCGAGCAGCCGCGTACCGACCAGCAGCCGCGTCATCAAGTCATGCGCATCGCCAAGGGCGGCCGACAGGCTTCCAGCCTCGACCAGCGCCGCGATCGCGGCGCCCAGATCCGGGGTCAGGCCGATGCGCTCGCGCAGCTGGAGAAAATGCACGAGGAATTCGAGATCGACGAGCCCGCCACGCAGGAGCTTGGCATCGAGCGGGCCCTTGGACGGTTTGTGCGCGGCCATCTCGCTGCGCATCGCGAGCAGGTCGGCGCGGAGTGCGTCGGGATCGCGCGCGGCGCGGAGGACCGAACCGACGACATCGTCGATCTCCTCGCGCGCCGCCTCGCTGGCGGCAATCACGCGCGCCCGGGTGAGCGCCATGTGCTCCCAGGTCCAGGCATCCTCGCGCTGGTAGCGCGCAAAACTCTCGACGCTCACCGCGAGCGGCCCCTGCGCGCCTTGCGGGCGGAGCCGCGTATCGACCTCGTAGAGCGCGCCCTGCGCGGTCGGCACGCTCAGCGCGGCGGTCACCCGCTGGGCGAGACGGTTGAAATAGAGCGTCGCGCCGAGCGGGCGTTCGCCGTCGGACTCGCCTTCATGCGTGCCGGTGAAGAGATAGATGATGTCGAGATCGGAGGCATGCGTCAGCGCGCCGCCACCGAGCCGCCCGAGGCCGACAACCACCAGCTCGCTGCCTGCGATGCGACCGTGCCGCGCGGCGAATTCCTCCTCGGCGGCGACCAGTGCGACCTGCAGCGCGGCTTCGGCGGTGCGGGCGAGGCCGGCGGCGATCGCCAGCGGGTCGTGCGCCGCCTCGATCAGCTGGACGCCGAGCGCGAAACGCGTCTCGCCGGTGACCACGCGCAAGCGGTCGAGCCGCATCTCGTAATCGTCGCCACGCTCGCGCCGGCCCATGCGCTCGGCCAGCCCGGCAACGCTCCCGGGAAGATCGAGCGCGGTGCGATCGATCAGCGCATCGAGGAGGTCGGGACGTCGGGCAAGCTCGTCGGCCAGCGGCGGAGCAAGCGTCAGGCAATCCGCGATCAGCGCGAACAGCCCGGGTCGCGCCTCGAGCAGGCGGAACAGGTTGATCGCGCTCGGCAGGCGCGCGATCAGGCTTTCCCAGCGCACCAGAGCCGCGTCGGGATCGGGCGAGGCGGCGATCGAGGCGAGCAAGTCGGGGCGGATCGCCTCGAAGGCGCCCAGCGCGGCCGGGCTGCGCAGCGCCTGATATCGTCCACCCCTCCAGCCAGCCACCCGATCGGCCAGCTCGGTCGGGACGGGTGGCGGGTTGTCGTCGGCAGAGAGCGTGTGTGGCGCGCTGGCCGGTCCCGACGTCCGGTCCTGGTCGAGCAGCGCATCGAACCGTTCGGCCACCGGCCGGGCCAGATCGGCAACATGCGCGACGAGCGCAGCGCCGCCTTCGAGGCCGTGCAGCCGCGCGACATTGTCGAGCGCTTCGCCTGCGGGCAGCAAGTGCGTCTGCTTGTCGGCGACCATCTGCAGCCGGTGCTCGATCGTGCGCAGACCGTCGTAGCTTTCGCCCAGCAGGCGGGCGTCTTCAGGGGCGATCCGCCCCGTGGCCGCCAGCGCATCGAGCGCCGCGCGCGTGCCGCGTACCCGCAGCGAGGGGTCGCGACCACCGTGGATCAGCTGGTGCGTCTGGGCGAAGAACTCGATTTCGCGAATCCCCCCGCGGCCGAGCTTAAGGTTGTATCCCGGCTCGGGGCTCGCCGGTCCGCTCTGCTCGTCGCGGATGCGATGCGTGAGGCGGCGGATCTCGTCGATCGCGCCGAAGTCGAGGCTGCGGCGCCAGACGAAGGGGCGGATATGGTCGAGAAAGGCCTCGCCCGCGGCGATATCGCCCGCACAGGCGCGCGCGCGGATGAAGGCCGCCCGCTCCCACGCCAGCGCCGAGCTCTCGTAATGCGTGATCGCCGCGTCGAGCGGGATCGCCGGCGGGCTGACCTCGGCGGCCGGACGCAGCCGCAGGTCGACGCGGAAGACATAGCCTTCGCTGGTCACTTCGGAGAGCAGCCGTACCGCCTCGCGCGCATAGCGCTGCGCCGTCTCGCCGGGCTCGTCGCGTTCGCGGCGCGGCAGGGTCGCCGGGTCGAAGAGCAGGATCGGATCGATGTCGGAGGAATAGTTCAATTCGCCCGCGCCGTGCTTGCCCAGCGCCAGACCGATCATCCCCGCCGGTCCCGCATCGGGCACGCGCCGGGCGATCGCCGCAGCGAGCGCGGCATGGAGCGCCCGGTCGGCCAAGGTCGACAGTTCGCGCATGACCTTGTCGAGATCGAAGCCGCCGGCGAGGTCGCCGATCGCCAGTACCAGCGCGAGGCCGAGCCGCTCGCGGCGCAGTGCCGTGGCGACATCCTCCGTATCGACCCGCTTGGCGGCCATGAGCGCCGCCTCGCCATCGCCCGCCGCGAGCAGCTCGGCGAGCTCGGGACGGCGCTCGAGCGCGCGGGCGAGGAAGGGCGCATGCGCGCGGGCGCGGGTGAGCGCAGAGGTCCAGTCGGCAGCCATCCTCCGCTCCCTGCCGTCCCGTCCGCGGGCACGCAAGCTTGCCCTCGCGCGCCCATGCTGACAGAAGCCCCCCGCACGAGAAGCAAGAGAGGTAGTCGCAATGATCCGAACCGTTCTCGCCGCCGGCGCAGCGCTGGCTCTCACCGCCTGTTCGATGGGCCAGGATGGAGCCGCCAGCACCGCAGGCGCCGCGCTCGACATCCCTCAGGTCGCGGCCGGCGATCTCAACATCGACACGATGAAGAGCGTTACCGAGAAGCTGGCTTCGGACGAATTCGAAGGCCGCGCGCCGGGCACTCCCGGCGAGGACAAGACGGTCGCCTACCTGATCGAGGAATTCAAGCAGGCCGGGCTCGAGCCGGGCAACAACGGTTCGTGGACTCAGACCGTCCCCTTCGTCGAGATCGAAGGGCGGGACTTCAGCCCGCTGAAGATCGCGGGCCAGGGCAAGGAGATGAGCTTCGCCTTCGGCGATGATTGGGTCGGCGTGACCTATCGCGAGGACGAGCAGACCGACCTCGACAACAGCGAGCTGGTTTTCGTCGGCTACGGCATCAACGCCCCCGAGAAGGGCTGGAACGACTATGCAGGCGTCGACATGAAGGGGAAGACCGCGATCATCCTCGTCAACGATCCCGACTACGAGACCGAAGGCCTCGAAGGCCCGTTCAACGGCCGTGCCATGACCTATTACGGCCGCTGGACCTACAAGTATGAAGAGGCCGCGCGCCAGGGTGCCGCGGGCGCTATCATCATCCACGATACCTTCCCTGCCGCCTATGGCTGGAACGTCGTCGAATCCTCGTGGACCGGGCCGCAGGTCTATCCCGAGCGCAAGGACGGCGGCGCCGACCAGACTCTGGTCAACGGCTGGGTGCAGAAGCCGGTCGCCCAAAAGATCCTCGGCGCGGCGGGCAAGGATCTCGCCGCGCTCTCGGCCGCCGCCAAGAAGAAGGGCTTCAAGGCGGTTCCGCTTGGGCTGACCGCCTCGACCAGGTTCGGCAACACCGTCCGCAAGTTCGATTCGCAGAACGTCGTCGGCGTGCTCCCCGGCGCCGAGCGCCCTAACGAATACGTCCTCTACAGCGCCCATTGGGACCACCTCGGCCATTGCAAGCCCGACGCCACCGGTGACGACATCTGCAACGGCGCGGTCGACAACGCCACCGGCACCGCAGCGCTCGTCGCGCTGGCCGAGGCGCATGCCAAGGCCGGGCCGGCCGACCGCAGCCTCGTCTTCCTCGCCGTGACGGGCGAGGAATCGGGCCTGCTCGGTTCGGACTATTACGCCGCCAACCCGATCTTCCCGCTGTCGCAGACCGTGGGCGGGCTCAACATGGACGCGCTGTCGCTCGCAGGTCCGGCCAAGGACGTGACGGTGGTCGGCGGCGGCAAGAGCCGGCTCGACGAGTTCCTCGACGCCGCGCTCAAGCAAGAAGGCCGCACGGCGACTCCGGAATCGACTCCCGAGAAGGGCTATTACTATCGCTCCGACCACTTCAGCATGGCGAAGCGCGGCCTGCCGATGCTCTATGTCGACGGCGGCGAAGACCTGGTCGAAGGTGGCACCGAAGCCGGCCAGGCCTATGCCAAGGACTACACCGAGAACCGCTATCACCAGCCGAGCGACGAATACGATCCCGCCTGGGACTGGTCGGGCGCGTTGAAAGACCTCTCGCTCTACTACCGCATCGGCCGCATGCTCGCGATGAGCACCAGCTGGCCCAACTGGGTCGAGGGCGACGAATTCCGCGCCGCCCGCGACAAGAGCTGCGAAGGAGAGGGCGGCTGCTGAGCCGTCGGGACAGGTCGAGAAGGGCAGGCCGATGCAGATGATGCCGCCCGAATGGGCGCCGCAGGACTGGCTGTGGATCGGCTTCCCGCACGATGCGGAGGAATGGCCCGAGGTGCTCCCGCGCGCGCAGGAGCAGATCGCCGCCTTCGCCAATGCCGTGGCCGAAAGCGGGCAGGACGTCCGCCTGCTGGTGCGCGACGGGGCGAACGAGGCGCGCGCGCGCCAGCTCGTCTCGGGCGCGGTCACGCTCGAACGCCGCGCCTATGGCGACGTCTGGCTGCGCGATACCGGTCCGCTGGTGCGGTGCGGCGGGGAAGGCCCTGGCACCGGACGGCGCTTAGGCGTCAACTGGGGGGGG
>NZ_JBLYYF010000056.1:0-33714 GCF_048550555.1 Qipengyuania sp. | reverse complement strand
TTGCGCCCGGCATGGGCGGAGCGGCCGTGGATGGTGATCGAATAATTGCCCGTACCGCCGCGCGCATGCGCCAGCGTGCCGTCGGGCAGCGCCGACGGCTCATAGGTCAGCGCGGCATATTTTCCGCGCGCCAGTTCCTCGATCAGCCCGCGGCTGGCGAGGCTGCCGGTTTCCTCGTCCGAATTGATCATCACGTCGTAGCCGACGCGCTCCGCCCCCTCGATCGTCTCGAAGGTCGTGAGCGCGTGGAGGATGACGTTGAGCCCGCCCTTCATGTCGGCGGTGCCGGGGCCGTTGATCGTCTCGTCGTCGAGCCAGCTTACCTCCTGGAACGGATGATCGGCGGGGAAGACGGTGTCCATGTGGCCGGTCAGAACGAACCGCCGTTCGGCTTCGGGCCGCACGCGCAGCACCATATGCCTGCCATGCGGCTTCTCGAACTCGCGACCCTCGCCCGAAATCGCGGTGACCGTGGCCGGATCGACCAGCTGCACCTCGCCGGGGAGCGCGCTGAAGGCATCGGCGAGCATGCCCGCCATGGTATCGAGCCCGGCGATGTTCGCGGTGCCTGTGTTGATCGCGGCCCATTCCTGCACCTCGCGCAGCATCGCGTCGGTGTCGATCGCATCGAGCAGGGCTTGGGAGGCGCTATCCGGTTTCATGTGCAACGTCCTTAAGCCTGCGCGGCCCCAAGTCCACCCCGCGCCTTGCATTGATCAACCGCTGGCGGCATAGACCGTGCCACTCCTCCCCGGGTTACACATCGCTACGGCTGCACAATCCGAGGAGTTCCATGACCGATTACGTAACGCGCGCCGGGATCGAGACCGATCCCCAGCTTGCCCGATTCCTCGAGACCGAAGTGCTCGGCCCGCTGGGCCGCGATGTCGATGCGTTCTGGCAGGGGTTCGCGGATCTGCTCGGCCGTTTCGCACCGCGCAATTCCGCCCTGCTGGAAAAGCGCGAGGAACTGCAGGCCCGGATCGACGCCTGGCACGAGGCGCGCGAGGGCGCGCCGCTGGATCAGGACGATTATCAGGCCTTTCTGCGCGAGATCGGCTATCTCGTGCCCGAGCCCGAAGGCTTCACCATCGGCACCGAGAATGTCGATCCCGAGATCGCGACCATGGCCGGCCCGCAGCTGGTGGTGCCGATTCTCAATGCACGTTTCCTGCTCAACGCCGCGAACGCGCGCTGGGGCAGCCTTTACGACGCGCTCTACGGCACCGATGCGCTCGACGCGCCGCCGGCGATCCCGGGAGGTTATGACGAATTGCGCGGGGCGGCGGTGGTGGCCGAGGCCAAGCGCTTCATGGACGAAGCGGTCCCGCTCGCCGATGGCCGCAAATGGGCCGATCTGGGGGACGTCAAGGAGAGCGGCATCCCGCTCGCCGATCCGGCGCAATGCCTCGGGTGGAACGGGGGCTCGTGCTTCTTCCGGCACAACGGGCTGCATATCGAGGCGGTGTTCGATGCCGAGCATCCGGTCGGCAGCACCGATCCGGCGAACATCGCCGACATCGTGCTCGAAGCCGCACTGACGACCATCGCCGATTGCGAGGATTCGGTGGCGGCGGTCGATGCCGAGGACAAGCTGCTCGCCTACCGCAACTGGCTCGGCGTGATCCGCGGCGATCTGGAGGAGAGCTTCGACAAGGGCGGGCGGACTCTCACCCGCACACTCGCGGGCGACAAGACCTACAAGGACGACGCGGGCAATTCGCATGCATTGCCCGGTCGCAGCCTGATGTTCGTCCGCAATGTCGGGCATCTGATGACCAATCCGGCGATGCGCTGGGACGGCGGGGAAATCCCCGAGGGCATTCTCGATGCCGTCGTCACCTCCGCCATCGGCGCACAGGATGTCGCCGGGCTGGGGAAATACGGCAATTCGCGCTGCGGCAGTATCTATATCGTGAAGCCCAAGATGCACGGGCCGGAGGAATGCGGCTTCACCAACGATCTGTTCGATGCGGTGGAGGATCTGCTCGGCCTGCCGCGCCACACGATCAAGGTCGGCGTGATGGACGAGGAACGCCGCACCAGCGCGAACCTCGCGGCCTGCATCCATGCGGTGAAGGACCGGATCGTGTTCATCAACACCGGCTTCCTCGACCGCACGGGCGACGAGATCCACACATCGATGCGGGCCGGCCCGATGATGCGCAAGGGCGAAATGAAGAACTCGCCCTGGCTCAAGGCCTATGAGGCACGCAATGTCGGGATCGGATTGCGCCACGGCCTTTCGGGCCGGGCGCAGATCGGCAAGGGGATGTGGGCCGCGCCCGACCTGATGGGGCAGATGATGCTGGAGAAGATCGGTCATCTGCGCGCCGGGGCCAACACCGCCTGGGTGCCGAGCCCCACCGCGGCGACGCTCCACGCGATCCACTACCACCGCGCGGACGTGTTCGAGATCCAGAAGGGGCTGGGCGAAGTGCCCGGGCTCGACGACCTTCTCACCATCCCGCTCGCCGAGGGCACAAACTGGTCCGAGGACGAGATCCGCGAGGAACTCGACAACAACTGCCAGGGCCTGCTCGGCTATGTCGTGCGCTGGATCGACCAGGGGGTCGGCTGTTCGAAGGTGCCCGACATCAACGACGTCGGCCTCATGGAAGACCGCGCGACGCTGCGTATTTCGAGCCAGCACATCGCCAACTGGCTGTTCCACGGTGTGATCACCGAGCATCAGGTGATGGACAGCCTGCATCGCATGGCCGCCAAGGTCGACCAGCAGAACGCGGGCGACCCCTTCTACGAGCCGCTGCTCGAGAACGAGGATGGCGCTGCCTTCAGTGCGGCGAAGGACCTCATTTTCAAGGGCGTCGAACAGCCGAGCGGCTACACCGAGCCGCTGCTCCATGCCTGGCGGAGGCGCAAGAAAGCGGGGGGCTGAGCGCCTCCCGCCCGCTTGCTTATTCGGGCATGCCCGAAAGGCCGCTGGCCTCGCGAAGTTCCTGCCCGTCGAGGCGATAGCCGTCGAGGAAGACGGTCTCGACCCGGCGCAACCGGGTGATGTCCTGCGACACGTCGCCATCGACCAGGACGAGGTTGGCGACCTTGCCTTCGGTGATCGAACCGAAGTCCTCGTCCATGCCCGTCAGCCGCGCCGGGATGATGGTGGCGGTCTGCAAGGCTTCGGCATTGGTCAGGCCGGCCTCTTGGTAGAGTTCGAGTTCGCGCACGAGTTCGAGGCCCCAGCCATCGGTGCCCGCCACGATCGGGGCGCCCGCCTCGTGCAGCTTTCCGACCAGCCCGACCATCTTGTCGAAGCTCCGGCGGAAATCGTCGCGGGTCAGCCCGTCGAACAGCGGATAGCCCGAAATCTTCCACCCGCGCACTACGCCCGGAGGCGCGACCTTGGCGAAGGGGGCATATTCGGGGGCCAGCTCCGTACCGTCCGACGTCATCAGCGGCTCCCACACGGTCAGCGTCGGGTCGATGTAGGTCCCGCGCTCGCCGAGCTCGTTGTAGAAGGCGGTCATCTCGGGCGAATCGAGGTCGACGTCCTTGCCGTATTTGGCCGGCCCTTCGAGCCGCGCGGCGGTGTTCGACTTGTCGATCACCTCTTTCGGCATGGCCTGCATCATGATGAAGTTGATGTGGGTGATCTCGTCGTAACCGGCTCGCACCGCCTCGAGCGGACGCATCCCGGCCGGGATATGGCCGTGGACATGGAGGCCCAGCTTGTGCGCTTCGGCGGCGGCGGGGGCGATCCATTCCGGAGTCATCGAGGTATAGAACTTCACCCCCCACAGGCCCGCGTCCTTGATCGTGTGGACGGCGGCCTTGGCCTCCTCCAGCGAGGATACGGTGATCGAGCCCTGCGCCGCGAGCGGATCCTTGCGGTCGATGATCACCGAAGTCTCGCCTTCGGGTGCCAGCAGGTCGCCCGCCGCGCGCCGGGTCACGAGGCTGATGGTCTCGTCGATTTCCGAGCCGGGGCTGCGATAGTTGGTCATGCCGGTCGCGACGTTCTGCAACAGGTTCCAGTCGTCGCCGCCGGTATGGCGGTGCGCGTCCCACAGGCCCGGCACCAGCGTCTTGCCGGTGCCGTCGATCACCGTGGCACCGCTCGGCGCCTCGACCGTTCCGGAGGCGCCGACCGCGGCGATCCTGCCGTCGGCGATCAGCACCGACTGGCCCGAAAGATAGGTCCCGGCGAGCGAATCGAAGGTCATCACGTTTTCGACAAGTGTCGGCGTGGCGTTTGCGGGCTTCAGGAAGCTGTGCGCGACATCCTTGACCATCGCCGCGGTGGCCGCGTCGGAGATTTCCTTGAGCTTGGGGGCATTGGCCTCGTACCCTGCGGGAAGCAGCGACATACCGCCGGCAAAGCCGAAAAACCTGTCGTCCTCGGTGACCCAGAACGGGCTCGGCGCGAAACCGAAACCCTTCACGAAGGCGAGCTTGACCGTCTCCGGGCCATCGGGCCCGGTAATCTCGGCTTCCTCGCCGATGGTCACGCTGGCATGGCCCGAAGGCAGCATGTCGATGCCCTCTTCGCCCGCCGCGATCAGCGCGTTGAAGTCTGCTTCACCCGCGAGCCACGGCCCGCCATAGGTCGAATAACGCTTGTCACCGAGCGGTGCCGAGCCCTCGTCGACCGCGGTCTTCCAGTGCGCGGTCCCGTCGGCGTCGACGTAATAGGTCTCGCTCGCATCGCCCGAATCGGTGAAGCCGCGGATCTCGATTCTTGCCGGCGTGCCATCGGCACCGTCGACGATCGTCTGGTCGGTTTCGGTGATCCAGCCGCGCAGGTTCATCGACATGCGATAGGCCGCGGCGCCTTCGGGGGTTTGCCACGCCCAGATGTCGCCGTGATGGCCCGACTGCGAGAAGATCACATAGTGCCGCGCATCGTCGGGAGCGACCAGCAGGTCTTCCTTCTTGACCGGTTCGGCCATGGCCGCAGTTGCCATCGCGGTCCCAGCCGAGACGCACAGCAGGGTGGCGGTAAAGAACTTGCGCATGGTCGATCCCCCTCGAAGATTGGCGGGTGGGAGATTGGCACCACGAGGGGCGGCGGGCAATCGGATTCGCCTTGCCCCCGTTTCTCAGCGGCCCTGTGTCAGCAACCGGGCGATATGGACGAATTCGTCCACCGTCACCGTCTCCGCGCGGCGCTGCGGATTGATCCCGATCGCTTCCAGCGCCGCGACCGCGCCGGGGACGCCCTTGAGGCTCTGGCGGAGCATTTTCCGGCGCTGGCCGAACGCGGCCTCGGTCAGCCGCTCGAGGATCCGCGCCGAGACACCCTCGGGCATTTCGCCGGGCTCGACATGGACGATGGCGCTCATCACCTTGGGCGGCGGGGTGAAGGCGCTGCGATGGACCTTCATCGCCAGCTTCGCCGCGCTGCGCCACTGCGCGAGCACCGCGAGGCGGCCGTATGCCGAGCCGCCCGGCTGCGCGACGATCCGCTGGGCGACTTCCTGCTGGAACATCAACGTCAGGCTGGTCCATTGCGGCGGCCATGCCTCTCCGCCGAGCCAGCGCACGAAGAGCGCGGTGCCGACATTGTAGGGCAGGTTGGACAGCACGGCGAAGGGCTCGCCGCCCATCAATTCCGAATGGTCGAGCTTGAGCGCATCGCCCTCGATCACGCGCAACCGACCGGGGAAGGCCTCGCCCAGTTCGGCGAGCGCAGGGAGGCATCGCCGGTCCATCTCGATCGCGGTGACGCGCGCCCCGGCGCGCAGCAGCGCGCGCGTCAGCCCGCCGGGACCGGGGCCGACTTCGAGCACCGGCTTGCCCGCCAGATCGCCCGGAATCGCGGCGATGCGGTCGAGCAGCTGCTCGTCGAACAGGAAGTTCTGCCCCAGCGCCTTCGAGGCGCTGAGGCCGTGCCGCGCGATGACCTCGCGCAGGGGAGGGAGATCAGCCATGCGCGGCCCGCCGCGCGGCGATCTCGCCCGCCATCCGCAGCGCCGCGATCATCGCTCCCGGGTCGGCAATCCTTTGGCCGGCAATGTCGAAGGCGGTGCCGTGATCGGGGCTTGTGCGCACGATCGGCAGGCCAAGCGTGACGTTGACGCCCTCATCGAAATCGAGCGCCTTCAGCGGCACCAGCGCCTGGTCGTGATACATCGCCAGCGCCGCGTCGTAGGTCTGCCGCGCGCGCGGGGTGAACAGGGCGTCCGCCGGGTGAGGGCCCGTGGCGACAATCCCTTCGATGCGCAGGAGTTCGATCGCGGGTTCGATGATGTCGCGCTCTTCCGAGCCGAACTTGCCGCCTTCGCCGGCATGGGGATTGAGCCCGCAGACGGCGATGCGCGGCTCGGCAATGCCGAAATCGCTCAGCAGCGCTTCCGCGACTATGCGCGCCTTGCCCGCGATCATGTCGGTATCCAGCAGTCCGGGCACGTCGGCCAGCGCGCAATGGACGGTCACGGGGACGGCGCGCAGGCTCGGCCCGGCGAGCATCATCACCGCTGCGTCTGCTGGCACGCCGCAGGCCATGGCGAGGAATTCGGTCTGGCCGGGAAATTCGAAGCCCACTTTCGCCAGCTGCGCCTTGGCCACGGGCGCAGTCACCACGCCCGAAGCCCGGCCCAAAAGCGCCATCCTGGTCGCTTCGGCAAGCGATCCGAGCGCGAGCGCTGCGCCTTCATCTTCGGGTTCGCCCGGACGATAGGCGCAGTCCTCCGATCCGAGAACGGGCAGACCCCGGTCGAAGCCTTCGCCCGCCTTGCCCGCATCGTTGATCCGGACAATCGGACAGTCGATGCCGCGAAAGTCCGCCGCCGCGTGGAGCACGCCCGCGCCGCCGACCACGAAAAAGGGCGCGAGCCCCGCTTCGCGGCGCCGCGCCCAGCTTTCGACGATGATTTCGGGCCCGATCCCCGCCGGATCGCCCAGCGAAACGGCGAGGGGCGGGCGCATTGTCGTCAGTTGTACTCGATGAAGGCGTCGTTGCGGAGGTCGCGCAGGTAACGCTGCGCCCGCTTTTCGATGCGCTCGTCCTCGAGCTGGCCCATGATCTGGTCGAAATTCGGCCCCGTGGCGACCTTGGGGTCGTCGCGGCCGCACAGCATCAGCACGCGCACGCCTTCCTCGAAAGAACCGAAGGGCGGGGTCGACTGTCCGATCTGGAGCTGGAGGATGATGTTCTGCAGCGCCTCGGGCAGCGAACGCGCGCGGATCTGGTCGTTGGTGACCACATTCGCGCCGAGCCGGGCAGCGGCAGCCTCCGCGTCGCCGCAGCCGCGCATCGACTCGACCCCTTCGGTGAAGGCGGCCACGCGCTGCTGCGCGGCTTCCTGCGACATTCCCGGTTCGAAATTGATCTGGATCTGCTTGAGGCTCAGCAGCGCATCGCGCGGATCGGCCATCAGCACCTGACGCTTGTCGATCAGGTAGAGGATCGAGAAACCACCGGCGATGCGTACCGGGCCGACCAGCTGACCGGGGCTCATCTCGCGCGCGACAGCTTCGAGCTGTGCGTTCTTGAGTTGCGGCAGCTGGATCCAGCCCAGGTCGCCACCGACCGCTGCGGTCGAAGCCTGGGAGAACTGGCGGGCATAGGCGACGAAGCTGCCGCCCTGGCGCAACTGTTCGACGATCTTGCTGGCGTTGGCCTCGACCGCGGCCTCGGTTTCCGGGGTCGCCGACAGGAAGATTTCACCCAGCCGGTATTCCTCGGTTCCGCGAGCCGCCTCGAGCCGTTCGATCATCTCGTTGACCTCTTCGGCCGAGACGTTGACGAACGGTGCGATGTTACGACGCAGCAGGCTGTTCCACGCGAGTTCGCCGGTAATCTGGCGCTTGAGCGCCTCGGGAGAGGACCCGACCGAACGCAGGTACTCGTCCATTTTGCTGGGGTCCTGGCCGAAGTTCTGCGCCGCGACGCGGGCATAGGTCTGTTCGACCTCCTCGCGCGAAATGTCGAGCTCCTGCGCGACTGCAGCCTGAATCTGCAGCGTCTCGTCGATCAGATTGCGCAGCACCTGCATGCGCACGCGGACCATTTCCTCCTCGCTCACCGGACGCTTGTTGGCCGCCAGCAGCAGCGCGACGCGCTGGTTGATGTCGGTTTCGGTGATCACGAAACCGTTCACCACCGCCGTGGCGACACGGCGGTTCGGATCGGATTCCTTGAGCATGCTGAGATCGCTCGGCAGGCCGAGCAGGTCGCCCTGGTCGATGGCTTGCTGGGCCTGCCCGGCCACGGGTGCGGCGGCAAGGCCGGCTGCGGCGGCTATCGAAAGCAGTCGGGAAATCGTCTGTGCAGTCACGTGTCGAACCTGTGTTGCGGCATCGCATCAATGCCCGGAAATGCCACAGCCCTTGTGGCCTCGCGGCTTAACCGAAGCTGATATCGGGCGCCGGATAGCGTGTTTGGGCCGAGGTGCCAATAAGCGCGGCCTAGCGGAAACCCAGATTTCTCAAGCTGAAATAGACCTGGAAGGTGTCGCCACGCTCCGCGTCGCCCGCGGTGATGTAGTCGCGCCGCCAGGTCACGCCGAGTTCGAGGCAGTCGTCCTGATAGGCGACGCCCAGGCGCGTGCGGATCGGATCGAAGCCGTCCGACATCAGCGTGGGGTCCTCCTTACGGTCGGTCAGATTGAACACGCCCGAGCCGAATATCGACCAGTAATTGGCGAAGGCCACACGCACCGCCCCGCGCAGTTCCTCGCGATCCTGCAAATCCTCGACCTGGGTGATGTCGCGATTGAGACGGACATAGCCGAGTTCGGCATAGGTCTTGTTGGACCCGACCGTGGCATCGATCTCGTTGCGGCGGATCGCCAGATTGTCCTTGTCGAGCCGGAAGCGGTGGGTCAGGCGCAGGAAGTTCTTGTACCGGACCTCGGTCCGCCCGACGAAGTCGGAGAAGCGCTCCGACAGGCCGGTGCCGACCGGGAAGATGTCGCGGTCGCTGTCGAGACGGTAGGACTGGCCGACATTGGTCTTGATCTCCCAGGCGGGCAGGCGCAGCGACCAGTCGAAGCCGTAGGTGACCCGTGCGCCGTCCTCGACCCGGTCGTAGCCGGGGAAGCGATTGAGCGCGAAGAGGTTCGAATCCTCGAGGTCGATCGCCCGCGCGTCTTCGTTGGGGATCGCGAGATTCCTGATCGGCGGCGTGGCGACGAACTGGACTCGCGGGGTCCAGACCACCGTGCCCCCCAGCGCGTTGCCGACGAAGGGCCATTGCACGTCGAGCGCGCCGAGCGCCACGCCGCGGAATTCCCAGCCCGGATTGCCGCGATAGCTGGCGGTGGCGGTGAGGAGGTTCTCGTCCGAATGGTAGACGTCGCCGCGCAGCATGCCGGTCAGGGTCACCACCTGGCCGAGCCCTGTCACACGGCTCAGGTCCCACTGCGCCCGGGCAAAGGCGCGTTGCGTGTCCTGCCCATCCTTGCGCGTGATCGACAGCGTATTGCCCTGCAGCTCGATCTGCCCGCCGAGGACGGGCGTGTCGGGGCGCCAGCGCGCGTCGAACACAGGAAGGGCGAGCGGTACTTCGCCTTGCGGCTGGTTTAACCGGAGCGTCTGCGTCGCCCAGCCGGCGAGCGAGAAATAGGTGTTCTTGCCGATGCGCTCGAGTTCGAGCGTCGAGCGCAGCCGGTCGTCGCGACTGATGTCGTAACGCCGCAGGAAGGTGCGGTCGGTCGCGCGACGGATCGATCCCGTCAGGCTCCAGTCGGGCGAGAGCTGGAACCGGCCGTTGGCGAAGACATAGCCGCGAAATTCCTCCGCGCTGTCGGAAATGCCGGTGAGCGTCGAGATGCGCTGCGAATGCGTCGCATAGCCGGTGATCTGATAGGCGCCGCTCTCGGTCAGATGACGCCACTGCGCGGCCACCATCGGCGCTGCACCGGTATAGACATGCGTGGTCAGCGTCAGGTCGCGGTTGTCGGCGAAGCGGACGTAGTAACTGCCCGAGACCTCGACCCCGTTGCTCTCCGAGAAACGCAGGTCGGGCACGAGGAAACCCGAGACGGCGCCGCCATCGGTGCGCACCGTCAGCCCCGGCAGCGGCAGGATGCGCGCGCCGAACAGCTCGAGAAAGGCGCCGGTGAACTTGATCCGCTGGAGTTCGGGACTGTAGACCACGCGCTCGGCGGTGATGCGCCAGCTCGGCTCGCGCGGACAGCCGTCCGGATCGACGACCTCGCAACCGCTGTAGGCGGCATTTTCCAGCGCGACGGTTCCGTCGTTCTCGCGCACGCCGCGCGTCGCCGCCAGCCGTCCGCCCTGGCGCAGCGCCAGCAGGAGGTTGTCCATCGCACCGGCCTCGAACTTGTCGGTCAGTTCGACGCGTTCGGAAAACAGCTGGTTGCCGTTCTCGTCGACGAAGCGGACCCGTCCCTCGGCCAGGATCTCGCCGGTCCCCTCGTTCCAGCTGACCGAGTCGGCGCGCAGCGAGCGGTCGCCGCTGCGCAGCACCACATTGCCCTTGGCGGTGACGATGTCGCTTTCGGACCGGTATTCGAGGATATCGGCCTCGAAGGCGATCTCGCGATTGCCCTCGGCATCGAGCCCGTCGTCTCCGGTCGGCGGGGGCGGCGCATCGAGCCCGGCGTTGGGTTCGGGAATGCCCAGCAGTTCGTCGACCCCCTCGGCGGTGTCGACCGTCACAGGTTCTGCGTCGGGCTGCGGATCGCCCGGTTGTCCGCTGGGATCGACCACCGTTCCGACGTCATCTGCCGCCGTCTGCGCGGCCAGCGGCGCGGCGGCGAACAATGCGAGTGCGGACGCGGTCAGGGTAAGGGCGTGAAGGACCTCCCGACTGGCGGGTGGAGCACGATCGGCTGGCGGGAGCATGGCTTGCCTATCGCACCGGCCACGCCTAATCGCAATCGCCATCCTCGCAGGAAGCGTGCGCGCCGCGCCTTCCCATCCAGAAATCGATTCCGGAGTATCCATGCACATTCAGTTCAGCCAGTCCCGCCCGCAGGATGCGCGCCTTGTTGCGCAAGTCACCGACAAGGGCAAGGTTCCCGCTGGCCTCGAAAAACCGCTGGTCGAGGGGATGGAGGCGGCGCGCTTCAAGGGCGCTGCAGGGCAGGTCTTCGAAGGCTTCGCCGAACGTGACGGGCAGGTGCTCCGCCTCGCCCTCGCCGGCCTCGGCGACAAGAGCGACGAAGCCCGTCTCGCCAATTGCGAAAAGGCCGGCACCGCGCTCGCAGCCAAGTATCAGGCGAGCGGCGAAACCGATCTGGTTCTCGACCTTGCCGGCAGCGATGTGTCGGCCGAAGAAGCTGCCTATGTCCTGCTCGGCCTGCGCCTGCGCAACTGGCGCTACGACCGCTACCACACCAAGATGAAGGAAGAGCAGAAGGTGACGCTCGCCACGGTCACCGTGCTCGGCGCGCCCGAGGGTGCCGAGGCTGCCTGGGCGGACAAGGCACATGTCGCCACCGGCGTCGAGTTCACCCGCGAGCTGGTCACCGAGCCGGCCAATATCCTCTATCCCGAAAGCTTCGTCGCGCGCTGCCAGGAACGCTTCGCCGGCACCGGGGCCGAGCTGATCGTGCTCGACGAGGCGCAGATGGAGAAGCTCGGCATGGGCTCGCTGCTCGGCGTCGGGCTCGGTTCGGACAGGGAATCGCGCATCCTCGCGATCCGCTGGAACGGCGGCACGCCGGGCGAGGCGCCGACCGCCCTGGTGGGCAAGGGCGTGACCTTTGACACCGGCGGTATCTCGATCAAGCCCGGGCCGGGCATGGAAGACATGAAATGGGACATGGGCGGCGCGGGCGCCGTCGCCGGCGCGATGCTGACGCTCGCCTCGCGCAAGGCCAAGGTCAATGTCGTGGGCGTGGTCGGCCTCGTCGAGAACATGCCCGACGGCAAGGCACAGCGCCCCGGCGACGTGGTCACCTCGATGAGCGGCCAGACCATCGAAGTGCTCAACACCGATGCGGAAGGGCGGCTCGTGCTGGCCGATGCGCTGCACTGGACGCAGGTCGAATTCAAACCCGCGCGGATCGTCGATTTCGCGACGCTGACCGGCGCGATGATCGTTGCGCTGGGCAATGAATATGCCGGCGTCTTCTCGAATGACGACCAGCTTTCGCAGGACCTTCACGAGGCGGGCGAGGCCACCGGTGACCGCAACTGGCGCATGCCGATCGGCCCGGCCTACGACAAGCTGATCGATTCGCCGATCGCCGATATGAAGAACATCGGCGGCAAGGGCGCGGGCTCGATCACCGCGGCGCAGTTCCTCCAGCGCTTCATCGCCGACGGCACGCCCTGGGCGCATGTCGACATCGCCGGCATGGTCTGGGCGGACAAGCCGGGCCGTACCTGGGGCAAGGGCGCGACCGGATACGGCGTGCGCCTGGTCGACCGTTTCGTGCGCGATACCCTGGAGAAATAAGGGGCGCCGGGTGACCTCGTCCTCTGGCAGCACCGTATCGGGACCGGAATGATGACCACCCGCGTCGACTTCTACCAGCTCAGCCGCGACCCCGTCGACGTCACCGTCGCCAAACTCGCGCGCAAGGTCCTGCAGGCCGGCGAGCGGCTGCTGGTGGTGAGCGGCGACGCCGGCCAGCGCGACCATCTGGCGAAGATCCTGTGGGAGCAGGGCGGGGCGGCCTTCCTCGCCAACGGGATGGCGGGCGGCCCGCACGAGGCGCGCCAGCCGATCCTGCTGTCGGAGACCTGCGCTGCCCCCAACGAGGCGCGCATGGCCTTGATCGCCGACGGCGCCTGGCGCGAGGAGGCCCTTGGCTTCGATCGCGTCCTCCTGCTGTTCGATGCGGCGCAGCGCGACGGCGCGGCCGATCTCTGGCGCCGCTTCGCCAAGGACGACGGGGTCGACAACCGGATCCACAAGCAGGACGAAGGCGGTGCCTGGCGCGAGGGCGTCTGAGGGAACCACCGGGCGGTTCGTGGGTCGATCTGGCATGCACCGCCTGACCGACTTCGCCCGGCTCGCCGCCTTCGCCACCGCAGCCGTTGCCCTCGCGGGATGCAGCAGCGAGGGTTCACCTCCCACGCAAGAGGGCGCCGAGCCCGAGGAGGCGCCGCGGGGTTCCTACGACATCGACAGCGAGACAGGCGAAACCCGCGCGCGCCACACCGATACCGACGGAACGACCACCACTCTGCGTTCGGGCGAGAAGGTGCCCGTCGCGCTGCCCGCGGGGTTCTCGCTCTATCCCGGCGCTAGGGTGACCAACAACACGCGCGTCGAGCAGGCCGACGGCCTGCTGGTCCTGCTCAATTTCGAGAGCGCGGCCATGCCCGAGGACCTCGCCCGCTTCTACCGCACGCAGGCCGAAGCTGCCGGGATCGAGGTCGACACATCGCTGCAGAGCGGGCCGATGACGATGATCGGCGGCGAGAGTGCCGAAGGGACGAGCTTTTCCTTCACCGCCACGCGCAAGGACGAGATGACGCAGGCGCAATTGTCGGTCGGGCGCGGTCTCGAATGAATCTTGCCCGCGCACGCACGCGGCGCTAGGGGCGCGCGCGAGAAGCCTCTCCCCACAAAAATCGTTACGCAAGGAACATCACCATGGCGGCCACCCGCACCTTTTCGATCATCAAGCCCGACGCCACGCGTCGCAACCTGACCGGCGCCGTCACCAAGATGCTGGAAGAGGCCGGCCTGCGCGTCGTCGCTTCGAAGCGCATCCAGATGACCAAGGAACAGGCCGAAGGCTTCTACGCGGTCCACAAGGAACGCCCCTTCTTCGGCGAACTGGTCGACTTCATGATCTCGGGTCCGGTCGTCGTGCAGGTGCTCGAGGGTGAAGACGCGGTGAAGCGCAACCGCGAAGTGATGGGCGCGACCAACCCGGCCGACGCCGCCGAGCGCACCATCCGCAAGGCGTTCGCCGAATCGATCGAAGCCAATTCGGTCCACGGGTCGGACAGCGACGAAAACGCCAAGATCGAAATCGACTTCTTCTTCGACGAAGACGAAATCGTCGGCTGATCCGCCGCATTTCCTGACAACGGGGGGCCCCGTCGCTCACCGGGCGACGGGGCCTTTCGTTTGTCTAGGCGTCCGCAAACCGCGCCCGCTGCGCGCGATGGTGGTTGTGTGCGCCCTCCCGCGACCGCCGGTGTTCCGCTGCCATCGCCCGTAACGCCGCATCGGTCAGTTCGAGGCCGAGCGCTGCGTAGGTCCGGGCGATCTCAGCCCGCCAGTTCGCGCCCAGTGCGTCGAATTCGACCCGGGCCACGGGACCCGAGAAATCCGCCAGCGCGGCTTCGAGCCGCGCTTCGCGCAGGGCGAGCTTGGTGCGCCACTGGTTTTCGATCCTGGCAAGGTCGAGCCGGTCGCTCTGGAACGCCATCTGGCTGGCGACGAGCGAGATGGAGCTGTCGAGCAGCTCTGCGCTGTCGCGCCGGGTGACGACCAGCCTAGCGTCCGGGAATTGCGCGAGCAGTGCGGGCAAGTCCTCGGCGAACTGCGGGCATTTGAGCACGCGCGGCATCGCGGCATTGCCCATCGTCGCGGCGTCGGTGCGCAGAATGCGCGCGAATTCGGCATAGACCGGCGCCGCATCGCGCTCCTCGCTCCAGCCGACGAAGCCGGGGACGTGCCACTGCGCCTCGAAGGTTGCGGGCGAGAGCGCGCCGGCGAGCCAGCCGATCTCCTCGTCGATCCGGGTGGCTCCGAACGGGTGGAGCGTGTCGAGCCATGGGTTGAAGCGCCGCGCCAGGGCGAGCGCCGCACCCGCCTTGAGTGGACGCAGGTCCGGCGAGGCGGGGACAGGAAAATGGCTGTTGCAGAAACGCGTGCCGCAATAGCGCGGATCGGCGGCGAGCAGGCGATGGATTCGCGTGGTCCCGGCGCGCATCTGGCCGACGACGATGATCGGCGGCGCAATTCCGGTCTGCGCCAGCGCAGTATCCTCGCGCCAGGCCCGGCCCAGCGCGTGGCGCTTGCGGATCGCCGAAGTCAGCTGGCCATAGGCCATGGTGTGGCCGAGCGCGTTTAGCCCCGCGTCATCGCGAAGGCTGGCACACAGAATCTCGAGCCGCTGGCGGAAGTCCGCAACTTCTGAGGCGCTCCGGATCGAACGCTCGTCTGCTGCCTCGAAGCCGCGGCTGCCGATCCGCCACAGATAGTCGGGGTCGAGCGGCGGCTTGGGGGTCACGCCCCTGTCCCACAGCGCCTGCACCGCGCGGTCCGCCCATTCCGCCGTGCGCGCCCTGGCTAGCGGGTGGGGGCGAAACCGCGTGGCCATCGCCTCAGAATTCGTCCGCCGCGTCGAGCAGCTTGGTGAGCGTCTTCGGGGCGACCTGGCGCCAGCTGCGCTGCAGCCAGTCGGCGACATCGTCCCAATCGACGCCGGGGCGGTTGAGGATCACCCCGATCCACCCGCTCGCGCCGTAATAGGCTGGCTTGTGATAGGCGTGCGGCTGCGCTTCGACGAGGCTCTCGAGCTCGTCCATGCTGCCGCATTTCGCCAGCAGCGAGATGTTCGGCGTGCCGTGGTGCTGGTCGGCGAAATAAGCGAAGAACTTGCCAGATTTCTCGCTCCCGACGCGGAAGCCGGGCGATCCGTGGCTCTCGCGCTCATGCGTCCGCGGAAGGGAGAGCGCCAGTTGCCGCACGCGTTCGAGCAGCCACTGCGGATCGTTGCCGCGCGAAACGTAGTCCGACAGCACGCGCGGATAGAGCTGGTGCTCGGCCAGGCGCACGCGCGTGGCGAGCGCCTCGGGTGTGTCTTCGGTCAGGATGGCGACCTCGACCTGGCCCAGCGCGGCACCCGCATCGAGATCCTCGGTCACCAGATGGACGGTCGCGCCCCCGTGGCTGTCGCCTGCTTCGAGTGCGCGGGCATGAGTGTCGAGCCCCGGATATTTGGGCAGCAGCGAAGGGTGGATGTTGAGCATCCGGCCATCCCAGCGCGCGACGAATTCGGGGGTCAGGATACGCATGTAGCCGGCGAGGGCGATGTAGTGCGCGCCGGACTCCTTCGCGGCCTGCTCCATCGCTGCGTCGTGTTCGGCGCGCGTCATGCCCTTGTGCGACAGCGCGAAGGTGGCAACGCCTTCGGCTTGGGCCAGCGTCAGCGCCTCGGCCGCGGGATCGTTCGATGCGACCAGCACGATGTCATAGGCCGCATCGGGCAGGCGGCTGGCATAGAGCAGCGCGCCCATGTTGGTGCCCATGCCCGATGCGAAGACCGCGACCTTCGCCCTGCCGGACGCCTGTTCAGGCATTATGCGTCGCCGACCAATCCTCGTGCGCCGCCCAGGTTCCGGCCGAACCGCGCACGGTGCAGCCCTTGGCGCCCTCGGCGATGCGACCGACCGCGAGCACGGTTTCGCCAGCTTCTTCGAGCCGCGTGCGAACGATTTCGGCATTGGCCGGATCGACTGCGAGCACCATGCCGACGCCGCAATTGAAGGTGCGCGCCATTTCCGCGGGCTCGATATTGCCCTGCGCCTGGAGGAAGGCCATCAGTCCGGGCTGCTCCCAGCCATCGGCATCGACTTCGGCATGCGCGCCTGCGGGGAGCACGCGCGGGATATTTTCGAGCAATCCGCCGCCAGTGATATGCGCCAGCGCATCGATCAGCCCGTCGCGCACGACGGGCAGCAGGCTCTTCACATAGATCCGCGTGGGCTCGATCAGCGCGTCGATCAGCAGGCGGTCGCGGTCGAACAGCGCGGGGCGGTCGAGCTTCCAGCCCTTGTCCGCTGCCAGCCGCCGGACCAGCGAATAGCCGTTCGAATGGACGCCCGAGCTGGCGAGACCGAGCAGGACATGGCCGGGCGCGACGCGTTCGCCGGTCAATTGCTCGCCGCGTTCGACCGCGCCGACGCAGAAGCCTGCGAGGTCGTAATCGCCCGCCGCATACATACCAGGCATTTCGGCGGTCTCGCCACCGATCAGCGCGCATCCGGCCTGCTTGCAGCCGTCGGCGATGCCCGCGATGACGCGCTCGGCTACGCCGTTCTCGAGCTTGCCGGTGGCGAAATAGTCGAGGAAGAACAGCGGCTCGGCGCCCTGCACGATCAGATCGTTGACGCACATGGCGACGAGGTCGATGCCGACCGTGTCGTGGCGGTCGCTGTCGATCGCCAGCTTGAGCTTGGTGCCGACGCCGTCATTGCCCGCGACCAGCAGCGGATCCTTGTAGCCCGCCGCCTTGGGGTCGAAGAAACCGCCGAAGCCGCCGATCTCGCCATCGGCACCGGGGCGCATGGTCGCCTTGACCAGCGGGCCGATCGCCTTGACCAGCGCATTGCCCGCCTCGATCGAGACGCCCGCCTGTTCGTAGGTGTAGGAAGGCCCGGATTTGTGCGGTTCGTCACTCATGACACCCGCCTTACGCATTCGCGCTTGGATTTCCAGTTGCCTTTCGGCAAAAGGCGCCCTGTTTTCCCCATGAGCCACGCCATCTCCCTTCAGCCCACCCTTCGTCGTCCCGCCCTCCTGGTGCTGGCGCTCGCCGCGCTCTGCGCGCTCGGCGTCGCGGTATGGGCACAGGTCGGCGGCGAGCGCGGCATTGCCGCCGTGGCCTCGACCAGCGACATCCAGGTGTCGGGCGTCGAGGTCGACGTTACTGCCGCCAGCGGATCGGAAGCGCGCGAGAAGGCCTGGGTCGAGGCGCAACGCAAGGCGTGGGAGACGCTCGACGGGCCCAAGCTGAGCGATTCGCAGATCGAGGGGCTGGTCTCGGCGATCGTGATCGAGCGCGAGCAGCTCGGCCCGAAGCGCTACATCGCCACGCTCGGCGTCGTCTTCGATCGCCAGCGCGCCTCGCGCTACCTCGGCAGCGAGAGCGAGGCGACGCGTTCCGCGCCGATGCTGCTGCTGCCGGTGACGATCTCGGCTGGCACGCAGATGGTCTATGAGCAGCGCAATCCTTGGCAGCGGGCCTGGGCCGAATACCAGGCGGGGCAAAGCCGCATCGACTATGTCCGGCCGACCGGCTCGGGGGGCGATTCGCTGCTGCTGACCTACGGCCAGACGGGCCGTCGCAGCCGCACATGGTGGCGCAATGCGCTCGACCAGTTTGGCGCGGCCGACGTGCTCGTGCCGATCGCACACCTGCGCTACACCTATCCCGGCGGCCCGGTCGAAGGGAGCTTCACCGCGCGCTTCGGACCCGACAACGAATATCTCGACGGCTTCGACATGACCGCGGCCTCTCCTGCCGAGCTGCCCGCCATGCTCGAGCGCGCCGTGGTCCGCTTCGACCGGATCTTCGAACTGGCGCTCGCCGACGGCAAGCTGCGGCCCGATCCGACGCTCAATATCGGCACACCCGAGCTCAGCCCGGCGCTTCAACGCCTGCTCGAACTCGGCCGCGCGATGCGCGCCCGCGACCAGGCCGCGGTCGCCACCTCGCAGCCCACCGACGAGAGCGGCGATGCGATCACCGCCGCGCCGATCCGTACGCCGCCGCCCGAGGGTTCGGTTGCGCTCTACACCGTTCAGGTCGCGACTCCCGACGCAGCAGCCTTCGACAGCGCGGTCAGCGCGGTCAGAGGCGCGCCGGGCGTGCGCAGCACGGGTGTGCGCAGCACCGCGATCGGCGGAACCTCGGTGATGACGGTGAGCTATTCCGGCTCGATCAGCCAGCTGGCCGAGGCGCTGCGTGCGCGCGGCTTCAAGGTCAGCCAGGGCAGCAACGCGCTCGCCATCAGCCGCTGAGGCGCCGGCGATGAACTCGCAGATCGCTCTCCCGCTGATCCAGGCCACATCGGCACAGCCTGCGAGCATCATTCTGGGCACGGGCAACCGCGCGGTTGCCGAGGCGCTGGCCGCGCCCGAAACCTGGCCCTTCCGCACCGCCATCCTCCACGGGCCGCCGCGCTCGGGGAAGTCGCTCTTCGCGCGCTGGTTCGCGGGACGTCACGCCGGGTGCATGATCGACGGGGTCGAGGCGCTCGACGAGACCGAGGTGTTCCATCGCTGGAACCGGGCGCAGGAGGACGGCTTGCCCTTGCTGCTGGTGGTCGATGGCGAGAACTGGGAGATCGCGCTGCCGGACCTGCGCAGCCGGATGGGCGCCGCGCTGCAACTCGAGATCGGGGCCCCGGACGATGCCCTGGCAAGCGAGCTGATGCTTTCGCACGCGGCGCAGCGCGGGCTGGCACTGGGCGAGGGCGGGCCCGCCTATCTCGTTCCGCGCATGGAGCGCAGCTATGCCGCCATCGAGAAAATCGTCGCCGAAATCGACCGGCTGAGCCTTGAACGGCAGGTCGCGCCAACCCTATCTGTATGGCGCGACGCACTGGAGGCGGTGCAGGGGCCCGAGCAGGGCCGCTTGATTTAACCGCCCGCGAGTGGGAGAATAGTGCCAATGTTCGAACGGCTTGTCGCCTATCTCGACAGCGTGAAGGCACGCGACCCGGCGCCCCGCAGCCGCTGGGAAGTGCTCACCTATCCCGGCGTCTGGGCGCTGTTCTACCACCGCATCGCGCATTGGCTGTTCGAAGCCGAGCTGTTCTTCCTCGCGCGGCTGGTCAACCACTGGAGCCGGATGGTGACCGCGATCGACATCCACCCGGGCGCGACGATCGGCAAGAACTTCTTCATCGATCACGGCTTCTCTGTGATCGGCGAAACCGCCGAGATCGGGGACAATGTGACGATCTACCAATGCGTCACGCTGGGCGGGACCAATCCCACCAACGGCAAGGCCGGCAAGCGCCACCCGACGATCGAGGACGAGGTCATCATCGGGTCGGGGGCGCAGGTCATCGGGCCGATTACCGTCGGCCGCCGCGCGCGGATCGGCGCCAATGCGGTGGTGACCGACGATGTGCCCGAAGGCGCCACCATGATCGGCCTCAAGGCGCGCAGCACGCTGGTGCCCGCCGAACAGTGGATCAAGGAATTCATCCCCTACGGAACGCCCTGCGACGACCCCTGTGCGCCGAGCCGCGACTGCGTCGAGAAGCTCGAAACCGAACTCAAGATGCTGCGCGCCGAGGTCGAGGCGCTGCGGGCCGAGCGCGAACCTGCCCAGCGCAGCGGCACAGGCGATTGATGAGCTTCCTCGGCGAGACCGTCGTTGCCTTCCCCGGTCGCAAGCCGCTCCAGGTCGGGTTCAGTCGCGAAGAGCTGACCCGGATCCTCGACCTCTATGGTCGCATGGTCGCCGCCGGCCAGTGGCGTGACTATGCGATGGATTTCACCAGGGACTTTGCGGCCTTTTCCGCCTTCCGCCGCGCCGCCGAACGGCCGCAGGCGCGGATCGAGAAGCGGCCCGCGCTGCGCAACAAGCAGGGCATGTGGACGCTGTTCGGCGAGCACGGTCAGGTGCTCAAGCGAGGGCACGAATTGCCCGGCGTGATCGCGCCGGTGGAGCGGCGGCTGCTCAAGGCCGTCGGGGAATAGCCACGCGGATCGGGGTCACGCCGAACGGTAGAGAAACGCGGCGGTGATGATCGAGGGAAAGATGAAGCCCTTCAGATAGGACAGCGGGTGTCGACCGGCCGTGAAGTCGACGGGCAGATTTCCCCAATGCGCCCAGAATTGCGTCGCGACGAGGCCGCCGATGCTGATCCACATCGGCAAGAGAGCCTGTCGCCTGCCCGCAACGACGAAGAGCAAGCTGACCATGATCGCCAGCCGCAGGACGCCCTGGATCGCATTGTATCGGGCGTCGCTGCTGAGGCCTTGCCCGCGAAAGAGGTCCACGAGCATGGTCGCATGATAGAAGATCAGCAGACCCGCCAGCAGCAGGATGACGCCCTTCAGCACGAAGCGCAGCGGTTCTGCGTGCGAAATTGACTCGAACACCGACCTATCCTCCCGCCGTTGCAGCAGGGGATAGGTCGAGTGTGTTAGTCAGTCAATACAGCTTGTCAGCCGCGCGCGCTGTTCGGGCCGGTGCCGGTGACCTTCTGCATCGCGGTCAGGATCGCGCCCGACTGCTCGCTGCCCGACTGCGGGGCCTTGAGGTTCGAGAACTCGCTGATCTTGTCCCAGTTGGCAGCGAAGCCTTCGACCGTGCGGTCTTCGTCCTTGAGCCAGACGGCGTCGTTCATCACGGTCCAGGCCGAGTGGAAGCCGCCCGCGCCCGCGCCGACGATGGCATTGGTCGGGGCATCCTCGCTGACGAGGAAGAGCGCGGCGGGGACAACGTTCACCGGGTCGAACAGCTTGAAGGCTTCCTCGGGGAACAGGTCTTCGGTCATGCGCGTGCCCGCGACCGGGCTGATCGTGTTGACCTTGATGTTGTACTTCGCGCCTTCGAGCTGGAGCGTCTTGGTCAGGCCGGCGAGGCCGAGCTTGGCCGCGCCGTAATTGGCCTGGCCGAAATTGCCGAACAGGCCGGTCGACGAAGCGGTCATGAGGATGCGGCCATAGGCCTGCTCGCGCATGGTTTCCCACACCGCCTTGCTGACGTTGGCCGAGCCGTTGAGGTGGACGTCGACGACGAATTCGAAGTCGTCCATCGTCATCTTGGCGAAGGTCTTGTCGCGCAGCACGCCGGCATTGTTGATGACGATGTGGACGCCGCCCCACTTCTGCTTGGCGTCGGCGACCATCTTTTCCATCTGCTCGAATTCGGTGACCGAGCCGCCGTTCGACACGGCTTCGCCGCCGGCCTTCTCGATCTCCTCGACCACCTGCAGCGCCATGTCCGAATGGCCGGTGCCATCGCGCGCACCGCCGAGGTCGTTGACCACGACCTTGGCGCCGCGGCGCGCGAGTTCGAGCGCGTATTCGCGGCCCAGACCGCCGCCGGCGCCGGTGACGATGGCTACCTTGTCCTTGAAGTCGATGCTCATGGGGCTGCTCCTGCTTTATCGTTTACGTAAAGGTCAATTGCGCGGCTGGGTGGCACGTTCCTTTCGCACTTGCAACAGGCGGTATGGCGTGCCGCCATTCCGTAGCGGCGGGCCGTTCAGCCGAGCCGGCACAGCGCCGGTATCAATTCGGCGAGCGAATCGATCTCGGCATCGGCGCCCAGTTCCCCGCGCGGCTTGTCGCAATAGCCGTAGCGCGCGCCGATCACCGGGACATTCGCCGCGCGCGCCGCCCTGACGTCATAGGAGCTGTCGCCGACGAAGGCGAGGTGCCCGCCGCCGCCGCGCCTGATCGCTTCGAAGATCGGGTCCGGCGCGGGCTTGGCGCGGCCCTTGCCCATGGTGTCGCCGCCGATGATGGCGACGAAGTGGTCGGCGAGGCCCAGCGCGGCGAGGATCTGGCCCGCGAAGCTTTCGAACTTGTTGGTCACCACTGCCATCGCGATCCCGAGCCCGTCGAGTTCGGCCAGCACCTCCGCCGCATGCGGATAGGGGCGGGTGTGAACCGCGTTGTTTTCCGCATAATAGGCCAGCATCTGCTTGTAGAGCTTGCGGAATTCCTTTTCCGGCATGCCGCCCTGCCGGTCCACCGCCTGCTGCAGCATGATCTTCGCCCCGCCTCCGATCAGGTCGCTCGCCTGGTCCGCCGGGACCGGATCGAAGCCGCCGAGGCCGAGCGCGTGGTTGACTGCTGCGCCGAGGTCGCGGTGCGTTTCGAGCAGCGTACCGTCGAGATCGAAGCCGATGATGGCGAAGGGCAGGTCGGTCATGCGCGGTCGGTGCAGGATGCGCCTTCAAACTGCAAGCGAATGGTGGCAAGGCGCTTTCCCATGAGCACACACCGCGAATTCGCCGCCGTCATCCTCGCCGCCGGCAAGGGAACCCGCATGAAGAGCGACCTGCACAAGGTCCTCCACCCGATCGCCGGGCGGCCGATGCTCGACCACCTGCTGGCGAGCGTCGATGCGCTCAAGCCGGCGAAGAAGGTGGTCGTAGTGGGCGCGGGGCGCGAACAGCTCGAAGCGGCGCTGGGCGACAGTGCGGAGACTTGCCTGCAGGAACCGCAGCTGGGCACGGGCCACGCTGTGCAGCAGGCCGAGGACAGCCTCGCCGGGCATACGGGCGACGTGCTCGTGCTCTATGGCGACGTGCCCTTCGTGAAGGGCGAGACGATGCAGGCGATGCTCGACCGGCTCCATGCCGAGGACCGGCCCAAGGTGGTGGTGCTCGGCTTCGAACCCGACGAGCCGGGCCATTACGGCCGCGTCATCGCCGATGCCGACGGCCGGATCGAGAAGATGGTCGAATTCAAGGATGCCACCGAGGAAGAACGCGCCTGCCGGCTGTGTAATTCGGGCGTCATGGCGGCGCGCGGCGCCGACCTGTTCGATCTGCTGCGCCGGGTCGGCAACGACAATGCGCAGGGCGAATACTACCTGGTCGATATCGTCAATGTCGCCAATGCCGACGGCGATGGCTGCGCGGTGATCTCCGCCGATACGCCCGAAGAAGTGACCGGCATCAACAGCCGCGCCGAGCTAGCGCGCGCCGAGGCGCAGTGGCAGGAGCTGAAGCGCGAGGAAGCGATGGAGGGCGGCGTCACGCTTACCGCGCCAGAAACGGTGTTCTTCAGCTGGGATACCGAGCTCGCAGCGGACGTGACGGTAGAACCGCATGTCGTGTTCGGTCCGGGCGTCAGTGTTGCGCGCGGTGCCCGCATCCGCGCCTTCAGCCATCTCGAGGGCGCGAGCGTGGGCGAGGATTGCTCGGTCGGCCCCTATGCCCGCCTGCGCCCGGGCGCGGTGATGGAGAAGGGCGCCTTCGTCGGCAATTTCGTCGAGATGAAACAGGCCGTGCTGGGCGAGGGCGCCAAGGCGAGCCACCTGACCTATCTCGGCGATGCCGAGGTCGGCGCGGGCGCGAATATCGGTGCGGGCACGATCACCTGCAATTACGACGGCTATTTCAAGTACAAGACGGTGATCGGCGAGCGCGCCTTCATCGGCTCGAACAGCGCGTTGATCGCCCCGGTGCGGATCGGCGCCGATGCGATCGTGGCGGCGGGCAGCGCGGTCAGCCGCGATGTCGGCGACGGCGATCTGCGGATGGTGCGCGGCGAACAGGTGGTCAAACCCGGCTGGGCGGATCGCTTCCACGACGCGATGAAAAAGAAGAAGGCGGCGGAGAAGAAGTGAGGGCACTTCTGGCCTCGCTCCTGCTGCTCGCCGGTTGCGCCGGGGCGGCGGAGGACGAGGCCGGATCGCAGGACAGCGGGCCCGCCGCGCCGCCTTCTGCGGGGGCGGCAGCGGCGACCACGGCACCGTCCGAACACGCATCAGGGCGGGTCGAATGCGCTGCGCCGGAAGAGACGATCTTTTCCTGCGCCATGTCCGGCGGCAAGCGCCTTGCGGTCTGCGCGCCCCAGGCGGGCGCGGCGCAGTATCGCTTTGGCGGGACGTCACCCGAACTCGTTCTCACCGGCGGGAAATGGGCCACTGCCATGTATTCGGGCGGGGGCGAGGCGCAGATCGAGTTTGCCAATGGCGATACAGTCTACACCGTCTTCAGCCGGATGATCCGCACCAATTTCGCGGCGGGCGAGCCGAACTATCCGGCGATCACCGACGGTGTCGTGATCACGCGGGACGGAAAATTCGTCGCTCTGCGCCTGTGCGAGGGCGGCCAGGCGGACATGCCGGTTCAATATGATGCGGCCGAGCGCGCCTTCCCGCAGAGCGAAGACCTGTTCACCGATGAAACCATCCGGGCGGATCCCGATTGGGCGAACGAATAGAAGTGGCCTGCTGGCTGTGCGAGCGTCCGCTGGGGCGCAAGGTGCAGCAGCATCACCCGGTGCCCAAGGCCAAGAAGGGGCGTGAGACAGTGCCGGTCCACCCGATCTGCCACCGCGCGATCCATGCGAACTTCACCAATGCGCAGCTGATGCGAATCGGCACCGATCGCGCTGCCCTGCTGGCGGACGAGGCGCTCGCGCGGTTCGTGGAATGGGTGGCCGGCAAGCCTCCCGATTTCCACGCCCCGACGCGCAGGCCCCGCTGATCAGTCGGCCAGCCGCTGGAGCAAATAGACCATCTGCAGCGCCTGGATCTTGGCGCGCTGTTCGTTGTCGACCCCGCCCGAATGGCCGCCGGTCGTGTCCTCGAAGTAGAAATAGTCCTGCCCCAGTTCCTTGACCCGCGCGGCGCCCTTGCGCGCATGGGCCGGATGGGTGCGGTCGTCGGCGGTCGAGGCCCAGAAGAAGGGCGCGGGGTAATCCTTGCCTTCGAGCAGCTTCTGGTAGGGCGAATAGGGTTCGATCCAGGCGCGCTCTTCGGGGATGCGCGGGTCGCCATATTCGCCGGTCCACGAGGCACCGCGACCGATCAGCGGATAGCGCAGCATGTCGAACAGCGGGATCTGGACGATCGCGCCGTTGAACAGTTCGGGGCGCTGGGTGAAGGCGGTCCCGACCAGTAGCCCTCCCTGCGATCCGCCCTGGATGCCGAGATGCTCGGGGCTGGTGATGCCGCGCGCGATGGCGTCTTCGGCGATGGCGATGAAATCGTCCCAGGTGCGCTGCTTGTGCTCGCGAATCGCGCTTTGATGCCAGCCGGGGCCGAACTCTCCGCCCCCTCGCATGTTGCCAAGGATGTAGGCGCCGCCGCGTTCGAGCCAGATCTTGCCGATCGAACCGAGGTAGGAGGGCAGGCGCGGGACCTGGAAACCGCCATAGCCGGTCAGCAGCGTCGGGTTGGTGCCGTCCATCGCCATGCCCCTGGGCTTGACGAGGAAATAGGGAATCTTGGTTCCGTCGGCGCTGGTCGCCTCGAACTGCTCGACCTCCATGCCCGCCGCATCGAAATTGCTCGGCGAGGTCTTGATTACCTCGGGGGCGGCGCTGCCGTCCGAATAATAGAGCGTCGAAGGCGTCAGGAAGTCGGTGACAGAATACATGACCTCGTCGGAAAAGTCCGAGGCCGCCTGCACGCCGACGGTGGCATTGTCGGGCAGCGCGATCTCGCTTGATACCCAGGCGCCGTCGACATGGTCGAACTTGAGCACCCGGCCGCGGACATTGTCGAGCAGGCTCACATAGAGGCTCTCGGCGGTGTTCGCCGCGCCCTGCTTGGTCTGCTTGTCCTCGGGCGCCCAGACGAGCGTCTTGGGCGCGCCGTTGGGATCGGCCTTGAACTCCTCGAGATCGACCGAAACCAGCGCATCGGCGGGGAAGGTCTGGCCCTGGGTCTCCCAGTCGACATCGGTCGAGAACAGCAGCTGGCCGTCGATCAGCCCGTAGGGCGAGGCCTTGAGCGGCATGTCGAGGCGGAGCCACTCGCCGTCCCTCTGCCAGTAATATTCGGTCTCGTGGAAGCTCGTCGCGCGGAAGGCGTAGGTGCCGTGCACTTCACCCGTGTGGTCGCGCAGCAGCGCCGCAGACGACCATACGTCGGCTTCCTCGCCGCGCCAGATTTCCTCCGCATCCGCGATCGCCGTGCCGCGCTTCCAGATCCGCGTGGTGCGCGGATACTGGCTCTCGGTCAGCGTGCCGTCGCCGAAGTCGCGGCTGACCAGCAGGGTGTCGGCATCGATCCATTCGATCCCGCCCTGGCTCTTCTGCTCGAGCGCGAAGCCGTTCTCGACGAAGCTCTTTGTCGCCATGTCGAATTCGCGCAGCACGGTGGCGTCCTCGCCTCCGTCGCTCAGCGCGATCATGCACAGCCGTTCCTCGGGCGGCAGGCAATCATAGCCCTTGTAGACCCATTCGCGTTTCTCGGCCTCGGCCAGGGCATCGACGTCGAGCACCGTCTCCCACTGCGGATTCTCGCTACGATAGCTTTCCAGCGTGGTGCGGCGCAGCAGCCCGCGCGGGTTCGCCTTGTCCTGCCAGAAATTGTAGAGCCCGTCGGGCCGGATCGATACGTAGGGGATGCGATCCTCGCTGTCGTAGATCGCCAGCGCCTCGCCCTTGATCGTCTCGAAGCGCGGATCGCCCGCGAGCAGCCCCATGGTCCGCTCGTTCTCGGCGCGGACCCAGTCCAGCGCCTCGTCGCTGCGCGCCTCCTCGAGCCAGATGTAGCTGTCTTCCGCTGGGCCGGGGAGGCCGTCCTGCGCGGTGGCGGGCGTTGCATGTGCGAGCGTCATGGCAGCGGCAATGGCCAGCGCGGATACGAGTTTCAAGGGCCTCTCCTGTCTATTTCGGTCTGTGCGGGTGCGGGAGGTCGGTCGAGTGCCCAGACGGAAATCGTGCGGGCATGGATCCTCGCGCGCAAGATGCGCTCGTAATCGGATGCGACGGTGCGCATCACCAGAGACTTCACCTCTTCGGTCTGCGGGGTGAAGGGAATGTCGGCGGTAACGATGACCGGAGGACGGTGTGCGAGGATGCGGCGCACCTCGTCGATCTGGCGCACGCCCAGCGAGTCGCGTTCGAGCGCATTGTTGAGATGGTCGGGATAGATGAAGCGGGTGGGCAGGCAGCTTCCGGTTTCGCGGTAGAGAGCGGTCGGACCATCGAAAACCCACAGGCAGCGTGTTTCGCCATCGACCAGTGGCCTGATCACCGCCGCGAGTTGTGCCATGCCGGTCCGCGAGCGCTCGCTCGCCTCGATGCGGGTACCGTAATAGAGAAGGGAGAAGAACAGTGCGACCACTCCCAGCAGGGGGGCGAGGCCCAACGGCCCGCGCCGGTCGAGGAAGGGCAGCCCCAGCAGGATCGCCGCGGGCACGAGTGCGGCGTAGTAATAGGCATAGACGGTCGAGGGCAGGAATACGGTGGCGAGGCAGGCGAGCAGCCAGCCGGCGATGAAGCCGTAGCTACGCAGGTCGGACACCACGCGTTGACGCAGCGCGGCATAGGCCCCGATCACGATCAATCCGGCGAGCGGCAACAGGAACAGCGCGTCCGCCGCAACCAGCCGCCCGGTGGGCGAGGGGAGGCGGTCGAAGAAGCTGACGAAATTGGCGAACCAGAAGGCGTCCCACCCGCCGACTGCGAAATAGAACAGTCCGACCAGCGTCGTGGGCAGCAGTCCCAGCAGGGCGAAGAGGATTCCTAGACGCACGGCTTGTCCGAGCGAAGCATTTCGGCGGTATTGCCCCCACAGGGCCCACAGCCCGAAGAAGGCGCATTGTGGGATCACCGTATATTTGATCTGGAGAGCCAGGCCGCCGATCAGCATGGCACCGCCGGCACGGCGGATCGCATCGGGATGGTCGGGATCGCGCACCAGTAGCGCCATCGCCAGCATGGCGGGCACATGGAAGATCTCGGTCTGGCCCGAATGCGGGCCATAGAGCGCCATCAGGAGGATGTAGAGCACGGCGGCGCCGGTCGCTGTGCTGCGCTCGACGAAAACCAGAGCGAGGGCGCGAGTCAGCAGCGCACCGAGAACGGCGAAGCCCATGGCGAAGAGCTGGTAGGCATAGGGCGAGGGGCCACCGATCGCATGGGCCAGCGCATAGAGCAGGAACAGGCCGACGGGCTTGCGGTCCCATAGGTCGACGAAGGGCAGCTTGCCCTCCAGGATACCATTGCCGATCAGCGAATAAAGCTGTTCGTCGATGTCGGCATTGGCATCGCCCAGGTAGGGCAGGCGGACTACGAGCGCGCAGATCGTCAGCAGCAGAACGACGCTTGCCGCATCGGCGCGCGAACGGAAACCGTGCCGCGCCTCGCGACTTGTCACCGTGTCATCTGTCATGGCGTTTTGGCGCCTTTTGCCCCTCGACATGAGAGTTGACCTACCACGACAAAATCGGTGCGAAACCCCCGAAAGGAGCATCTTCGGGAGCGCAAACGAAAAAGGCGACCCCGCAGGGCCGCCCTTCGATTGTCCGGTGGGTCGGAAGCGATCAGCCTTCGACGTGCTCGGCGAGGACCGTCAGCCCGTTTTCGCCGACTTCGGCAAAGCCGCCGCGGACCTCGATGGTCTCGGGAGCGCCGCCTTCGGTCTTGAAGACCTGCACCGCGCCGTCGCGGATCGTCGACATGAAGGGCGCATGGCCCTCGAGCACGCCGAATTCGCCTTCCGCGCCGGGAACGACGACCATGTGGACGTCTTCGGAGCGGACCAGCTTGGCCGGCGTGACGAGTTCGAAGTGGAGGGCCATGTGCTTACGAATCCTCGGCCAGCTTCTTGGCCTTCTCGACCGCCTGGTCGATGCCGCCGACCATGTAGAAGGCGGCTTCCGGAAGGTGATCGTATTCGCCTTCGACGACGGCCTTGAACGACTTGATCGTGTCTTCCAACTGGACGAACACGCCCGGGATGTTGGTGAACACCTCGGCGACGTGGAACGGCTGGCTGAGGAAGCGCTGGATCTTGCGGGCGCGGGCCACGGTCAGCTTATCTTCTTCCGACAGTTCGTCCATGCCGAGAATGGCGATGATGTCCTGCAGGCTCTTGTACTTCTGCAGCGTCTCCTGGACCTTGCGCGCGGTCTCGTAGTGCTCCTGGCCCACGACGCGCGGTTCGAGCACGCGGCTGGTCGAGTCGAGCGGGTCGACGGCGGGGTAGATGCCCAGCTCCGAAATCGCGCGGCTCAGCGTGGTCGTCGCGTCCAGGTGGGCGAACGAGGTTGCCGGAGCCGGGTCGGTAAGGTCGTCGGCGGGAACGTAGATCGCCTGGACCGAGGTGATCGAGCCCTTGGTGGTCGAGGTGATCCGTTCCTGCAGGTTACCCATGTCGGTCGACAGCGTCGGCTGGTAGCCCACGGCCGAGGGAATGCGGCCGAGCAGCGCCGACACTTCCGAACCCGCCTGGGTGAAGCGGAAGATGTTGTCGACGAAGAACAGTACGTCCTGGCCTTCGACGTCGCGGAAGTATTCCGCCATGGTCAGACCCGACAGGGCGACGCGGGCACGCGCGCCCGGGGGTTCGTTCATCTGGCCGAAGACGAGGGCCACCTTCGAACCGTCCGAGATCGCATTGCCGTCGGCGTCCTTGGCGATGACGCCGGCGTCGAGGAATTCGTGGTAGAGGTCGTTGCCTTCGCGGGTGCGTTCACCCACGCCGGCGAAGACGGACACGCCGCCGTGGCCCTTGGCGATGTTGTTGATCAGTTCCTGGATCAGCACGGTCTTGCCCACGCCGGCACCGCCGAACAGGCCGATCTTGCCGCCACGCGCATAGGGCGCGAGCAGGTCGATGACCTTGATGCCGGTGACCAGAATGGCCGCTTCGGTCGACTGGTCGACGAACAGCGGGGCCTCGGCATGAATCGGCATGGTCTGATCGGCACCGATCGGGCCGCGCTCGTCGATCGGCTCGCCGATGACGTTCATGATGCGGCCGAGCGTCTTCGGACCGACGGGGACCGAGATCTGCGCGCCGGTGTTGACGACTTCCTGGCCGCGGACGAGGCCGTCGGTGCCGTCCATCGCGATGGTGCGGACGGTGTTCTCGCCGAGGTGCTGCGCGACTTCGAGGACCAGCGTGTTGGCGCCGTTCTTCGTTTCGAGCGCGGTCAGGATGGCGGGCAGTTCGCCTTCGAACTGCACGTCGACGACTGCGCCGATGACCTGGCTGATGGTGCCGTTGGGGCTCTGGTTAAGCTTGGGTGCGGTGGCCATGATGAAAGGTTCCTACTGGCTCAGGAGGCTTTGTGGTGAGCGCCGTGTTCGGCGCAGATGGTGGCGGCGTCGGCGAGTTCCCAGCCGCTCTTGTCTTCCTTGGCGGCGAGCGTCGCCTTGTGGCGCATGTACTCGTCTTCGCCGAGGCCGTACTCGCACGAGACCGTGTCGGCGCCCATGGAGCGCTTGCACATCGCGACGTTGACCGGTTCGGCACCTTCGCAGGCATCGGCGAAGGCGGCCTTGAAGGCGTCTTCGTCGGGCGCGGGAAGGGTGGTCACCGGCTCGGGCGTCGCGACCTGTTCGGGCGCGGTCTGGGCGGCGGGTTCCTCGCCGCAGGCGGCGAGCAGGGCGAGGGGCAGGAGAAGGGCGAAGTTCTTCACGTGATGATCCTTAGAGTGCTTCCGCACCGGCAATGATTTCGATCAGCTCGGTGGTGATCGCGGCCTGGCGGCTGCGGTTGTACTGGATGGTCAGCTTGTTGATGAGGTCGCCCGCATTGCGCGTGGCGTTGTCCATCGCGGTCATCGAGGCACCCTGTTCGGAGGCCTCGCGTTCGAGCAGCGCGCCGAACAGCTGGGTACGGACATAGCGCGGCAGCAGCTCCTCGAGGATTTCCTCTTCGCCCGGCTCGTATTCGACCACGGCATCGCCGCCGGCCGCGGCAACGGCGCCATCACCCTTGGCGGGCGAGGGAACCGGGATCAGCTGGTCGACGGTCGGATCTTGCGCCAGCGCCGACTTGAAGATCGGGTAGACGAGGTGGGCGACGTCGAATTCGCCCTTCTCGAAGCGTTCGATCAGCTCGTCGGCGATGGCCTCGGCTTCCTCGAAGCCGGGCTGGCGCACGGCGGAGGTGTCGAACCACTTCTCGATCCGGTCGGCATAGTCGCGCTTGATCGGCGCGCGGCCCTTCTTGCCGACGAGGTAGAAGCTGACGTCCTTGCCTTCGGCGATCAGGGCGCGGGCCTTGACCTTGGCGGCCTTGACGATGTTCGAGTTGAGACCGCCGCACAGGCCCTTGTCGGTGTTCACCACCACCAGCAGGTGGCGCTGGCTGGCACCGGTGCCCGCGAGCAGCTTGGGCGCGCTGTCGCCGCTGACCTTGCCCGCGAGCGAAGCCATCACGCCCGACAGCCGTTCGGCATAGGGGCGCGCAGCTTCGGCCGCGGCCTGGGCACGGCGCAGCTTGGCCGCTGCGACCATCTGCTTGGCCTTGGTGATCTTCTGGGTCGACTTGACCGAGTTGATCCGGCCCTTGAGTTCCTTGAGGCTAGCCATTTCGGCTCCCTATGTTCGTGTCTCTGGGGCTCAGGCGAACTGCTTGGCGAAGGTCTTGAGCGCGTCGACGACCTTGTTCTTGGTCTCGTCTTCGAACTTGCCGGTGGTGCGGATTTCTTCCAGCACGTCGGCATGCTCCGACCGCATGAAGCTCAGCATCTGGGCTTCGTAGTCGGTCACGCGGTCGACCGGGACCTCGTCGATGTAGCCGTTGGTGCCGGCGAAGATCGACACGGTCTGCTCTTCGAAGGGCATCGGCGAGAACTGCGGCTGCTTGAGCAGCTCGGTCAGGCGCGCACCGCGGTTGAGCAGCTTCTGCGTTGCGGCGTCGAGGTCCGAGCCGAACTGCGCGAAGGCCGCCATTTCGCGATACTGCGCGAGGTCGAGCTTCATCGAGCCCGAGACCTTCTTCATCGCCTTGGTCTGCGCGGCGCCGCCGACGCGGCTGACCGACAGGCCGACGTTGATGGCCGGGCGGATGCCCTGGTAGAACAGGTCGGTTTCGAGGAAGATCTGGCCGTCGGTGATCGAGATCACGTTGGTCGGGATGTAGGCCGACACGTCGCCTGCCTGCGTTTCGATGATCGGCAGCGCGGTCAGCGAACCGCCGCCTTCCGACTTGTTCATCTTCGCCGCGCGCTCGAGCAGGCGGCTGTGGAGGTAGAACACGTCGCCCGGATAGGCTTCGCGGCCCGGGGGACGGCGCAGCAGCAGCGACATCTGGCGGTAGGCGACGGCCTGCTTCGAAAGGTCGTCGTACACGATCACGGCGTGCATGCCGTTGTCGCGGAAGAACTCGCCCATCGCGGCGCCGGTGTAGGGCGCAAGATACTGCAGCGGAGCGGGCTCCGAGGCGGTCGCGGCGACGACGATGGTGTAATCCATCGCGCCGTTTTCCTCGAGCTGCTTGACGATCTGCGCCACGGTCGAGCGCTTCTGGCCGACGGCGACGTAGATGCAGTAGAGCTTCTTGCCTTCGTCGTCCGAGGCGTTGACTTCCTTCTGGTTGATGAAGGTGTCGATGGCGACGGCCGACTTGCCGGTCTGGCGGTCGCCGATGATCAGTTCGCGCTGGCCGCGGCCGACCGGGACGAGCGCGTCGATGGCCTTGAGGCCCGACTGCACCGGCTCGCTGACCGATTCACGCGGGATGATGCCGGGAGCCTTCTGCTCGACCAGGCGGCGTTCGGTCGATTCGATCGGGCCCTTGCCGTCGATCGGGTTGCCGAGCGCGTCGACCACGCGGCCGAGCAGGCCCTTGCCGACGGGGACGTCGACGATGGTGTTGGTGCGCTTGACGCTGTCGCCTTCGCCGATTTCCTGGTCCGAACCGAAGATAACCGCACCGACATTGTCGGCTTCGAGGTTCAGCGCCATGCCCTGAACGCCATTGGCGAATTCGATCATTTCGCCGGCCTGGACATTGTCGAGGCCGTGAATGCGGGCAATACCGTCACCCACCGACAGCACGGTACCGACTTCGCTCACTTCGGCTTCGGTACCGAAATTGGCGATCTGGTCCTTGATGACCTTCGAAATTTCTGCGGCGCGGATATCCATGATGTGTGTCCTTTAAGCCTTCATGGCTTGCGAAAGCGAATTGAGACGGGTGCGGATCGAGGCGTCGACGCGCTTCGAACCGATGGTGACGACGAGGCCGCCGAGCAGATCGGGGTCGACCTTCGTGGAAAGCTTCACGGTGCGGCCCTCGCGGGCGGTCAGCTTGGCCTTGAGGGCATCGAGCTGCGCATCGGTGAGGGCATGGGCGCTGGTCACCTCGGCGGTGACCTCGCCGCGCTGCGCGGCGGCGATCGCGCGGAAGGCGCGGATCACCTTCGGCAACTGCGGCAGGCGGCGGTTCTGCGCCAGCACGCCGAGGAAGTTCTGCGCCAGCTCGGACAGGCCGAGGATGGCCGAAACGCCCCACAGCGCCTTCTGGGCGTCGGCGCGGGTTACCTTGGGGTTGGTGGTGACTGCGGCGAGCTCGGGCGATTCGGCGAGCGCGGCCTCGAGCTTGTCGAGGTCCGATTCGACCGCGGTCACGGTTCCGTTTTCGCTAGCGAGATCGAACAGGGCCGAAGCGTAACGCCCTGCCAGGCTAGCCTGAATACCGGCGGAAATATCCACGCGCTTGAGGTCCTCTCGGGTCCGGAAGAAAAGTC
>NZ_JBLYYF010000055.1:0-62868 GCF_048550555.1 Qipengyuania sp. | reverse complement strand
GTGGCGCGCTTTCCCGGAATCACTTGATTTGCATCGGAGTGCCCCATGGCGCGCGTTACCGTCGAAGACTGCGTAGACAAGGTCCCCAACCGTTTCGATCTCGTCCTGCTGGCTGCCCAGCGGGCGCGCGAGATTTCGGGCGGTGCGGAGCTGACGCTCGATCGCGATCGCGACAAGAACCCGGTCGTCGCGCTGCGCGAGATCGCGGAGCAGACGGTCAAGCCCAAGGAGCTGCACGAAGCCGCGGTTACCAATCTGCAAAAGATCCTGCCCGACGACGACGATGAGATGGATGAAGTCGGCTCGCTCAGCCAGTCGGCCGAAGCGCTGCGGATCACCGCATCGGCCCCGACCCGCTCGACCTCGATCGGCGCCGATTACGACGGCTAAGTCGTTCCGACAGCCAGGAAAATGCGAGAAGGCCGCCCATCGGGCGGCCTTTTTGCGTTGCAGCCCCCCTGTCTCCGGCTCTAATCGATAGGCGACAGGAGGGATCATGAGCGATTTTGGCGAGGCGCTGGGTACCGCGGCGGAGGGTGGGCTGTTCGCCAGGGCGGTCGGGCGTGGCAAGTCCGTCACGCCCGAGGGCATCCCGCTCGAGCGTGGCCATTTCGCGGAGGGAGCCTGCCTCAACTGCGGCACCCAGCTGATCGGCGAGCACTGCCACAGTTGCGGCCAGAAGGCCCATCTCCACCGTACTCTGGCCGCCTTCGGGCACGATCTCCTCCACGGCGCGCTGCATCTCGACGGCAAGACCTGGAAGACGCTGCCGCTCCTGGCGCTCAGGCCCGGCCAGCTGACGCGCCGCTATATCGAGGGTGAGCGTGCGCGTTTCGTCAGCCCGATGGCGCTGTTCCTGTTCTCGATCTTCCTGATGTTCGCTGTGTTCCAGGCAGTGGGCCTGAGTGCCCCGACCGATATCAAGACCTCCGACGGCCTGCGTGCGGACATGGAGCAGGTGCAGCAGAAGGCGCTCGACAAGGTCACCGCACAGGAGGCCCGCGTCGAGGAGATGGCTAAGGACGACGAGGACTACGCCAAGCAGGTCGAGCGGCTCGGCAACTACCGCGAGGAACTCGACGGGATCAAGAAAGCGCAGGCGCTCGTCGCGGGAAACAACTCCTCACCGGGATACACCGTGAGCACGATCGGCGTGCCCTTCATCGACCACGCGCTGGAAAAGTGGCGCACCAACCCCGGGCTGATGCTCTACAAGCTGCAGTCGAACAGCTACAAGTTCAGCTGGCTGCTGATCCCGCTGTCGGTCCCCTTCATGTGGCTGCTGTTCTTCTGGAAGCGTCGCTTCCGCGCCTATGATCACGCGATCTTCGTCACCAATTCGATCGCCTTCATGTCGCTGCTGTTCATCGCCATCTCGGTGGCTGTGAAACTCGGTGCCAGCGAGGCGGTCTGGGCGTCGATGCTTGGGCTGATCCCGCCGATCCACATCTACAAGCAGTTGCGCGGCGCCTATGGCCTGTCGCGCTTCTCCGCCTTCTGGCGCCTGTGCGTGCTCAGCGTGTTCATCTCCATCGTGCTGAGCCTGTTCCTCCAGCTGCTGCTGATCCTCGGCGCGTTCTGAAGCGCCTAGGGCGCCGCAGGCGGGCATAGCGCCAGCGTCTTGTGACGCTGGTCGATCAGCAGGACGTGGTCCTGCAGCGCATGCGCGCCGACGAGCACCTCGGGATACTCCACGACCACCCGCACCGGAACGTCTTCGAGCCGCGCACCGCCGATCTGTACCGGTCCGGCGAGCTGCGCCTTGGAGGATGCTATCCTGGTATTGGTGAGACTGGCGTCGCCAGCAGGGGTCAGGGTCGTTCCCTCGACTTCGTCATAGACCGGGCCGGGCAGGACCAGCGTAACATTGGCTCCGGTATCGACATTGCCCGTCGTCTCGAAATCGCCCAGCGTCACGGGGACGCGAAAGGCACGTTCATAGGTCATCGCACCCGCTTGCGAGGCGCGCATTTCCCGGCTGCGGTAGAAGTTCAGTCGCTCCGCCGAAAAATCGATCGCCAGGAGGCCATCGGCAAAGAATTCGCGACCGAGTATGCCCGAGAAAGCGGATTCGGCGGACATCCTGCTGCGATAGTCGCGCGCGATAAGCGAGACATCGTGCCGTTCGAGCGCGCCAAGCGCCAGGCTGGCTATCCGTACCCTGTCGACCACCGCGCTGCTGACCCCGTCGGAAGTCTCGTCCTCGCCATCCGGCGGCAGGGTCAGCTCCTCGACCAGGCTTGCATCGGCACGGCCCACGCCGCTGGCACCGGTATCGAGCGCGAAGACGTAAGGCCCGGCGCCATTGACCATCGCTTCGAGGTATATCCTCCCGTCGATCGTACGGAAGGGCAGGCTGACCAGAGCCTCCGACGGTGCTTCGACTGCAAGTGCGCAGGCACCGTCGTCTGCAGCCGAAGAAGCGGATGCCGGCGTCGAAGCGAGCGGCAGCGCGCAGGCAGCCATGGCAGATGCGAAGTAGCGGGTAACGAACAAGAACGACCTCCCTTAGTGTATTAGTCCTCTAATACACTAAGGGAGGGAGAGGTCAACTCGAGGTCAGGCGCCTTGCGGCGCGGCACCTCCGCCGAGCTTGCGGCCGGCCTTGGGTACGGCGACGCCGCCGACTGGCTTGACTGCGACCGGGCCCGTGGGTTCGTCGGGCCGGTCGATCTTGCCGTCCTTCATCAACTGGTCGATTTCCTCGCCGGTCAGCGTCTCGTATTCGAGCATTGCCTGAGCGAGGAGGTGGAGCTTGTCTTCCTGGCTGGAGAGGATTTCCTGAGCGCGCTTGAGACCGCCTTCGACCAGCGCCTTGATCTCGGCGTCGATCAGCTTGTTGGTCTCCGCGCCCGCCATGGTGCGCTGGGTCCCGCTCATGCCGAGATAGCCTTCCTGGCTCGCTTCGTACTGCAGTGGGCCGAGCTTGTCGGACATGCCCCATTTGGTGACCATGTTCTTGGCAAGGTCGGTGGCGTATTGAATGTCGCCCGACGCCCCGCTCGAGACCTTGTCGTGCCCGAAGATGATTTCCTCGGCCACGCGCCCGCCCATGGCGACCGCGAGGTTCGCGTGCATCTTGTCGCGGTGGTAGGAATAGCTGTCACGCTCGGGCAGGCGCATCACCATGCCCAGCGCGCGGCCGCGGGGGATGATCGTCGCCTTGTGGATCGGGTCCGATGCCGGCTCGTTGAGGCTGACCAGTGCATGGCCGGCCTCGTGATAGGCGGTCATCTTCTTCTCGTCCTCGGTCATCACCATGCTGCGCCGTTCGGCGCCCATCATGACCTTGTCCTTGGCGTCCTCGAACTCCTGCATCGCGACGAGGCGCTTGTTACGGCGCGCCGCCAGCAGGGCGGCTTCGTTGACGAGGTTGGCGAGGTCCGCACCCGAGAAACCCGGCGTGCCGCGCGCGATGGTGCGCGGGTTTACGTCGGGCGCCAGCGGAACCTTCTTCATGTGCACGGCGAGGATCTTCTCGCGCCCGTCGATGTCGGGCACGGGCACGACGACCTGGCGGTCGAAGCGGCCGGGGCGCAGCAGCGCAGGGTCGAGCACGTCGGGCCGGTTGGTCGCCGCGATGATGATGATGCCTTCATTGGCCTCGAAGCCGTCCATCTCGACCAGCAGCTGGTTCAGCGTCTGCTCGCGCTCGTCGTTCGAATTGCCGAGGCCGTGACCCCGGCTGCGACCGACCGCGTCGATTTCATCGATGAACAGGATGCAGGGAGCATTCTTCTTCGCCTGTTCGAACATGTCGCGCACGCGGCTCGCGCCGACGCCGACGAACATCTCGACGAAGTCCGAACCCGAAATGGTGAAGAAGGGCACGCCCGCCTCGCCCGCGATGGCGCGCGCGAGCAGCGTCTTGCCGGTGCCGGGGCTGCCGACCAGCAGCGCGCCCTTGGGAATCTGGCCGCCGAGCTTGGAGAAGCGCTGCGGATCCTTGAGGAATTCGACGATCTCCTCGAGCTCCTCGCGCGCCTCGTCGATCCCGGCGACGTCGGCGAAGGTGACCTTGCCCTGGCGTTCGGTGAGCAGCTTGGCCTTGGACTTGCCGAAGCCCATCGCCCCGCCGGCACCGCCGCCCTTCTGCACCTGGCGCAGCGCGAAGAAGGCGATGCCGAGGATCAATACGAAGGGCAGGATCTGGATCAGTGCGTATAGCAGGATATTGCCGCTATCGGCTTCGACCCCCGAGTAGCGCACGCCGTTGTTTTCGAGCAGCTGCGGCAGCGAAGTGTCGTTGGCGACGGGGATGGTCGAGAACTTCTCGCCATTCTTCATCTCGCCGACGATCTGCTTTTCGGAGATCTGGACCGTCGCTACCGAGCCTTCGGCGACCTTGTCGCGGAAGTCCGAATAGAGGATCTGCGCGCCGCCGCCGCTCGAACTTCCCCCGAAGAAGGAGACGACCAGCAGCAGGGCGAGGAAGATGCCGCCCCACACCATCAGGCTCTTCACCCAGGGGTTGGGCCCGTTGCCCTCGGGCTCGGGCTGGGAATTCTGATCGCTCATGCACGGGATCCTTTCATGACCAATTATGTAGGATGCCGGGGGTGAATGGCAAGTTGACCCGGTGACCGGAAATTCCGCACTCAGGCAAGCAGGCGGTCGATCAGCCAGTAGGCGCCGACGATCCCGACCGGGTAGGAAGACAGCCGCAGGGCGCGGGTCTCGTCCTGCGGCCGCAGCCGCCGCAGCAATCCGAGCAGCGCCAGCACGGCGCAGATGACCAGCAGCTGCCCCGCCTCCACCCCGAGATTGAAGCTCACCAGCGCCGCCGGCACCTCGCCTTCGGGCAGGCCGATCTCGCGCAGCGCGCCGGCAAAGCCGAAGCCGTGGAGCAGGCCGAAGGCGAAGGCGACCAGCCACGGCAACCGCTGCGTTACCGTATCGCGGCTTCCGCGCCCGATCTCGACCGCGAGGAACACGATCGACAGCGCGATCAGCGCCTCGACGAGATCCTGCCGGATCCCGGCGAAGCCGAGCGTGACCGCCGCGAGCGTCAGCGAATGCGCGAGCGTGAAGGCCGTGGCCGCCTTCACCACCGGCCAGGGGCGCGCGACCAGCAGGACCAGCGCGATGACGAAGAGCAAATGGTCCCAGCCCGACAGGATATGGGCGACACCGATGGCGAAATAGCTGCGCCAGACCTGCAGCGACGAAGGCCTCGCCGCAATCACGGCGGAAGGCTGTTCGGGGGTCAAGCGATAGACCTGCACGCTCCGCCCCAGCGGTGCGACGCGCAGGATCGCATCGCTCTGGCCGACCAGCGCAGGCCAGCCGATGCTCTTGCCCACGATCGGGCCGTCGCAGGCAATTCTTGCATTGCCGCTGACGGACAGGGGCGCGATGCGACGCGCGACTTCGCCAGACAGGCGGCAGGTGTCGGGAAGCTGCGGCATGATGCTGCGATCGTCGCCGGAACTGGCGATCGGCTGCCGCCAGCCGAGCTCCCATTCCGCAGGCGATATCTGCTCGAACTGGATCGCAACGGGCCGCATCTCGTCCGCCCAGGCCGGCCCGGCGAGCGCCAGCAGCCACAGCGCGGCAATCCAGCGAATCATTCGACCTCGACCGAATAGGCCGCGCGCAGCAGCGCATAGGCGCGCTCGCGCCGCGCCGCCGCGGTCGCGCTGCGCCAGTCGGCCTCGACCCGATCGCGAATCTCGGAAAGCGGCGGCACGCGGCCTTCCTCGCGCCGGGTTACGCGGACCAGGTGCCAGCCGTAGCCCGAGGCGAATGGCCCCTGCCATTCGGGGCTCGCCTCGGCGTGGGAGAGCGCATCGGCGAACTCGCGGCCGAAGACCGAGGAGACCTCGCCGAGCGATTTGCGGGTCATGTTGCGCGGCAGGCTGATCGTCTCGCCTTGCGGATCGGACGCACGCAAGGCTGCCCGCGCGGCGTCCCGTGTGGTGAAATAGACCTGCGCGAAGCTCACCAGCCCGCCGCGCTCGTAATCGCCCGCATGCTCTGTCCGCCATTGTTCGAGCACCGCATCGGAGGGTTGCGCGATTTCCGCCTCGGCTCCGGCGAGTTCGTCCATCTTGGTCGCCAGCCGCCGCCGGACCACCGCGTCGCCCTCGTCGAGCCCCAGCCGCAAGGCTTCGCGATAGAGCACTTCCTCGCGCACCCAGCGCGCGATCGCGGCGTCCATCTCGGCATCGGTCGGCGGGCGGCCCATCATCCGCTCGAACCCCAAGGCGATGCCGGCCTGGCGCTCTCGGGTGAGCTCGATCGTCCGGCTCGCGGCATCGACCGGTTCGCCGACCAGCGCGAGGATGCCCCAGATCGCCGCCCCGGCGAGCAGGAAATGCGCGAGCGGATCGCGCAGGAAAGCTGCTGTCATCCCTTGTCCATGATGCGCGGCGCGTCGTCGGGTCCGCGGCGCGGGTGCAGCCAGACCGGCGAGGAATAGGCGCGTTCCTGGATGACATTGGCCTCGACCACCTCGGCCGGCAGGTCGACGCCGAAGCGCTTGGAATCGAACAGCACCCAGCTCGGCGTCGGAATCTCGATCACGCGGACGTAGTAGAAGGCGCGCTGGCCGGGGCGATAGTCGGGATCGCGCCAGGTAGCGCGCAATTCGGCGGCACCGATCGAGTTGGTATAGGTCGCCTCGCGGCGGACCACCGTATCGCCCACCGGGGGCACCTTGCCGCCGACGCGGCGGCGCTTGCCGTCCATGTCCGACCAGGCGACATCATAGATGCGCTCCTGCGCCTTACCGCTCGCATCGACCCAGCCCTTGATCACCTGGACACGGTCGAGATTTGCGCCTTCGGGGTCTTTGAGCGCGGAGATCAGGAACACCGGCGGCTTGCCGGTGTCCTTCAGGTCACCCCCCATCGGCACGCCGCGCGCATAGCCCGCGCGTACCCAGTCGCCGCCCCAGTCGCCATCGGTGAAATCGTGCCCGGCGAAGAGCCGCAGGACCATGCGCGGCCCGGTGGTGGCATAGACCTCGCGCCGCATGAAGGCATCGAAGATCTCGGCCCGCGTGTTGCCGCGTGCCCAGGCGGCCGCATAGCCCCCAGCGAGATAGTGCCAGCCGAAGCGTCCCTGCCGCGTGCCGAGGTTCTGGCTCTCCATCGCCCGCCCCTTGCGCGGTTCGACGCCGGTGTGCTTGCCAAAGAAATTGTCCTCGTCGCCGGACGCAAGCGCGGTGTGGCTGTCGGTCGAACCGATCAGCCCGAAGGCATAGGGATTCACACCCATGCGCTGTTCGAGCGTCAGGCCGCGCATGAGTGCGCTGCGGACATAGCTGCCGGCATACATGTCGGGCGTCGTCTCTTGCGTCAGCGGGAGATTGCCGAGTTCCCAGCCCGCCACCCCGAAGGCGGCGAATTCGTCATTGGGCGAAAGGAAGGGATGCGTTTCGCTGTCGCCCTTGATCTGCGTCGCCTCGACCACCGGTTCCCAACGGGCCCGGCGGCGTGCGTAATCGGCACTCATCGGTCCGCCGTCGGGCCCGACGAGATCGAACATCAAGCCGTTGGAGAGGTTGGAATTGTGCGGGATGGCGAGCACGCGCCCGCCGGTGTTGGCCTCGTAGGCCTCCATATAGTCCCACAATTGCTCGGTTTCGGTATCGAGTCCGGGGAAGGGCACGATTTGTCCCGTCTTGGCGCTACCGTCCCTGAACATGACCACGCGGTGGAGGTTGTTGCCGTCGGGCATCAACGTCCATTCGAAGCCGGCAAAGGCGGTGAATTCGCCCGGGCGGTTGTAGCGATCGAGGATGGCGAGGTGGTCGTCCCACAATTCGCGCGTCGCCTTGGCCTGACGCTCCGGATCGCGCAGGGCGGCGGGAATCTTGTCGTTCGCGGCGGCAGTGATCAGTTCGGCCACCGCGCGGGTCGACTGCTCGGGGCTCTCGTGCATCATGTCGTACCAGCGCCGCAGTGTCGGGTCGCGCACGAGCATCCGCGGCGCATCGTAGAGCCGCTTGGTCGCACCCATCGCGTCCGAGTGGTCCGAAATGACGAGGAAATCGAGCGGGCGATCCAGTTGCGCCTCGACTCCGGTAGTCGAGGTGATCTTGTCCCCACGCGCGAATTTCAGCGCATCTTCCGGGCCCAGCCGGACGCCGAAGCCGAAGGCATCGACCGAGATGTCGGTGTGGAGGTGGGTGTCGCCCCAATAGGGTCGGTCCGGAAATTCCGCGAGTTCGATGGTATCGCTGCCATCGCCGCGTTGCGCCTCGGTCGGCGCTCCCTCGCCCGCCAGATCGCAGCCTGCCAGCGCCACAACCGCCAGCGCGACCCAGCTCTTTGTGATCCTCTTCACCGGCACTCCCCTCCCGATTGCCATTTGCAACCGAATGTGCGCCACACCGCGTGACGAGGTCAAGGGTCCCCTAGAAGAAGGGCAGGCCGCTCCCATCGCCGCTACCCGAGGAATTGACATACATGGCGATCCCGATCGCCGTGGCGATGGCGGTGAAGATCAGCGCCCCAAGCACCAGCGCCCCATCGCGGACCGTCAGCGCGAGGCCGAGGATCGCGATGGCGAGCATCGGAATCGAGCTGGCGAAGGGCAGGAACTCGAGCGGGGGAACGGTGCAGCACAAGGCCAGGATCGCCAGTGCGGTTACCTTGATCGCCGGGCCCTGCGTCAGGCCTTCCAGCCGCCCCTCGCTATGGCGGTCGAGAAAGTCGCCCAGCCCGCGCAGCTTGCGCACCGATTTGTGGAGCTTCTTCGATCCCACCGCGCGCTGCTGGACGAATTGCGGCATCCACACGTGCTCGCGTCCGAGGAGCAGCTGGCCGGCGATCAGCGCGATGAACAGCGCGAGCGCGGTAGGCACGCCGGGAATGCCGCCGACGGGAGTTATCTCGAGCAGCGCGGGAATCATGATGAAAGGCCCGAAGCTGCGGCCGCCGAAATCGTCGAGCACGTCGGCCACGCAGACCGTGTCGCCATGCGTGGCGAGCTCGTCGAGCTCGCACAGGACATCGCTCACGCTGGTCGGTTCCTTGTGCGGCACGCCTCTCTCCCTTCGCCACTGAAACGCTTGTTGCGGCAAAAGGTTACCTCCGGCTCAGTCGGGCCTTTTTCTGAGCAGCGCCGAGCGCTCGCAGCGGCACACCACCTCGCCGCGCTGGTTGACCGCTTCGTGGAGGAAGGTGACGATCCCCGCATCGGGGCGCGACTTGCTCTCGCGCAGGGCGATCACCTCGCTCGTCGCGTGCAGCGTGTCGCCGAGGAATACCGGCCTGGGCATGACCAGCTTGTCGTAGCCCAGATTGGCCACCAGCGTGCCGAGCGTGGTGTCGCCGACGCTGAGCCCCACCATCAGCGAGAAGGTGAAGGTCCCGTTGACCAGGATCTGCCCGAATTCGCTCTCCTTCGCCGCTTCCACATCGAGGTGGAGCGGCTGCGGATTGTGCGTCATGGTGGTGAAGAGGAGATTGTCGGTCTCGGTCACCGTGCGGCGGATGTCATGCGTCAGCTTGTCGCCGACCTGCCATTGGTCGAAGAACTTGCCCGCCATCAGCCGTGGCCCATGACCGCTTTCACCTCGAGGAAATCGTGGAAGCCCCACTCCCCCCATTCGCGGCCGTTGCCTGACTTCTTGTAGCCGCCGAAGGCCGCATTCAGGTCGTAGCCGCCGTTGATCGCGACGCGGCCCGCACGGATGCGCTTGGCGAGGCTGCGGGCCAGTTCCATGTCTTCGCCCGTGACAGCGCTGGCGAGACCGTATTCGGTGTCGTTGGCGATGCGGATCGCGTCGTCGTAATCCTCATAACCGAGGATGCAGAGCACCGGACCAAAGATTTCCTCGCGCGCGATGGTCATGTCGTTGGTGACATCGGCGAAGACGGTCGGCTTGACGTAGTGACCGGTCTCGAGCCCCTCGGGTTTGCCCGGGCCACCCGCGACCAGCGTCGCGCCTTCCTCGATGCCCTTTTCGATCAGGCCCTGGATCTTGTCCCACTGCGCACGGCTGACGACCGGGCCGATGGTGGCATTGCCCTTGGGATCGCCGGGGATCACGCCCTCGGCGGCTTCCTTGGCCGCGGCCTTGGCTTCTTCCATCCGCTTGTGCGGCACGAGCATGCGGCTGGGGGCGGTGCAGGTCTGGCCCGAATTGCCCATCATGCCGACGGTGCCCTTGGCGACCGACTGCGCGAAGACGCTGTCGTCGAGCACGATGTTGGGGCTCTTGCCGCCCAGTTCCTGCGCCACGCGCTTGACTGTGTCGGCGGCGTTCTTGGCGATGAGGATGCCCGCCCGGGTCGAGCCGGTGAAGCTGACCATGTCGATATCGGGATGGCCCGAGATCGCCTCGCCCACACCCGGCCCATCACCGTTGACGAGGTTGAAGACACCGGCCGGAGCGCCTGCCGCATCCATGATTTCGGCGAAGATATAGGCATCGAAGGGCGCGATTTCGCTCGGCTTGAGCACCATGGTGCAGCCGGTCGCCAGCGCCGGGAAAACCTTGCAGGCGATCTGGTTGAGCGGCCAGTTCCAGGGGGTGATCATGCCGACCACGCCGATCGGCTCCCACACATGCAGCGTCGGGCCGTCCTGGCGTTCGAAGTCGAAACCTTCGAGGACCTCGATCGCCTTCTGGCAGTGCCCCGCGAGGAGGCCGACATGCGGGCCGTTGGCGAGGCTCATCGGCGCGCCCATCTCGTCGCTGACCGCGGTGGCGAGGTCTTCCTTGCGGTTCTCGATCTCGGCCTGGATCGCGCGCAACAGCGTCAGCCGCTCTTCCTTGCTCGTCTGGCTGAAGCTTTCGAAGGCGCGGCGCGCGGCCGCCACGGCCTTGTCGACATCGGCCCTGGTGCCGAAGCTGATGTGGCCGATGGCTTCCTCGGTCGCAGGATTCTCGACCGGCTGGGTGTTGGCTTCGACCGGATCGACCCACTGGCCGTCGATGTAGAACTTGGTGCATTCGCGCATCTCAATCTCTCCTTTGCGCGCAGCCCTAGCCCTCTTGCTGCCAGCGCGCCACCACCTCTTCGCCGTCCTGAGCGCTGTCGCGAATCGTGTTCGGCGTGCGGTCGAAGCGCGGCGCCGGCGCGGTGTGCCAGCGCCCGTCCTGTTCGACGAAGGCCCCGCGCGCCTTCATGTGCGGATGGTCCTTGGCATGGTCGAGCGGGACGACCGGCGCGAAGCAGGCGTCGGTGCCTTCGAGCAGCTCGCACCATTCGGCCTGCGTCCTGGTGGCGAACAGCGCAGCGAGATCCTCGGCATAGCTGTCCCATTTCGACGGGTCCATCTGCGCCTCCCGCAAATGCTCGGGTGCGTCGGCGCGCTGGAGCAGTTCGGCGTAGAACTGCGGTTCGATCGCCCCGACGCTGACTTCCTTGCCGTCCTTGCAGGTATAGCAGCGGTAGAAATGCGCCGCGCCGCCGAGCAGGCCCGCGCCGCGTTCGACCGTGCGCAGCGCGCTGTGCGGCTGGCCGTAGAAGAAGCTCATCAGGCTGGTGACGCCATCGACGATCGCCGCGTCTACCACCTGCCCCTTGCCCGAGCGTTCGCGCTCGAACAGCGCGGCGAGGATGCCCATCGCGCAATACATCGAGCCGCCGCCGAAATCGCCGACGAGGTTTTGCGGCGGCACCGGCAGTTCTCCGCGCTTGCCGATCGCGTCGAGCGCGCCGGTGATCGCGATATAGTTGAGATCGTGCCCGGCGGCCTGCGCCAGCGGGCCTTCCTGACCCCAGCCGGTCATTCGCGCATAGACGAGCCGCGGATTGGCGGCGAGCATCTCCTCGGGCCCCAGCCCGAGCCGCTCCATCACGCCGGGCCGGAAGCCTTCGACCAGCACATCGGCATGCTTGAGCGCGGTCCTGACGAAGGCCTGCCCGTCCTCGCTCTTGAGATCGACCGCCACCCGGTGCCGGGCGCGTTCGACCACTGCATTCATTGGCTGGTGGCCCGCTCGCTCGATCCGCACCACCTCGGCGCCCATGTCGGCGAGCATCATCGCCACGTGGGGACCCGGGCCGATGCCCTGGAATTCGACGACCTTGAGGCCGGTCAGCGGACCGTTGCTCGACATATTTTTCTCTCCCTAGAAGCTCTTCGGCAGGCCCAGCACATGCGTCGCCACATGGCTGAGGATCAGGTTCGTGCTGATCGGCGCAACCTGGTACAATCGCGTCTCGCGAAACTTGCGTTCGACATCGTATTCCTCGGCGAAGCCGAAGCCGCCATGCGTCTGAATGCACATGTCGGCAGCGAACCAGCTCGCCTCGCTCGCCAGCATCTTGGCCATGTTCGCCTCGGTCCCGGCGGTCTCGCCCGCATCGAACATGCGCGCCGCCTTGGTCACCATCTCGGCCGCCGCGGACAGCTGGACATAGGCGCGCGCGATCGGGAACTGGACGCCCTGGTTCTCGCCGATCGCGCGGCCGAAGACAGAGCGATACTTGGCGTAGGCCGAAGCGCGATCGATGAAGAAGCGCCCGTCGCCGATGCATTCGCTGGCGATCAGGATGCGTTCGGCATTCATGCCCGAAAGGATGTAGCGGAAGCCCTTGCCTTCCTCGCCGATCAGCGCGCTGGCGGGGACGCGGAGGTCATCGAAGAACAGCTCGGTCGTCGCATGGTTGAGCATGGTCCGCACGGGGCGCACGGTGAGCCCGTTGCCGACTGCCTCGCGCATGTCGACCAGCAGCACGCTCATCCCGTCGGACGGTTTGGCGCATTCCTCGCGCGGGGTGGTGCGACAGAGCAGGACCATGAGGTCCGAATGCTCGGCACGGCTGATCCAGATTTTCTGACCGTTGACGACATAGTCGTCGCCATCGCGCCGGGCGAAAGTGGAGATGCGCGTGGTGTCGGTGCCCGCGCCCGGCTCGGTCACGCCGAAGGCCTGAAGCCGCAATTCGCCGCTCGCGATCTTGGGTAGGTAGCGGCGCTTCTGCTCCTCGCTGCCGTGCTTGAGCAGCGTACCCATGGTGTACATCTGCGCATGGCAGGCGCCGCCGTTCGAGCCCGAGCGATGGATTTCCTCGAGCACGGCGCAGGCCGCCTCGAGCCCGAGGCCCGACCCATCGTATTCTTCCGGGATCAGCACCGAGAGAAAGCCCGCCTCGGTCAGCGCGGCGACGAATTCGCTCGGATAGGCGCGCTCGCGATCGAGGCTCTGCCAGTATTCGCCCGGAAAGCGTGCGCACAACCGCCGCACCGCTTCGCGGATTTCCGGAAAGGTCTCGCTCAAATGTCCGTCTCCCATTGCAACCCGTCTGGCGCGGTTGGGAGGTTTTGGCAACGGCTGGGAGGGGAACGGTTGGATCCGCCCCCTCCCATCGTGCAGCGTGGCCGCTGCCGCCTGGCTAGCCGACGGGTTGCTTCTCGTCGCGCGGTCGCACGAAGTGAAGCACGATGGCGGCGAGCCAGATGGCGGCCGTGAAGTGCAGCAGGTTGGCTTCGCTCGACCAGTCGCCTCCCCACAGCTTGGCGTTGAAGGCGATATTGCCGAGTGCGTTGATGAGGCCGTGCATCCAGATCGCGGCCAGCGTGCTGCGGCGCGCGAGCAGCCATATCCGGGTCATCAGCATCGAGAGGCCCATCACGGTCACCGTGTAGGCGGGGAGATAGAAGGCGAAGCTGAGGCCGTCGCGCCATTCGGGCACCATGGCCATCACCGGCAGGTGCCACGCGGACCAAATGACGCCGATCAGCAGCGAAGCCGGGATCTCGCCCATGCGGTCGAGCAGCCGGGGGAGCAGGTAGCCGCGCCAGCCCCCTTCTTCACCCAGGGGCCCCGCGCCCATGATCGCGGTCGCAACGCCGTTGAACACGACCGCGGGGAAAATGGTGGCAAAGAACAGCGCGCTGGGCACACCGTCTTGGGGGACGGGCGCGTAGCCCAGGGCGAGGGTCAGCGCGAGGACGCTGAGAGGAAGCGGGAGAGCGATCGCGGCAACGCCTTTCCATCCCATTCGCCAGCGTGCGAAGCCGCTTAGCCATTCGCGAAGCCGACCCTCGCGTGCGCTGAGGATGGCGCCGGCGATGCCCGGTCCGAAAGAGCCCACGTAGACCGCAATGACAAGCGGCGTGCTCGCAAAGGAAGAGGGTTGCCCCGCCGCCCACCAGGTTGCCAGCCACACGGCCCAGCTAAAGCCGAACGCGATGAAAATGTAGGGCAACAGGATGCAGGATTTTGGGCGCGCGGATGCAGCCCCGGAAGCGAGGGAGGTCATCACAATCCTTTCTTGTATTACAAGGTAATCGGGTAAATCGAGATCACGGTCATGTGCCGTAACGGCGCAACGCGCGCGTGAGGAGAACATAGAGCAGGGCACAGAGCGCCAGCGTCAGCGGGATCGACCATAGACCGAGCAATTCCTCACCTGCCCCGTCGCCGACGATACCGAAGGTCAGCGACCCGTTGGGGCCGCGGATCAGCCCGACATGATCGCTGAAGAATGGTTTGAACAGCGTCATGGCGGCGAAGTTCGCCAGAAGGATATAACCTGCGGCGAACGCAATCGCCGAAAATGCCCTGCGCGAGCCGGACCGGATCGTATGATAGAGACCGCGCGAGATGAGCGCGGGATCGTAGGTTCGCGCGCCGCGTTCGAGCAGCTCGTCGGCCAGCATCGGCCGGAGGAATTCGGACGGCTGGCCGAGCCGCTCGATCGCCCGCTGGATTCGGTCGACTTCGGAACCGGAAGTGTCGCTGGCAAAGCTATCGGCCAGGTGTGCGCGCAAGTCTTCGGAAAGCTCGGCCGCCTCGGGGCCGATCAGGGCCACCATCCGGTCGACCTGGGCGACATAGTCGTTCCACAGTCCTTGGGCTGCGGGATCGCTGAATTCCGGAATCATGATGCGGCTCCCGTCGTTGAAAGAGCTTCCACCGATGCGACCAGCCTCGACCAGCCAACCCTCATCGCCTCGAGCATTCGTCCTCCATGCGGCGTAGTCGAATAATATTTGCGCGGCGCACCGCCTTCGCCCTCGGCAAAACGGGACTGGATCATCCCCTCCTTCGCCATGCGCAGGAGCAGCGGGTAAACGGTGCCCTCGGAGAGCTCCAGGCCGGACCGCTTGGCGATGCCCGTGATCAGCTCGAAGCCGTATTGCTCGCGTTGCGTAAGCGCCAGCAGGATAACCAGCTCGAGCACGCCCTTGCGCAACTGCGTCTCCCAACGAGCCAGCGGTTCTTCAAGGGCAGGAACATCCGAAGCCATGACAGCCTTGTATTACAAGTATCCTTGCAATGCAAGGCTAATTCCGGAGCCTGTTGCCGGGGGGCGAAACCCGGGCAATCGATCGTCGTGGAGGAGAATGGATGCCCCGTGAGGATTCGAACCTCAATTGACGGAGTCAGAGTCCGTAGTCTTACCATTAGACGACGGGGCATCAGCCGACCGGGCGGGCGAGAATCGCGTGACCGCTCCGGATTGGAGGCCGCGCATCTAGTTTCGTCGCCGCGCGAGGTCAACCCCGCGTCTGCTCGCGCCTCTTGCCCCGCCCCCGCTTCGCGGCTAGCGTCGCCGACAAGTCCCCGCGCACAAGGGTTTGCGCGGGAGGAACAAGAAAGCTCTCGCATGGCGGACCATCCTCCGCCGGACACGAAAAGGGGGCACGGGACACAACGGGGCGGCAAGTCCGGCAAGGTAGCCGATTTCCGCTACAAGCGCCCCTCCCGGCCCGATGGCAAGCGCAGCGACCGGCGCAAGGCGTCGCCGCGTGATAGCGCAATTGCACCTCCTTCGAATTCGGTCACGCCCCCGCATGGCGGCCCGCCGCTGCGGCGCCAGGCCTATGCCGCGCTCGATCTCGGCACCAACAACTGCCGCCTGCTGATCGCCCGTCCCTCGGGCGAGAACTTCACCGTCATCGACGCCTTCAGCCGTGTGGTTCGGCTGGGCGAGGGCCTGGCGGTGAGCGGCAAGCTGTCCGACGAAGCGATGGAGCGCACGCTCGCCGCGCTCCATGTCTGCGCCGAGAAGCTGCGTCGCAGGAACGTGCGCCTCGCGCGCTCGGTGGCGACCGAGGCTTGCCGACGGGCCGCCAACGGCCCCGCCTTCATCGAGCGGGTGCGGCGCGAAACCGGCATCATGCTCGACATCATTTCCGCGCAGGAAGAGGCGCGACTGGCCGTGCTGGGGTGCCACATCCTGCTGGAGGATGGCGCGGGACCGGCGATCATCTTCGACATCGGCGGCGGTTCGACCGAGCTCGTGCTGGTCGAGCCGGCCGACAGGGTCCCGCGCATCGTCGACTGGCTCAGCGTTCCCTGGGGCGTGGTCTCGCTGACCGACACGGTCCACGGATCGGACGAGAGCGAGGAGACACGGCTCGACCGCTATGTCGCGATGCGCCGGACCGTCGGGCGCAGCTTCGCCGAATTCGCCGAACGCATCCGCGAGCACACTCATTCGCCCGAGCCGATCCGCCTGCTCGGCACCAGCGGCACGGTGACGACGCTTGCCAGCCTCCATCTCGAACTGCCGCAATACGACCGCCGCGCGGTCGACGGGCTGATCGTGCCCTCGCAATCGATGCGCGACATCTCGCGGCGGCTGTCGCGGATGAGCGCGCCCGACCGCAAGCGGCTTCCCTGCATCGGCGACGACCGCGCGAACCTCGTCATCGCCGGCTGCGCGATCCTCGAATCGATCCTCGACATCTGGCCATCGCAGCAGCTCGGCGTGGCCGACCGGGGCATCCGCGAGGGCATATTGCGCAGCCTGATCGCCGCCGATGCCGAGGGCGAACGCAGCCGCGCGGCGCTCCAGCGAATGCGAGAGCAGGATGTCTGAGTATGTCCTCGTAGGGTGTGGTCGGGACCTCCGTCCCGACCTTCCGGCGCCGACCGCAAGGGAAGCGCCAACGCGCGTCACGCACAAGACGAGGAACAGATAATGTCACGCTCGGGCAAGGACCGCGATACGCGGGTGCGCACCGCGAAGAAGCGCACGGCGAGTTCGACCCGCTGGCTCCAGCGCCAGCTCAACGACCCCTACGTCAAGCAGGCCAAGGCCGAAGGGTATCGCAGCCGGGCGGCCTACAAGCTGATCGAGCTCGACGAGAAATTCGGCCTGCTGAAGGGCGTGACCCGCGTGCTCGATCTCGGAATCGCGCCGGGCGGCTGGAGCCAGGTGGTGCGCAAGCTCAAGCCCAAGGCGCATGTCGTCGGCATCGACCTGCTCGAGGTGGAGCCGATCGAGGGCGTGACCATCTTCCAGATGGACTTCATGGACGACGATGCGCCGCGCGTGCTCGAGGAGGCGCTCGGCGGCAAGGCGGATCTGGTGATGAGCGACATGGCCGCCAACACCGTCGGCCACAAGCAGACCGACCATCTGCGCACCATGGGGCTGGTCGAAGCCGGGGGCTGGTTCGCGGTCGAGAATCTCGCGCCCGGCGGGACCTTCCTCGCCAAGGTCCTCGCCGGCGGAACCGACAGCGACCTGCTCGCGCTGCTCAAGAAGCATTTCAAGACGGTCAAGCACGCCAAGCCGCCCGCGAGCCGCAAGGGCTCGAGCGAATGGTACGTCATCGCGCAGGGCTTCAAGGGGTAGTTCCCCGCACTCATACGAAAAGGGCCCCGCCGCAGCGGAGCCCTTCGAACTTTCCGGATTGAGCGAGCGTCAGGCGCCGGTTTTGGCTCCGCCGTCGGTGCTGGCCGCCGCCCCATCTTCGGCCACCGGCTGGTCGGCACCCATGGCGCGCGCCGCTTCGGCTGCACCGGCTTCGGCACCTTCCACCGGACCCGGCCCCGCGCCCGGCGCATCTGCGCCTTCTGCGGCATCGGCTTCCGGTGCGGCCGGTGCCGGATAGTCGGGGCCCCCGCCATTCGCCTTGAGGAAGGCGATCACATTGGCGCGGTCTTCCGGCTTCGACAGGCCGGCAAAGCTCATCTTCGTGCCATTGGCGAAGCCGCGCGGATTGGCGAGCCAGTGGTCAAGGTTTTCATAGGACCAGTCGCCGCCATGATCGGACAGCGCCGAGCTGTAGGCGAAGCCCGCGGCATGCTTGCCGACCGGCTTGCCGATCACGCCGTAGAGATTGGGACCGATGCCGTCGGCACCGCCCTGATTGGCGGTGTGGCAGGCGGTGCACTTGGCGAAGACCTTCTCGCCAGCCGTGGGGTCCGCCGCAGCGAGCAGCGTACCGAGATCGGGGCCGGCGTCTTCGCCGCCCTCTTCGGCTTCGCCCTGGATGAAGAAACCCGGCTCTTCGACATGCGCATGCTTATCGGCTGCGAAATACATGCCCGAAACGATGGAGCCGCCCAGCGCCACGATCCCGGCGAAAAGGACCCAGCCTGCAGCGGTGTTGAAACGATCGTCCATTGCGTAAAATACCCGGCGAAATTCGGTTGGTCGGATGGTTGCGCGCCGCTCTAGTGCGCACGGCGGGCTTTCGCAAGAGTGCAGGCGGCAATAGCGCTTGATGGCGAAGGAACGCGCCCGTAACGCCCAACGCACCATGCGCCAGTTTGCCAAGCCCGCCCTCGCTCTCGTCGATTCGATGCGCGAAGCCGCCACCCAAGATCCCCCGCGTGCGATCGCGTTCGGCGGCGCGCCGGGATCGAATTCGCACCAGGCGGCGATGCAGTTCGCGCCCGATGCGCTGCCCTTGCCCTGCTTCAGCTTCGAGGACGCGCTCGATGCGGTGAAGAGCGGCGCGGCGGGATGCGCGATGATCCCGATCGAGAATTCGCAGCACGGGCGCGTGGCGGATATCCATTTCCTGCTCCCAGAGAGCGGGCTGTTCATCGTCGCCGAGCATTTCATGCGCATCACGCACTGTCTGATGGCGCTGGGAGAAGGCCCGTTCGAAGCCGCCTACAGCCACCCGCAGGCGCTCGGCCAGTCGCACAAATTCCTCTCCGAGCGGGGCATCGTCGGGCTGAGTCATGCCGATACGGCGGGCGCGGCGGCCTATGTGGCGGAAATGGGCAAGCTGGACGTGGCCGCCATCGCCCCCGCACTCGCCGCCGATCTCTACGGGCTCGAGATCGTCGAGCGCGAGGTCGAGGACGCGCACGACAACACCACCCGCTTCGTTGTGCTCGCCAAGGAAGCGCTCGACCCCACGGCCCTCGACGGGGCGCAAGCGATGACCACCTTCATCTTCGAGGTGAAGAACATCCCCGCCGCGCTCTACAAGGCGCTGGGCTGTTTCGCGACCAACGGCGTCAACATGACCAAGCTCGAAAGCTACCAGAAGGGCGCGAGCTTCGCGGCGACGCAGTTCTTCGCCGATATCGAGGGCGCACCGGGCGAGCCGCGGGTCGACGCCGCACTCGAGGAACTCGCCTTCCAGACCAATGGCGTCCGCCTGCTCGGCAGCTATGCGCAGGCAAGGAAACGCGGATGATCCTCGATCGAGCTACCGCTTCGCTGTTCGAGGCGAGGCCTATTCGTCGGAATAGATCGCCACTTCGTTGACCCCGTCGCTGGTCGCGCGGCCGCGATACATGCCGCTAGTGTTGAAGCTGAAGAGCGCGTGGCCTTCAGGGGTTACGAGGATGATCCCGCCGTCGCCGCCGAGCGCCTTGACCTCGTCCATCACATCGTCGGCGATATCCTGCGTGGTACCATCGGCGAGGCGCTGCATCGGCATGTCCGGCAAGTCGGCATGGTCCGGACTGACGAGCGTGGGAATCCGGTCGGCGGCCAGCGTCGCATCGATGAAGCGCTCCAACCGGAGCCGTGTGCAGATCTCCTGCGCGACGCCGACCCGGATGAAATACTCGCCCCAGCCCGTCGCCGAGATCGCGCAACTGCGGTTGTCGGCATAGGTGCCCGCGCCGATGACCGGCGCATCGCCGATCCGCCCCCAGCGCTTGCCGGTCATGCCGCCGGTCGAAGTGCCCGCAGCCATGTCGCCGTGACTGTCGAGCGCGACCGCGCCGACCGTGCCGAACTTGATATCGACATCGAGCGCGGAGAGCTTTTCCACCTTCATCCGTTCGAGTGCCTCGCGCCGCGCCTCGGTATCGAACCATTCGGGCGGCATGAGTTCGAGCCCCTGTTCGGCGGCGAATGCCTCCGCCCCGTCGCCCGCCAGCATGACGTGCGGGCTGTCCGTCATCACCTTGCGCGCCAGCAGGATCGGGTGGCGGATGCCGGTGACGCCCGCGACCGCGCCGGCCTCGCGCGTGCGCCCGTCCATGATCGAGGAATCGAGCTCGTGCGTCCCGTCCCAGGTGAACACCGCGCCGCGCCCGGCGTTGAACTTCTCGTCGTCCTCGAGCCGCGTGATCACCGCCTCGACCGCATCGAGCGCGACTCCGCCGCCCGCGAGGACCGCCTTGCCCGCATCGAGCGCCTGCTGCAGCGCCGCGCGATAGGCCGCGTCCTGCTCAGGCGTCATGTTCTCGCGCGCGATCGTGCCGGCACCGCCATGGATGGCGATCGACCAGCGCGGCTCGGCCTCCTGTGCCGCGGCGGGCACGGCGAAAGCGACGCAAAGCGCGGCCAGCGCGCGAACGATGGGTGCTGAAAATCCTCTCATTCGAAGGCGATAGCACACAGACTTATCCACTTCACGCGGGAATGCATTTTGTAGATTTCCGACACGCATGATAGCCCTGACGCTACGGAAACCAATTGGGGGAGAGGTTTCATGATTTTCGACCGCTATCGTTTCGACGAACAGCTGGCGATGGACTTGGGGGAGAAGATTCTCTTTGCCGTCGTCGCGCTGGTCGTCACCTGGCTCGCGGCGAAGGCCGCCAAATGGGCCTTCGCCAAACTCGTCGACACCGTCGATTTCTTCAAACGCGGGACCGGCAGCGGGCAGTCGCTGGGCGAGTCCCTGGGCAAGATCGTGTCCCTGCTGATCTGGCTGTTCGGCCTGCTGATCGTACTCAACGTGCTTGAGCTTGGCGGGGTCGCCGGGCCGATCGACAGCCTGCTCGAAAACGTCGTCGGCTTCCTGCCCAACCTGCTGTGGGCCGGCCTGATCTTCTTCATCGGCATGATGGTGGCGCGGATTGCCCGCGATCTCGTGGTCACGACGCTGCAGACGGTCGATTTCGACAAATGGGCCAATCGCGGCGGGGTCGACAATGTCACCGGCAACACCGCGATCAGCCGGACCATCGGCACGATCGTCTACGTCCTGATCGCGATACCGGTGGCGATAGCCGCGCTCGAACAGCTCGGCATCGATTCGATCAGCGGGCCGGCCTCGCGCATGCTGGAGATGATCTTCGCCGCCATTCCGAACATCATCGCCGCCGCGGTGCTGCTCGGCATCGGCTACCTCATCAGCAAGTTCGTGGTCCAGATCGTCAAGGAGATCCTGCCGGGATTAGGCGTCGACCGGGCACTCGAGGAAAGCGGTCTGGTGACCGAGGGGACGACCGCCTCGGGTATCATCGCCCGGGTGGCACAGGTGGCGATCATCCTTTTCTTCGCCATCGCGGCGACACGGCTGCTCGGCTTCCCCGAGCTGACTGCGATCCTCGACCAGCTGCTCGAGCTGGGCGGACGGGTGATCTTCGGCGCGGTGGTGATCGCCTTCGGCTTCCTCATCGCCAATCTGCTCGCCCGGCTCATCGCCGGTGATGCCGGGGGAACCACGGCGGCGACCATCGTCCGCTGGGCGACGATCATCCTGTTCGTCTTCATGGGGCTGCAGTTCACCGGCATCGGCGGGATGATCCCGGCCAATGCGCTGACGATCCTGATCGGTGGCATCGCGGTGGCGGGCGCGCTTGCCTTCGGTCTCGGGGGCCGCGACTGGGCAGCGCGCAAGCTGGAAGAGATGGACAACGATCTGGGCGGGACCGCGAGCGCGCCCAGGCCCCGGCCCAAAGCCAAGGCTGCGCCGATGTCGGATGACCCGCTGCCGCCCGGCAGCTGACACAACAAGCCCTTCGGGAAACGCACATTGGGGCGCGGGATAACCCTCCCGCGCCCCCTTTTATGTGCTAGTCCCGCCCGCAACAAGACAAGGAGGCGGGCGAATGAAGAAGCTTTTGAGGGGTTTGGCACTGGCCGGAACGATCGCTGTGGTAGCGCCGGCAACGGCACAGGATGGCAAGTCGACCTTCAGCGCCGAGGACGTGTTCGACCTCGAATATGCAGATGCCCCGCGGATCTCGCCCGATGGCCGCAGCATTCTGTTCGTGCGCCGATCCAACGATATCATGACCGACCGCACCGAAGGCGCGATCTGGATCGTGCCCACAGCGGGCGGCGAACCGCGCCTGGTGGTCGACAGGGCAAGCCGGGCCGAATGGTCGCCCGACGGGAAACGCATCGCCTATACCGGGCGCGACGACGGCGGCCGCGCGGCGATCTATCTGCGCTGGATGGACAGCGGGCAGGTCCAGCAGGTTGCCAGCCTCGATCATGGCGCGGGCAGCCTCGCCTGGTCGCCCGACGGGCGATCGATCGCCTTCACCGCGGATGTCGATGCCGAGGTCAAGCCGCTCGCCAAGATGCCCAAGCAGCCCGAGGGCGCCGCATGGTCGCCCAAGGTCAAGGTCATCGACCATGCCATCTTCCGGCGCGACGGGGCAGGTTATCTCGACCCCGCTTTCGAGCATGTCTTCGTCGTGCCCGCCAACGGCGGAACGCCGCGGCAGCTGACCAGCGGCAATTTCCAACACAACGGCCCGCTATCGTGGAGCCGCGACGGGCGCGCGCTGTTCTTCTCCGCCAATCGCAGCGAGGACTGGGAACTGCAGACGGTCGAGAGCGACGTGTTCGAGATCGACATCGCCAGCGGGGCACTGCGCCAGGTCACCACTGCCGACGGCGCCGAATCCAACCCGCAGCTGTCGCCCGACGGGACGCGGATCGCGTTCGTCTGCATGCCGAACGTCAAACGCCCGGTGTGGCAGGTGGATATCTGCGTGAAGGACCGCGCGGGCGGCGCAACGCGCAATCTGACGACGACACTCGACCGCGAGGTCGGCGACATCCGCTGGGGCGGCAATAGGGCGATCTATTTCACCTTCGACGATCGCGGGATGAAGAATATCGGCCGGGTCTCGCTTGATGGCCGGGTGGACACCGTCGCCGAAGGTCTTGGGGGGACATCGCTCGGCCGGCCCTATACCAGCGGGACCTACGACGTGTCCGACAGCGGGGTGCTGGCCTGGACCGCCGGCACGAGCGATCGGCCCGCCGACCTGGCCGTCCGCAGCGGTGGTCGGACACGCCAGCTCACCGCGCTGAACGAGGACCTGCTCGCCTATCGCACGCTCGGCGAAGTCCACGAGCTCACTTATGCCTCGAGCTTCGACGGTACCGAGATCCAGGGCTGGTACGTCACCCCGCCGGGCTTCGATCCCGCCAGGAAATACCCGCTGATCCTCGAAATCCACGGCGGGCCGCATTCGGCCTACGGGCCGCATTTCAGCGCCGAGATCCAGCGCTATGCCGCCGAAGGTTACGTCGTGTTCTACGACAACCACCGCGGATCGACGTCCTATGGCGAGGATTTCGCGCTGCTGCTGCAGAACAAGTATTCGAGCGAGGAGGATGCCGCCGACCATCTGTCGGGCGTCGATGCGATGATCGCCAAGGGCTTCATCGACGAGAAGAACCTGTTCGTCACCGGTGGATCGGCCGGCGGGATCGCGACCGCCTATCTCGTGGGACTGACCGATCGCTTCAACGCTGCGGCGGCGGCCAAGCCGGTGATCAACTGGCTGTCCAAGTCGCTGACCGCAGACAGCTATATCTTTCAGACCTATCACCAGTTTCCCGCCATGCCGTGGGAAGACCCGATGCACTACTGGAAGCGTTCGCCGCTGAGCCTGGTCGGCAATGTCTCGACCCCGACCATGCTGATGACCGGCGAAGAGGATCACCGCACGCCGATCAGCGAGAGCGAGCAGTTCTACCAGGCGCTCAAGCTGCGCGGCATCGACACGGTACTGGTGCGCGTGCCCGGCAGCTCGCACGGGATTGCCTCGCGCCCCTCGCGGCTTATAGCGAAGACCGAGAACATCCTCGCCTGGTTCGCGCGCTATCGGACGGACAAGACGGATACCGACGAAACGGGAGAGAGCGAATGAACAGTTTCGGCTTCGACAGCACTGCCGACGAGGTTCTCGCAGGGCAGGATCTTACCGGGCGCATTGCCTTCGTCACCGGGGGCTATTCGGGCCTCGGCAAGGAAACCGCGCGGGCGATGGCCGCCAGGGGCGCGCATGTCATCTTGTCGGGCCGCGACGCGACCAAGCTGGCCGCGGCGGCCGACGAGATCGCGGAGGGAACCGGTGCCAGGGCCGATACGCTGGTCTGCGATCTCGCCTCGCTCGACAGCATTCGCGCAGCGGCCAAGGAGGCTGCGGCCCGGTTCGACAAGATCGACCTGCTGATCAACAATGCCGGCGTCATGGCCTGCCCGCTCGATCGCACCGCGGACGGGTTCGAGATGCAGTTCGGGACCAACCATCTCGGCCATTTCCTGCTCACCAACCTGCTGATGCCACTGGTCGAGAAAGGCGAGGCGCCGCGCATCGTCAACCTCTCGAGCCGCGGCCACCATATCGATCGGGTCCATTTCGACGATCCCAACTACGAGAGCCGCGATTACGACAAGTGGCAGGCCTACGGCCAGTCGAAGACCGCCAACATCCTCTTCGCGGTCGGGCTGGAGAAGCGCCTCGCCGACAAGGGCATCCACGCCTATGCGCTGCATCCCGGCGGGATCATGACCAATCTCGGGCGCCACATGACCGAGGAAGACCGGCAGTGGATGATGGAGCGGATGCGCAAGGTCGCCGAGGAAAGCGGCCAGCAGAGTCAAGGTTTCAAGTCGATTCCGCAGGGCGCGGCCACAACCTGCTGGGTCGCCACCGCCGACGAACTGGCCGGTACGGGTGGGGTCTATTGCGAGGACTGCCATGTCGCCGAGCGCGACGACGAGGACCCGATGGGCGGTGTGCGCGGCTATGCGATCGACGAGGGCAATGCCGAGAAGCTCTGGACGCTGAGCGAGGAGCTGGTGGGCGACACTTTCGCCTATTGAGGGATAGCCGCGACCCAGCCTTCGACGAGCCTGCGCGCAAGCATCGCGCCGCGGCTGACGCCTGCGCGGATCGAGGGCACGAGGAACGGGCACCTTCGCCCATGGCCTCGCCTGCGCGATCGCCATGCTGGCGCATCTCGGCAGCCGGCATGTCCTGCCGGTCGTCCTCCGCAGCGGAGTCGGACGGATTGCGATCCCGCCGCTCGTCCGCTGGCAAGCGACATTCGTCCGGCCCGCGCTTGCCAAGAAAGACGGCAGGCGGCACCCCCCAGATCGACGTCCAGAGGGGAAACCAGATGAAGACTTTTGCCGCCGCCATCGCGCTCGCCGTGGCGCTGCCCGCAGTCCCGCTTGCCGCGCAGGAGGAAGCCACCGCGCCCGCCAGCCCGCAATGGGTCGAAACGAGCAATGCCTATACGCAGAAGCTCCTCACCTTCGAGGCGAGTATCTTCCCGACCGGCGCCAGCTCCGCAGGCTACGAGCAGTACGATGGCCTGGTGAACGACATGGCGCTCGACCGCGACGAGCGCTACCTCGCCGGGGCGCGCAAGCTGCGCGCCGAATTCGCCGCCGCCATGGCGAGCGAGGCCAACCCCTACGTCAAGCAGGACCTGCAGATCCTCATCGACGCGCTCGACCTGAATATCGAGGGGACCGAGCTCCAGCGTCGCTACATGCTCGAATTCGCCGAAGTACCGCAGGGCATGTTCCAGACCGTCGGGACGCTGCTCTCCGAACAGACCGCGCCCGACCGCCGCGCCAAGGCGCTCGAACTCCTGCAACGCTACACCGGCACCTGGCCCGACACCGAGCCGATGATCGAGCTGGCCAAGCGGCGCTTCGAGGCCAGCCGCGGGGAGGGCAAGATGGGGCCCTATGCAGTCGAGGTCCGCGAATCGATCGACAAGATTCCGACCTTTGCCGCCGGCATCCGCGAGCTGTTCGACACATATGAGATCGACGGCGCCGACGCAGCGCTCGACGCGATGGACGCGCAATTCGCCGACTATGCGAAATGGACCGAAGAGGTGGTCCTGCCGGCCGCGCGCGACAATCCGCGCCTGCCCGAAGAACTCTACGCCCTCGCGCTCAAGAACTGGGGGATCGATGCCGACCCCCGCGAGGCGATGAGCCAGGCACGGCGCGGCTTCTACGAAATCCGCGCGCAGATGGAGGCGCTCGCCCCGCAGATCGCTGAAAAGAACGGCTGGGCCGAGACCGACTATGCCTCGGTCATGCGGAAGCTCAAGGAAAGCACGATCCCCAACGACGAGATCGAGGACTTCTATCGCGGCGTGAATGCCGAGATCGAAGAACAGATCCGCGAGCACGACGTCGTCAGCCTGCCCGACTATCCGCTCGCCATGCGGGTGGCCTCCGCCGCCGAAAGTGCCGCCCAGCCCGCCCCGCACATGCGCCCGCCGCGCCTGATCGGCAATACCGGCGAGCAGGGCACCTTCGTGCTGACCGTGTCGAACCCCACTGCGGCCGAGGGAGAGGCCTATGACGATTTCAACTTCCCCGCGGCCAGCTGGACGCTGAGCGCGCACGAGGCCCGCCCGGGTCACGAGATGCAATTCGCCGCGCTGGTCGAGCAGGGGGTCAGCCTTGCGCGGCTGCTCTATGCCTTCAACAGCGTCAACGTCGAAGGCTGGGCGCTCTATGCCGAAGCCGAGATGCTGCCCTACGAGCCGATCGAGGGCCAGTTCATCGCCCAGCAGTTCCGCCTGCTGCGCACCGCCCGCGCCTTCCTCGACCCGATGCTCAACCTCGGGCTCATCAGCCGCGAAGAGGCCGAACGGGTGCTGCGCGAAGAGGCGCTGTTCTCGCCGGGAATGGTGAAACAGGAACTCGACCGCTACCAGTATCGCATGCCGGGCCAGGCGGGCAGCTATTACTACGGCTATCGCAAGCTGATCGATCTGCGAGTCGAGGCCGAGGTGGCGCTGGGCGACAAGTTCGACGAGAAGGCGTTCAACGATTTCCTCCTCGGGCAGGGGATCATCCCGCTCGAACTGATGGCCAAGGCGGTGCGCGAGGAGTTCATCCCCTCGCAGCGCTGACGCCGCGCTGCGCTAGAGCCAGCGCAGCCTGCGAAAGGCGACGATCAGGCCGATGAACAGCAGCCCGCAGAGGGCGACCACGGCCCAGAACGCGTCGGGGTCGTCCATGCCGGGCATGCCGCCGACATTGATGCCGAGCAGGCCGGTGAGGAAGGACAGCGGCAGGAAGATGCCCGCGACGATGGTCAGCATGTAGGTCGCCTGCTCGCTGCTCGCGAGGCTGCGGGCGCGGATCTCATCCTGCAGGACCAGCGCGCTTTCCTTGCTGATGTCGATATCGTCGAGATAGCGGCGCAACCGCGCGATGCTCTCAGCGATCTCGCGGCGGTCGCTCTCGTCGAACCAGGCGGGCGCGTCGCGGCTGATCTGTTCGAGCGCCTCGTGCTGCGGCGCCATGTGCCGTTTGAGCGCCAGGCAGTTACGGCGAATGGTAGAAATCCGCTTGAGCATGCTTTCCGCGTTTTCGTCGGGGTCGTCATCCTCGAGCGCGTCGAGCACCTCGTTCATGTCGACGATCGACTGGCTCATCCGTGTGATCATGTATTCGGCCAGCAGCGTGATCGTCGCGCCCGCATCGAGCGGCCCCTGCCCCTGGTCGAGCTGCGCGAGCACGGTGCGCGGAGTCTGCAGCGGGTGGCGTCGCAAGGTCACCAGCCGCTGCCCGTCGCACCAGAACTGCATCGAGATCATGTCTTCTGGTTCAGCCCCGGGATTGAAATTGATCCCGCGCAGCGTCCCGACCAGCGTCGCCCCCTCGCGAAAGGCGCGCGGGCGGGTCTGATCGCTCGTCAGCAGCTCGGCGGTCGGCTCCGGAACGCGGAAATTTTCCTCGAGCCATTCCTGGACGCCGGGTAGGCTGCGGCAAACATGCAGCCACAGCACCTCGCCCTCGGCGGAAGGCTGCCAGCCCTGCGCCTCGTACCAGCCGATCGGACGCGCGCCGCCTTTCCCGTCGAGCACACGGCCGAACAGCAGCGGCGTTTCGGTGTCGGTATCGGCGGCATCGGTCAGTTCTGGCATGCCGGCATGGATGCCGCATCGCCGCGCTTCGGGGAAGGGGCAATGTGCCAGCCTCTGAGCCCGATCAGCAGGCGCAGCCCGGGGATCTCGCGACCGACGCGGTAGAACAGCCAGCAGCCGAGCGTGGTGGCGGCGACCAGGACCAGGAAGCTCGTGCCATTGCCCAGCCCTGCGCGCAGGCAATACCAGGCGACGACCACGATGATCGTCTGGTGGACGATGTAGAAGGGAAAAACGCCCTCGTTGAGCATCGCGCGCCAGCGGTGATCGCGGTTCCAGTAGCGGTCGGCGATGCCGAGCAGGGCGACGATCATGGTCCAGGCGTTGACCGCGCGCGCCGCGACGAAGGTCTTCACGGCCACGGCGGGTGCGACCGTATCGCCCGGATAGCGCCATTCGAGCGCGGCGACGACCGCATAGGCGAGCAATGCGAGCGCCAGCGCGATGCCCCAGCTTCGCCCGATCGCGCTCCAGGTGCGCCTGGCGCGGAGCAGGGCGAAGCCGAACAGGAAGGCGGGGAAGTAGATCCAGTGCGCCGGCGCATCGTCGAACAGCGCGTGCGTGTCCTCGACCCCCGACCACAGCCAGAATGCGCGCAGCATGATCCAGCCGATGGGCACCAGCAGCAGCATGGGTGCATGCCCGAAGCCGCGGTCGAACAGTGCGCCAATAGCGCCGCGCAGGCGCGACGGGAGGCCCAGCAGCAGCGCCAGCCCCAGCGTATAGGGCCAGAGATAGGCGACGAACCACAGGTGCTGCCAGGTCGGCAGGACGATCCCGTGGAGCGATCCGAAGCGGAAGTAGTCCTCGCGCCAGAAGTGGAGGAACCCGTGCGCATAGCCATATTTGCCCATCAGCTCGATCCACGGCTGCGCCGGAACGACCACGATCATGCCGAAGACCAGCGGGATCAGCAGGCGCGCGGTCCTATTGCGAACGAAGGCGCCCAGGGCGGGCCGCTTGGCGAGCATCGCCGCGCTGGCAAAGCCCGAGACGAGAAACAGCAGCGCCAGCCGCCAGCCATTGGTGAAGAGCATCGGGATCGTCGCCCGCTCGACCACGGGGTCGGCCTTCACGTGCCACCCCCAAGGCACGAAGAACATGCCGATGTGATAGAGGATGAGCAGGGCGAAGGCGCCGATGCGCAGCCAGTCCATGCCATAGTGGCGGTCGGTTCCGGTGCCGGGGAGAGTGTGCGTTTCCATGCCTGCGGCGCTAGGCGAGCGGCAGCGCAGTCTGCTAGCGGCAGGACATGGATCGCGATGCGGCAGGGACGAACGGTGCGGCCGGCTTGACGAGCGGTGGAGCGCGCGTGACGAGCGGAAACCCCCTCTGGGCCCGCCGGGGCGTGATGCTGGGTGTGATCGTGGTCTTCGCGGCGATCCAGGGCGCGGTGAACGGGGTCAGCCGTTTCTCGGATCTACGCGGCGCAGGCGCCGACGTGCCCGGCTGGACGATCGCGGTCGACGAGACGAGCAGCTTCTTCGCCTGGCTGGTCTGCATGGTCGTGATCTGGTGGCTGGTGGCGTTGCTGCGCCCACCGCGCTTCGGCTGGCCGGCGATCGCCGCATTGCACCTCCTCGCCACCGTGCCCCTATCGCTGCTCCATATCGGGCTAATGGTGATGCTGCGAGAGGGCGCCTATGCGCTTGGTGGTGTGAACTACGATTTCGCCCACGGCCGGCTGCTGGGCGAGATCCTCTACGAATATCGCAAGGACGCGCCGTCCTATTTCCTTCTCGCCGCCGCCTTTGCCGGCATCCAGTGGACGACGCGCCCCGCCCCAGCCGGGGACCGCGTGCCGGTGCTGACGATCCAGGACGGCACGCGCCGCATCCGCCTGCCCCACGCACAGATCGACCGCGTCGAGGCGGCGGGCAATTATGTCGAGCTCCATGCGGGCGGCACGGTCCATCTCCACCGCGCGACGCTGGCCGCCCTCGAAAGCGAACTCGGCGAGGGTTTCGTCCGCATCCATCGCAGCCGCCTTCTCCGCCGCGACGCGGTGCGCGAAATTCGCACGCTCCCGAGCGGCGATTTCATCGTGAAGCTGGACGACGGCAGCGAAACGCGCGGCAGCAGGCGGTATCGCAACAGCTTGCATTGAGCTGCGGAGGCGACGACAGCGTCGCCCGCTGCCGTTTCCCCCGCAACCGAATGCGAGAAACCATTGCCCAGGCTCGATCGTTCGCCCCTCATGAACGCCCCGATCAGAACCTCCTCGTCCATCCTGGCCGTCGGCCTCGGCCTCGCCATTGCCGTTCCGGCGCAGGCGGGCGGCTTCTACATCCAGGAACAGTCGACCAGGGAGGCCGGCCGCGCCTATTCGGGAGATGCCGCCGCCGCCGACAGCCCGGCGACCATCTTCTTCAACCCGGCCGGCATGACCGAACTCGACGGCGTCCAGATCGAAGCCAATGCGCAGGCGCTGTTCGTCGATGCGCGCCAGTCGAACACCGGCACCACGCGCAGCGTCCCCGGCCTGCCGGTCACATTGCCGGTTAATGGCAACGACGGCGGCAATCCGTTCTCGCAGCCGCTTCTCGTGCCCTCCATCTATGCCAGCGCGCAGGTGAGCGATCGCCTGTGGGTCGGGCTCGGGGTCAACAGCCCCTTCGGCGTGGTGGTCGATTATGACGAGGATTTCTTCGGTCGCTACGATTCGCTGACCTCGGACGTCTTCACGCTCAACGTCCAGCCGAGCGTGGCCTACAAGCTGTCGGACCATGTCTCGCTCGGCGCCGGGCTCGACATCCAGTATATCGATGTCGAACTCGCCAACGCCGTACCCAACCTCAATCCGGCCGATCCCGACGGTGCGCTCAGGATCACCGGTGACGACATCTCGGTCGGCTGGAACGCGGGCATCACCGCCACTTTCGACCCGGTGCGGATCGGCGCGCACTACCGCTCTTCGGTCGAGCACACGCTCGATGGCGAATTCGCGCTGTCGGGCCTGACCGGCCCGCTCGCCGGGAGCAACGTCACGACTGCTGCCACCGCGCCGCTCTCCACCCCCGACATCGCCACGGTCAGCGTGCTGTTCGGCACCGACACGCCGTGGCGCATCTACGGCACCTGGCGGTGGTACAACTGGAGCAAGTTCGAGGAAATCCGCGTCGAGCCCCAAGGCCTTCCGCCGCAGATCAGCGAACAGAACTACCGCGATACGTTTTCGATGGCGCTGGGCGGCGAATACGACGTCAGCGACCGGCTGACGCTGCGCGCGGGGACGATGTTCGACGAATCGCCCATCACCGATCGCTATCGCACCACGCGCGTGCCCGATGGCGACCGCACCTGGCTGTCCGCCGGGGCGACGTGGACCATCAACGACACTTTCTCGGCCAGCCTCTCCTATGCGCATGTCTTCGTCAAAGGCGAGCCGATCGACCGGACCGACACCTTTTTCGACGGCACCCCCGCGGCGATCGATGCGCGCATTCGCTCCGACAGTTCGGGCAACGCCGATGTGCTGGCGCTGGCCGTAGGGGCGCGTTTCTGACCGCGCTTCCCTAGCCGTCATTGCCCCTTCATATCGAGGGGACTATATCGCAGGCCATGTCTTCCGTACGCCCGTGGCGCGATATCGAGCGCCGTCAGTCCCGCCAGATCATGGTCGGCAACGTCCCCGTCGGGGGCGATGCGCCGATCAGCGTGCAGACCATGACCAACACGCCGACCGAGGACGTGGGCGCGACGATCGATCAGATTCGCCGCTGCGAAGACGCCGGCGCGGACATCATTCGCGTTTCGTGCCCGACCGCGGAAGCGACCGAGAATTTCGACCGCATCACCAGGGCCGCGAACGTGCCGATCGTCGCGGACATCCACTTCCACTACAAGCGCGCGCTCGAGGCGGCGGACAAGGGCGCGGCCTGCCTGCGGATCAATCCGGGCAATATCGGCAGCAGCCAGCGCGTCGCCGAAGTGGTCCGCGCGGCCAAGGCCAATGGCTGCGCGATCCGCATCGGCGTGAACGCCGGCAGCCTCGAAAAGGACCTGCTCGAGAAATATGGTGAGCCCTGCCCCGAGGCGCTGATCGAGAGCGCGCTCGACCATATCAAGCTGCTGCAGGATCACGATTTCCACGAATACAAGGTGGCGGTGAAAGCCTCCGATGTGTTCCTCGCCGTCGCGGCTTATCACGGCTTGGCCGAGGCGGTGGACTGCCCGCTACATCTCGGGATCACCGAGGCAGGCGGGCTGATCGGCGGGACGGTGAAATCCGCGATCGGCATGGGCAGCCTGCTGTGGGCGGGGATCGGCGACACCATCCGCGTGAGCCTGTCTGCCGAGCCCGAGCAGGAAGTGCGCGTCGGCTACGAAATGCTCAAAGCGCTGGGCCTGCGCACCCGCGGCGTCCGCGTCGTCTCCTGCCCCAGCTGCTCGCGCCAGGGCTTCGACGTGATCCGCACGGTGGAAACGCTCGAGAAGCGGCTCGAGCACATCAAGACGCCGATGAGCCTCTCGGTGCTCGGCTGCGTGGTCAACGGCCCGGGCGAAGCGCGCGAAACCGACATCGGCATCACCGGCGGTGGCAATGGCAAGCACATGGTCTATCTTTCGGGCGTGACCGACCACCATGTGAAGAGCGACGACATGCTCGACCATATCGTCGCGCTCGTCGAGGCCAAGGCGGCGCAGATCGAGGCCGGCGAAGCGGTCGCCTTCGATCCGCATGCACGCCCCGCGGAAGCGGCGGAGTAGCCATTTACCGCGCATTAAGGCGGCCGCGATCATAATTCACCCATGCGCGAGGCTGTCCTTCTTGCCCTTGTCGTTGCGGTATTCGTCGGCATCACCGCCATGCCCAACGATGCGCCCGATCTGCCGACGGATGGCGCCGAAGCAGGCGAGGCGGGCGATGCCGCGGCTGCGAAGCGGGCCGATTCAAGACGCGACAGCTACGCCACCTGGGTCGCGGGCACGACCGAACTGCCGCGCGCGGCCGACGGCCATTTCTATGCCGATGCCGAGATCAACGGATCACGGGTCGGCTTCCTCGTCGATACCGGCGCCAGCGTGGTCGCGCTGACCGGCGCCGATGCCCGCGCGGCCGGGCTGATCTGGTCGAGTGCCGACGTGCGAACGGTGGCGCAGGGAGCCTCGGGCCCGGTATCGGGCGTCGCCGTCACGCTCGACAGCGTCGCTCTCGGCGGTCACGAGGCGCGCAATGTGGCGGCGGTGATCGTCCCCGAAGGCCTGCCCGTATCGCTGCTCGGCCAGAGTTTCCTCGCCACCGTCCATCCGGTACGAATCGAGCGAGACCGCATGGTGCTGGGCGAATAGCATGCCCGTCCCGCCGCAAACCTCGTGGCAAGACCGCGCAGAGCGTGGTAAATGCGCCGGATGAAGCGTCGTGACCTCCTCAAGGGCTCACTCGCCGCCGGCGCGGCGATGGCCCTGCCCGCCCGTCTCTTCGCACAGGTCAATCCGTCCGCGACGCGCGATGCCAAGTTGATGGACATCGCGCGCGACGAACTGGCACGGGTCGGTTCGCAGATCTGGCGGCGCGACATCGTCGGCATCGCCGATTTCGGGCTGCATTCGGCCGAGCGGCGCTTTCATTTCGTCGATCTCGAAAACGAGCGCGTGGCGAGCTACCACGTCAGCCACGGAACCGGTTCGGACGGCGAACACGACGGCTGGCTCAAGCGCTATTCGAACATCGAAGGCAGCGAGGCCTCAAGCAGCGGCGCCTTCATGACGCGCAGCTGGTACAAGGGAAAATACGGAACCTCGATCCGGCTCGACGGGCTCGACCCGACCAATTCGAACGCGCTGCCACGCGCGATCGTGATGCACCAGGCGAATTACGCCACGCCGGAACACGTCGCGCGCTTCGGCCGGCTGGGCCGTTCGAACGGCTGTTTCGCCATGGGTCCCGAACAGTTCGACCGCGCGCTGATCGACCTGTCGGGCGGGCGTCTGCTTGTCTCGGGCAGCTACGGCATTGCCGCGGACGGCAGCACCGTGGCTCCGCCGGTCGTGCAATACGACCTGCTGCGGCGCGAGGACGGCACCACCTTCAGCCGCGCCAATCCCGGCGCCTTCTGATTGGTCTACCGCCCGTCAGCGCAGATTTTCGAGCGTAATGTAGGCCCGGTAGCGGCAGCCATCCTGCCCGCCAGCCTGATCGCCTCGTCGATCGGCACGCTGGCACTGGTCCTGCTGCTCCTGTTCGAATTCGGCAGCTGGTCGGGCGGCTTGCCGTCGGTCTTCGAAGCGCTCGTATTCGTGCTGGTGACGCTCGTAGCGCTTGGTTTCGCGGTCGTCGCGGGTCTCTTCCTCGTCGCCTTCTATCTCGCGATCTTCGGTGTTCCGGTCGCGCTTGTTCTCGGCCCGCGCATCGGACATCCGCTGGCCCTGGCGATCTCGCTGCTCGACGCCTCGCTGGCGGCCGCCTTCGCGGTCACCGGCTCGCTAATGCACGGTAGCGGGACCGACGGCTTTCCCTTCGGCGGCTTTGCCATCGCGCTCTGCTATGCGCTTCCGGCAGGCTACTTCTACCGCCGCAACATCGTCGTCATGCGCGAGGAATGGTCAATCCTCAACGATTGACCCGGCTGCCTCAGCTGGTCTGGAGATCGTCGACGATCTCGATCACTTCCTCGCTGGTTTCCCGCGCACGGTCGCGCTGGCGCGGCGCGTCGAGCGCTGCGAGTACCGGCGCGTCGCGGTCGTAGATGTCGGCGAACTTGCGCAGATTGCCGTCCACATCGACTCCATAGGTGAAATAGGTGATGTAGACTGGCCACTGCTTGGCCATCGGATAGCGCGTGTATTCGCGGCTGGCGGTGATTTCGGAGACTTCCTGCTGAATCGCCGGCAGGTCCTCGCGGCTCTTGGCATTGCCCAGCATCGACATGGTCATCGCCAGCTCGCGCGCGCCCTGCACGCGGATGCAGCCGTGGCTCAGCGCGCGGTTGTCCTGGTTGAACAGCGCCTTGGCGGGCGTGTCGTGGAGGAAGATCGCGTGCTCGTTGGGCATGTCGAGCTTCATCAGCCCGAGCGAATTGCCCGGCCCCGGCTGCTGCACCACGCTGATCCAGCCATTGGCGCCCTTGGTCGCCTTGTACCCGGCGGCGCGCGCCCAGCCGGGATTGTTGAGCACCTTGGCACCCAGCCCCTCGCCCTTGACGATCGACTGCGGCACCGTCCAGGTCGGGTTGAAGATCACCGCCTCGACCATTTCGGCGAGCTGCGGCGTCGCGGTGCGGCCGGGCTTGCCCACCACCACGCGGTAGTTCTTGATGATCCGGTCGTTTACCGTCAGCCGCAGCTGGTATTCGGGCACATTGGTCAGCAGGTACTGCTTGCCCAGATCGCGGCCGAGCCAGCGCCAGCGATCCATGTTGGCACGGATCAGCTTGCGCTCCGCGCGGTCGGTGGTGGTCGCCAGCTTCTCTTTCAGGCGCGCGTAATCGGGCGAAACCGGATTGAGCGCCGTAAGAGTCCCGGCGATATCGCCGGTGGCGACGGCCTGCTGGAGCAGGCGATCAGAGGGCAGCACGTCGGGATCGGGATCGACCACGAACCACTGCCGGCGCGCATCCATCGGCGTGCGACCGTCGCGCAGGTCCTCGACCAGCCAGACGAAGATCTGGCTCGCAAGCTCGTTGAGCGCGGCACCTTCGCCCCGGGCGATCGCGGCGGACAGGTCGGCGGCGCGATAGTCGGCCGGCACGAGGCCCTCGGCCTCGACCGTGGGGATGAAGGCGAGCAACTTCTTCGCCTGCGGCACGCTCCATGCGCGCACCAGCACGGGGAGTTGCTGGACCACCTCGCCCGAACTCATGCTGATATCGTTGAAACTGTCGTTCACGCTCGGCTGCGGCTTGGGCGCGTCCCTGGTGTAGTCGGGCAGCTTCTCGGTGACCTTGGCCGGTTCGGGCGGCAGCAGGTCCTCGGGCGCCTTGTCCTGCGCCATGACAGAGGTTGCACACAGCGCCGCACCCATTGCGGAACCGAGAATCAGACGAAAGCGTGTCATAAGTCCTACCAGAAGCGCCCCGCGCCGAAGCGGCGCGTCGGGCCGTATATTAGCCCAATGCGTCAAGCCTTTCCAATATCCCTGCTTTCGCGAGGCTGAATTGATGACGCGGCGCCCAACCCCCGATATGCGCAGTCGGGTGAACAAGCCCGCTTCCCCCATCGGCCCGATTCTTGCGACGGCCGGGGGAATCGCGATCCTCTCGGCCATGGACGCGGTCATGAAGACCGCCTCGCTCGCTTTGGGAGCCTATATGGCGGCGCTGCTGCGCGCGGGGATCGCCTTCGCGATCGTCGCCCCGCTATGGCTCGCCGGTCGCCCGGCGTGGCCGGCGCGCACGGTGATGAAGATCCACGCCATCCGCGGCGTGGTCGGCGCGGGCATGGCCCTGACCTTCTTCTACGCGCTGACCAAGCTGCCGCTGGCCGAGACCATCGCGATCAGCTTCGTCGCGCCGATCGTCTCGCTCTACCTCGCGGCAATTTTGCTGGGCGAGACGGTGCGTCCCCGCGCGATCTGGGGTGCGGTGCTCGGCATGGCAGGGGTCCTGGTAATCGTCGGCGGCAAGTTCGGGCGCGGCAATCTGAACGAGGACACGCTGTTCGGGCTGGCGGCGATCGTGACCTCCGCACTGCTCTATGCCTGGAATCTCGTGCTCCAGCGCCAGCAGGCGCTGGTCGCCAGACCGACCGAGGTGGCGACCTTCTATATGGGCATCGCCGGGCTGACCTACTGTCTCGCCGCGCCGTTCCTGTTCGAATTCCCGGATATCGCCGCACTCCGCTTTGTCGCCATCGGTGCCTTACTGACGGTCGCGGGCGCGCTGACCATGGCGTGGGCCTATGCCCGTGCGGAGGCGCAGGTGCTGGTCCCGCTCGAATATTCGGGGTTCCTCTGGGCCTCGCTCTTCGGCTGGCTGCTGCTGGGCGAGGCGGTGACCTGGACGGCGGCGGCGGGCGCGGCGCTGATCGTGTTCGGCTGCTGGGTCGCGACGACCGGCAGGCATACCGAACAAAGCGCGCTCTAGCGCTGCTGCTCCATTTCGGCGGCCTGTGCCGGCTGGTCGGCGAAGGTGAAGGCGGCGGTGAAGCAGCCGGCTACACCGAGTGCGACCGCGAGAACGGCGAAACGAAGCGATTGGTGCGAGCGCGTGCGCGCCTTGCGCGAAGCCATTGCAATTCCTCCTTGAAGCCGCACGACCTGTTCGGCGCGCCAGCCCTCTTGTTGCAGAATCAACCGCACACCCCCGGCATGGGTTCCCTCCCGCTGTCATGTTGCACCGCCGCAGACTTGATTTTTGCGACGTTCCGGCGCAGGTGCGCGGCACATTCGGCCGCCCCGCCCATTGGTCCGGTGACGGCTCTCAAACGAAAGGACAGATGCGCGCATGACCCAGGTCGGCAAGGACACGCTCGGAACCCGCTCCACTCTCACCGTGAACGGCAAGGACTACGCCTATTATTCCTTCGCCAAGGCAGAGGAAAAGATCGGCGACGTGTCGAAGCTGCCCTTCAGCCTCAAGGTCCTGCTCGAGAACATGCTGCGTTTCGAGGATGGTGGCTTCACCGTCTCGACCGACGACGTCCAGGCGATCGCCGACTGGCAGAAGAACCCCGCCACGGGCAAGGAAATCCAGTACCGCCCGGCGCGCGTGCTGCTGCAGGATTTCACCGGCGTGCCATGCGTGGTCGACCTTGCCGCCATGCGCGATGCGATCGCCAAGCTCGGCGGCGACACCGCCAAGATCAACCCGCAGGTTCCCGTGAATCTCGTCATCGACCACTCGGTGATGGTCGACGAATTCGGCCACCCCAAGGCGTTCGAGAAAAACGTCGAGCTCGAATATGCGCGCAATGCCGAGCGCTACGACTTCCTCAAATGGGGCTCGAAGAGCTTCGAGAACTTCACCGCCGTGCCCCCGGGCACCGGCATCTGCCACCAGGTGAATCTCGAATACCTCGGCAAGGGCGTGTGGTCCTCTGCCGGTGAAGACGGCCAGATGGTCGCCTATCCCGACACCTGCGTCGGTACCGACAGCCACACCACCATGATCAACGGCCTCGGCGTGCTCGGCTGGGGCGTCGGCGGGATCGAGGCCGAAGCCGCGATGCTCGGCCAGCCGGTGTCGATGCTGATCCCCGAAGTGGTCGGCTTCAAGCTGACCGGCGCGATGGCCGAGGGCGTCACCGCCACCGACCTCGTCCTGACCTGCGTCCAGATGCTGCGCGAAGTCGGCGTGGTCGGCCGCTTCGTCGAATTTTACGGCGAAGGCGTTGCCAACCTCACCCTCGCCGACCGCGCGACGATCGCCAACATGGCCCCCGAATACGGCGCCACCTGCGGCTTCTTCGGCATCGACGACAAGACGCTCGAATACATGCGCCTGACCGGCCGCGACGAGGATGCGATCGCGCTGGTCGAAGCCTATTCGAAAGAACAGGGCATGTGGTTCACGCCCGAAAACGAGCCCGTCTTCACCAAGACGCTCGACCTGGACATCTCGAAGGTCGTGCCCTCGCTCGCCGGCCCGAAGCGTCCGCAGGATCGCGTCGCGCTGCCGCAGGTCGACGAGCTGTTCAACACCGACCTGAAGTCGATCTACAAGAAAGATGCGCCGGTGCGCGTCGAGGTAGAGGGCAAGGACCACGACGTGGGCGATGGCGACGTCGTGATCGCCGCGATCACGAGCTGCACCAACACCTCCAACCCCGACGTGCTGATCGCCGCCGGCCTCGTCGCCAAGAAGGCGCGCGAGAAGGGCCTCCAGCCCAAGCCCTGGGTCAAGACCAGCCTCGCCCCGGGATCGCAGGTGGTTACCGATTACCTCGTGAAGTCCGGCCTGCAGGACGATCTCGACGCCATGGGCTTCGATCTCGTCGGCTATGGCTGCACCACCTGCATCGGCAACTCGGGCCCGCTCGCCCCGCCGATCAGCAGCGCGATCAACAACAACGATATCGTCGCCGCCTCGGTGCTGTCGGGTAACCGCAACTTCGAAGGTCGCGTGTCGCCCGACGTGCGTGCCAATTTCCTCGCCTCGCCCCCGCTCGTGGTCGCCTATTCGATCCTCGGCACGGTAACGCAGGACATCACCGAAACCCCGCTGGGCCAGGACCAGGCGGGCAACGACGTGATGCTGGCCGATGTGTGGCCGTCGAACGAGGAAGTGCGCCAGCACCGCGCCGCCAATATCGACCGCCAGATGTTCGAGACCCGTTATGCCGACGTCTACAAGGGCGACGAACACTGGCAGGCGATCAATGTCGAAGCCAGCGACACCTATCGCTGGAACCCGACCAGCACCTATGTCGCCAGCCCGCCCTATTTCGAGGGTATGGGCATGGAGCCGGCACCGATCACCGACATCGAAGGCGCCAAGCCGCTCGCGATCCTCGGCGATTCCGTGACGACCGACCACATCTCGCCCGCCGGTTCGATCAAGGAAGACAGTCCGGCCGGCGCCTATCTCAACAGCCACCAGGTTTCGAAGCAGGACTTCAACTCCTATGGCTCGCGCCGCGGCAACCACGATGTGATGATGCGCGGGACCTTCGCCAACATCCGCATCCGCAACGAAATGGTCCCCGGTGTCGAGGGGGGCTACACCACGTACAACGGCGAGAAGATGGCGATCTACGATGCCGCCATGAAGCACAAGGAAGACGGCACCCCGCTGGTGGTCGTCGCGGGCAAGGAATACGGCACGGGTTCGAGCCGCGACTGGGCCGCGAAGGGCACCATCCTGCTCGGTGTGCGCGCGGTCATCGTCGAGAGCTTCGAGCGCATCCATCGCTCGAACCTCGTCGGCATGGGTGTGCTCCCGGTTCAGTTCAAGGGCGGCGACACGCGCAGCTCGCTGGGCCTGACTGCCACCGACAGCTTCTCGATCAAGGGCCTCGCCGACCTCACGCCGGGCCAGGACGTCGAAGTCGAAGTCACCCGCGAAGACGGCTCGACCTTCACCTTCACCGCGCTGTGCCGCATCGATACGGCGAACGAGATGGAGTACTACCGCAACGGCGGCATCCTTCAGTACGTGCTGCGCAAACTCGCCGCGGCATGATCCGGCGGGGCGAGCGATAACGCCGGCCCGCATGTCCCTTCGCGGCCGCCTGTCGCAGCTGCTGGGTAGCACGCCAGCCGACCCGCAGGCCGATCCCGCCATATTGCGCGGAATCGGCCAGGCGGTGCGCGAGCGACTGCTGGCCGACCCAGACGTCGAACCGCGCGGCGGCGGCAAGGCCGATCTGTTCCTCAGGCGCGGCCTGCTCAGCGCGCAGCAATGCCGCAAGCTGGTCGCGATCATCGACAGCCGGATACAGCCCTCGGTGCTGTTCTCCGAGCGATCGTCGCCGCGCGGACGGACCAGCTCGACGCACTTCTTTTCCCAAGAGATGCCCGAGACGCGCGCGCTGGCGGACAGGATCGCCGCGGTGACCGGGATCGACCGCGTCCATGCCGAACCGCTGCAGGGCCAGCGCTATTTCATCGGCGAGGAATACCGCCACCACCGCGACCACTTCCGCCTCGACCGCCCGCACTGGCAGGTCGAACGCAACCGCGGCGGGCAGCGCAGCTGGACCGCGATGGTCTATCTCAATGAAGTGGAAGAGGGCGGGGAGACCGAATTCCCCGAACTCGACCTGCGGATCGTGCCCGAGCCGGGGATGCTGGTGATGTGGGACAATATGGACCGCAAGGGCCGCCCCAACCGCGCCACGAGACACGCGGCACTACCCGTGCTCGCGGGCGAGAAATACGTCGTGACGCAGTGGTATCGCCAGGGCGAATGGAGCCTCAGGCAGCGCGGCTAGCGCGCCCGGGGGCTCTCACGCACCCCGCTTGATGCGGAACTTGCGGCGGCCGAGTACCGCCGCGGCGGCCATGCCGAACAGCGCCATCATCGGCGGAGCGGGCACGTCGGTGCCGCTGCTGCTGCCCGAGGTCGAGCTCGAGGTGCTGCTCGAGGTCGAGCTGGACGTCGAGGTCGACGACGACGTCGAGCTCGAGGTGCTGGTCGAGGACGAAGAGCTGGTGCTCGAAGTGATGTTGCCGCTGGTGGTCGACACTTCGCCGGTCGAGGTGGAGACCTCGCCCGTGGAGGTCGAGACTTCGCCGGTCGAGGTCGAAACCTCACCCGTGGAGGTCGAAACCTCGCCGGTCGAGGTGGACACGGAGCCCGTGGTCGTGGTGGTCGACACCTCACCGGTGGAGGTGGAAACCTCACCCGTGCTGCTGCTCGAACTGGTGGTGGTCGAGACTTCGCCGGTCGAGGTCGAGGTCGACGAGCCGCCCGAGGAGGTCGAAGTCGACGATCCGCCGGTGGAGGTGGTGGTCGAAACGTCGACGATCACGTCGCCGGGTTCGCCGCCGGTGGTCGTGGTCGAATTGACGACAACGCTGCCGCCGCCGCTCGAACCGCTGAAGAAGCCGCCGAAGAACCCGCCGCCGAAGCCGCCGCCATAGCCGCCCCCGCCACCGCTCGGGATCGAGCGGGCCGAGCCGCCGCCGCCGACGGGCGCCGCTGCGGGCAGCGGTGGAACCGGAACGGCGGCCATCGCCTGGCGATAGACCGGCGGGCAGATGTTGCCCGGATTGTTGGCGGCTTGGGGCGAATCGGCAGGCACGCATTCGACCGGGCGCGGGATCGAGCGGGCGCGCGGCACGGTGGCGCGCGGCACGGCGCGGGGCTTGGCCTGCTTGACGTACTTGACCTGCTTGACCGCCTTGGCCTTGTACTGTGGATTGTCGGTGATCGGCTTCTCGGCGACATGCACCGCGCCGCCCGCAAGCAACGCGCCACCCGCCGCGGTGGCCGAGAGTTTGGCAAGAGCTGACTTAACCGACATCGTTCTGACTTCCTGTTGCGACCGCGCAAAAGCGGGGGATTCCCGCCACTTATCGCGATCCTGCGTATCCTGTCGCTTATCCCTCCCGTGGGACTCGCCTATGGTTATCGATCGCTGGTACCCTCAGAAAGTAAATTTTTCGCGGAAATGCGAGGGTTGCGCAAGCCCCGTCCCGTTTCGGGACCGAATTCCGCCTTGGTGTTACCGCGCCGGAAACCTCATTTGTCGAACATGTCGCCCTGCGGCCGCGAGGGCGGCGCAAGGCCCAGATGGTTCCACCCGCCGTCGTTGAGCATGCGCCCGCGCGCGGTTCGCGCGATCAGGCCGAGCTGGATGAGGTAGGGCTCGATCACCTCCTCGACCGTGTCGCGCGGCTCGGAAAGGCCCGCTGCGAGCGTCTCCACGCCCACCGGCCCGCCCTTGTAGGTGGTGGCGATCATGGTGAGATAGCGCCGGTCCATCGCGTCGAGGCCGAGCGAATCGACCTCGAGCCGCGTCAGCGCCTCGTCCGCGACTCGCGTCGTGACGATGGCCTCGCCCAGCACATGCGCGAAGTCGCGCACACGGCGCATCAGCCGCCCGGCGACGCGCGGCGTCCCGCGGCTGCGGCGAGCGATCTCGCGCGCGCCGCCCTCGTCGATCCCCATGCCGAGCAGACCCGCCCCGCGAGTCACGACGCGCAGCAGCTCGTCTTCGGTGTAGAAATTCAGCCGCACGGGGATGCCGAAGCGGTCGCGCAGCGGCGTGGTCAGCAGCCCCTGCCGCGTGGTCGCACCGACCAGCGTGAACGGCGGGAGGTCGATTCGCACGCTGCGCGCCGACGGGCCCTCGCCGATGATGATGTCGAGCGCGCGGTCCTCCATCGCCGGGTAGAGCACTTCCTCGACGACCGGATTCAGCCGGTGGATCTCGTCGATGAAGAGCACGTCATTGGGCTCGAGATTGGTCAGCAGCGCGGCGAGGTCGCCCGCCTTGGCAATCACCGGCCCGGAGGTGGCGCGGAAACCGACGCCGAGTTCCCTGGCGACGATCTGCGCCAGCGTGGTCTTGCCGAGCCCCGGGGGGCCGAAGAACAGCACATGGTCCATCGCCTCGCCGCGCCCCCGCGCCGCCTCGATAAAGACGCGCAAATTCTCGCGCGCGGCCTTCTGCCCGACGAACTCGCCGAGGCTCTTGGGGCGCAGCGCCGCGTCCGGGTCTTCCGGTTGCCGGTCGGGCGAATGGAGGGGAACGGGGTCGGTCATCGTTCTCGGCTCTCGCTTACCTGATCAAGTGCCGAGATCGCAGGCCCATCGCTAACGGCCTGCTTGCCTACGCTCTCTTTTAGTTCTGCCCCCACGACGGCTGCCCCGCCAATCAAACAGAACCCAGCCGCCCAGCCAAACGCCTGTGAAATTACGCCCAACTTCATCGCGCCTTTCATTTCGGCATTCAGTTCATCCTCACGAGCTGCAACACGCATCCCGTCGTGCGAAACGGCCAACCAGTAGCCAAGTTGATCGTTTAACTTTGGAATCGCGCGGCGATTTATCCGCTGCCCCGCAACCGCGACGAGAAGAGCAAACGCAATCCCGGCGAGGAAGCACAGCCCAGCATAAAACTTTGTTGACCCTTCTAACGTCTCATTGCTGAGTACGGCCAGGGCAGCCCCTCCGTTCAACGCTAGCAATGACGCTGTGAGCCAGCGAAACGAATGAGAATGCTCGTCGATAACCGTCCGTCGTGACTCAGCAATGACCCCGATGATCTCCAAAGCCCCTCGCTTTACGAACTCAGGGTCCTCATCCTCATGCGGCGTACTGTGGGGCATCTCATCTCGCATCAAAACGGATTCACCGTATAGCCCGCCTGCTGCAGCAGCGCGAAGGCGGTCATGGCGGAGAGCGCCATTTCGACGCCGGGGATCAGCTCCTCCTGGCTCACACCCTGCGCGGTCGCACTCTGGCCGCAGACGATTAGGCGCACGCCCTCGTCGAGCATGGCGCGGATCATCGCGGCGCTGCCATTGTCGCCCAGTTCGTGCGCGGTGCGGCCTTCGGAATTGAGCAGGTCGAGCACCGCCTTGCCGTGGACCACCACCACGACGCGGATATTGTCCTCGGGCACGCCGGCGGCGACATGCATGTTGATGAAGCGCGCGGCGCTTTCGATGCTCTTGTTGCGCTCGCCCTCCTTGGCCGGCTCGGTGGCGTCGAAGGCGACCGCGAATTCGGTGTCCGCAGGCACCTCGCCGATGCCCTCGACGGCGGCGTGCGGGCCGAAATCCTCGAACACCGGCCCCGTTGTGAAGGCGCTCATGTCCTGCGCCGCAGCCGGCACCGAAAGCCCTGCAACCGCCAGCACCAACCACATTGCCCGCATAACCCCTGTCCTCTCTCGCGCGGCGCGCTTGCCACTCCTGCCAACCGCTTGTAGCCCTTGCGCCATGCATATCAACAGACGCCAGTGGCTTGCCGGGATGGGGGCAGGCGCCGCTGCCGCTCTCGTCGGCCCCAGCCCGGTTTTCGCGCGCCCCGCCAAAGGCTTCCTGAAGGACGCCATCGTCATCGACGGGCTGGGCGGGATCGGCGATCCCTATGGCGAGGACGGCGTCACGCGCCTGTCCGCGAAGGGCTGGGCCGAGATCCGCGCAAGCGGCGTCACCGCCACGCGGATCACCGCCATGCCGGTGGGCAACCAGGTCGATGCCTGGGAGCAATACGAAGACTTCATGGACTATTTCGAGGGCTTCGTCGGTGCCAATCCCGACCGCTTCCTCGTGGTCCGGCAGGCGGCCGACATCCGCACGGCCAAGGAAAGCGGCCGGATGGGGATCATCTACGGCACGCAGGACACCGCGATGATCGGCCCCGCGCTCGACCGGATCGCGACGATGAAAGAGCGCGGCCTGCGCTCGATCCAGCTGACCTACAACAACCGCAACCTCGCCGGCGACGGGTCGATCGAGCCCGACAACGCCGGCCTCTCGAAGCTCGGCCGCGCGACGATCGAGAAGATCGAGGCCGAGCGCCTGCTGCTCGACCTGTCGCACGGCGGCGCACGGACCATGGCCGAGGCGGTCGAGGCCTCGACCCGCCCGCTCGTGATCAGCCACACCGGCGCCCGCGCGCTCAACGACCATCCGCGCAACACCTCCGACGCGACCATGCGCGCGGTCGCCGAGAAGGGCGGCGTCGTGGGCCTCTATTTCATGCCCTATCTTTCCGCCGACATGGTGCCCTCGGGCGAGGTCCTGCTCGACCACGCCGACCACATGCTCCGCGTGCTGGGCGAGGATCATATCGGTATTGGGACCGACAACGGGCCGGTCCCGCCCGAAATGACGCCGGAGACCCGCAAGGCGTGGGACACCGAACAGCAACGCCGGATCGACGAAGGGATCGCCGCCCCGGGCGAGAAGATCGGCTTCTATCCCATCGTCCAAGATTACAATTCGATCGACCGGCTCGAAAGGTTCGCCGATGATCTGGCGAAGCGCGGCTGGACGCAGCGGCAGATCGAGAAGCTGCTCGGGCTCAATTTCCTGCGCGTCTATGGCGAGGCCTGGGAGGGCTGAGTCCCCGCGTCAGTCGTAATGCTCGGTGGTCTCGCCGGTGATCGCGACCCAGGCATGCTTGCGCTCTTCGTAGACCGAGTATTGCGGCGCCGGAAAACCCGGCTCGGCGAAGCGCCCGATCGGGATCGCCATCATCTCGCGGAAGGGCCGCGCCACGTACCACATCTCGCAGCCGCAGTTCGGGCAGAAATGGTGCTCGCTCGCATGGCCGCTCTCGGCCTGCGGGTGAAGACCCTGGCCTCGCCCGTCACGGTGACCTGTTCACGCGGATAGCGCACCTGCGCCGCGAAGGAGGAGCCGCTGCGCCGCTGGCACTCGAGGCAGTGGCACACCGAGATGCGGAAGGGCTCGCCCTCGCAGGCCAGCGCCAATTGGCCGCACATGCAGGTCGCGCTGCGCGCGCTCATCCCGCCGCCTTTTTCAGCGCCACGCGGATGAGGTCGCCCTCGCTCGCGCCCTCGCCGAGCTCGCCCTGCGCGGCGGCGACCGCGCGCGCGGCGACCGCGGGCTTGAAGCCGAGGTTCTCGAGCGCGCTCACCGCATCCGCGCTGGCCCCGCCCGCCGGTGTCGCGACGATGCCCGGCCCCGCACCGCCCGGCAGCGCGCCGGCCTTGTCCTTCAGCTCGTTGACGATCCGCCCGGCGAGCTTGGGCCCGACGCCATTGGCGCGCGCGACCATCGCCGCATCGCCGCCGGCGCAGGCCTGCTGCAGCTCGCCGGTCGACAGCGCCGAAAGGATCGCCAGCGCGACCTTCGACCCCACGCCCTGGACATGGGTGAGCAGGCGGAACCATTCGCGCTCGGCGCCGTCGGCGAAGCCCAGCAGGCGCATGTCGTTTTCGCTGACCTGCAAATCCGTATAGACGGTGCAGGCCTCGCCCCTCTGGCCCAGCGCGGCGAGCGTCTTGGTCGAACAATGGACGAGATAGCCGACGCCCGCGACGTCGATCACCGCCCAGTCCACGCCGGTTTCGTCGAGCAGGCCCTTGAGCTTCGCAATCATGCTTTGTTCCTGCCTCAACTCGCGGGGTTTGGCCAGCCGGGGCCGGACGTTCTCCGCAGGCGGAAGGTGACACGAGGTTTACACCAAAACCGCCCGTCCCGCCGCCGGGTTTGCCCCCGGACGAACCGCCCCCGGGCCGCACCGGTTCCGGAACCGGGCGCAGGGACTGGCCGAATGCCCGTGCTCGCACGAAAGGCGGTCTGTAGGACAGCAAAATCCGCGTTGCTCGACAGGCTCGGCAAACGGGCTATGACACGGATATGAGCTGGAATACCTTCGGACGGACCCTGCGTTTCACCACCTGGGGCGAAAGCCACGGCCCCGCGATCGGCGCGGTGGTCGACGGGTGCCCGCCGGGCATCGCGCTTGCCGAAGGCGACATCCAGCCCTTCCTCGATGCGCGCAAGCCCGGGCAGAACAAGTTCACCACCCAGCGGCAGGAGCCCGATGCGGTGCGCATCCTCTCGGGCGTGTTCGAAGGCAGGACGACCGGCACGCCGATCAGCCTGCTGATCGAGAACACCGACCAGCGATCGAAGGACTATTCGGAGATCGCCGACACCTATCGCCCGGGCCATGCAGACTATGCCTATGACGCGAAATACGGCTTTCGCGACTATCGCGGCGGCGGGCGCAGCAGCGCGCGCGAGACGGCGATGCGCGTGGCGGCGGGCGCGGTGGCGCGCAAGGTGATCGGTGAGGTGTCGATCCTTGCCTATGTCGCCGAGATCGGCGGCGACGCGGTGGATCCGGCGAATTTCGATGCCGGGGAAATCGCGCGCAATCCCTTCTGGTGCCCCGACGCGGCGGCCGCGAAGCGCTGGGAAAAGCTGGTCGACGAGGCGCGCAAGGCGGGATCGTCGCTCGGCGCGGTGGTCGAATGCGTCGCCACCGGGGTGCCCGCGGGATGGGGCGCACCCGTCTATGCCAAGCTCGACGCCGACCTCGCCGCAGGGATGATGAGCATCAACGCGGTCAAGGGCGTCGAGATCGGCGACGGCTTCGGCGCCGCGCGGCTGACCGGCGAGCAGAATGCCGACCCCATGCGGCCATCCTTGAATGAGGGGGGAAACGACGGCCCGGGCTTCGAGGCGAACCACGCAGGCGGGATCGCGGGCGGGATCAGCACCGGCCAGCCGGTGACCTGCCGCGTGGCGTTCAAGCCGACCAGCTCCATCCTCACGCCGGTAGAGAGCGTGACCCGCGACGGCGAGGCGACCGAGGTCCGCACCAAGGGCCGCCACGACCCCTGCGTCGGCATCCGCGGCACGCCGGTGGTCGAAGCGATGATGGCGCTGGTGCTGGCCGACCACAAGCTGCTCCACCGGGCGCAGTGCGGGTGACGGTCAATCCGCTTGCGACAGGGTAGAAGACATTACGTTTCCCAGAGAAGCGCTCACCTTCGATCGAAGTGCCACTTCCGGATCGCTTGAATTCCGGCAACGACGATGAGCAAAGCTCCAAACGCCGGCCAGATCAGTCCCCATCCATGAAGGACATCGAACTTGCCGGACATCTTCCACACCAATCCCGCGCCCAAAAGTGCCGCAAGCGCAAGTTGGCCATAGGTAATCTTGGCGAAGGTGAGCGCTCGTGCTTCATCTTTCGTCAACGAAGCGCTTTCAGGCGTACGTCCTTCAAGCTCGCGGGCCGGAGCATTCCAAGCCCAATAATATATCGCCATGAAGGGCACCAAGATCACGGCGATCCCAATCCACATTGCCGCCTGCGCTACCCCACTATCCACATCGGGAAACAGCCAGAGGAGCAACGGTATCAAGCCGATTGTAGCCGGGACGATGATCCAGGTCGCAAAACGAATGCGCTTGCCGAAATTCGCAACGAACATGTCTCGCTCGGCCTCGCTCACGCGATACGCCGGACCCTTTTGATGCTTCCGGTAAACGAGCCCGTGCTCATCGCCGGAAAACTGATCGGAGAAGGATTGGCGGAGCTTGTCGACTTGAGGATTGCGAAACATTAGGAAAATGTGTCGCAATTTTCCGCCCGACGCAATGCCCGCTTTTCAACCAGTTCGTTGCCGTTCTGTCGAGCTAGCGGTGTGCCAAGAGCTGACGGTCTGCTAACGCCCCGATTGCGGTAGTAGAGATCACAATGGGCAGGGAAAGAGTGATGATCCTCAATGCCGTTCTTGCAAACCGCCACATTTTTGATGGCCAAGTTAATGGGAAGCCCATCCGCCTTCTGCTCTCTTTTGATCGCGACCGCGCATTGCGTCTCAAAGGAGCCGCAGATGGCCAAAGCATGGTGGTTGATCATGGTGCGCTGGATTCCTCTTACGACATGCGAGAATATGGCTCGGTAGACGTTGCTGATGTGACTGGTTCCTTATTTCCGGAACTGTGCGACGTTGTGGTCAGCGATGTTCAAGAACTTGCATGGAAAGGCATCCGCGTTGGCATTACGCTCAATGCTGCCAGCGGAAGGTCATTCCACATTTGGAATGATGGAGATGAACTTCACTGGGGTGGCGATACAGACCTTAGCGAATACGATTGGTTAGACGGAGAAATGCCGAAAGCCGGTAAACGGATCGAATTTTAGCGACCGCTTCCCACCCACTACCAGACATTCGCGACCGCGCGCGCAGGCGATAGATTGCGCCAAACGCAATGAAATCGCCACTTCGTTGCACTTTCTGAAAGTTCCATCGATTTGATCGATTATTCCGATGCTCGCAATCGCAACATATCGCTTTTGTGCATCGCAACAGGGCCTATCTGTCACCCACGAGTTTCAACCCGAACAACGGAGAAAACCATGGGTATCATCGGATCGCAGATCAAACCTTTCAGCGCCACCGCCTTCCAGGCCGGCAAGGACTTCTTCGAGGTCACCGACGAGGACGTGAAGGGCAAGTGGGCCGTGTTCTTCTTCTATCCGGCCGACTTCACCTTCGTCTGCCCGACCGAGCTCGAAGACCTCGGCGAGCAGTATGCCATGCTCCAGAAGATGGACGTCGAAGTCTATGGCGTGTCGACCGACACCCACTTCAGCCACAAGGCCTGGCACGACACGTCGGAAAAGATCGGCAAGCTCAAGTTCCCCTTCCTCGGTGACCAGAACCACGTCCTCGCGCGCAATTTCGACGTGCTGCGCGAAGGCGTCGGCCTCGCCGACCGCGCGACCTTCGTGGTCGATCCGGACGGCGTGATCCAGATCATGGAACAGACCTGCGAAGGCGTCGGCCGCAACGCCAACGAACTCGCGCGTAAGATCAAGGCCGCGCAGTATGTCCGCGCAAACCCCGGCCAGGTCTGCCCGGCCGCGTGGGAAGAAGGCGGCGAGACGCTGGCACCCTCGCTCGACCTCGTCGGCAAGATCTGAGCCGTTAAGGCGAGCGAAAGATCGGGACGCCTAGCGGCGCCCGTACAACAGCCCGAGCCCTGAGACTCGGGTCGCTGGAAGACCCGGGGCATCCCCCCTCCCCCCCGCCCCGGGTCTTTTCCCTCCCCCCCGAATTTTCGAAGCTTCGTTCCACCCGACGCCCGGAGTCCCCCTATGCTCGACGCAACGATGACCCAGCAGCTCACGACCTATCTCGCGAACCTGCGCGAACCGGTCGAACTCGTCGCCTCGCTGGGCGAGGACGCGAAGAGCGGGCAGACACGCGAACTGCTCGAGGAGATTGCCGCGCTGCACGATTTCGTCAGCGCCAGCTTCGACGGGACCGATGCGCGCAAGCCGAGCTTCGTCATCCGCCGCGCGAGCGATGCGGAGAAGTGGGTCCGCTTCGCCGGCCTGCCGATGGGGCACGAATTCACCTCGCTCGTGCTGGCGTTGCTGTGGGCCGGCGGCCATCCGCCCAAGGTCGATGCCGATTTGATCGAGCAGGTCCGCGGGCTCGAAGGCGATTTCAACTTCGAGATGTATTTCTCGCTGAGCTGCCACAACTGCCCTGACGTGGTGCAGGCGCTGACGCTGATGGCGCTCGAAAACCCGCGCATCACTGCGACGCTGATAGAGGGCGGGACTTTCCAGGACGAGGTCGACGCGCGCGAAATCATGGCCGTGCCCGCGACCTTCCTCAACGGCGAACCCTTCTACAACGGCAAGATGGAGCTGGCCGAGATTCTCGCCCGGCTCGACACGGGCAGCGAAGAGAAGGTCGCCGAGAAGCTCTCGGCCAGGGAGCCGTTCGAAGTGCTGGTTATCGGCGGCGGGCCGGCCGGCGCCGCGAGCGCCATCTATACCGCGCGCAAGGGCTTCCGTACGGGCGTCGCGGCCGAACGCTTCGGCGGGCAGTTGCACGACACGCTCGGGATCGAGAACCTGCCCGGCACGCCCTATACCGAAGGGCCCAAGCTGGCCGCAGAGCTGAAGCGCCATGTCGGCGAATACGAGATCGACCTGATGGACCTCGCCCGGGCGGTGAAGCTGGTTCCGGCCGCGAAGGAAGGCGGCCTGCATACGGTCGAACTCGGCAATGGCGGCAGCCTCAAGGCACGCAGCCTCATCCTCGCCACCGGCGCGCGCTGGCGTAATCTCGGCGTCCCCGGCGAGGCCGAATACCGCAACAAGGGCGTCGCCTATTGCCCGCATTGCGACGGACCGCTGTTCAAGGGCAAGCGCATCGCGGTGATCGGCGGCGGCAATTCGGGCGTCGAGGCGGCGATCGACCTCGCCAAGATCGTCGGCCACGTCACGCTGATCGAATATGACGACACGCTGCGCGCCGACGAGGTGCTGCAGAAGAAGCTGCGTTCGATGGCCAATGTCGAGATCGTCACCAGCGGCCAGACCACCGAGATCACCGGCGCGGACGGCAAGGTGAACGGCCTCGTGCTCAAGGACCGCAAGACCGGGGACGAACGCCGCATCGAACTCGAAGGTGTTTTCGTCCAGATCGGCCTCGTGCCCAACACCGAATGGCTGGAGGACTCGGGCCTCGAACTGACGAAGTTCGGCGAGATCGTTACCGACGAGGAAGGCCGCACCAACCTGCCCGGCGTCTTCGGCGCGGGCGACGTGACCGACGTGCCCTACAAGCAGATCGTGGTGGCGATGGGCGAAGGATCCAAAGCGGGCCTCTCGGCCTTCGACTACCTCATCCGCACCGAGCCGGCCGAGGATATCGCGCAGGCCGCGTGAACTTGAATCAGATCGGTCACGAAAGCGTCGTCATTCCAAGCGGATGGCGGCGCTTTTCGCGTTTGGGCGGGCTTCGCCCTATAATCGGCGCAGGCAATCAAATCGACGCACTTAATCGATTGGACGCATCACCGGCAAAGGCGCAATCATTCTCCCGCGAACGATCTTCGAGTCTTAGAGAGTGGAGAGATACGACAATGGACGCCAAAACCGGTGAAATGAGCGGCTGCCCCTTCCATGGCGATGGCGGGACGCGCCATCTGCTCGGTCGTACCAATCGCGACTGGTGGCCCGACCAGCTGCAGGTCGACATCCTTCAGACCGAAGGGCGCAATCCCGACCCCATGGGTCCCGACTTCGACTATTGCGAAGCCTTCAACGCGCTCGACTACACAGCGCTCAAGGAAGACCTCAAGGCGCTGATGACCGACAGCCAGGAATGGTGGCCGGCGGACTACGGCCATTACGGCCCGTTCTTCATCCGCATGGCATGGCACGCGGCGGGCACCTATCGTACCGGCGACGGGCGCGGCGGCGCCAGCAGCGGGCAGCAGCGCTTCGCCCCGCTCAACAGCTGGCCCGACAACGGCAACCTCGACAAGGCGCGGCGCCTGCTGTGGCCGATCAAGCAGAAATACGGCAAGCACATCAGCTGGGCCGACCTGTTCATCCTCACCGGCAATGTCGCCATCGAAAGCATGGGCGGCCCGGTGTTCGGCTTCGGCGGCGGCCGCAAGGACGTGTTCGAGCCCGAACTGGTCTATTGGGGATCGGAAGAGAAGTGGGTCGACCAGGGTGTCGAGACGCGCATCATCCCCGACGAGGGCAAGGCGCTCGAAAACCCGCTCGCCGCGATCCAGATGGGCCTCATCTACGTCAATCCCGAAGGCCCGGGCGGCAATCCGCACGATGCCGAGGGCATGGCGCGCGACATGCGCGAGACCTTCGCCCGGATGGCGATGAACGACGAGGAAACCGTCGCGCTGACCGCCGGCGGCCATGCCTTCGGCAAGTGTCACGGCGCCGCGCCCTCCGACACTTTCGGCAGCGCGCCCGAGGGCGAGGGCCTGCACCGGATGGGCTTCGGCTGGCTGACCGACCCCGAGGAAATCGGCAAGGGCCACATCACCACCAGCGGGATCGAAGGCGCCTGGACGCCCAACCCGACCCAGTGGGGCAACGACTATTTCCGCCTGCTGTTCAAATACGACTACGAACTCGTCCAGAGTCCCGCTGGCGCCAACCAGTGGACTCCGATCGACCCCGATCCGGAGGACATGGCCCCCGATGCGCGCGACCCGAACAAGAAGGTCCCGACCATCATGACCACCGCCGACATGGCGCTGAAGCGCGACCCCGAATATCGCAAGATCTCGGAGCGCTTCCTCAACGACCAGGCCGCGCTCGACGATGCCTTCGCCCGCGCCTGGTTCAAGCTGACCCACCGCGACATGGGCCCCAAGGCGCGTTACCTCGGCCCCGAAGTGCCGTCGGAAGACCTGATCTGGCAGGATCCGATCCCCGCCGGCACAAAGCCTTCCGACAGCGCGGTCGCCGAGTTCAAGCAGAAGGTCCTCGATAGCGGCCTGACCGTGGCCGAACTGGTCAAGGCGGCCTGGGCCTCGGCCTCGACCTATCGCAATTCCGACCATCGCGGCGGCGCCAATGGCGCGCATATCCGCTTCGATGCGATCCGCAACTGGAAGGTCAACGATCCCGAGGAACTGGGCAAGGTGCTGGCCAAGCTCGACGAGCTGCGCGGTGAGATTTCGGTGGCCGATGCCATCGTGCTCGGCGGCGCGGCAGCGGTCGAGAAGGCGGCCAGGGACGGCGGCTTCGACATCAAGGTCGATGTCACCACCGGGCGCGGCGATGCGACCGAGGACCAGTTCGATGCCGAGAGCTGGGAACCGCTCGAGCCCTTCGCCGACGGCTTCCGCAACTACCTCAAGACCAAGGCCGAGGTGAAGACCGAGGACATGCTGGTGGACAGGGCGCACCTGCTGGGCCTGTCGGTGCCCGAAATGACCGTGCTGCTCGGCGGCATGCGCGCACTCGGCGCGGTCTCCAAGCATACGCAGCATGGCAATTCGATAGGCGTGCTCACCGACCGCCCCGGCGTGCTGTCGAACGATTTCTTCGTCAATCTGCTCGAAATGGGCACGGTGTGGGAAGTGGTCGAAGAGAGCGGCGACGAGGAATTCGTCGGCAAATGCCGCCTCAAGGGCGACGTCAAATGGCACGCCACGCGCACCGATCTGGTGTTCGGCTCGAACTCGCAGCTGCGCGCCGTGGCCGAGGTCTATGCCGAGAACGGCAACGAGCGGAAGTTCGCCGAGGACTTCGTCAAGGTCTGGACCAAGGTCATGGATGCAGATCGCTTTGACATTGGCTACCAGAAATACCATAGTTGATGGTCAGACGGCCTGGCTGGTCGTCCACCGAGGGCCCCCGACCTAGTGTCGGGGGCTTTTTTCTTGCCCGGGCGCGACCGTCTCTGGCGCAGCAAAGCGATGATGCTGAACGTATTTTCCGTCAGCCGGCGGCGGAACCCGATGGCCGGGGAACCCGTATGTCCTGTGAATCCCCCGTCCCGCACAGGAAAGGCGCGCCCATGGCCGACCGCAAGACACCTCCCACCACGACCGATGCCGGCATCCCGGTCCAGAGCGACGAGCATTCGCTGACCATCGGCCCGGATGGCCCGATCGTCCTCAACGATCACTATCTGATCGAGCAGATGGCGAACTTCAATCGCGAGCGTATTCCCGAGCGGCAGCCGCATGCGAAGGGATCGGGCGCGTTCGGCCATTTCGAGACCACCGCGGACGTTTCCCAATACACCAAGGCCAAGCTTTTCCGGAAAGGCGCCAAGACCGAGGTCGCCATGCGCTTCTCGACCGTGGCCGGCGAACGCGGCAGCCCGGATACCTGGCGCGACCCGCGCGGCTTCTCGGTCAAGTTCTACACCGAGGACGGCAATTTCGACATGGTCGGCAACAACACGCCGATCTTCTTCATCCGCGATCCGCTGAAATTCCAGCAGTTCATCCGCAGCCAGAAGCGCCGCGCCGACAATGGCCTGCGCGATCACGACATGATGTGGGACTTCTGGACGCTGAGTCCCGAAAGCGCGCATCAGGTGACCTATCTGATGGGCGATCGCGGCGTGCCCAAGAACTGGCGCGAGATGAACGGCTATTCCAGCCACACCTACATGCTGATCAACGAGGACGGCGAGAAGTTCTGGGTCAAGTTCCACTTCCACACCGATCTCGGCGACGGGAACGCGCATCTGACGCAGGACGAGGCGGTGAAGAAGGCGGGCGAAGACAGCGACTATCACCGCCGCGACCTGTTCGATGCGATCCACAAGGGCGACTATCCCAGCTGGACGCTCAAGTGGCAGATCATGCCCTATGAGGACGCCAAGACCTATCGGATCAATCCCTTCGACCTGACCAAGGTCTGGTCGCACGAGGACTATCCGCTGATCGAGGTCGGCAAGCTGGTGCTCGACGAGAACCCGGTCGACTGGGACACGCAGATCGAACAGCTCGCCTTCGAACCCAACAACATGGTCCCCGGGATCGGCCTCTCCCCCGACAAGATGCTGCTCGCGCGCGGCTTCTCCTATTCGGATGCGCACCGCGCGCGTCTCGGCGTCAACTACAAGCAGATCCCGGTCAATTCGGCGAAGAATGCAGAGGTCCATTCCTATTCGCGCGCCGGCCATATGCGCGTGAAGAATGCGGTCGATCCGGTCTATGCCCCCAACTCCTATGGCGGGCCCGCAGCCCAGCCGCAGGTCGGCGGCGAGGCCACCTGGCACGCCGACGGCGACATGGTCCGCCAGGCCTATACGCTGCGCGAGGACGATGACGACTGGAGCCAGGCCGGCGCGCTGGTGCGCGAGGTGATGGATGATGCCCAGCGCAAGCGCTTCGTCTCGAATGTCGCGGGGCACCTCGCAGACGGGGTCAGCGAGAAGGTTCTGCAGCGCGCGTTCGAATACTGGAAGAATGTCGACAAGGACATCGGCGAGCGGATCGAGAAGGCCGTGCGCGACAAGGTCGGCGGCAAGTCCAAGGCGCCGGGCATGGCCAGCGCGCTGTCGATCGCGGGCGAAGGCGCCGCGAAGAAAAAAGCGGCGAAGTAGCGCTCAGGCCCCGCGCCGGAGGACGATGTAGAGCGCCCCGTCGCCGCCGTGCCGCTGGTGCGCGCGGCGCACGGCGGCGATGGCGGAATGGTGGCTCGAGGCGGCGAGCCAGTCGAGCACCTTGGCGCGTATGGCGCCGCGCCGTTCGGCCCGATCCGCCGCTGCCACCGGGCGCGGCTTGCCCGTCACCAGCAAAATCGTTCTCACCCCCATCGCGCGCGCCTGCGCCACGCCGCTCATCAACCGGTCATAGGCCGAATCGAGAGTGTGTCCGTGCAGGTCGAGCGTCAGTTCGGGCTGGAGCGCGCCCGATTTGAGGCGCCGGTCCCAATGCGAATCGAGCCCGCGATCGGGCGCGGCGATGTTCTTGGGCGGAGCCGGCGGCGGCACAGCCATGGGGCGCGACCCGGGCGCTGCGGAGACCTTGCGCGCCTGCTTGGGTGGCGCGGGCGATCTCGCCGGCTGCGGCGTTTGCGGCTGGACGGGCCGGAGCGGATGCAGCGGTTCGACCGTCGCGGCGAGCTTCTCCCACGCCGCCGCCTCTTCCGCCGACAGTCCGCGCGGGACGCTCACTTGCGCGAGTCGAGCCGGTCGAGCGTTCCGCGCGGCAGCAGCACCAGCGCCGAGCCCCGCGCGCTCATCGTCCCGGCGACCTCGCGCGCGTTTCCGCCATTGCCCCAGAAGGTGTCGAAGCGATTGGCGCCCTTGATCGCCCCGCCGGTGTCCTGCGCGATCCACAGGCCGTCGGCGACATCGCGGTCGAGATCGAGGAAGACCGGCGCGCCATAGGGAACGAAGGCCGGATCGACCGCCACCGAGGCTTCGCGCCGCACCGGCACGCCGAGCGATCCCAGCGGCCCGTCGGTATCGAGCTCGCGGAAGAACACCCAGCTCTTGTTGAGCCGCATGATGTCGCGCCCCTCGGCGGGGTGGTCGCGAAAATATTCCATGATCCCCTGCATCGAGGTCGCGTAGGTGGTGCCCGCGCCGATCATGCCGCGCTCGCGCATGACCTTGCCGACGCCGACATATTCACGCCCGTTCTGCCCGGCATAGCCGATCCGCATCACCGATCCGTCGGGCAGGCGCAGCAGGCCCGAGCCCTGGATCTGGAGGAAGAAGAACTCGACCGGGTCGGCCGCCCAGGCGATCTCGAGCCCGCGATTGGCGAGCGCGCCGAGTTCGATCTCGGTGCGTTCGTAATAGGGGACGAACTTGCCGCTCGCGTCGTAGCGGCCGAGCGGCGGGCGGCCTTCGCGCTCGCTTTCGGGCATGTCGGCCGGCCAGGCGCGCGTCAATTCGGGCGGCGGGGCGTAGACCGGGACATTGTAACCCGGTGCGCGAGTGCGGCTGCCGCGGATCTCGGGTTCGAAATAGCCGGTGGCGAAGGCCGCCCCGTCGCCGATCCGCGCGGTCTCGAAATAGCTGGTGAAGAAGCGGCGGGCGTCCGAGAGCGGCCAGGTCGCCGCGGCCGCGCAGGCGGGGCGCCAGTCCTCGGCGAAGGTCAGCCCGCTGGCATCCTCGCGCTTGAGGATGGCGGGGCAGGATTCGAGAAAGGAGACGAGCGCGGTGCCGGCATCCTCGGCAGCGATGCCGAGCGACTCGATCTTCGCCCCGCGCACGATCTTCCCGAAGGCGGCGCTGCTGACCGTGCCCGGAGGAAGCGGGGTGGGCCCGACGGGCTTGGTATCGGGCACCATGCGCACGCAGGCGGACAGTGCCAGCGTCGCGGCGATAACCAGCAACTTGCGCATCATCCCTCCCCCAGGATGCGGGACGTCAGCCCTCGTCGGTCTCGTCGAGCACCCAGTTCGGATCGGCCGAAGCGACATTGCGACTGAAGGTCCACACGTCGCGGCTCTCGATCGCATCGTCGAGCGAACCGGCGACGACGTTGCCCTCGGCATCGCGGGTGACGGCGGCGATATCGGCGACGAACAGCACGGCGATCCGCGCGGTGCGTCCGTCGAGTTCGGCCGAGCGAACGGTCGCATCCTCGATCCGGATGAGGCGGTTGTCGAGCGTTTCGCCGGCTTCCTCGCGCGCGTCGATCGCCTGCGCGAAGCTGGCATAGACATCGTCGTCGGTGAGTTCGCGCAGCGTGCCCTTGTCGCCCTTCCAGAAGGCTTCGAGGATCATGCCGTAGGCACCCTTGGCGCCGTCGAGAAAGCCGAGCAGGTCGAAGCCGGGATCGGCGGCGGCGATCGCGCGGATCCCCGCTTCATTGACCGGTGCGCCTTGCTCGCCGGCCAGCCGGACGACCGGCTGGCGCGGGGCGCGCGGGGCATGGTCGGTCGGCGGGGGCGTTTCGCTCCGCTCGAACCGGTGCGGGATCACCTCCTCTTCGTGCTCCGACCTTCGGCCGAGCACCGAATAGAGCCGCAGCCCGAGAAAGGCGGCGATCATGGCGAGGATGACGATCTCGGTGATCACGTAGATAACCTGCTTCCCAATTCAACACGCGGAGGCGCAACGCCGCCGGCAGTCCAACAAATGTCCTGCCCTAGATAGGGACGAATTACAAACCGACAATGTTCCTGCGATGAACGAAGCACCCTGCCGCGACCGGCGGTGGAGAGCGGATTGCTACGCGCGCCCGACAGTGCTAGGCGCGCGCACCGAAACCCCGGCGCGGCCCGCTGCCGCACGCCCGGGCATACCATCGGATAATTGGAAAGCGAATTCACATGGCCGACGAAGGCGACGTTCTCACCGACCTCAACCCGGACCCCGCGGCGGGCGCCAACGGCGCCGACACCCAGCCCAGCGCCGGTGTGATCTCGCAATATATCAAGGACCTTTCGGTCGAGAACCCCAACGCGCCGCAGTGCTTCCAGTGGACCGAGCAGCCGCAGCTCGACGTGCAGTTCAACATCGCCGCCGACAAGGTCGCCGAGGAAGTGCACGAAGTCACGCTGAAGATCACCTGCACCGCCAAGACCAGCCAGGGCAATCAGTATCTCATCGACCTCGCCTATTGCGGCCTGATGGGAATGCGCAACCTGCCCGACGAGGCGGCACATGCCTTCCTCTTCGCCGAAGCCCCGCGCATCCTGTTCCCCTTCGCGCGCCGCGTCATCGCCGACGCCAGCCGCGATGCCGGCTTCCCGCCGCTGATGCTCGACCCGATGGATTTCGGCGCGCTCTACCAGCAGCAGCTCGCCGCCCGCGCGCAGGACATGCAGGGCCAGGGCGCCACCCCGCCCGCCGGCGAGGCGTAGGGCGCTGACGCCGCAGGCCGGGCTCGACCAATGAGCCTCGTCCGCAATGTGGGAACCATCGGCGGGCTGACGCTGGTCAGCCGCGTGTTCGGCTTCGCGCGCGACATGCTGCTCGCGCGCGTGCTCGGCGCGGGGCTCGCGGCGGACGCTTGGCAGCTGGCCTTCACCCTGCCCAATACCTTCCGTCGGCTGTTCGCCGAGGGCGCTTTCAGCGTCGCCTTCGTCCCGATGTACACCCGTCGCCTGCACGACGAAGAAGGGGGCGGCGACGCAGCAGCCGACCATTTCGCCTCCGACGTGCTGTCGGTCTTCGTCTGGGTGCTGCTCGCCTTTTCCGCGCTGTGCATGATCGCCATGCCGGGCATCGTCTGGCTGCTGGCGCGCGAATATCAGGACATTCCTGGCAAGTTCGAGCTGTCGGTCTGGCTGAGCCGGGTGACCTTCCCCTATCTCGCGCTGGTCAGCCTCGTGGCGATGCTTTCTGGCGTGCTCAACGCGCGCTCGAAATTCGCGCCCGGCGCCTTCGTGCCCGTGCTGCTGAACATCGTGATGATCGGCGGCATCGTGACCGGCTGGTACCTGCGCGGCGACAGCGGCGACGACATGGTCGTGGCCTGGGCGCTGGCGATATCGCTGACGCTCGCAGGCATCGCCCAGCTGGCCTATATGGGGTGGGCATCGCGGCGGGCGGGGGTCCACCTCAGGATCAAGGTGCCGGCCTTCACGCCCGAAGTGAAGCGGCTGATGATGCTGATGCTGCCGGCGACCTTCGGCGCAGGCATCTACCAGATCAGCCAGCTGGTCGACACCTTCTTCGCCACCAGCCTGCCGCAGGGCTCACTGACGCTGCTCAAGCTGGCCGACCGCCTCAACCAGATGCCACTCGGCGTCTTCGGTATCGCGCTCGGCACGGCCATCCTGCCGATGCTCGCGCGCCACATCCAGGCGAACAACAAGAGCGAAGCCCAGCGGCTCCAGGCCAATGCGGTCGAGATCGCCATGCTGCTGTGCCTGCCCTGCGCGGTCGCGCTGTCGATCTGCGCCGAGGCCTTCACCGCCGGGATTTTCCAGGGCGGCAAGATGACCCCCGCCGACACCGAGATCATGGGCAACATCGTCGTCGCGCTGGTCTGCGGCCTGCCCGCCTATGTGCTGGTCAAGGTCTTCCAGCCCGCCTTCTTCAGCCGGGAGGACACGCGCACGCCCGTGTTCGTGGCGGCCGGTGCGCTGCTGATCAACATCGCGCTCAATTTCTACGTCGTGCCGCGCTACGGCATCGTCGGCCTCGCCGCGGCGACGGCGATCACCGCGACGCTCAACGTCCTGTCGCTCTACACCATCCTGCAGCTCCGCGGGTGGTTCCACCTAAGCGGCAAGCTCGCCGGCCGGATCACCCGGCAGTTGGTTGCAACGGCGGTGATGGGCGCGCTGCTGTGGTGGCTGACGCCGGTCCTCGAGCCGTTCTGGCGCGGCGGTGCGTTGAACCGCATCTGGTCGCTGGCCGCCCTCGTCGCAGCGGGTGGCGTTGTATTCTTCGCCACCGCCTACCTTGTTGGCGCACTCGACAAGGACCTCGTCGCGCAGCTACGACGCAAGCGGCCCGCCCCCGTGTCCGACCAATCGAACTGACAGGTAGTCTTCTTTCCATGCGCGTAGTTTCCGGCATCCAGCCCACCGGCAATCTCCACCTCGGTAATTACCTTGGGGCGATCCGCAACTGGGTGCGGATGCAGGACGAGATGGAGGACGGCAACCGCGCTCAAGCAGCCGCAGGCGGTAGCGCAGACGGGAACCAGTGCCTGTTCTTCCTCGCCGACCTCCACGCGATCTCGCAGCCGCACGATCCGGCGGAATTGAAAAAGGGCACGCTCGAGATGGCCGCGGCGCTGGTCGCCTGCGGCATCGACCCGCAGCGCAGCGTGCTGTTCAACCAGGCCCAGGTCCCCGCGCATGCCGAGCTGCAGTGGCTGCTCAACGGCACCGCGCGGATGGGCTGGCTCAACCGCATGACGCAGTGGAAGGACAAGGCGGGCAAGAACCGCGAGGGCCAGTCGGTCGCGCTGTTCGCCTATCCCGTGCTGCAGGCCGCCGACGTGCTGCTCTACCAGGCGACGCATGTCCCGGTGGGCGAGGACCAGAAGCAGCATCTCGAGCTCGCGCGCGACATCGCGCAGAAGTTCAACAACGACTTCGCATCCGGGGAAGCGCCGGTCTTCACCCTGCCCGATCCGATCGTGCCCCCGCAGGCCGCGCGGATCATGTCGCTGCGCGACGGCAGCGCCAAGATGAGCAAGTCCGACCCTTCGGAGATGAGCCGGATCAACCTGGTCGACGATGCCGACGAGATCATGAAGAAGGTCAAGAAGGCCAAGACCGATCCCGAGCCGCTGCCGAGCGAGGCCGAGGGGCTCGAGGGACGGCCCGAGGCGCTCAACCTCGTGGCCATTTACGCCGCGCTGTCCGACCGCAGCGTCGACGACATCCTCGGCGAATTCGGCGGCGAGGGGTTCGGCAAGTTCAAGCCCGCGCTGGGCGAGCTGCTGGTCGAGACGCTGGCCCCGATCTCCGCGCGCTTCACCGAATTGCTCGACGACCGCGAGTCGATCGACGCGATTCTCGCACGCGGCGCGTCGCAGGCGCGCGAGCTTGCCCGCCCGACGCTCGATGCGACCTACCAGGCGCTCGGCCTGATCCGCTAAGGGTCTCGCTTGTTGAAACAAATGTGAATCCGGATATTCAATCCGGGTTCATGGCAATTCGTCTATAGCGATGCACACTTACTGGCAGTGTGCCTCAGCGAAGCGGCGGGCTGCGCAATCGGGCGTTTCGAACGGTAAGATACGCCCCTGTTCGAAAGGGACTGAGCATGACCGACCTGCCACTGGGTTGGGGGCGCAAACTCAAGCTCGCCTCCATTCCCCTCCTTCTCGCCGGCCTCGCCGCCTGCGCCACGCCCTTCAAGGCCGACGTCTCGCGTTTCCAGACGCAGCTGCCCGCGCCGCAGGGGGAAAGCTACTTCGTCGTCGCAGACGATCCGGCGCTCGCCGGCGGGCTCGAATTTTCGCAATATGCCGACCTGGTCGAAGCGCAGATGAGCCGGCTCGGTTACGCCGAGGCCGCCTCGCCCGACCAGGCGAGTCTGCTGGTGCGGTTCGACTACGGCGTCGACAAGGGCCGCGAGCGCGTCCGCTCGAGCGGGTTCCGCGATCCCTTCTACGATCCGTGGTACGGCTATCGCTCCTATTGGGGCTATCGTGCGCGCCCGGGCTTTTACCGGCCGCGTCATTACGGCAGCAGCTGGGGCTTCGGCTTCTACGACCCGTGGTTCGACGGGCCCGACGTGCGCAGCTACACCGTCTACACCAGCGGGATCGACCTGAAGATCGACCGTGCGGCGACCGGCGAACGGCTGTTCGAAGGCAAGGCTCAGGCGATGTCGACCTCGAACCGGCTGCAGTATCTGGTGCCCAATCTGGTCGAAGCGATGTTTACCGATTTCCCCGGCAATTCGGGCGAAACGCTGCGCATCTCGGTCGCGCCGGAAAAGACCACGGTCCGCAAGATCGACTGACGCGCGGGCTCCGGGTACGGAAAAAGCGACGGGGCGGCCTGCACTGCGGGCCGCCCCTTTCGTTTCAGGCAAGCTTCGCGTGGCCGCCGGTCGAACCGAAGCCACCCGCGCCGCGAGCGGTCTCGTCGAGCGTCTCGACCGCTTCCCAGGCGGCCTGCGTGACCGGTGCCAGCACCAGCTGCGCGACCCGGTCGCCGCGCGCGATGGCGAAGGGGTCCGCGCCGTGATTGATCAGGATGACCTTCAACTCGCCGCGATAGTCGCTGTCGATCGTGCCCGGCGTGTTGGGCACGGTGATGCCGTGCTTGAGCGCGAGGCCCGAGCGCGGCCGGACCTGGATTTCGTACCCCTGCGGGATCGCCAGCGCGAGACCGGTGGCCACCGCGTGACG
>NZ_JBLYYF010000054.1:0-3512 GCF_048550555.1 Qipengyuania sp. | reverse complement strand
CTCGCCCTCAAGCGCGAGGCCGGCGAAGCGCTGCTGTTCTACCGCATGGGCGACTTCTTCGAACTGTTCTTCGACGACGCGAAGACCGCGGCGGGCATTCTCGACATCGCGCTGACCACGCGCGGCGAACATGGTGGCGAACCGGTGCCGATGTGCGGCGTGCCCGTGCACGCGGCGGAAGGCTATCTCGCCCGCCTGATCAAGGGCGGTTGCCGCGTGGCGATCGCCGAGCAGACCGAAACGCCCGAGCAAGCCAAGGCCCGCGCCAAGCGCGAGGGTACGCCCTCGTCCAAGGCGCTGGTGGCTCGCGACATCGTGCGCTTCGTGACTGCGGGCACGCTGACCGAGGAGGCTTTGCTCGAACCGCGGCGGGCCAATTTGCTCGTTGCCGTAGCGCCGCTGCGAGACGGCGTCGGGCTGGCCTCCTGCGACATCTCGACCGGGCGGATGGAACTCGAGGAATGCGCTCCGCAAGCGCTCGATGCGGCGCTCGCGCGGCTGGGCGCGAGCGAGGTGGTCGCACCCGAGGATTGGGATCAGTCCCAAGGCGAGGTGATCGCGCGCCCGCGCGCCGAGTTCCGCAGCGAGGAGGGCGAAGCCCGGCTGAAGGCGATCCACGGCGTCGCCACGCTCGACGGGCTCGGCAGCTTCACCCGGCCGATGCTCGCCGCAGCGGGCGGACTGATCGCCTATCTCGACCATGCGGGGCGCGGGAGCCTCCCATTCCTCCTCCCGCCGGTCGCGCGCGGCAGCGGGGCGCATCTGGCGATGGACGCGGCGACGCGCGCCAGTCTCGAAATCCTCGAAGCGCAGGGCGGCGGGCGCGCGGGCAGCCTGATCGCCTGCGTCGACCGCTGCGCCACCGGCGCGGGCGCGAGGCAGTTGGCGGAGGACCTCTCGGCGCCCCTCGCCGACCGTCGCGCGATCGAGGAGCGGCTCGCCGGGGTCCAGCACTTCCATACCGATCCCCTGTTGCGCGCCGACCTGCGCGGCGTGTTGCGGCAGGCGCCCGACATCGGCCGCGCACTCGGTCGGCTCGTCGCCGGACGCGGGTCGCCCCGCGATCTCGGCCAGATTCGCGACGGACTGGCCGAAGCACGACGCGTACGCGAGATGCTCGCCGGCAGCGCCGACCTTCCCCCGCTGCTCCGCCGCATGGGCGATGCGCTGGGCGGCCATGCGGCGCTCGTCGACCACCTCGCCCGCGCGCTGGTGCCCTCGCCCCCGACCGAGCGGAGCCAGGGCGGCTTCATCGCGGCGGGATACGACCATGCGCTCGACGCGCTGCGCGAGACCAGCGGCAATGCGCGCAAGGCGATCGCCGCGCTCGAAACGAAATACCGCGAGCAGACCGAAACGCCCTCGCTCAAGATCAAGCACAACAAGGTGCTCGGCTATTTCATCGAAGTGCCGGCCAAGCACGGCGACAAGTTGATGGCGGCCGACAGCGGCTTCACGCACCGCCAGACCATGGCCGGGGCGGTGCGGTTCAATTCTCTCGGCCTGCACGAGGAAGCGACGCGGATCGCCGAGGCAGGCGCGCATGCGCTGGCGGCGGAGGAAGCGCATTTCGAGGATCTGGTGGACGAGGTGGTGGTCGCGCGCGAGGCGATCGCCGCGACAGCGGCGGCGCTGGCACGGATCGACGTCTGTGCTGCGCTCGCCGAACGCGCGGTCGAGGGCGACTGGGCGCGCCCCGAAATGCTCGACGAGCCCTGTCTCGACGTCAGCGGCGGTCGGCACCCGGTGGTGGAGCAGGCGCTGGCGAAGGGCGGCGAACGCTTCGTCGCCAACGACTGTTCGCTCGGCAGCGACGACCGGTTGTGGCTGATCGGCGGGCCCAACATGGGCGGCAAGTCGACCTTCCTCCGCCAGAACGCCCTGATCCTGCTGCTCGCGCAGGCGGGTAGCTTCGTCCCCGCGACTGCAGCGCGTATCGGCCTCGCCGACCGCTTGTTCAGCCGCGTCGGCGCCTCGGACAATCTTGCGCGCGGGCGTTCGACCTTCATGGTCGAGATGGTCGAGACCGCCGCGATACTCAGCCAGGCGACGACACGCAGCTTCGTCATCCTCGACGAGGTCGGGCGCGGCACCTCGACCTATGACGGCATGGCGCTGGCCTGGGCGGTGGTCGAGGCGGTGCACGAGCAGCTCAGGTGCCGCTGCCTCTTCGCGACGCATTACCACGAACTCAGCCGCCTCGCCGAGACCTGCGAGGCGCTGAGCCTCCACCATGTCCGCGCACGCGAATGGAAGGGCGATCTGGTGCTGCTGCACGAGCTGGCCAAGGGCGCGGCCGACCGCAGCTACGGCCTCTCGGTGGCCAAGCTCGCGGGCGTCCCCGCCCCTGTCATTCGCCGTGCCAAGGCGGTCCTCGACAAGCTCGAAAAGGGTCGCGAGGCGACCGGCGGGCTCGGTGCGGGCCTCGGCGAGCTGCCGCTCTTCGCGGTCTCCGCGCAGGCGCAGGAAGAAGAGCCCGACCAGCTGCGCCGCGCGCTCGAGGGGATCGATGTCGATGCTCTCTCGCCACGCGAAGCACTCGACATGCTCTACGCGCTCAAGGCGCAGGCAAAGACGGAGGAGCGCTAGGACACTCTTCGTCGGGGTTGAACCAAATATCGGCTTCGCGCATGGATGGAGCCATGGCGCAGGACGATCCTCCCAGCGACAGCGATGTCGACAAGTCGACCCATTGGGCCGAGCTGCGCACCGACCTTGCCGAGGATCGCAACATCATGGCGATGGAACGCACCTTCGCCGGATGGATGCGCACCGCCTTCGCCGCAATCGGCATCGGGCTTGGATTCAAGGCGGTGTTCGGCGCCTTCGATCCGCCCTGGCTGGCCAAGGCCATCGCGACCATGTTCATCCTAGCTGGAGGTTGGCTCGCCATCACCGCGCAGCGCCGCGCCTGTCACACGCTTGCCAAGCTCGACGCGCACCGGTTCGAAGCCGTCTCGACCCCCAATTTCCGCGCGCTCGCCTATGCGGTAGCTGTCGGTGCGGTGATCCTGACCGCGGGCCTGTGGATCCTCAACGACGGCAGCCTGATGCGCTGATCAGCTGCCGTCGGAAGGCAGGTCGTCGACCTTGTTGTCCTTGCCGTACTTGTCCTCATTGTCGTCGTGATTGTCCTCCCCGCGATAGGCGGACATGTCGATCCGGCCCGAACTTTCCATGTCGCGCATGTGATCGATCGTATCCTGCGTGGAATCGCCCATCAGGCCGGATTTGTTGTCGCCCTTTTCACTGTCGGTCGGGCTGTCCGGCGTTTCGTGCTGGGCGTCCTCGGACACGGTTTGCGCCTGGCTGCGCTCGTCGTCCTGCTCGTCGTTGTGCGTTTCCGGCGGAAGGGTATCGGGGGTACTCATGCAGTGTCTCCTTTGCGGGAGAAACGAAGAGCATGTAGTTAGGGTTCCTTCCCTATTGCGTGCGGGCCGGACCTCCGTCCGTCCCTTCTGCACCAGCCCACACCCCCGCCCGGCCACCCATCAGTATAGTGCCGTGGGTGG
>NZ_JBLYYF010000053.1:0-30716 GCF_048550555.1 Qipengyuania sp. | reverse complement strand
CTTCGACTTCCTGCGAGGTCGAGACGATCTTGCCCGGGTGGACGTTCTTCTTGGTCCAGCTCATTTCCGAAACGTGGACCAGGCCTTCGATGCCCGGTTCGATTTCGACGAAGGCGCCGTATTCGGTGATGTTGGTGACGGTGCCCGTCAGCTTCATGCCGACCGGGTACTTGGCCGAAACGCCATCCCACGGATCCGATTCGAGCTGCTTCATGCCGAGGCTGATGCGCTGCGTGTCTTCATTGATGCGGATGATCTGGACGGTCACGGTCTGGCCGATCTCGATCATTTCGCTCGGGTGGTTGACGCGCTTGTAGCTCATGTCGGTGACGTGGAGCAGGCCGTCGATACCGCCGAGGTCGACGAAGGCGCCGTAGTCGGTGATGTTCTTGACCACGCCGTCGATCACCTGGCCTTCGGCCAGCTTGTCGATCAGCTCGCTGCGCTGTTCGGCGCGGGTCTCTTCGAGGACCGCGCGGCGCGAGACGACGATGTTACCGCGGCGGCGGTCCATCTTGAGGATCTGGAAGGGCTGGGCCATGTCCATCAGCGGGGTGACGTCGCGCACGGGGCGGATGTCGACCTGCGAACCGGGCAGGAAGGCCACGGCGCCGTCGAGGTCGACGGTGAAGCCGCCCTTGACGCGGCCGAAGATGCGGCCTTCGACGCGCTTGCCTTCGCCGAACTCGCTTTCCAGCTTGTCCCAGGCGGCTTCGCGGCGGGCGCGGTCGCGCGACAGCATGGCTTCGCCGTCGGCGTTTTCGACGCGGTCGACATAGACTTCGACCTCGTCACCGACACCCGGTGCGACATCGCCTTCGCCGCGCTGGAATTCCTTGAGGTCGACGCGGCCTTCGCTCTTCAGGCCGACATCGATGTGCGCCATGCCGTTTTCGATGGCGGTGACGGTGCCCTTGACGACACGGCCTTCGAAGCCGCCTTCGTCGGCGCCGCCGAGCTGCTCGTCGAGCATTTTCGCGAAATCGTCGCGAGTGGGATTGGCTGCAGTTGCCATGGTTGTGTAGTCCTAACGTTCGTTTTGCTACCGGCCGCCGGTTTTCCCGGGGTCTTTACCCGTCTGCCTGCGCACCATTGCACGGGCCGTACGGGGCAAGAGGCCGATGCCGCGCGGGGCCGGTTGCCGTCGCGCGGGTCCTTTCAATCGACAGATTGCGAGAACGGGCGCGCGCCTAGGCGAAACCAGCGTCCAAGGCAAGGAAATTGCTTAGTGCCCAGCTATGTAACCGGTTCATTAGGGAAATCTTTGGGGTTGCCGCGCCACAAGCCTCACTCGGCCGATGAGAAGTCAAACGTGGATCCGGGCTGCCCGACAGAGCGCGCATGAAACACAGGATTTTACCCCAGGATGTCAGGGCGGGCATGTTCATCTGCGGCTTCGGCGGCGGCTGGCTGGACCATCCCTTCTGGTTCAAGCGGTTCGAAGTAAAACCCCGGCATCTCCGCAGGCTGGCGGAATCGGCGGTGCCTTTCGTGGTCATCGACGACGAGAAGGGGCCGGGGCCGGCGGAAGCCGAGCCTGACCGCCCTTCCGTAGCGCTCACGAGCGCACAAGCGAGGTTGTCCGACAAAGGGTACCGAGGGAAGGAGTCGATCCGGCCCCTGCGTTCCAGGACGCCTCGCGGACCGTCGCGTCGGTCGCCGAGCGCTGCATCTGCGCGCAACAGCAGGCGCGCCGAGGCCAAGCGACTCCTCGCGCGCTCGCTTGCGGTAACGCGCGAAACCTTTGCGAACATCCGGACGGGCAAGGCGATCCGCATGGCGGAGGTGAGCGAGGTCGTCGAAGACATCGTCGGCTCGACCGCGCAATGCCCGCGCGCCCTGCTCGAGATTGTGCGTCTCAAACAGAAGGACGAGTACACCTATCTCCATTCGGTCGCCGTCTGCACCCTCATGATCAATGTCGCGCGCCAGCTGGGCAAAAGCGAGGCGGAGGTCTTCGACTATGGCTTGGCTGGTCTGTTCCACGATCTCGGGAAGATGTGCGTCGACCAGGCGATCCTCGACAAGCCGGGCCGTCTGGACGAGTCCGAATTCGACGCGGTCCGCAGCCACCCGGTCCATGGCCACGATATCCTGGCACGGACTCCGGGCGTGCCCGCGATCGCTCTCGATGTCTGCCGCCACCATCACGAACGCCCCGACGGCAGGGGCTATCCCTCGGGCCTGTCCGGAGTGGAACTGTCGGAGGCCGCGCGGCTCGGAGCGATCTGCGACGTCTATGACGCGCTCACCTCGGACCGCGCCTACAAGGACGCCTGGAGCCCCAGCAAGGCGATGACGGCGATGTGGGGCTGGGAAGGGCAGTTCGACCGCGAACTGCTGTTCGCTTTCATGCAGAGCGTCGGCGTGTTCGCCGAAGGCCTCGTGGTCGAGCTCGACGGCGATCGTCTCGGTCTCGTCCTCGCGCCCAAAAACGAAGGGCAGCGATCGCGCGTTCTGGTGTTCTTCTGCACTGCCACCGGGCGCCCGATGGTTGCGAAGGATGCGACCACTGCAGGCAAGCGTGACAGCGTTGCAGTCCTGGCTCCCGTCGACCCGCAGGCCCACGGGATCGGTCCCGAGCAGTGCCACGAGGCTCTTCTGCGCGGGGCCGGGTGGGCGCAACGGCCTATCGCCACGCTCGCCGTCTGAAGCGCACCGCTCAGTCGCCCGCATAGAGCATGGCGACGTCGCAGCGTTCGTAGCGCGCGCCGTAGTCGGCCATGATGCCTGCATCGTGCTCGAAGCCGAGCTTCTCGTAGAGGTGGATCGCCGCGGCGCATCTGTGGTTGGTGAGAAGGTAGAGCTTCTCGGCGCCCAGTGCCTTCGCCCGATCGATCATCCCCTGCAGCAGGAACTCGCCCGCTTTCAGCCCGCGCGCGCTTTCGCGCACGCCCATTTTGGTCAGCTCGAAGGCGCGCGGACCGGTCTTCTGCAGGGCGCAGGTGCCGACGATGCCGAGCCCCGCCGCCTCGACGAAGAGTATGTCGCCGCCGGGATCGATGATGCGCTTCTGCGGATGTTCGAGGACCTCGCGATCGGTCGCCTCGAGCACGAACATGCTCTCGATCCATTCGGCGTTGATGTCGTGGAATTCGCGGGCGAGGGCAGGCGAGTATTCGCGCAGGGCCAGGGCGGAAGGTTGCGCCCGGGCCGCGCGCTCGGCGATCGAGGCGTCCACCAGCGCATGCTCGATGATCGCCAGCTGGCGAAGGAAATCGCCCTCGACCAGCGCGAGGATTTCCTCGGCGGCAGCGCCGACGCGGGGCCAGACCAGTTCGGCGATCCGGCGGGCCATGCGCTCGCCCTCCTCGGTGAGCGCGATCGTCCGGCTGCGCTGGTCGTCGCAGGCGACATCGCCCGCAAGGCCCAAGCGTTTCAGCTGGCTCACGGTGCGCGTCATGCCCGGCTGGCTGGTGCCGCTCGCCTCGGCAAGCTGCCCGACTGTCCTGGGGCCGGTGCGTAGCGCCGCCATGGCGGCCATGTGCCCCGGTTGCAGCGGAATGCCGGCGTCGCTCAGCACGCTGGCCGCACCCGCCTGCATACGCTCTCCCAGCCGCTTCAGCCGGCTGCCGAGGAAGGCGGGACCCATCTGCGCGACGACATCGACCATGCGAATCTCCATAACGTGATATATAACACGTTATGGAGGTGTGAGACAATCGACAAGCGTTTGTGCTGACGTCTAGGAAATCGCCTGAGTGACGGCCTCGATCGCCGCCGCAATCGCCTCGTCCCTGCCCAGCGCGCTGGTATCGATGATCCTGGCGTCGGCCGCGGGGACCAGCGGTGCAACCGGGCGTTTGCTATCGCGTTCGTCGCGGCGACGCAGATCGTCCTGGATCTCGAGCAGCGTGACGCCTGCGCCGCGTTCGCGCATCTCGAGGAAGCGGCGCTGCGCGCGTGCCTCGACACTGGCGGTCACGAAGAGCTTGGCCTCGGCCTCGGGTGCGATGACAGTGCCGATGTCGCGCCCGTCGAGTACCGCACCGCCCTCCTGCGTGGCGAAGCTGCGCTGGCGCTCGTAAAGCGCCTGACGGACCGCCGGGTGGACCGAGACGCGGCTCGCGAGTCCGCCGGTCTGCTCGTCCCGCAGGCGCGGGTCGTGAAGCAGACTGTCGGGAAAGCCCGTCGCCGCCAGCGCATCGCCGCCATCGTCGGGGTCGCCCCCGTCGAGCAACACCTGGCGCCCTACGGCGCGGTAGAGCAGGCCGGTGTCGAGATGCGGCAGGCCGAAATGCTCGGCGAGCGCCTTCGCGATCGTACCCTTGCCCGAGGCTGTCGGCCCGTCGACGGCGATGATCATGCTTTCGTCCCCCGCGCCTTCAGCGCCTTGGCCAAGCCCCACAGGGCGATCGCCGCCCAGAACCCCTCGAGCACGAGGCTCGGCCAGTTGGTGTGGACCAGCAGCGAAACGGTCAGCAGCGCCGCGCCGGCGAGATTGGTGCCATGGAGGACATAGGGGTTCGGCTCGTCCCTCCAGGTGAGGTAGCCATAGGCGCCGATGATGCAGGCCATGCCGACGAACCCCACGAGCGTGTAGATGTCGAGGTCGATCACGATGCGGCTGCGTCCAGCAGCGCGGTGAAGTTGGGGAAGCTCGTGGCGATCGGTTCGATATCGTCGATCTCGACCCCGTCGCTGCTGGCGAGGCCCGCCACCGCCATGCTCATGGCGATGCGGTGGTCGAGGTGCGTCGTAACCTGTCCGTTGGCCGTGCCGCGCAACGGATTGCCGCCGCTGCCGGCAATCACGAGGCCGTCTTCGCGCTCTTCGAGGGTCACGCCTGCGGCAGCGAGCGCTGCGGCCATGGCGGACAGGCGGTCGCTTTCCTTGACGCGCAATTCGTCGAGCCCGCTGGTCACGGTCGTGCCCTCGGCCATGGCGGCGGCCACGAAGAGGACGGGAAATTCGTCGATCATGCTCGGCGCGACGGCGGGATCCACCTCCATCCCCTTCAGCTTCGCGTGCCGAACGCGCAGGTCGGCCACCGGTTCGCCGCCGACCTCGCGCTCGTCGAGCTTCTCGATATCCGCGCCCATTCGCGCGAGCACGCGGAAGATCCCGTCGCGCGTCGGGTTGAGGCCGACGTTTGCGATCACGAGGTCGCTGCCCGGCACCACGCTGGCGGCGACCGCGAAGAAGGCCGCGGAGGAGGGGTCGCCCGGCACGGTGATGTCGGACGGGCGGAGGTCCGCGGGGCCGTGGATGCGGATGATCCGCTCGCCATCCGCTTTCTCGACCGTCAGCTCGGCGCCGAATCCGCGCAGCATGCGCTCGGTGTGGTCGCGCGTCGGCACCGGTTCGACCACCGTGGTGATGCCCGGCGTGTTGAGCCCGGCAAGCAGCACCGCGCTCTTCACCTGCGCGCTGGCGACGGGCAGGCGATAAGTGATCGGTACGGCGGGCTGCATGCCCTCCATCACCAGCGGCAGCGTGCCCCCGGGGGAGGGGGTAACGCTCGCGCCCATGGTCGAGAGGGGATCGATTACGCGCCCCATCGGGCGCTTCGACAGGCTTGCGTCGCCGGTGAAGGCGGCGGTGATGCCGTGGCTGGCGACCAGCCCCATCAGCAGCCGCGTCGAAGTGCCCGAATTGCCCATGTCGAGCGCCTGTTCGGGTTGCAGCAGCCCGCCCACGCCGACACCGTCGACCACCCAGTCGTCGCCTGCCCGCTCGATCCGCGCACCCATGGCGCGCAGGGCGGCCGCGGTGGCGAGCACGTCTTCGCCTTCGAGCAGCCCCGAAATCCGGCTGCGCCCCACCGCGAGCGCGCCGAACATCAGCGCGCGGTGGCTGATCGACTTGTCGCCCGGCACGCGGATGCGACCGGTCAGCGGGCCTGAGGGGAGAAAGCGGTGGGCGGTCACGAAAGCATATCCATATGAAGGCGGCGCTTTGACAGCGCACATGGGTTCTGGCAAGGCGCGCGCGCTGTTGATTCCTGCCCGGCAGGTTCCCATCAATACAATTACGAATTCACGGCTCCGCGCAGGTCGCGTGGGGCGGCAAATCCAAGGATTACACATGGTCAAACCGGAATGGGGCACCAAGCGGACCTGCCCGAACTGCGGCACCCGCTTCTACGATCTGAACAAGGAAGATCCCGTCACCTGCATCGAATGCGGTGAAGAATGGACTCCCGAGCCCGTGCTCAAGTCGAAGCAGCCGATCCTCGCCGAGGAAGAATCCAAGAAGAAGAAGGACGCCGAGGCGGACAGCGATCTGGGCGGCGACGACGATGACGATCTGGATATCGACATCGACGAAGACGATGATTCGCCCGACAACGAGGTCGATCTCGGAGGCGACGACGACCTCGGCGTAGAGACCAAATCGAAGGGCGACGACGACGACGTCGACGAAAGCTGAGTTCGCTCAAATTAGCTGTTGCATTGCGGGAGGGCTGCTTATATTGGGCGCCTCCCGCAAGGGTGACGCACCTCCCAGGGTGCGTCGTTTGAAAAATGGTTCGGGGCCTTAGCTCAGCTGGGAGAGCGCTACAATGGCATTGTAGAGGTCAGCGGTTCGATCCCGCTAGGCTCCACCATTTTCACCGGTTCTGGTGGTAGCAGGCCGTGGCGACGGCTGCGGCTTGCTTCCACCACACCCGGGCATGAGTTTGGGTTTCATCGGGGAATTCCCCACGCTGGCCGACGAGTTCTCGTCCGCCGGCGTTTTTCGCGTTTAATCGGGCCAGTCATGGTTCGATGAGGAGTAACAGGCATGTTCGACAATCTGTCCGACCGCCTCGGCAATGTCTTCGACCGCCTAAAAGGGCGCGGCGCGCTGTCCGAACAGGACGTGCGCGATGCGATGCGCGAGATTCGCGTGGCACTGCTCGAGGCCGATGTCGCATTGCCCGTCGTGCGCCGCTTCATCGATGCCGTCACCGAGAAGGCGATCGGGCAGGATGTCCTCAAGTCGGTCACGCCCGGCCAGCAGGTCGTCAAGATCGTCGACGACGAACTCGTCGCCATGCTCGGCGGGGGCGACGATGCCGATCCCAAGGATCGCGAGCTCAATTTCGCCGCCAAGCCGCCGGTCGTCATCATGATGGTCGGTCTGCAGGGCTCGGGCAAGACGACCACCACCGCCAAGCTCGGCCGACTGATCAGGCAGAAGCACGGCAAGAAGGCGCTGATGGCGTCGCTCGACGTCAACCGCCCGGCCGCGCAGGAACAGCTCAAGGTGCTCGGCGAGCAGGTTGAAGTCGCCACGCTGCCGATCGTCGAAGGCCAGCAACCGGTCGATATCGCGCGCCGCGCGATGGAGAGCGCCAGGCTGCAGGCCGCCGACGTGCTGCTGCTCGACACCGCGGGCCGCCTCCATGTCGACGAAGCGCTGATGGCCGAGATGAAGGCGATCGCCAGCGTCTCGGCGCCGACCGAAGTGCTGCTGGTGGTCGACAGCCTGACCGGCCAGGACGCGGTCAATGTCGCGCAGAGCTTCACCGGCGAAGTGCCGCTGACCGGCGTGGTACTGACCCGTATGGACGGCGATGCGCGCGGCGGTGCGGCGCTGTCGATGCGCTATGTCACCGGCAAGCCGATCAAGTTCGCCGGTACGGGGGAAAAGCTCGACGCGATCGAAGCCTTCGATCCCAAGCGCGTCGCCGGCCGCATCCTCGGCATGGGCGACGTCGTATCGCTGGTCGAGAAGGCGGCCGAGACGATCAAGGCCGATGAGGCCGAAGCGCTCGCCAAGAAGATGGCGCAGGGCAAGTTCGACCTCGAAGACCTGCGCATGCAGCTTCGCCAGATGCAGAACATGGGCGGCCTGGGCATGCTCGCAGGCATGCTGCCGGGCATGAAGAAGGCCAAGGCGGCGATGGCGGCGTCGAACATGGACGACCGCGTGCTGCTGCACATGGATGCGATCATCGGCTCGATGACCCCCAAGGAACGCAGGCGCCCCGAACTGATGAACGCCAAGCGCAAGAAGCGCGTGGCCGCCGGTTCGGGGACCGACGTGCAGACCGTCAACAAGGTGCTGAAAATGCACCAGGAGATGGGCCGCGCGATGAAGCAGATCAAGAAGATGGGCGGCCTCAAGGGCCTCGGCGCGCTGTTCGGCGGCGGGGGCATGGGCGCGGCCATGCCGGGGCTCGGCGGTCCCGGCGGCGGCATGCCCGGAATGGGCGGCGGCAAGGGACCCGGCGTGGACATGGACACGCTCCCGCCGGACCTTCAGGACATGCTCAAGAAGAAATAAGTTTCAGACGTTTACATTCGAAAGGTAATACCAAATGGCAGTTGCAATCCGTCTTTCGCGTGGTGGTGCCAAGAAGCGCCCCTACTACCGCATCATCGTCGCCGACTCGCGTTCGGCGCGTGACGGCAAGTATCTCGAACAGATCGGCACCTACAACCCGATGTTGCCGAAGGATTCGGGCGAGCGCGTGAAGCTCAACGAAGACCGTGCGCGTCACTGGCTGTCGGTCGGCGCCAAGCCGTCGGACCGTGTCCTCCGGTTCCTCGATGCCGCCGGCATCCTCGAGCGTGCGCCGCGCAACAACCCGAAGAAGGGCGAGCCGGGCGAAGCCGCCAAGGAACGCGCCGAGGAAAAGGCCGCCAAGATCGCTGAAGCCGAAGAAGCCAAGAAGGCTGCCGAAGAAGAAGCCAAGGCTGCTGCCGAAGCCCCGGCCGAAGAAGCTGCCGCTGAAGAAGCTCCGGCTGAAGAAGCTGCCGCTGAAGATGCGCCGGCCGAAGAAGCCGCGGCTGAAGAAGCCACCGAAGACAAGGGCGAGTAATCGCGCCCATGTCGGACAAGCCCGTTACGCTGGCAGCCGTCACCGGTGCGCATGGCGTGACGGGCGAAGTCCGCCTGAAGCTCTTCGGCGAGGGCGTCGAGGCCCTCAAGCCGCACAAGAGCTTCACCGCGCTCGGTTCTGGGGCGACGCTGACCCTCGCCAAGATCCGCAGCGACAACAAGGGCGGTGCCATCGCGCGCTTTGCCGAGGTCACGGATCGGACCGCGGCCGAACAGCTGCGTGGCACCGCCCTTTCCGTCTCGCGCGAGACGCTCCCTGCCCTCGACGAAGGCGAATTCTACTTCTCCGACCTGCTCGGCTTGGCCGTGGTCACCGATGCGGGCGATCCCGTCGGCCGCGTCTGCGCAGTCGAGAATTTCGGCGCGACCGACATCGTCGAGATCGAGAAGCCCGACGGCAAGAAGTTCATGGTCCCGCTGACCCCTCAGGCGGTGCCCGAATGGGACCGCGAGCGCCTGATCGTCGCCGCCGGCTTCGTCGACTAGCGCCGCAGCGGCTTTTTCTCAGCCAGATGGTTGCGGATCGTCGTCGCGGCGACGCCCGCCTGGCCCATCGCGTGGCTGATCTGGTCGAGCCCGATCACGACGTCGCCCGCGGCGAAGAGCCCCGGCACGCTCGTCTCGAGATGGTCGTCGACGAGTATGCAGCCGTCCTCGCTGACTTTCGCGCCCGCCGTCACCGCCAGCCCCGAGCGGATCACCGAGCCGAGTGCGGGATAGACGCTGTCGAACGTCATGCGTCCATCAGCGGTGTCCAGGGCGATTCTGCCGTTCTCGATCGCATAGCCGCCGCAGGGCCCGGCGACGCGGCGGATCCCCGCATCGTCGAGGGTCCTCGAACATTGCTCCGAAAGATCGTGGTCACCCTGCGGCGAAACCAGCGTCAGATCGGCGGTATAGGTGCGGATGAACTGCGCCTCGGCGGTGCCGTGGTCGCTGGTGCCGATCACCGCGACACGCTTGTCGGTTACCTCGTAGCCGTCGCACACCGGGCAGTAGCGGATCAGGCCGCGGCGCAAGGCCTCGTCATGCAACTGGTCGTCGATCCCCTCGGGGCGGTTGTTGACCACGCCGGTGGCGAGCAGGACGGTGCGAGCGCGATATTCCTCGTCGTCGCAGCAGACGGTGAAATGCTCGCCGTCGCGCTTGAGCTCGGTGACGCGCTTGGGTTCGCGGAGTGCGCCGTACTTCGCCGCCTGCTCGCGCATCCGCTCGAGCAGCTCCTCGCCGTTGATGCCGTCGGGAAAGCCGGCGTGGTTGTGACTGGTCGGGATCCAGCTCGCGCGGCTGGTACCGCAGTCGAACATGCGGATGGTGAGATAATAGCGCGCGAGATAGATGGCGGCGGTGAGCCCGGCGGGCCCCGCGCCCACGATGATGCAGTCGTCGATGTCCATGGCTGGGATACGCGCGGCGCGGCGATGGGTGCCGTTCGCAGAGCGGAATGAGCCTTGGGCAGAGCGGGGCTTGGCCGCGCGGCCCCTTCATGTCACAGCCGATGCCCACGCAGGGGAGGACCGCAAACCGATGATCGACAATGCCATTTTTCTCGCCGGTTCCTACGCCGCGATGGCCGCAGGGCTTAGCGTCACAGTAGCCAAGGTCTCGCCCACCATCGGACCGAGGCTCCGACACCTGTTCTCGGGAGCGGCACCGCTCGCCGCGGTCCTTGCGACACGGTTGACGGCAGCCGACAGCGTCACGCTGCAGGGCATGGACCTGTTCGCTGCGGGCGGTCTGGTCGTGCTCGGCGTTGCCACCTCCAGTGTGGTCGGCAAGTTCGTCCCCACCGCCGCAGCCAAAGACCGCCGACTCTCCGCCCGGTAAGGCTCCGGGACCCTATGGAACTATAGGCATTCTGCCGCTAGGGCGCGGCGCATGAGTTTCGCCGCCACCATCCTCACGCTCTATCCCGAGATGTTTCCGGGACCGCTCGGCGTCAGCCTTGCGGGGCGCGCGCTCGAGCGCGGGGACTGGACCTGCGAGACCGTGCAGATCCGCGACTTTGCGACCGACAAACATCGCACGGTCGACGATACACCCGCGGGGGGCGGCGCGGGCATGGTGCTCAAGCCCGATGTGATCGGCGCGGCAATCGCGAGTATCCTCCCCGCTACGGGGAGGGGGACCGTCGCAGACGGTGGAGGGGCACGATCGCCCGATCACCACGGTTCCGATCCGTCGGCCGCGCCCCTCCACCATCCTGCGGATGGTCCCCCTCCCCAAGTGGGGGAGGCTATCCCCCTCCTCGCCATGACGCCGCGCGGCAAGCCCATAACGCAGGCGCGCATCCGCGAGATCGCCGCCGGGCCGGGCGTCGCCATATTGTGCGGGCGGTTCGAGGGTTTCGACGAGCGGATTTTCGAGGCTTTCCCGCAGGTCGAGCAGGTCAGCCTGACAGATATCGTGCTCTCGGGCGGAGAACCCGCCGCGCTGGCGATTCTCGACGCTTGCATTCGCCTGCTTCCCGGAGTAATGGGCGCGCCCACAAGCGGGCATGAGGAGTCGTTCGAGGACGGCCTTCTCGAATACCCGCAATATACCCGACCTCAGGAATGGGAAGGGCGCACGATCCCTGAAGTGCTGCGATCGGGGGATCATGCGAAAATCGCTGCTTGGCGCAAGGCGAGGAGCGAGGACGATACACGGTTACGCAGGCCGGACCTTTGGGAGCGTTACAGTGACGCTCGGGACCGACCTGCCTCTGGCGCGCGGCGAAAAGATTAGGGATACGGTTCGATGAACCTCATTCAGCAGCTCGAGGCAGAAGCTATCGAGAACCTCGGGAAGGACATTCCCGAATTCCGCGCCGGCGACACCGTGCGCGTCGGCGTCAAGGTTGTCGAAGGCAGCCGCGAACGCGTCCAGAATTTCGAAGGCGTTGTCATCGCTCGCTCCAACCGCGGCATGGGCAGCAACTTCACCGTGCGCAAGATGAGCTTCGGCGAAGGCGTGGAACGCGTGTTCCCGCTCTACTCGCCGATCGTCGACAGCATCACCGTGGTCCGCCGCGGCATCGTGCGTCGCGCCAAGCTCTACTACCTGCGCGGCCGCACCGGCAAGCGCGCGCGTATCGCGGAACGTCGCGACAACGCGCCCAAGGCGTAAGCACGACAAAGTTTCTCTTCGCGAGAAGTTCGGGGCGGCCTTCCGACATGGAAGGCCGCCCTTTTTCGTAGGGGCCGTGATCGTAGACGTGAATCTGGCTTCCCATGCGCAACCCCGCCCGACCGCTGAGCCATAGTGGCCGCCCGGGGTATGCGTCTTTCTCGCGCTCAGGCGTTAGCCGGATCATACCATTCGCGCTTAACCTGAATTTAGGCATGATTGCCGCGCCTCGGCTTGCACAGGGGCACGCTATTCTTCATCACCCCGCCACATCCACGGGGAGAGATCTTTGCGTCACCTGACATTCGCGGCAGCGCTGGCCCTTGGCACCTGCCTTGCCACGCCGCTCGCCGCACAAACCACCGCGCAGAACACGGAGACCGCGCCCATGGAGCTGAGTTTCGAACGCGTCTTCGCCTCGCCCAGCCTCGACGGGCCGACGCCGCGCATGGTGAAGCTGTCGCCCGATGGCCGTTATCTCACGCTGCTGCGCAACCGCGCCGACGACCGCGAGCGTTACGATCTGTGGGCCTACGACCGCGAGGCGGGCGATTGGGCGATGCTGGTCGACAGCGAGGCGCTCGGCTCGGGTCGCGAATTGTCCGAAGACGAGAAGATGCAGCGCGAACGCGCGCGCGTAGGCAATCTCAAGGGCATCATCGACTATCAGTGGACCAAGCAGGGCGATGGCGTGCTCGTGCCGCTCGACGGTGATCTCTATCTCGCGAGCATCGGTGGCGATGTGGAGCGCCTGACGGACACCGACGAAAGCGAACTCAATCCCTCGCTCAGCGGGACGAGCGCCTATGTCGGCTTCGTGCGCGACCGGCAGCTGTGGGTCGGCGAGGTGGGCGCGGAGGCTCGGCCGATCACTCCGCAGGAAGGCGAGGACGTGCGCTGGGGCGAGGCCGAGTTCGTCGCGCAGGAGGAGATGGGCCGGCACACGGGATATTGGTGGAGCCCCGACGACCGTCGCATCGCGGTCGAGCGCTTCGACGAAAGCATGGTCGGCGTGGTCACGCGCGCCGCGATCGGTGCGACGGGGACCAGGGTCTACGACCAGCGCTATCCGGTCGCCGGCAGCGCCAACGCCGCGGTCGACCTCTATGTGATGGATCCCGACGGCGGAAACCGCGTGAAGGTCGATCTGGGTGAGGAGAGCGACATCTATGTGGCCCGCGTCGATTGGGCGCCCGACGGCAGCGCGCTCTACGTCCAGCGCGAGAACCGCGCGCAGACCGTGCTCGACATGCTCGAGGTCGACCCGGCGACCGGCGCCAGCGAGGTGCTGTTCACCGAACGCGCGCCGAAGCCGGGTTATTGGGTCAACCTCTCCGACAATTACAAGTGGCTCGACGACGGCAGCCTCGTCTGGTGGTCCGAGCGCGACGGCTACGGCCATCTCTACCGCTATGTCGATGGCGCCTGGACGCAGCTGACCAGCGGCGAATGGGTGGTGACCAAGCTCGTCGGGATCGACCAGCAGGCGGGCCGCGTCTTCTTCCAGGGGACGAAGGACGATGTGCTGGCGCAGCAGGTCTATGCGCTCGACCTCGCCGATCCCGGTGAGCCGAGGCTGCTGACCGACACCGGTTACGCCAATTCGGCGACGATGGACGAGAAGGGCCGGACGCTCGTCGTCACGCGCTCGAACGATGCGACTCCGCCGCAGAGCTACATCGCCGACCAGCAGGGCGAACGCCTCGCCTGGATCGAGGAGAACGCGCTCGACACCGATCACCCCTATGCGCCCTACCTCGCGAGCCACCGGCCGACGCAATACGGGACCGTTCCGGCCGAGGACGGGACGCCGCTCTACTGGGAAATGGTCACACCCGAACTCGAGCCGGGCAAGCGCTATCCGGTGTTCTTCTATCATTACGGCGGCCCGCACGCGCAGGTCGTCACCAGGGGCTGGGACGGGGGGCTGCGCCAGGCCATTGTCGACCGGGGCTATATCTGGTTCGCGCTCGACAATCGCGGCAGCGCCAATCGCGGGGTCGATTTCGAACAGCCGATCAACCGCGCCATGGGCGGCGTCGAAGTGCGCGACCAGAAAGCGGGGGCCGAATTCCTCAAGACGCTCGACTATGTCGATCCCGACAAGATCGCGGTGGATGGCTGGTCTTACGGCGGCTACATGACATTGAAGCAATTGCAGGCCGATCCCGGCCTCTATGCTGCGGGGATAGCGGGTGCCCCGGTGACCAGATGGGAACTCTACGATACCCATTACACCGAGCGCTACATGGGCACCCCGCAGGCGGACACCGCCGCCTACGAAGCCTCGAGCGCCATCCCCGACGCGGCGAAGATCGCCGATCCGTTGCTGATCATCCACGGCATGGCCGACGACAATGTCGTGTTCGAGAACGCGACCGCGGTGATCGCGCGAATGCAGGAGGGCAACGTCCCCTTCGAGATGATGCTCTATCCCGGTTACACCCACCGCGTGGCGGGCGAGACGATCTCGCCGCATCGCTACAACACGGTGTTCCGCTTTCTCGAAGCGCATGGCGTGACCCCGCCGCAGTGAGCGGACAGGCCGATGACAAGGCTTCGCTGGGCCTTCCCGCAGTATGGGCGATCGCTGTCGGCGGTATGGTCGGTGGCGGCATCTTCTCTACCCTCGGCGTTGTAATATCGAGCGCCGGGCGCTGGGCCGCGCTGAGCTTCGTGCTCGGGGGTCTGGTCGCCTATGCCACCGGTCACAGCCTCGCGGCGCTCACCGTCAGTCGCGACGAGCCGGGCGGCATCTACAGCTTCCTGCGCGATCTGAAATTCCGGCGTCTCGCCGAATGGTCGGCCTGGATTCTGTTGGCCGGCTATGTGCTGACCTGCGCGGTCTATGCCTATACCTTCGGGGCCTATGTCGGTCATGCGGTCGGCGGACCGGGCTGGTTGCCCAAGGCGATGGCGGCGGTCGCGATCCTGTTGATGACCGCGATCAACCTGCGTGGGGCGGGGCAGGCGGCGGGCTTGGAAATCGCAATCGTCGTGATCAAGCTAGCGATCCTTGCGGGGCTGGCCGTGTTCGGCCTCGCGCAATTCGATGCCGCGAAATTGTCGATCGACGCGCAACCCGGCCTTCTCGGCGTAGTGGTGGGCGCGGCCAGCGTCTTCATGGCCTACGAGGGCTTCGAGCTGGTCGCCTACGATTACGACGAGATGGAGGATCGCAAGCACGTGATGGGACGCATCATGCCGCTCGCCATCGGCAGCGCTGCGGTGATCTACGTACTGGTCGCGCTGGCCGTGCCGATGCTGACGGGTACCCGCGCGGTAATCGAGGACGGAGAGGTTGCGCTGTCGCAGGCGGGACAGGCCGCCATGGGAACGCCGGGACTGGTGCTCGTGACGCTCGCCGCCGCGCTTTCGACCGCGAGCGCGATCAATGCCACGCTGTTTTCCTCCGCCCGCCTGGCTCGCGAGGTGGCCCAGGATGGCGCATTGCCGGAACGCCTGGGCCAGCGGAACAGCAAGGGGTCGCCGCAGTGGGCGGTGCTGGCGCTCGCGGCGCTCGCGCTGGCGCTGGCCCTGGTCGGCGGTCTCGACGGGCTGGTGAGCGGGGCGAGTATCGTCTTCCTGCTGGTGTTCGGGACGCTCAATGCACTGGCCGTTAAAGAGGGTGTCGGAAGGCGCTGGATCACGCTTCCGGGAACGGCGGGTGCGTTCGGTGCGCTTCTGGTGCTGGCTGCGCATTTTGCGGGGATCGTCTGAGCTTTCACCCACGCAACCGAATGTACGCTTGCGGGCGCGGGGGCAATCGCTATCTCGGCGGCACACTCTTAGTGGAGATCTGAATTGGGTTATCGTGTTGCCGTGGTTGGTGCGACCGGGAATGTCGGGCGCGAAATGATGCAGGTACTCGCCGAGCGCGAGTTCCCGATCGACGAGATCGCGGCCGTCGCCAGCAGCCGTTCGCACGGCACCGAGGTCGAATTCGGCGACACCGGCAAGATGCTCAAATGCAAGAACATCGAGCATTTCGACTGGGCGGGCTGGGACATCGCGCTGTTCGCCGCGGGCAGCGGCCCGGCCAAGGAATATGCGCCCAAGGCGGCGGCGGCCGGCTGCGTCGTGATCGACAATTCCTCGCTCTACCGGATGGACCCGGACGTGCCGCTGATCGTGCCCGAGGTGAATCCGGAGGCGATCCACGATTACAAGAAGCGCAATATCATCGCCAATCCCAACTGCTCGACCGCGCAGCTCGTGGTGGCGCTCAAGCCGCTCCACGATGCGGCGACGATCAAGCGCGTCGTCGTCTCGACCTACCAGTCGGTCTCGGGCGCGGGCAAGGCGGGGATGGACGAGCTGTTCCAGCAGAGCCGCGCGATCTTCGTCGGCGACCCGGTCCAGCCGGTGAAGTTCACCAAGCAGATCGCCTTCAACGTCATCCCGCACATCGACGTGTTCATGGACGACGGTTCCACCAAGGAAGAGTGGAAGATGGTGGTAGAGACCAAGAAGATCCTCGACCCGAAGATCAAGCTCAACGCCACCTGTGTGCGCGTGCCGGTCTTCGTCGGCCATTCGGAAGCCGTGAACATCGAGTTCGAGAACGAGTTGAGTGCGGAGCAGGCGCAGGACATCCTGCGCGAGGCGCCGGGCATCATGCTGGTCGACAAGCGCGAGGACGAGGGATACGTCACCCCGGTCGAAAGCGCGGGCGACAGCGCCACCTACGTCAGTCGCGTGCGCGACGATCCGACGGTCGACAACGGGATCACGCTGTGGTGCGTTTCTGACAACCTCCGCAAGGGCGCTGCGCTCAATGCGGTGCAGATCGCCGAACTGCTTGGTCGCGAATGCCTCAAGAAGGGATGATCCGGAGCGCGCTTCTCCTCGCGCTGCCGCTGGCGCTCGCCGCCTGCGGCCAGTCCGATCCTGCGCCCGAAACCTCGCAGAGCAGCGCACCGGCGGGCGATCCGCTGGCCGGGGTGCAGGTGGTGGTCGATGCCGACGGTCTCGGCGCGAAGGGTACGGAACCGCTGCGCTTCGGGGAACCGCGCGACGCGGTCGACGGGGCCATCGCCAAGGCTCTCGGCTCCGCGCCGGAGACCTCCCGCAACCAGGAATGCGGCGCCGGCCCGATGGACTTCAGCCAGTTCGGCCCGCTGCAGCTCGCGTATATGGACGGTCTGTTGCGCGGCTGGTTCCTGCGCGAAGGCGAGGGCGTGGCGACGTCCGACGGGGTGCGCCCCGGCGTGACGACGCTGGAGGGCCTCAAGCTCGAACGCGAGGTGCGCGAACTCGATACAACGCTGCCCGGCGAATTCGAATATACCACTGCCGATTACGGCACGATCACCGGCTTTGCCGAGGACGGGGTTACCGTGACGGCGTTGCAGGCCGGGATCAGCTGCTTCTTTCGCTGATCACTCGCCCGGCGGGGGCATCGGGCCGGCCCGTGGCTTCGGTTTGCGCATGATGAAGGCCAGCGGCACGGCGGCCAGCGTGATCCACATCATCATCCAGAAATCGTCGATATAGGCGACCATCGCGGCTTGCCGGTTGGCTTCGAGATCGAGCATCCTGAGTGCGATCTCGCCGAGGTTCTGGTAGCGGTCGACCGTGCTCACATCGATCACGCTCGATACCGAGGCGCCGGTGACGTTCGACGCGATGTCGGCATGCGCGGTCTGGAGATTGCGCGCCAGCATGACGGTCGTGAGCGAGATGCCCGCCGATGCGCCGAGTGAACGGAACAGGTTGAGCAGGCTCGACCCGTCGGTGCGCAGGCGCGGGGGCAGCGTACCGAAGGCGCTGACGTTGAGCGGAATGAAGACGAGGCCCATGCCGAGCCCCTGCACGAGGCCCGAGGCGACGATGTGGAAGCGGTCGACGCCGAGCGACCACTGCGCCATCTCGTAAAGCGAAACAGCGCAGATGATGAAGCCGGTCGCCACCACCGGGCGTGGATCGAGATTGCGGCGCATGGCCATGCCGGCGAACTGCATCGAAATCAGGACACCGATCCCGCGCGGCATCAGCACCAGGCCGGTATCGATCACGTCGTAGCCCATCAGTTGCTGCAGCATCGGCGGTAGCAGCGCCATGGTGGCGAACATGACCACGCCGATCGCCAACATGAAGCCCATGGCGATGGCGAAATTGCGGTCGAGGAACAGGGCGCGGTCGAACAGCCCGTCCTTCGCGCTGCCGAGATGGATTACCGCCATCCAGGTCGCAGAGATGAACAGGAAGGTCCACAGCCAGATCTCGTAGCTGTCGTACCAGTCGAGCGTCTGTCCGCGGTCGAGCAGCATCTGGAAACTCGCGAGCGCGACGCCGAGCAGGACGAAACCGGCGAGGTCGAACTTGCGCCGGATGACCTCGCGGTGCGGCAATTGGGTGACGAGGATAGCGAGGCTGAGGATGCCGATGGGCAGGTTGACATAGAACACCCAGCGCCAGTTCGCCTGCTCGGTCAGCCAGCCACCCAAGACCGGGCCGAGGATCGGGCCGATCATGATGCCCATGCCCCATAGCGCCATCATCTGCGCGTGCTTGCTCGGCTTGTTGGTGTCGAGCATGAAGGCCTGGCTGAGCGGAGCGATGAAGGCCCCCGTCACGCCCTGCAACGCGCGGAAGATCACCATCTCCTGGAGGTTCTGCGCCATGCCGCAGAGCATCGAGGAAAGGATGAAACCGGCGACCGACAGGATGAACAGGCGCCGCGCGCCGACCCTGTCCGAGAGCCAGCCCGTGATCGGCAGCGCCACCGCGCTGGCGATGATATAGCTGGTCAGGACCCAGGTGATCGTTTCGGTGGTCGCGCCGAGCGCGGTGCGCATATGGGGGATCGCGACGTTCGCAATCGTGGTGTCGAGGACCTGCAGCAGCGAGGCCGCCATGATACCGACAATCAGAATCCCCGGATTGGCGACCGGTAGCTGCGCGACGTCATGCGCCGGATCGGGCGCACTGGCGCCTCCTGCGGGGACGACACGGCTGGCCATGGATCAGTGCTTCTTGCCGTCGGTATAGACGGTGATCTCGGTCGACAGGCCGGCGATCAGGGGACGCGGGCTCTTCTCGTCGATGGCGATGCGCACCGGGACACGCTGGGTCACCTTGACCCAGTTGCCGGTCGCGTTCTGCGCCGGGATGACCGAGAACTCGCTCCCGGTGCCCGCGCCGATTGACTCGACATGGCCCTTGAGCGTCAGCCCCGGATAGGCGTCGAAATGCACTTCGGCGGGCTGGCCCACCTGCATGTCGGCGAGGTCGGTTTCCTTGAAGTTGGCTTCGACATAGCTGCTGCCGTCGGCGACCAGTGTGAGCACGGGGAGGCCCTGGACGACCTGCTGGCCGCGCTGGAGGCGCTCGGCCTGCGCGACGCGCCCGGAACTTGGCGCGCGCACTTCGGTGCGGCGCAGCGAGAGCTCGGCAACGGCTTTCTGCGCCTTGCCGGCGGCGACCTGAGGGTTTTCCCCGGGCACGGCGCTGCCGGTAGCGAGCTTGGCACGCGCAGCCTGCTGGCGCGCTTCGGCCTGGCGCAGTTCCTCGCGCGCCTGGTTCACGCGGTGGCGTGCCGCATCATGGTCGGCCTTGGTCACAAAGCCGCGCTTGAACAGCGCATCCTTGCGCTCGAAATCGGACTGGGCGAAGGCGATGTCCTCGCGAGCGGCGGCGATGTCGGCACCCGAAAGGTCGGAGGAATTGGCCAGCGCGGTGACATTGGCCTGTGCCCCGGCGATGGCCGCATCCGCTTGTGCGATCTGCAGGCGATAGGGTTCGGGATCGATGCGGAACAGCAGGTCACCCTTCTGCACCGTGTCGCCTTCGCCGACGAGAACCTCGACGATCTCGCCACCCACCTGTGCGCTGACCGAGACCTTGTCCTGCTGGACATAGGCATTGTCGGTCGACACCTTGCCCTGCAACGAGAGCCAGTAGATCCCGCCGGCGATGAGCAGCGCCAAGGGCACGCTGAGCATCAGCGCCAGGCGGCCCCACTTGCGCCTGGGTGCGGGAGCTTCGACGGGTTCCACGGTTTCGACCGGGATCTGCGGGTCGGCCTCAGCCATTTACGACATTCCTGATTTCGCGTTCGGCCGTGAGATTGGCCGAAACTTTTTCGAGTAACCGTGCGAGCATGTCCTGCTCCTGCGCGGTGAGGCCCTCCGCCATGTCCTCGACCAGCGCAGCGACGATCACGCGCAGCGGTTCTACGATTTCGCGGCTCTTGTCGGTGAGATGGAGCAGGCGTGCGCGGCGGTCGTTGGGGTCGAACACGCGCTCGACCCAGCCGGCTTCCTCCATCCGGTCGACGATGCGGGTGAGGGTGATCGGCTCGACCTCGATCCGCTCGGCATAAAAGGCCTGATTGTTGTCCGGAAACTTCACCAGGCTCATCAGCAGGCGTGCCTGTACGGCGGTGAGGCCCAGGCTGCGGACGCGTTCGTCAAAGGTCTTCCTCAGCAGGCGACCGCTGTCCGACAGGAGATAGCCGATATTCGTTTCCATGGCGCTGCATATAATAACATGGCTTATTATTGCAACTTGCAATTAAAGAAAGCTCTGTGCGAGAAACTGCAATTCATGCTTAGGAGGGACCCATGCCGCTGACCGCCGATCTCTATTTCAGTTTCCGCTCGCCCTACAGCTTCCTCGCGGTCGGGCGGTATCGTGCGCTGGCCGAGGAATACGCTGTCGATATCGCGCTGCGGCCGGTCTATCCGCTGGCGATCCGGCAGCCCGATTTCTTCGAGCGCAACCATCCCAACTGGATGGCCTACACGATCCGCGACATGATGCGCGTCGCGCAGTTCCACGGGATCGCCTTCGGTCCACCGCGGCCCGACCCTATCGTCCAGAACCCGGCGACGCGCGAGATCGCCGCAGACCAGCCCTATATCCGCCGTGTCACGCGCATGGGGCAGGCTGCGGCACGGCGCGGCAAAGGCCTCGCCTTCGCGCATGAAGCCGGCCAGCTGATCTGGGGTGGTCAGGAGGGCTGGCACGAGGGCGACCACCTCGCGGCTGCGCTGGCCAGGGCGGGACTGGATGCGGAGGAAGTGGAGGCCGAGGTGACGGCGCAGCCGGAGGAGCTCGACGCCGAGATCGCGGCCAACCAGGACGCGCTCGAAGCGGCTGGTCATTGGGGCGTGCCGACGCTGGTCTTCGAAGGCGAACCCTTCTTCGGCCAGGACCGTATCGAGATGGCCAAATGGAGGATGGAGCAGAAGGGGCTGGCGAAGCGATGAAGGGCGAACTGACCGGTGGATGCCTGTGCGGTGCGGTGCGCTATACCTTGCGCGACGGCTTCCGCCTCAATCCCTATGCCTGTCACTGCACCGAGTGCCAGAGCCGGACCGGGTCGGCGTTCAGCGAACACATGCTGTTCACCCTGGCCGATTTCGAGATTTCCGGCGATCTTGACGCTGGCGAATACGACCAGCCGAGCGGAGCCCACTCGCGCATCTTCGGCTGCGCAAAGTGCAAGGCGCGCATCTATGCCGTCAACGATAGCCGCGACGGCCTCGCCAGCCTGCGCTGCGGCACGCTCGACGACAGTGCCACGTTCGTTCCTGCCGCTCACCTTTGGGTGAGGAGCAAGCAGCCGTGGATCCGCCTGCCGGACGACGCCAAGGCGATGGACGAGCAACCGCGGACCAGCGAGGACTGGGTCGCATTCGTGGGGATTGCAGAGCGATGAAAGAGGCGAAAACCGGAGGCTGCCAGTGCGGCGCCGTGCGCTATTCGGCGCAGATCGACCCCGATCAGGCCTATCTGTGTCATTGCCGCATGTGTCAGCGCGCGACGGGCGGGGTCTCGATCGCTTTCATCGGCCTGCCGAAGAGCGACATGACGTGGGAGAGTGGACCCGACTGGTATGCGAGCTCGCCCATCGCGCGGAGGCCCTTCTGCAACCAATGCGGCACACCGCTCGGCTTCGCCTTCAACGAGGGCGAAAACATGGACATCACCGTCGGCAGCCTCGACGAACCCTATGGCATCGAACCGCATTGGCATTTCGCCTCGGAGAAGATCCACGAAGCCTGGATCGACACCTCAGGCCTCAAGCGCATTCCCTTGAGCGAGCATACGGCGCTGAGCCAGCGCTGGATCGACGCGACCGGCGAGGTGCCCGAGTGAGGACAGAGTTCTTCGAAAGTTTCGACGGTACGCGACTGGCGATCCACCGGCATGGGGAGGGGCGGCCCTTCGTCCTGCTTCACGGCCTGTTCTCGAGCGCGGCGATGAACTGGATCAAGTGGGGGCACCACGAGACGATCGCGGCGCAGGGTTTCGAAGTGATCATGCTCGATTTCCGCGTCCACGGAGAGAGCGCGGCGCCGCACGACCCGGAGAAATATCCCTCGAACGTGCTGGTGCGCGACGTGGCGGCGCTAGTCGATCATATGGGCCTTGCGGACTACGATCTCGGCGGTTTCTCGCTCGGTGCGCGGACGTCGCTGCATGCGGTGGCACATGACGTACTCGAGCCGGCACATCTGGTGATCGGCGGCATGGGCACGGCGGGGCTGGGCGAATGGCATCGCCGGGCGGCCAAGTTCCACCGCGTGATCGACAAATTCGACGAAATCCCCCGGGGCGATCCGGATTACTTCTCGATGCAATTCCTCAAATCGCAGGGCGTCGACCGGGTGGCGGCACGCCTGCTGCTCGACACCATGCCCGACCTCGACCTCGCGTTGCTCGACAATGTCGCCATGCGGACGCTGGTGGTCTGCGGCGACGAGGACCGCGACAATGGCTCCGCGGAGGAGCTCGCCCAGATGCTGCCCGATGCGACCTTCATCGAGGTTCCGGGCACTCATATGAGCAGCGTGACCAAGCCCGACCTGGGGGAGGCGATCGCCGATTGGCTGGCACGGCAACGATGACCGGCCCGAAGTCCGATCTGCGCTGGTGGCTGTGGGGCCTTGCCGCCTTCGCCGTAGTGATCGCGCTGAGCGTCTCCATCACTCTCTTCGGAAACGGGGTGACCTGGGGCATCGGCGAACACCAGGCGGCGGGAAGCGCGGCGCGGGTCGATGAAATTCAGGCGCAATGGCGCGCGGGCGGGGTCCGCAACCTGGCGATCGTAGCCATGCTCGGCGACCTGGTGTTCATCGGAATCTACGGCTGGGGCAGCTGGCGGGCAGGGCGCAGCTTCATGGCGATGCCCGGCGCTTTGGGGCTTCTGGGCGTCCTCATCGCCGCGTCGGCGGTAGTCTTCGTGCTCTGCGACTATACCGAAACGGTTCTACAAATGATTCAATTGCTGCGCGAACGAGGGTCGGACGCAATGGCCGGGACGGCTGCCGCGGTGCGCCCCATAAAGTCCGCCGCGTGGGTCGCGACATTCCTCGGTGTGCTTGCGGCGTTGGCGATCGGGCGACTGGGCAGGCCGAAGCTTGATTAAGCGACGCTGCAGGTGCAATCCGGTAGCACGTGAAACCACATCGCAGAATTCACTCCTGAGAGGACAACCATGAAACTCGCTTCCGTCGCGCTTTCCGCGCTCGCCATCTCGCTCGCCGCGCCGGCGCTCGCCCAGGACGCCGCTCCGGAGGAGCAGGCGCAGACCGCCTATCCGCATACCGCGCAGGGCGCGGCCGACTTCGTCGCGGCGGTGGAGAAGGATTTCGCCGAGTTCTCGGTCGGCAACGCCCAGATCAACTGGGTCAACTATACCTATATCACCGAGGATACCGACGCGCTCGCCGCCGCCAGCAATGCCGAGCTGACCGAGAAGCAGGTCGCCTATGCGATCGAGGCGGCGAAATATGCCGACATCGCGGGCCTCGATGCCGATGTGAAGCGCAAGCTCGACATCCTGCGCAACGGCATCGTCCTGCCGGCGCCGACCACCGCCGGCGCTGCGGCCGAGCTGTCGACCATCACCACCGCGCTTTCGAGCCAGTACGGCAAGGGGCAGGGCACGCTCAATGGCAAGCCGATCAGCGGCAGTGACATCGAGGCCGAGATGGGCAATCTCGAGCATACGCCGGCCGAATATGCCGAGATGTGGGCAAGCTGGCACGACAATGTCGGCGCACCGATGAAGGGCGACTACGCCAAGATGGTCGGCATCGCCAACCAGGGTGCCGAAGAGCTCGGCTTCGACAATGTCGGCGCGATGTGGCGCTCGGGCTACGACATGAGCCCCGAGGAATTCACCGCCATGACCGAGCGGTTGTGGAACGAGCTCAAGCCGCTCTATGTCGAGCTGCACACCTATGTCCGCACCAGGCTCAACCAGAAGTACGGCGACGAGGTGCAGGCGACCACCGGCCCGATCCGCGCCGACCTGCTCGGCAATATGTGGGCGCAGGAATGGGGCAATATCTATCCGCTGGTCGCACCGCAGGGTGCCGGCGATCTCGGCTATGACATCGGCGACCTGCTGGCGGCGAAGGACAAGACCCCGCTCGACATGGTCCACTATGGCGAGGGCTTCTATTCCTCGCTCGGCATGCAGCCGCTGCCCGAAACCTTCTGGCAGCGCTCGATGTTCGTGAAGCCGGCCGACCGCGAGGTCGTGTGCCACGCCAGCGCCTGGGACATCGACAACAAGGACGACATCCGTATCAAGATGTGCACCAAGGTGAATGCCGACGACTTCGTCACCATCCACCACGAACTGGGGCACAATTACTACCAGCGCGCCTACAAGGACCAACCGTTCCTCTACCTCAACGGGGCGAACGACGGCTTCCACGAGGCGATCGGCGACTTCATCGCGCTGTCGATCACGCCGCAATACCTGGTCGACATCGGCCTGCTCGACAAGAGCAAGGTGCCGAGCGCCGACAAGGACATCGGCCTGCTGCTGCGCCAGGCGATGGACAAGGTCGCCTTCCTTCCCTTCGGCCTGCTGGTCGACAAATGGCGCTGGGGTGTGTTTGACGGCTCGATCGTACCCGATACCTACAACCAGGCGTGGGTCGACCTGAAGCAGGATTACCAGGGCATCGTCCCGCCGGTAGAGCGGCCCGCCGACGCCTTCGATCCCGGCGCCAAGTACCACATCCCGGGCAACACCCCCTATACGCGCTATTTCCTCGCGCGGATCCTGCAGTTCCAGTTCTACAAGGCCGCCTGCGACCAGGCCGGCTGGAAGGGGCCGCTGCACCGCTGCTCGTTCTACGGCAACAAGGAAGTCGGCGCCAAGCTCAACGCCATGCTCGAAATGGGCTCGTCGAAGCCCTGGCCCGAAGCGCTCGAGGCCTTCACCGGCACCGAGGAAATGAGCGCCAAGCCGATGCTCGAATATTTCGCGCCGCTGATGCAGTGGCTCAAGGAACAAAACAAGGGCCAGACCAAGGGCTGGTAAGCGGCAAGTCCGGGGCGGTGGCATCGTGCCGCCGCCCCGCATTGCCAACCCGGGTGCGGAGCAGCTAACAGCTTGCATCATGGGAGAAAAGAAGACCAAGCTGGAGGTCGTGGGCTGGCGCGAGCTGGTTCACCTTCCCGATCTCGGCCTGCATGCGCTGCCGGCCAAGATCGATACCGGAGCGCGCACCTCCTCGCTCCATGCGACGATCCTCGAACAGTTCGAACGCGACGGCGAACGCTATGTCCGCTTCGCGGTCGACTTCGACCGCCAGCACGTGCGCCAGGTGTGCGAGGCGGTGCATATCGACTGGCGCGGGATCACCAGCTCGAACGGCGAGACGCAGCGCCGGATGATCGTCAAGACGCCGCTGTGTATCGGCAACGTCACATTTCGCGCCGAGATCAGCCTGGCCGATCGGAGCGACATGAAATTCCCGATGCTGATCGGGCGATCTGCGCTAAGGCGCCGGTTCGTCGTCGACTCGGGCCATTCCTGGCTCCAGAGCCCGGGCCGCGACGTTGAAAAGGGTCACACGTCATGAAAATCGCGATGCTGGCGCGCAACGCCAATCTCTATTCGCACCAACGCCTCAAGGAGGCGGCGGAAGCGCGCGGGCACCATTTCGACATTCTCAACACCACGCGCTGCACGGTCCACATCGCGAGCCATCGACCCGAGGTCTACTACAATGGCGAGCCCTGCGTCGGATACGATGCGGTCATCCCTCGCATCGGCGCCTCGATCACCAATTACGGCCTCGCGATCCTGCGCCAGTTCGAGATGCGCGGCTGCTGGCCATTGAACGAAAGCGTCGCCATCGGCCGCAGCCGCGACAAGCTCAGGAGCATGCAGATCCTCGCCAAGCACGGGCTCGGCCTGCCGCTGACTGCCTATGCCAACGATCCCAAGCAGGCCGAGGAGATCATCAAGGCGGTCAAGGGGCCGCCGGTGGTGATCAAGCTGCTCGAGGGCACGCAGGGCATCGGCGTCGTCCTCGCGGAAACGATGAGCAGCGCCAAGTCGGTGATCGAGGCCTTCCGCGGCGCCAACGTCAACATCCTGGTGCAGGAATTCATCAAGGAAGCGGGCGGTACCGACATCCGCGCACTGGTGGTCGGCGGCAAGGTGGTCGCGGCGATGAAGCGCACCGGTGCGCCCGACGATTTCCGCAGCAACCTGCACCGCGGCGGCAGCGCTCAGCTGATCAAGATCACGCCCGAGGAACGCAGCACCGCCGTGCGCGCGGCCAAGCGCATGGGCCTCAACGTGTGCGGCGTCGACATGCTGCGCAGCAATCACGGCCCGGTGATCATGGAGGTCAATTCCTCGCCCGGTCTCGAAGGGATCGAGAACGCCACCGGCAAGGACATCGCCGGGATGATCATCGACTACATCGAAAAGAACGCGCGCGACGGCAAGACCAAGACCAAGGGGCAGGGGTGATCCCGGGGAACACCAGGCGCATATGAGGCTTTAGGATTTATCTTGGACCTCAGGAGTTTATCGCATGCGTCCTAGCCTGCTCCTCGCCAGCACGATCCTTTTTTCGACCGGCGCTGCTGCGCAGTCGACCGCACTCGAAGTCCTCGCTCCGAACCAGACGCTGCTGGAAGTTCAGTCGACCGGGCAGAGCTATGTTGCGCCCGATCAGGCCAGCCTGACCGGCGGGGTGGTGACTTTTGCCACCACCTCGCGCGAGGCGGCCGACAGCAATGCGCAGGCCATGAATCAGGTGGTGGCCGCCCTCAAGAAGGCAGGTGTGCCTGCGCGCGACATCCAGACGCAGAGCGTCAGCCTCGACCCGCAATTCAACTATGACAGGCAGGGCGGCGAACCGCCGCGCATAACCGGCTATCAGGCGCGCAATTCGGTCACCGTGCGCATCCGTGATGTGAAGAAGGCATCCGACATGCTCACGGTGCTGTTCGAGGCCGGGGCGAACAACGTCAGCGGGCCGTTCTTCTCGATCGAGGACGACAGCAAGGCCGTCGCGGAAGCCCGCAATGATGCGGTTGCCGAAGCCAAGGCGGAGGCCGACGCCTATGCGTCCGCTTTCGGCATGCGCGTAGCCAAGGTGCTGCGGATCAGCGAACGCCAGCGCTCGGCCAGCTACGAACCGATCATCGTGACCGGATCGCGCATCGGCGGGGCGGGAGCGCCGCCACCTCCGCCACCCCCGCCGTCGCCGATCAGTGCGACCACAGTGGAGGTCGGCGAGATGCAGCAGCAGGTCACGATCTGGGTGGACTTTGCTCTCGAGCCTGGCTGAACCTCACGCATTCCGCGCCATCAGCCCGCCGTCGACGGGGATCACCGCGCCGGTGATGTAACTTGCTGCGGGGAGTACCAGCGAGAGCGTCATCTGCGCCACTTCCTCGGGGTCGCCATAGCGCTTCAGCGCGGTGCGGCGCTTGGCGAAGATCACCTTGTGCTCGTCGGGCACCGCTTCGGTCATCGCGGTGCGGATCGGGCCGGGGCAGATGCAGTTGCAGGTAATGCCTTCGGGTCCGAGATCGACCGCAAGCCCACGCGTCAGCCCGGTCACGCCCGTCTTGGCCGCGACATAGGGCGTGTCGCCCGGCGTCGCGCCCAGTCCCTCGGTGCTGGCGATATTGACGATCCGCGCGGCATCGCTCCGGCGCAGGTGCGGCATTGCGGCGCGCACCATCCGCTGCTGCGCGGTGAGCATCACGGCGAGCGCGCGGTGCCAGATTTCCTCATAGGCATCCTCGTCGAGCGCGCAGAAGCTCGATACGCCGGCATTGTTGACGAGGATGTCGATCCCGCCGAAATCCGCGGCGATCTGCGCGACGACGCGCGCGATCGTGTCCCCGTCCGCCACGTCGAGCGCATAGGCGCGCGCCTCCGCCCCGCATTCGCGTGCCACCTCCTCGCAGGCCACCAGGTCGAGATCGGTCACCGCCACCCTCGCGCCCTCGGCCGCGAACAGAAGCGCGGTGGCACGTCCCATGCCGCTCGCCGCTCCGGTCACGATGGCGATGCGCCCCGCGATCGAGCGCGAGCGGTTCGGCGTATCGGTCATGTCTCTCTCCCTTGCGGGGAGCGAGTTTACCGAAACGGCGGTTCGTTGAAAGCGCGCAGTTTGCGGCTGTGGAGCCGCGGGCCTTCCTCGCGCAGCCGCTTGCAGGCGGTCACGCCGATCTGGAGGTGCGCGGCGATCGCTTCCTCGTAAAAGGCATTGGCCTGGCCCGGCAGCTTGATCTCACCGTGGAGCGGCTTATCCGACACGCACAGCAGCGTGCCGTAGGGCACGCGGAAGCGGTAGCCCTGTCCCGCGATGGTGGCGCTTTCCATGTCGACGCCGACCGCGCGGCTGAGGCTCATGCGATGCGCCGAGCTGGTGTAGCGCAGTTCCCAGTTGCGATCGTCGGTGGTGACGACGGTGCCGGTGCGCATGCGCTTCTTGAGGTCCGCGCCGTGTTCGCCCGATACCTCCTCGGCCGCCCCGGCGAGCGCCTGCTGCACTTCGGCGATGGCGGGGAGGGGGATTTCGGGCGGGAGCACCGGGTCGAGCACATGATCGTCGCGCAGATAGGCGTGGGCGAGGACGTAATCGCCGATCTTCTGGCTCGGGCGCAGGCCGCCGCAGTGGCCGATCATCAGCCAGGCCTCGGGCCGCAGCACGGCGAGGTGGTCGCAGATCGTCTTGGCGTTGGAGGGACCGACGCCGATATTGACCAGCGTAATGCCTTCGCGGTTCGGGCCGACGAGGTGATAGGCGGGCATCTGGTGCCGCCGCCAGGCGGTGTCGGACAGCTGCGCGCGGGCATTGTCGGTCTTCTCGGTCAGCATCAGCCCGCCCGCGCCGGCCAGCGCGGTATGGCCGTTCGAACCGAGCTGCGCGCCCGCCCAGTCGACAAATTCGTCGACATAGCGGTGGTAGTTCGTGAACAGGATGAAACGCTGGAAATGCTCGGTGCTGGTGCCGGTGTAATGTGCCAGCCGCGCGAGGCTGAAATCGGTGCGCAGCCCGTCGAACAGCGACAGCGGGATCGGGTCCTCGGCATTTTCAAGCACGATGCCGTCGGCCAGCTCGTCGCCGATATCGGCCAGCTCGGTCGAGGGGAAATGGCGCGCGATGAGGTTGGGATCGACCCCGACCAGCTCGGCCCCGGCCTCGCCATCGAGGACATAGGGGAAGGGGATTTCCTGACGCGAGGAGCCGACTTCCATCTCGACTTCGTAATTCTCCTCGATCAGCTCGAGCTGTTCGCGCAGATAGTCGCGGAACAGTGCGGGGCGCGTGACCGTGGTGGCATAGAGCCCCGGCGCGTTGAGCCGGCCGAAGGCGCGGTTGCGGTCCTCGGGCTGGTCGCCGCCGCGAAAGCGCAGCCGCAGTTCGGGATAGGAATAGCTGCCGTCGCTGCGGCGTTCGGGCGCGGGCAATGTGCGCTCGCGGCCGAAGGCGATGACATCCTCGCGCAGCCGTTCGACGGCCGCGTCATACATCTTCTCGAGCCGGTCGAGAGTCTGGTCGATCGAATCCATGGGCGTTTCTCCTGCCTCTTGTTGTTTTCGGTACTGTGTCGGCACCCCACATAGGGGGCGCCGACGCTTCTTACAAAAAGGGCGCGGTGACCGAAGCCGCCGCGCCCTTTTCATGGTTCGTTGCCGTTTCGAAGATCAGCCCTCGGCGGTCTCGTCATCCGCCTCGGCCGCGTCGTCGAGCAGGTCGGCGGGAATTTCGCCGGGCTCGAGCGTCGGGTCGATGCGATTGGCTTCGGCCTGTTCCTCGATCTCGCGCTGCTCGTCTTCGAACATCTGCGCCATCACGTCGATGCCCTGGCTCTGCAGCTCGGCTTCGTCGTCCGAACGGGCGACGTTGGCCTTGATCGTGACCGAGACTTCGGGGTGAAGGTCAATGCGGACTTCATGCATGCCGATCGTCTTGATCGGGTCACCCATGATGACCTGCTTCTTGTCGATGTCGTGACCCTTCTCGGCGAGCGAGGCGGCGATGTCGCGGACATTGACCGAACCGTAGAGCTGGCCGGTGTTCGACGAAGCGCGGATCAGGACGATTTCGACGCCCTGGACCTTTTCGCCGGCCTTTTCGGCATCGCTGCGGCGTTCCGCGTTTTCCTTTTCCAGGCGGTCGCGGTTCGCTTCGAAGACCTTCTTGTTGGCTTCGTTGGCGCGCAGGGCCTTCTTCTGCGGGAGCAGGAAGTTGCGGGCATAGCCGTCCTTCACGGTGACCACGTCACCGATCGAGCCGAGCTTTTCGATCCTCTGAAGGAGAATGATATCCATGGATTTTCTCCTTACTTCACGATGTACGGCAGCAGGCCGATGTGACGCGAGCGCTTGATGGCCTTGGCCAGTTCACGCTGCTTCTTGGCGCTGACGGCGGTGATGCGGCTGGGGACGATCTTGCCACGTTCGGACATGAAGCCCTGAAGGAGGCGGACGTCCTTGTAGTCGATCTTGGGGGCGTTCTTGCCCGAGAACGGGCAGGACTTGCGGCGGCGGAAAAACGGACGGGCCATCAGTTACGCTCCTCGCGGTCGCGGCGCTTCTT
>NZ_JBLYYF010000052.1:0-59588 GCF_048550555.1 Qipengyuania sp. | reverse complement strand
TCGAAGGGCCCGCCATGCGACGATGCCAGGCGGACTTCCTGCACGATGATGTCGTCGTAGCCGACCGCGTCGAGCGAGAAGGGGACGAGCTGGTTGTAGGTGCCGGCAAGATCGACGATGAAGTCGCCGACCAGATCGGAATAGGTGGTCGAGCTGACCAGTTCGGCGAAACCGAGATCGGCGTTCACCGTCACGTTGAGCGCCAGCAGATTGCTCTGGAACTCGTCGGGCTTGGCGGTTCTGCGGACATAGGTGCCCAGCGCCGGGTTGGTCAGCGACGAATCGGCAGGTTTGCTGACTTCCTTGTTGACCGAGAACTTGACCGAGAACCGGTCAGACGGCTGGACGAGGACAGCGGCGCGAACCCCGTAGGCCTCGAGCGAATTGGCGTCCTTGATACCGGTGCCGATATTGTCGACCCAGCCGTCTTCGTTGCGGTAATACCCGACCGCGCGGAATGCCATGGCATCATCCACCAGCGGAACGTTGACCATCCCGTTGTAACGCTGGCGCAGACCGCCTTCCTCGGTATAGCCGAGGTCTACCAGCGCCGAGGCTTCGAACGCCTGCGGATTGGGACTCTTGGTGATGATCCGCATCGCACCGGAGAGCGAGCCGGAGCCGAACAGCGTGCCCTGCGGGCCGCGCAGGAATTCGACGCGCTCGACATCGTAGAGATTGGGATCGAGAATGGTCGAGTTGCCGTTGGCGGAGATTGGCAGCTCGTCGATATAGATGGCAACCGGTGCCTGCAGCCCCGCGCTGTAGCCATTGGTCGAGATGCCGCGCGCGGTGAAATTGTTGAAGTTCTGCGTCGGCCGGTTGATGACTACGCCGGGCGTTTCCCGTGCGAGGCGTTCGTATCCGACGATGCCCTTCTCGTTCAGTTCTTCCTGCTGGAAGGCGCTGACGCTCAGGGGCACGTCCTGAAGGCTCGACTCACGCCTGGTCGCCGTAACGATGATGACATTGGCACGCTCGTCGGCGGCCGGAGAGATATCCTCGATCCGCTCGCCTTCAGCCTCGGGCGAAGATGTGTCTTGAGCGAACGAAGGGCTGGCCGACAAGGCAATGGCGAACGCCGAAGCAGTCGCCGCGAGGTGCGATCTCATAAACTCTCTCCCTGGTCATCTGGTGCGAGCTTTCGCGCTCGTCTGGCTGAGGAGGTACCACCATTTTATCGCTTGTCAACATTCACTCTCGCGAGCGTGAACAACGTTGACAGGGCCGTTGCCGGCTGGTTTTTGCGGTATCATGGGCGTTCGCAACGAAAGACGTTACGAGCCACGGTGGCTTGCGGATGGTCACACTTTGGTCGATGACCCTTGCCTCTCGTGCCTTGAGAGGCGCGGCGGCCCGAGTGGAACATTCACATCGCCCGCGCGCAGGCTGCCGCTTCAAAATTCAAGAGGGATGGACCGTTGGCATCGAAGAAAGTGAGCGCCAGGAAACCACAATCGAAGGCGGAGCGCCGCGCGGAAACTACCGAACAGATGCTCGATGCCGCCGAAATGCTGTTTTCCCGGCGCGGGTTTCACGGCGTTGCCCTCAAGGATGTCGCCGCCGAGATCGGCGTGCACCACACGCTGGTGAACTACTATTTCAACGACAAGCAGAAGCTATTCGACGAGGTCTTTGCCCGGCGCGCGCGCGAGGCCAACCGGGTGCGTATGGAGGCCCTTGACACGTACGAGAAGGAGGTCGGTGACAACGTCACGGTGGAGGGAGCGTTACGCGCCTTTCTCGACACGAACCTCGAACTCTATGAGGGCGGTCCGGGCTGGCGCAACGCCGGGACGATGGCGGCGCTGGTCGCGAGTACGCCCGAATGGGGCGCGGATATGTTCGACCAGTGGTTCGACCCCGTCGTGCTCAGGCTGACGGGCCTGCTCGAGCGCGCCATGCCCGACTGCAGCCGCACGGAGATTTTCTGGGGCTTCCATTTCGTGTCGGGCGCTCTCATGCTCACGCTCGCTCGAACGGGGCGCATCGACAAGCTATCCGAAGGCCTGTGCAAGGCGGATGACTTCGACGCGATAAAGGCGCGACTGGCCCGCTTCATGGCCGCCGGCTTCCGCGAAATTTGCAGCGGTCAGCCTGACGACGGAGTCGACGATGAAGTGATTCAGGCCTGACTTGGTTTCGAAGAACAAGGATTTCCGGGCTTTTGGGGTTGCTTCGAAGCTAGCTGGCTGGGGTGGCAGGGATCGAACCTGCGAATGTCGGTACCAAAAACCGATGCCTTACCACTTGGCTACACCCCAGCGGGTGCGCGCCCCTATAGCGCGTCGCGCGCGGAAGGGAAGGGGGTGGGGGCAGTTTGCATCCGCCGCTTCGCGAGATCGTTTTCCAGTTCCGCAATGGTCGCCCGATCGAGCCGGTAGAACAGCATTGCGACTCCGGCGGGCACGATCATGAGCGCCGGGACGATGGCGAATGCCAAGTCGATGCCGAATTTGGCATTTTCGCTCTGTACCGCACCGGCTTCGAAGCCCGTCAGGGCGAACAGCATGCCTGGCAGCGCGGCGCCGAGCGCGATCCCCGTCTTGATCGCGAAGACCGCGCCCGACACCGCCAGGCCGGTCATCTGGCGCCCGGTGGTCCACTCGATATATTCGGCGATGTCGGTGAACATCGAATAGGCCAGCAGCATGATCATGCCGAGGCCGATCCCCACCACGACCTGGGCGATGGTCTGCGGCCAGATCGCGTCGAGCGGCATGATGTAGAAGGCGCCGATGGCGCAGACCTTGAGCGCGCCGGCGAAGATCACGAGATGGCCCTTGTCGAATCGCCGGGCCAAGGCCCCGGCCAGGACCACCCCCAACAGCTGTCCCAAGGCGAAGGCGGTGTAGAACAGGCCGATCCGGTCGAGGAACAGGAACACGGGCTGCCCGTCGTCGCCGGCGACATAGCGGAACCAGAACAGCGCACTGCCCGCGCGTGCGGCGAGCGCGACCGGGGTCAGCACCGCGGCAATGGCGACCGCGATCCATGCCGGGGTGTGCACGAGCAGCTTCACATCGTCGCGGATGCGGCCATTGGTTTCGGCCGGGGGAATGCGCTCACGGCTGAAGGCGAAGGCCGAGAGCAGGGCGAGCGTGCTGCTTCCGGCGAGCAGGACCATGGTCAGACTGATCCCGTAGCGTTCGTCGCCCGCGCCCAGTTCGCGTACCAGCGTGGTCGCGACGACGGCGACGGCGACCACGGCCAGCGCAGAGAATACCATGCGATAGGCCGCAACCGAGGCGCGCGTGTCGGCGCTCGGCGAGATCACGCCCATGAGCGCGGCGTAGGGGACATTGGTCGCGGTGAAGGCGACCATAGTCAACGTATAGGTGACATAGGCCCAGACCAGCATACCCGTGGGGGACATCGGAGGGGCGGCGAAGATCGCTGCGCCGAACAGTCCGAAGGGGACCGCTCCCCAAAGCAGGAAGGGGCGATAGCGCCCCCAGCGGCTGCGGGTCCGGTCGCCGATCGCGCCCATCACCGGATCGGTGACCGCGTCGAAGAACTTGGTCAGCAGCAGCATCAGCCCCATAGCCGCCGGACCGACCCCGCCGAGCTCGACGAAGAAGTAGAGCAGGTAGATGTTGAAGAAGTTGATGTAGAAGGACGAGGCGAGCTCGCCCACGCCATAGCCGATCTTCTCCAGCCGTGAGACGGGCGGCCGCGCGTCAGCCAATCGGATGTCCTCTCGTCACGCTGGCGATGAGAGGACAGGCCCGAATGCAAGTCAAGCGCTGGTGCGCGGGGCGGCTAGTATTTCTTGCCTTCGAAATCGGCTGCCGAATGACGCTCGAGCAATTGCTCGTCTTCCTCGCCCCATGCCTTGTTGACGATGCGTCCGCGGCGTACCGCCGGGCGCTCCGCTATCTGCTTCACCCAGCGTTCGACATTCTCGTACTCGTGGATCGACAGGAAGGTACGTGCCTCGCCGTAGATGCCGCCGAGAACGAAGGGCGCGAGCCAGGGGAAGGTCGCGATGTCGGCAACCGTATAATCCGTGCCGCCGAGATATTCGGACTGGGCGAGGCGCTGGTCGGCGACATCGAACAACCGCTTGGTTTCCATTGCATAGCGATTGATCGGATATTCGTATTTCTCCGGCGCATAGGCGTAGAAATGGCCGAATCCGCCGCCGATGAAGGGGGCGCTGCCGACCTGCCAGAAGAGCCAGCTGAGCACCTCTGCACGCGTGTGATCGGTGGGCAGGAGGGCGCCGAATTTTTCGGCGAGGTGCATCAGGATCGCACCGCTTTCGAACACGCGAAAAGGCGTCTTCCCGCTGCAATCGAGCAGGGTGGGAATCTTGGAATTGGGGTTGAGGTCGACGAAACCCGATCCGAACTGGTTTCCCTCGCCGATATTGATCGTCCAGGCATCGTACTCGGCGCCGGAGTGACCCGCCTCGAGCAGTTCCTCGAACATGATGGTCGCCTTCACGCCATTGGGCGTCGCCAGCGAATAGAGCTGGAAGTCGTGCTCGCCGACCGGCAGCTCCTTCTGCTCGCGCGCACCCGCGGTGGGGCGATTGATGCTGGCGAAACGTCCGCCGTTCTCGGCGTCGTGGGTCCAGACTTCAGGCGGGGTGTAGGTTGCGTCGGCCAAGCTCGTTCTCCTCTGGTCGGGTGCTAATCCACCCCTCCATTCGCCGCAAGGTGGGGAACCGTGATGCCAATCCCACGGTTGTTGCCTTCGCCATGACGAAGCTCATCTATGTCGACGACGACCTGCCCGGGATAACACGCAAGGGGGCGGGTAGGGGATGGGCCTATTACGATCCCGAAGGCGGTCTGATCACCGACCCTTCGGAAAAGCGCCGGCTCAGCGCGATCGCACTGCCGCCCGCCTATACGGACGCGTGGTTTTGCCCCGCACCCAACGGTCACATCCTGGCCACCGGCGTCGACGCCAAGGGGCGCAAACAATATCGCTACCACCCCGAGTTCCGTGCTGCGCGCGAGGGCGAGAAGTTCGACAGCTGCGTCACCTTCGGCAGCCTGCTCCCGCTGGTGCGCAAGCGCGTCGAAGAGGATCTGCGCGGACACAAGCTGACGCGTGAACGCGCGGTGGCGAGCGTGGTCCGGCTGCTCGATCTCGGCGCGGTGCGCGTCGGCAACGAAGGCTATGCGAAGACCAACAAGAGTTTCGGGGCGACGACGCTGCGCAAGCGCCATGCGGAGCTGACCGGCAAGACACTCCGCCTGCGCTACAAGGGCAAGGGCGGCAAATTGCGCGAGGTGACGCTGTCCGACGGCAGCCTGGCGCGGATGGTCCGCAAGATGCAGGATCTGCCGGGGCAGAACCTGTTCAAATATATCGATGAAGACGGGGAACTGCACACCGTCGGCTCGGGCGATGTGAACGATTACCTGCGCGAGACCATGGGGCAGGATTTCACCGCCAAGAACTTTCGCACCTGGCACGCGAGCGTGAGGGCTCTGACCTGCCTCAACGAAGCCGAGGGAGCGATGCCGATGAAAGCGCTGCTCGAATGCGTTGCGGCGCACCTGGGCAATACCCCTGCCGTGACGCGCAAGAGCTATATTCACCCGGCCGTCTTCGAACTGCTCGCCGAGCAGGAAGAGTGGCGCGACTCTCTGCGCCTGCCGCGCGCGACGCGCTGGCTCACCCGCGAAGAACGCGGCCTGATCGAGTTGCTGCACGAAAGCCCCAAGGCGAAGGAATTGCTCGCCGCCTGACTGGCGGTGTTGCGAAGGGTTATGTTCGCGCTCGAAATCGGATAAAGCTGCAAATTCGATGGAGCGGAGCCGTCGATTGCCCGTCGCTGCATTCGCAGTTCGCCTGGCATCAGTCTTCCGCTGGAAGGTCGCCCCAATGCAGCGTCTCGCCAATTTCGACGTCAGTCGCGATTTCCTCACGCGCCGGAGCAAGATCGCTGCGCAAGTGATCTTCGGCGTCCTGTGCGGAGGCGCCATGATCGGCTTGCGCTCGCTGTTCGACGTCTGGGCGCCCGTCTCGGGGCCGTTTGCGCTGATCTATCCCACGATCCTGCTCGCCACGCTCTACGGTCACTGGCAGGCGGGCGCGGTGGCGTTCCTGCTGACCTTCTTCTGGGCCTGGTTCGTCATCCTGCCGCCGACGCAATCGCTGCTGTTCGCGGATCCCACGGACCCGGCGCGCGTGCTGCTCAATGCGGCGAGTGCGCTGGTGGTGCTGATCTTTGCCGAGGCGTTCCGGCGCGCGGCGCATAGCACGATGGATGAAATTCGCGAGCGGGCGGACCGCCGCCTGACGCTGCTGGCCGACCTCGAGCACCGGACCAAGAACAATTTCGCTCTCGTCGCCAGCATGCTCGAACTGCAGAAGCGTCGCATTCCGCAGCAGGAACTGCATGCCCCGCTCGAAGAGGCTGTGGGCCGCGTGCGGACTTTTGCCGATGCCTATTCTGCGCTGGCGCTCGAGCAGTCGGACCAGCCCAATGTCGAGATGAAGCCCTATCTCGAATTCCTGCTCGACCGGATCGAGGGGGCGAGCCTGTCTCCCGCAGTGCGGCTGTTCCGCGAGGTCGAACCCGCCACGCTGACCCGCGAGGAAGCCGTGGCAATCGGCCTCTATCTCAACGAGGCGGTCGCCAATGCCTGCAAATACGCCTTCCCCGACGGACGTCCGGGGACCATCGCCGTCTTCTTCCATGTCCGCGACGACGGCTGGCGCTTCACGATCGAGGATGACGGTGTCGGTGACGACGCCCTCGTCGATCCCGATGGCGGGCTCGGCAGCCAGCTGCTGGCGGCCTTTGCATCGCAGGCGGGCGCAACGCACCATGCCGGCCCCGTCCTCAATGGCTTCCGCAGCGAGATGCGCAAGGAAGAGCAGGCTGCGGTTGCGTAGAGTAGCCTAAAAGGATACTCGCTTGGCCATGCACTTGGCCGGCATCAAGATTCGCCAATGGCGCGAAGCGCAGGATCCACCGCTCAGCGCGGAGGAATTCGGCGCGCGTTATGGCGTTCCCGCCGCCTGGCCGAGCCGCACGGTTTACGGCTGGGAGGCGAAGGGCAAGATCGCCCGCGCCTCGGTGCAGAAACGGCTGGCCGAACTCGGCGTCTGCCAGCCGGCCGACTGGATCGAACCGGCCCCGCCGTCCTCAGACGAGAAAGGCCCCGCCAGCATGAGCGGCAGCGACACGCATCCCTTCTACGACCTGCATACGCATGGCTTCGTCCGCGTCGCGACGGCAACGCCGAAGGTTCGCACCGCGGACGTGGCCTTCAACGCCGCGGCGATCCTGGAATGCGCGCGCGATGCAGCGGAGGAGCATGTCGATCTGCTGCTTTATCCCGAACTCGCGCTGTCCTCCTACGCGCTTGACGATCTTCATTTGCAGTCGGCGTTGCTCGATGCGGTGGAGGCGCAGGCCGAGGCGATCATCGAGGCGTCTCGCGAGCTCGCCCCGGTGCTGGTCTTCGGCGCACCGCTGCGCCGCAATGGACGGATTTATAATTGCGCGGTCGTGGTGTCGCGCGGCGAGTTGCTCGGCGTTGTGCCCAAGAGCTACCTGCCCAATTACCGCGAATATTACGAAAAGCGCTGGTTCGCCCATGGGCGCGGCTGCGTGGGGCTGACGATCGCCTGCGCGGGGCACGAAGTGCCGTTCGGGACCGATCTGCTCTTTGCCGCCAGCGATCTTCCGGGCTTCGTCTTCGGGATCGAAATCTGCGAGGATTTCTGGGCGCCCACCCCTCCGGGCACAATGGCCGCACTCGCCGGAGCCACGATCGTGCTCAACCTGTCGGCCTCGAACATTACCATCGGCAAGGCCGACGAACGCCACCTGCTCAGCCGGGCGAGCTCGAGCCGCGCGGTCTGCGCCTATGCTTACTCTGCAAGCGGTCATGGCGAAAGCACCACCGATCTCGCGTGGGACGGGCAGGGCATGATCTACGAACTGGGCGACCTGCTGGCGGAAAGCGAGCGGTTCGATCTCGCGCCCGAGCTATGCGTGGTCGATGTCGATACCCAGCGCATTCTTGCCGAGCGCATGCGCATGCAGACTTTCAACGACGCCGCCGAGGCGGCGGGCCGGCCCGAGGACAGCTACCGCAGGATCGGTTTCGCACATGCCGCGCCGCGCGGAGACCATGGCCTACGACGACCGATCCGTCGCTTCCCCTTCGTACCCAATCGCGCGGACAAGCTCGACGAGGACTGCTACGAAGCCTTCAATATTCAGGTCGACGCGCTGATGCGGCGGATCGAGGCGACACGCCCCAAATGCCTTGTCATCGGGATTTCGGGCGGACTCGACAGCACGCATGCGCTGATCGTGGCGGCGAAGGCGATGGACCGGCTCGGCCGTCCGCGCAGCGATATCCGCGGCTATACCATGCCCGGTTTCGCCACGTCCGACAGCACGAAGAGCAATGCCTGGCGGCTGATGAAGGCCTTCGGGACCACCGCCGAGGAAATCGATATCCGGCCCAGTGCCACGCTGATGCTCGAGAACATCGGCCATGCCTTCGCCGACGGCGAGCCCGTCTACGACACCACCTTCGAAAACGTCCAGGCGGGGCTGCGGACCGACTATCTCTTCCGGCTAGCCGGCCAGCATGGCGGCTGGGTCATCGGGACGGGCGATCTGAGCGAACTCGCGCTCGGCTGGTGCACCTACGGCGTCGGCGATCAGATGAGCCACTACGGGGTCAATGCGGGCGTGCCCAAGACGCTGATCCAGTATCTCATCCGCTGGGCTATCCAGACCGGGCAGTTCGATCCCGGCGTCGATGCGGTGCTGGGCGATGTGCTCGACACGGAAATCAGCCCCGAGCTGGTTCCGGTTGGCGCCGACGGTCGGATCCAGAGCACGGAATCGATCATCGGGCCCTACGAGCTCAACGACTTCTTCCTTCATCATGTCATCCGCTGGGGCCAGAAGCCGAGCCATGTTGCCTTCCTCGCCTGGCATGCCTGGAAGGATGCAAAATCAGGGCTTTGGCCGATCGACTTCCCGGATGATGCGAAGAACGCCTACGACCTCGTCACCATCGCCGAATGGCTCGAGAAGTTCCTCAGGCGGTTCTTCGGCTTCAGCCAGTTCAAGCGCAGCGCCATGCCCAACGGACCGAAGGTCTCGGCGGGCGGCGCGCTGAGTCCGCGGGGTGACTGGCGGGCTCCCAGCGACGCGGTGGCCGATACCTGGCTGGCCGAACTTGCGGCCGCCCTGCCGCCGCTGGACGCCTGATCGTGCCTGCGCGCGCGCTCGTGGTCATGATGGCGTGCAACGTCGTCTGGGCGCTCAACGTCGTGGTGAGCAAGATCGCCATCGCCGATCTCGGCGCACCGCCGCTGTTCTACGCGCTGCTGCGATCGGTGATCGTCGCGCTCGTGCTGGTCCCGCTGCTGCGCCCGCTTCCGGCAAGGCTGTGGCAGGTGCTGGTGATCGGGCTGGCGATCAGCGGCGGCTCCTTCGCCCTGCTGTTCATGGGCTTGGCGACCGCGAGTCCTTCAGCCGCGGGCGTGGTGAGCCTGACCGGCGCGCCGATGACCGTGCTCTTCGCGATCCTCTTCCTCGGCGAGCGCGTTCGCTGGCGGCGCGGGATGGGCATCGGTCTCGCCTTCGGCGGGGTGCTGTTCGCCATGGCGGGCGACAACCAGATGGAGACGAGCACCGGCCTGCTGCTGGTGTTCATCTCGGCGCTGGTCGGCGCCTTGGGCTCGGTCTTCGTCAAGCGACTGGAGCTGCCCTCGATCCGCATCCAGGCCTGGGCGGCGGTCGCTTCGATCATGGTGCTGTTGCCACTCACGGCGACGATGGAAAGCGGTCAGGTCGCGTCATTGGCCAAGGCCCCGCTCGAACTGGTCGCCTGCCTGTTCTTCGCCTCGGTCGTCGTCTCGGTGGGTGCGCATACCGCTTATTACCGGCTGTTGCAGGAGCATGACGCCAATCTGATCGTGCCGCTGACGCTGTTCACGCCGATTCTGACCATCGCATTCGGCGCCTGGCTGACCGGCGATGCCATCGGCGGTCGCCTTCTGGCGGGCGGGGCGATTGCCTTGCTCGGCGTGGCGATCATCGTCCTGCGCCCGAGCGCGACGTTCACCCGACGCTTTCTCGTCAGGCCACGGTTCTGATCAGTCGAGCGTGACCGTCCAGCCGTGGGTGTCCTCGACGGTGCCCTTCTGGATGCCGATCAGTCTCTCGCGGATCCTGTTGGTCATCTGTCCGGTGCCGCCGTTGCCGATGGTGAACTCGCCATCGGGGCCGAGCACGGTGCCAACGGGCGTGACAACCGCGGCGGTGCCGCAAGCCATTGTCTCGAGCAGCTTGCCCGTCGTGGCATCGGCGCGCCACTGGTCGATGCTATAGGGCTCCTCGCGCACCTGCAGGCCTTCTTCGCGCAGAAGCTGGATGAGGCTGTCGCGGGTAATGCCCGGGAGGATCGTGCCGGTGAGCGGGGGGGTGACAACGCTGCCGTCGTCGAAGACGAAGAACAGGTTCATCCCGCCCAGTTCCTCGACCCATTTCTTCTCGACCGCGTCGAGAAAGACCACCTGGTCGCAGCCATTGGCGATGCCCTCGGCCTGCGGTACGAGCGATGCGGCGTAATTGCCGCCGGTCTTGGCCGCTCCCGTGCCGCCGGGGGCCGCGCGGGTGTAGTTGCGGCTGACCCAGATCTTCACCGGCTTGGCGCCGCCCTTGAAATAGGGGCCGACCGGGCTGGCGATGAGGATATATTTGTACTGCCGCGCGGGGCGCACGCCGAGGAAGGCTTCCGAGGCGAACATGAAGGGCCGCAAGTAGAGCGAGCCGTCGGGATCGCCCGGCACCCAGTCGCGATCCCTGGCGACCAGCTGGCGGATCGATTCGAGGAACAGCTCCTCGGGGAGCTCGGGCATCGCCATCCGGCGCGCGCTGTCGTTGAAGCGGCGCGCGTTCTGCTCGGGCCGGAACAGGGCGAGGCTGCCGTCCTCGCGCTTGTAGGCTTTCATGCCCTCGAAGATTTCCTGCGCGTAGTGCAACACTGCCGCCGCGGGATCGAGAGTGATCGGTTCACGCGGACCGAGCGTGGCCCTGTGCCAGCCGCCTCCCACCGAATTCGGAGCGTCGGCATCGTAATCGATCACGACCATGTGATCGGTGAACAACTTGCCGAATCCGGGGTCCTGCAGCGCCTGCTGGCGGGTCTCGCCGGGAACCGGGGCGGGGTGGGGGAGATGCTCGAAATCCATGGATGCGCGGGTAAGGCCGGAAGCGGTTTTCCGCAAGGTTTCGGGGTAGGAGTTTTTGTTGCGTGCGTGAAGCGCATCCGCGCTTCCCTTGCGGCGGCACCAGCCCTCACCCCCACCCGGCCACCCATCAGCATAATTCCGTGGGTGGCCGGGTGGGGGTGAGGGCTGGTGCCGCAAGCTATCGACGGATGTCGAGAGCGCACCCACCAAAATGAGAAGGGCAGCGCCACCCTGGGGTGATGCTGCCCTTCGCATGGTCAGCGGCGGGAAGTGCCGCTCACGAGGTCTCTATCGACTCTGCTTACCGATAGTACCCCGCGCGGAAACTTGCCGACCTCTCTGCTGAACCATGAGACATCGGATCACCTCCTTTCGCGCTGTTAAGAGCCAAAGTACCCCGTCTCCGGGGAACAAGACCGCGTTTCGCCGCTGATCTTGAGGGCATATTTGAGTCTTTCGCGCCCGCAAAACAACCCTTGAAAAAAAGTTTTCCCACGTCAGAATTGGCGTTTGTGGCCCGGAAGGTTTTCCGGGCCGTTTTCGTACCTGTCGCTGGCGGGCACCACGAGGGTGAAACCACGGCGACTCCGGTCAACGGCAATCCTCGATAACCCGCGTCACTTCGGCCCAGGGCGGCAGGTAGAGCGTGGACAAGCCGGGAGTTTCCACAGCGAATCGTCCGCGCGTGATCGCCATCGCGTCGAGCAGGGGATCGCTCGCGGCAAGCGACGTCGTCACCGATGGTAGCTGCGAGCCGGTGGCCCGGGCCGCCAGGGTGCGGTCGGTCGTCTCGGTGCGGATCGTCATTGCGGTGGGCGAGGCGCCGCGCCCGCTGCGCGTCACCGTGACGCGGCCCGAGCTACGATCGCAGTCGATCGAGAACAGCGCCTCGCTTGCCCGTTCGCCGTATAGCGCGATGCCACCGTCGGCCTCCGCACGATAGGCCCAGTCGCCCGGCGTGCGCGGATTGTCGATCCAGTTCTCCGCAGGTGGCGGCGCCGGCGGCATCGGGGCCGGTGCACTCGCGACTGGCGTGGGTGTCGGCGTGGGCGCGGGAGTTGAATCCGGCGCGGGGACGCAGGCGGCGATAGTGAAGCTGAGCGCCAATGCGCCGCCGAGATGGGCATAGATCGGTTTCATGACGCATCAATGATCGCTAACGGCCATGTTTCCAATGGCAAAGAAGAAGCGCCTCGATCAGATGCTGGTGGACCGCGGGCTCGTCGAGAGCCGCACGCGGGCGCAGGCGCTGGTGATGGCGGGCTTGGTGTTCAGCGGCGAGCAGAAACTCGCCAAGCCCGGCCAGCAACTTGCCGAGGATGCGCCGCTCGATGTGCGCGGGCGTGACCATCCGTGGGTTTCGCGCGGGGGAATCAAGCTCGCGCATGCGATCGAGCACTTCGGGCTCGACCCTGCCGGCGTCATAGCAATGGACATCGGCAGCTCGACCGGCGGCTTCACCGACGTGCTGCTGCAGGGCGGCGCGGAGCATGTCTTCGCGGTCGATTCCGGGACCAACCAGCTCGCCTGGAAACTGCGGCAGGATCCTCGTGTTACCGTGCTCGAACAGACCAGCGCGCGCGTACTCACCCCGGCCATGATCGACCGCCCGGTGGGCTGGGTGGTGTGCGATGCGAGCTTCATCGGCCTCGCAAAGGTACTCGAAGTCCCGCTGAAATTGGCTCAATCGCACTGCCGGCTCGTCGCGCTGATCAAGCCGCAATTCGAAGTCGGGCGCGAGGAGGTCGGCAAGAAGGGCGTGGTCAGCGATCCGGCGCTGCACCGGCGCGTCTGCGCCGAGGTCCAGGCCTGGGTCGAGGGGCTCGGTTTCGCGGTCCAGGGGATCGTCGAAAGCCCCATTACCGGCCCCGAAGGGAATATCGAGTTCCTGATTTCGGCCCAGCGTGATTGACGCTGCGGCACGCTTCGCCCTAGGCGCTCGTGCAAACGTATGTACGGAGAGAGCATGTCCGCCAATATCGCCGAAATGGAACGTCGCCGCGAAGCCGCAGAACTGGGTGGCGGGCAGAAGCGCATCGATGCGCAACACGCCAAGGGCAAGCTGACCGCGCGCGAGCGCCTCGATGTGCTGCTCGACGAAGGCAGCTTCGAAGAGCTCGATCGCTATGTCGAGCACGATTGCGTCGATTTCGGCATGCAGGACCAGAAGATCCCCGGCGACGGCGTGGTCACCGGCTCGGGCACGATCAATGGCCGGCTGGTCTATGTCTTCAGCCAGGATTTCACCGTCTTCGGCGGCTCGCTGTCGAAGCGCCATGCGGAGAAGATCTGCAAGGTGATGGACACGGCTATGAAGGTCGGCGCACCGGTGATCGGCCTCAACGACAGCGGCGGCGCGCGCATCCAGGAAGGCGTGGCCTCGCTCGGCGGCTACGCCGAGGTGTTCCAGCGCAACGTCCTCGCCAGCGGGGTGGTGCCGCAGATCAGCCTGATCATGGGGCCGTGCGCGGGCGGGGCGGTTTACTCGCCTGCCATGACCGACTTCATCTTCATGGTCGAGGACAGTTCCTACATGTTCGTCACCGGCCCCGACGTGGTCAAGACGGTGACCAACGAGGTCGTCACGCAGGAGGAACTGGGCGGGGCGAAAACGCACACCACCAAGACCAGCGTCGCCGACAACAGCTTCGAAAACGACATCGAGACGCTGCTCGCGACGCGCGATTTCTTCGACTACCTCCCGCTGTCGAACCGCGAGGAGGTGCCCGAGCGGCCGACCTCGGACGCCTGGGACCGCGAGGAGCAGAGCCTCGACACGCTGATCCCCGACAATGCCAACCAGCCTTACGACATGCACGAGGTCATCCGTAAGACGCTCGACGAGGGCGATTTCTTCGAGATCCAGCCGGGCCATGCCGGAAACATCATCTGCGGCTTCGGCCGGGTGGAAGGGCGCACGGTGGGCGTGGTGGCGAACCAGCCGATGGTGCTCGCGGGCGTGCTCGACATCAACAGCTCGAAGAAGGCCGCGCGCTTCGTACGTTTCTGCGACGCCTTCGAGATCCCGCTCGTGACCTTCGTCGACGTGCCCGGCTTCTTGCCCGGCACGGCACAGGAGCATAATGGCATCATCAAGCACGGCGCCAAGCTGCTCTTCGCCTATGCCGAGGCGACCGTGCCCAAGATCACCGTGATCACGCGCAAGGCCTATGGCGGCGCCTACGACGTGATGGCGTCCAAGCACCTGCGCGGCGACCTCAACTACGCCTGGCCGACCGCCGAAATCGCCGTGATGGGCGCCAAGGGCGCGGTGGAGATCATCTTCCGCCAGGACCGCGACGATCCCGGCAAGATCGCCGAGAAAACCAAGGAATACGAAGATCGCTTCGCCAACCCCTTCGTGGCTGCCCAGCGCGGCTATATCGACGAGGTCATCTACCCGCATTCGACAAGGCGGCGGATCGCGCTGGGGCTACGCAAGCTGCGGACAAAGCAGCTCGAGAACCCGTGGAAGAAGCATGATAATATTCCGCTATAGCGTTGGGATTGTCGCGCTCGCCCTTGTGGCTGGCTGTAAGGAGAAAACGCAAGATTTGGCTCCTCAGGACGCTTTGCCATCCGTCTATTCTATCATCAAGAGTGGTAAGCCCTTCGATGAGGCCATTTTCCTTAAGAGCTATGCACAAAATCCTAACCAATTCTCATCAGATTATTTCGACGGGAACTGGGAAATCAACGGGTGGCTTGGACCAATTCCAAAATTCGATCCGAGGGGCGACATCCTCAGGCAGATCGATCCGCAGCACGAAGCGCCACCATTCATGTTAACTCTGGGCGACCAGCCTCCGGAAATATTCTCCATACCAAATCGCCCGAAATCCATAACGGCATGGATGACTAGGTTCAGCAGAACCAACGCTGGAAAGCTTAAGGCGGGTGCAAAGATCACATTAAAATGCAAGCGCATGCGGGTTGTAGGTGTTAATGATTTGACGTTCGACGACTGTCACCGAGCAGGAGTGCAAAAATGAAACTCGGCCGTCTCAATCATATCGGCGTCGCGACGCCCTCGATCGAGGAATCGCTGCGCTATTATCGCGACGTCATGGGCGCCACGCTCACGCATGAGCCATTCGATCTCGAGGAGCAGGGGGTGAAGGTCTGCTTCGTCGACACGCCCGGCGAGGAGGGCACGCACGGCACGCAGATCGAGCTGATCGAGCCGCTGGGCGAGAACTCGACGCTGACCGGTTTCCTCGCCAAGAACCCCGCCGGGGGGCAGCATCATTTGTGCTACGAGGTCGAGGACATCGAGGAGGCGCGCAACTGGTTCGAGGGACTGGGCAAGCGCATCCTCGGCCCGACGCGCATCGGCGCGCATGGCACGCCGATCTTCTTCCTCCACCCCAAGGACATGATGGGCCAGCTGACCGAGATCATGGAAACGCCCAAGGACGACTCGCACTGGTCGAACTGAGGGGGCGGAGAGCGCGCCGCATTCCACCAACCTTTTCGTCACCCCCGCGAAGGCGGGGGTCCAGCCGACCTTGAGGCAGAGAGCGACCCTTGTCTGGATCCCCGCCTGCGCGGGGATGACGGGCGGGGTGAAGCGGATTTGAGAGGATCTTCGAATGCTATTCTACGACAGCCCCAATCCGGCGCCCAATCCGCGCCGCGTGCGTATCTTCGCGGCGGAAAAGGGCATCGAGCTTCCGATGCAGGAAGTCTCGATCCCCAAGCGCGAGCAGAAGGCGCCTGAATACGTCGCCAAGAACCCGCGCGGGCAGACGCCGATCCTCGAACTCGATGACGGCACGGTGATCGCCGAGAGCGTCGCGATCATGCGCTATCTCGAGGCCGAGCATCCCGAGCCGCCGCTGTTCGGTACGACCTCGCGCGAAATCGCCGCAATCGAGATGTGGAGCCGCCGGGTCGAGATGATCCTCATGCCGCCGGTCGGCGCGGTGTGGGTCCACACGCATCCCTTCACCGCCGCGCTGCCCGGCCGCAACGAGGAATGGGGCGAGGCCAACCGCCCGCGCGTCGCCGACGCCATGCGCTTCTTCGACGAGTCGCTCGACGGACGCGACTACCTCGCGGGCGATGCCTATTCCGTCGCCGATATCCTGTTGTTGACGACGGTCGATTTTGCGACATTCGTCGGGCTGGAGATGCCCGAGGAGTGCGGCAACCTCGCTGCCTGGCACGCGCGCGTCTCGGCGCGACCCAGCGCCGGGGCCTGATTTTCCGCGCCGCGCCGTAGCGGACTTGCGCCGCGCCCTGTTCGCGGCCAATCTCGGTTGCGAAATAAAACCAGACAAACGCACCTTTGGGAGAGACGCGTGAGCTACGAAACCATCATCGTCGAGAAGGACGGTCCGCTGACCACCATCACGCTCAACCGGCCCGACCGGCTGAACGCGATGCCGCCGCAGATGGCGGACGAGATCGGCGCGGCCTTCTACGACCTCGGCGACAGCCGCGCGGTGCTGATCACCGGCGCGGGCAAGGGCTTCTGCTCTGGCGCGGACCTTGCCGCGCGGGGCGAGGGCAGCGCGCTGCAGAACAAGGGCGGCAGCCACCGCGCGCTGCAGAACCACTACAACCCGGCAGTCAACATGGTGCTGCGCGCGCCGGTGCCGGTGATCTGCGCGGTCAACGGTCCCGCGGCGGGCGTCGGCTGTAGCCTCGCGCTGGCGGGCGACTTCGTCCTTGCCGGACGCTCTGCCTATTTCCTCCAGGCCTTCGTCAATATCGGCCTGGTGCCCGACGGCGGGTCGACCTGGCTGCTCAGCCGCGCGATCGGCCGGGCGCGCGCGACGCGGATGATGATGCTGGGCGAGAAGATTTCCGCCGAGCAGGCCGAGGACTGGGGGCTGATCTACAAGGCCTGCGACGACGATGCCCTGCTCGACGAAGCCAAGGCTCTGGCGGAGAAGCTCGCCAACGGCCCGACGCTCGCCTACGCCACGATGAAGGCGAATATCGCCAAGGCGCTCGACGGTACCCTGACCGAGGTCTTCCTCGCCGAGGCTGAGGGCCAGCGGCTGGCGGGCGCGAGCAAGGATGCGATGGAAGGCGGCATGGCCTTCCTCCAGAAGCGCAAGCCTGCCTTCAAGGGCGAGTAATCGCGGGGACCTCTTCCCCTCTGCATACGATTGTGTTTAGGGGCAGGGCATGAGTGACACGCCGAGCTACGACGACTGGAAGCCTCTCGCCGACAAGGAGGTGAAGGGGCGCGATCTCACCTGGCACACGCCCGAGGGGATCGATGTGAAGCCGCTCTATACGAGCGCGGACACCGACGACATCGATCCGGGCGTTCCCGGCATCGCGCCCTTCACGCGCGGGCCCTATGCCTCGATGTACACCGGGCGCCCGTGGACCATCCGCCAGTACGCGGGCTTCTCCACCGCCGAGGAATCGAACGCCTTCTATCGCCGCAACCTCGCGGCGGGGCAGAAGGGCCTGTCGGTCGCCTTCGATCTCGCGACCCACCGCGGCTATGATTCCGACCATCCCCGTGTCGTGGGCGATGTCGGCAAGGCGGGCGTCGCGATCGACACCGTGCGCGACATGGAAGTGCTGTTCGACCAGATCCCGCTCGACCAGATGAGCGTCAGCATGACGATGAACGGCGCGGTGATCCCGGTCATGGCCTTCTACATCGTCGCGGCCGAGCGGCAGGGCGTTGCGCAGGACAAGCTTTCGGGGACCATCCAGAACGACATCCTCAAGGAGTTCATGGTCCGCAACACCTATATCTACCCGCCCGAACCCTCCATGCGGATCGTTTCGGACATCATCGCATATACCTCGGCCAACATGCCGAAATTCAACAGCATTTCGATCTCGGGCTATCACATGCACGAGGCCGGGGCGACCGCCGTGCAGGAGCTCGCCTTCACCATCGCCGACGGCAAGGAATACGCCAAGCGCGCGATGGAAGCGGGGCTCGATATCGACGCCTTCGCGCCGCGCCTGTCCTTCTTCTGGGGCATCGGCATGAACTTCTTCATGGAGATCGCCAAGATGCGCGCCGCGCGCCATCTGTGGCATGACGTGATGACCGGCCTGGGCGCGCAGAACGAGAAATCGAAGATGCTGCGCACGCACTGCCAGACCAGCGGTGTGTCGCTTCAGGAGCAGGACCCCTACAACAACGTCATCCGCACCACGGTGGAGGCGATGGCGGCGGTGCTGGGCGGCACGCAGTCGCTCCACACCAATGCGCTCGACGAGGCGATCGCGCTGCCGACCGATTTCTCCGCCCGCATCGCGCGCAACACGCAGCTGGTGATCCAGGAAGAGACCGGCATCACCAATGTCGCCGATCCGCTGGGCGGCAGCTACTACATCGAAAGCCTAACCGCCGCGCTGGTCGAGAAGGCACAGGGCCTGCTCGACGAGGTCGAGGCGGCGGGCGGGATGACCGCCTATGTCGCGAGCGGCAAGCCCAAGGCGCAGATCGAGGAGGCCGCCGCCGCCAAGCAGGCCAGCGTCGATCGCGGCGAGACGGTGATCGTGGGCGTGAACAAGTATCGCCGCGACAAGGAAGACGAGATCGACACGCTCGATATCGACAACCACGCCGTCCGCCAGAGCCAGATCGCGCGGCTCGAAAAGGTCCGCGCAGGCCGCGACGAATTCGCCTGCAAGGCCGCGCTCGATTCGCTGGCGCGCGGCGCGGCGCAGCGCGAGGGCAATCTCCTCGCCCTCGCGGTCGAGGCGGCACGCCACGATGCGACGCTGGGCGAGATCTCCACTGCGATGGAGGACGCCTATGGCCGTTATGACACCATGCCCAAACCGGTGCGCGGCGTGTATTCCGCCGCCTATGCCGAGGACGAGCGGTATGCGCAGGTAGTCGCAGGGGTAAAGGCGGTCGAACGACAGCTGGGCCGTGCGCCCAAGCTGATGGTCGCCAAGATGGGCCAGGACGGCCACGACCGCGGCGCCAACGTCATCGCCAGCGCCTTCGCCGACATGGGCTTCGAGGTCGTCTCCGGCCCGCTGTTCCAGACGCCGCAAGAAACGCGCGACATGGCGCTGGAGAACGACGTAGACGCCATCGGCGCGAGCAGCCTCGCGGCAGGCCACAAGACGCTGATCCCCGAACTGATCGGCCTGCTGAAGGACGCGGGCCGCCCCGACATCAAGGTCATCGCCGGCGGCGTGATTCCGCAGAAGGATTACGATTTCCTCCGCGATGCCGGGGTGCAGGGCATTTACGGCCCGGGCAGCAATGTGGTCGAATGCGCCGCGGACGTGCTTCGCCTTCTGGGGCATAATATGCCACCTGCAGGCGAAGACCTCGATGAGGCGGAGGAATGAGCGGTTCGCCGTCGACCGCATTCGTCCCTATCGCCGCGATGATGTTCGCGGCGGGGCTGGGCATTCCCGTTTTCGCGGCGCTCAACTCGGCGCTCGGCCAGCAGCTAGGCGGGCCGGTGGCGGCGACCGCGGTGACCTTCGCCGTCGGCGTCGTCATCGCCGCGATCATGCTGGCCTTCACCGGATTCCCGCCCGCGAGCGCCTTTACCTTCGAGCGGCCGTGGCTCTGGATCGGGGCCATCGTGATGCTGTTCTACGCCACGTCGGTGGCATTCTCCGCGCCGCGCATCGGATTGGGCAACGCGATCTTCTTCGTGCTGCTTGGCCAGATCGTCGCTGCGGCGATTATTGATCACTTCGGCCTGCTGGGTTCGATCCAGAGCGCCATCACCCCCAAGCGCGCGCTCGGGCTGGTCGTGATGGCGGTGGGCCTCTACCTTGCGAGGAAACCCGCATGACTGACATCCGCACCGACTGGACCCGCGCAGAAATCGCGGCGCTGTTCGACCTTCCTTTCACCGAGCTGCTCTTCCGCGCCGCCACCGTCCACCGCGATTTTCATCCGCCCGAGCAGGTGCAGCTCTGCACGCTGCTGTCGATCAAGACCGGCGGGTGTCCGGAGGATTGCGGCTATTGCTCGCAGTCGGTGAAGGCGGAATCGGGCGTCGAGGCGACCAAGCTGATGGAGGTGCAGTCTGTCCTCCAGCGCGCGGCACAGGCCAAGGATGCGGGCAGCCAGCGCTTCTGCATGGGCGCGGCGTGGCGCAACCCGAAGGACCGCGACATGCCCGCGATTGTCGAGATCGTGAAGGGCGTGCGCGCCATGGGGCTGGAGACCTGCATGACGCTGGGTATGCTGACGCCGAAACAGGCGGACATGCTCAAGGAAGCGGGCCTCGATTACTACAACCACAATGTCGACACCGGTCCGGAATATTATGAGCGCGTGATCTCGACACGCAACTACCAGGACCGGCTCGATACGCTGCAGAACGTGCGCGATGCGGGGATCAACGTGTGCAGCGGCGGGATCGTCGGCATGGGCGAAACGCGCGCGGACCGCGTGAGCTTCGTCCACACGCTCGCGACGCTAGAGCGCCACCCCGAAAGCGTGCCGGTTAATGCGCTGGTGCCGGTCAAGGGCACGGTGCTGGGCGACATGCTGGCCGATACGCCGCTCGCCAAGATCGACGATATCGAATTCGTCCGCACCGTTGCGGTGGCACGGATCTGCATGCCGATGAGCATGGTGCGCCTCTCCGCCGGGCGCGAGAGCATGAGCGAAGCGACGCAAGCCCTGTGTTTCATGGCGGGCGGGAATTCGATCTTCACCGGCGACAAGCTGCTCACCGCGCCCAATGCGGGCGACGACAGCGACGCCGCGCTCTTCAACAAGCTGGGACTCACCGCCCTCCAGCAGGAAGAACCGATGCGGGCGTGCAAGGCCATGGAACCAGCGGAGTGACAATGTTCAAGAAAATTCTCATCGCCAACCGCGGCGAAATCGCCTGCCGCGTCATCAAGACCGCGCGCCGCATGGGTATCGCAACGGTCGCGGTCTATTCCGATGCCGACGCGCGTGCGCCCTTCGTGCGGATGGCCGACGAGGCGGTGCATATCGGCCCGGCGCAGGCGGCGGAGAGCTATCTCGTCGCCGACAAGATCATCGCCGCGTGCAAGCAGTCCGGCGCCGAGGCGGTGCATCCCGGTTACGGATTCCTGTCCGAGCGTGCGAGTTTCGTCGAGGCGCTGGCCAAGGAAAACATCGCCTTTATCGGCCCGCCTGCAAAGGCGATTGCAGCGATGGGCGACAAGATCGAATCGAAAAAGATCGCGCAGGAAGCGGGGGTCAACACCGTGCCGGGTTCGGGCGGGGCGATCGCCGACACGGCCGAGGCGCTCGAATGGGCCAACAAGATCGGCTATCCGGTGATGATGAAGGCCAGCGCCGGCGGCGGCGGTAAGGGCATGCGCCTCGCGTGGAACGACCAGGATGTCAGGGACGGCTTCGAGGCCACGCAGCGCGAAGGCCTGAACTCCTTCGGCGACGACCGCGTCTTCATCGAGAAATTCATCGAGGACCCGCGTCATATCGAGATTCAGATCCTCGGCGACCAGCACGGCAACGTCATCTACCTCAACGAGCGCGAATGCTCGATCCAGCGCCGCCACCAGAAGGTGGTCGAGGAAGCGCCGTCGCCCTTCGTCACCCCGAAGATGCGCAAGGCCATGGGCGAGCAGTGCGTCGCCCTGTCGAAGGCGGTCGGCTATCACAGCGCGGGCACGGTCGAACTGATCGTCAGCGGCGCCGACGCGACCGGCGAGAGCTTCTACTTCCTCGAAATGAACACCCGCCTGCAGGTTGAGCATCCAGTGACCGAAGCGATCACCGGCGTCGACCTGGTCGAGCAGATGATCCGCGTCGCCGCGGGCGAGAAGCTCGCCATGACTCAGGACGACGTGAAGATCGACGGCTGGGCGATCGAGAACCGCGTCTATGCCGAAGATCCCTATCGCGGCTTCCTGCCCTCCACCGGTCGCCTCGTGCGCTACCAGCCGCCGGTCGAACCCTGGGCCGATGATGGCGCCGAGAACGGCCGCCGCGGCATGGACGGCATCCGCGTCGACGACGGCGTGTTCGAGGGCGGCGAGGTGTCGATGTTCTACGACCCGATGATCGCCAAGCTGGTGACCTGGGGCGAAACGCGCGACGAGGCTGCCGACTTGCAGGTCGCCGCACTCGACGCCTTCCGCATCGAAGGGCTGGGGCACAATGTCGATTTCCTCAGCGCGATCATGCAGCATCCCCGCTTCCGCTCGGGCGAGCTGACCACCGGCTTCATTGCCGAGGAATATCCCGAAGGGTTCACCGGCGCCGCCACGCCCGAGCGCACGATCGGCGTGCTCGCCGCGGTCGCGGGGCTCGTCTCCACCGCCGACGCCGACCGCTCGCGCCGGATCGAGGGCCAGCTCAACGGCCCGCTGCTGCCACCGGGCGACTGGACGGTCCGCATCGACGGCGCGGACCATGCGGTCGTGCTCGAGGAGGACGGCGTCTATGTCGACGGCGAGCAGGTGACGCTGGCCTTCGAATACACTCCGGGCGATCGCTTCATCGCGGTCGAGCTGTTCGACAACGGCGCGGAGGAGGACGACGCGGCGATCGAAAGCTACGGCATCCAGATCGAACCCACGCGCAGCGGCTATCACATGACCACGCGCGGCGCGAAGCACGAGCTGCGGGTGCTGCCGACGCGCATCGCGCCGCTGGCCGAGCATATGATCGAGAAGATCCCGCCTGACCTGTCCAAGCTGCTGATCTGCCCGATGCCGGGTCTGCTGGTGAAGCTGCATGTCGAGGAAGGCGAGGAAGTCCAGCCGGGCCAGCCGCTCGCCACCGTCGAGGCGATGAAGATGGAGAACATCCTCCGCGCCGAGAAGGAAGCGGTGGTCGGCAAGATCAACGCCGCCGAGGGCGACAGCCTCGCGGTCGATGCGGTGATCCTCGAACTCGAATAGGGCCGCGCGCTAGAGCGTGAGGTGATAGCACTGGTTGTGCGGGCCGTTTGCGTAGTCCGCAAAGCCGTCGCCCGGGGCGAAGCCGCGTGCGGTGTAGAGCCCGATGGCGGGCGCGAATTCCGCGCTGGTGCCGGTCTCGAGGCTCAGCCGGGTTAGGCCCTCGTCGCGCGCGATTGCGATCAGCGCCTCGAGCAGCGCGTGCGCGACGCCCTTGCCGAGATGGTCGGGATGCGTGCGCATCGACTTGAGCTCGGCAGTGCCCTCCGACAGCCGCTTCATCGCGCCGATGCCGAGCAGGTGCTCGCCGTCCCAAGCGCCGAGCAGCGTCACCGCAGGCCCCGACAGCCCGCTGACGTCGAGCGCGAAGCTGGTGCCGGGCGGCGAGACCGCGAGCATGTCGCGCTGGTGGAATTCGATCATGGCACGCACCGCGGGGTCGGCGAGGTCCGCCGTTTCGATTCGCATTCTCAGTCCTCGACCAGCGCCACCGCGCGGATCCAGCCCGCGCTGGCGCGCTCGATCTTCACCGGGAAGCAACTGAAGGTGAAACCGTGGCTGGGCAGGCTGTCGAGATTGGTGAGCTTCTCGATCTGATAATAGGGGCGGATGCGCCCGGCCTTGTGGCCTTCCCAGATGATCGACGGGTCCCTGGCTTCGGCCCAACGCTTCGCCGTGTGGCTGAACGGCGCATCCCAGCTCCATGCATCGGTGCCGACCACCTCGACCCCGCGCTCGGTCAGCCACAGCGTCGCTTCGGCGCCGAGCCCGACGCCCTGATCGGTGAAGTTCTCGGTGCCGTAGACCGCGCCCGACTGGACGAGCACGATGTCGAGCGGCTGGAGTTCGTAGCCGATCGCAGCGAACGCTTCCTCGACCTCGGTAGCACTCACGACATGGCCGTGCGGCAGATGGCTGAAATCGAGCTTCACGCCGGGGCGGAAGAAGCGGTCGAGCGGGGCCTCGTCGATGCTCGGCGCGGGGCTCGCGCCGTCATTGGTGGTCGAATGGTAGTGCCACGGCGCGTCCATATGCGTGCCGTTGTGGGTCGAGAGTTCGAGCATCTCGACCGCCCAGCCTTCGCCGTCGGGCAGATCGTCCTGTTCGAGCCCCGGGAAGAACATGGCGATCTGCTGCCAGGTGCTCTCGTGCGTCATGTAGGTGACCTTGGGCCGCATCACCTCCGGGTCCGAGATCACGTCGTTGGTGATCGGGATCGAAAGGTCGATGAAGCGGGTCATGACACGAGAATGCGCGCAGCACCCGGCGCGGTCAATGCGCCTGCAGCTGCTCGTCGAGGAAGGCGGCCACGTCGGAAAGATCGACGTCGCGCGCGAGATGCGCCTCCCCGATGCCGCGCAGCAGGATGAAGGGCAGCGTGCCCGCATCCATCTTCTTGTCGTGGAGCATATGCGCGGTAAGCCTGGCGCCGTCGCAGTCGAGGCCGAGCGCGGAAATCTCCGACGGAAGCCCGGCGGCATCGACCGCGCGGGTGACGCGTGTGGCATCGTCGAGGGTGATCGCGCCGCGCCGCGCCGAATAGCGCGCGGCCAGCACCATGCCCAGCGCGACGCCTTCGCCGTGGAGCAGCCGCTCCGAAAAGCCGGTCTCGGCCTCCATCGCATGGCCGAAGGTATGCCCGAGATTGAGCAGCGCGCGCGCGCCGCTGGTCTCGTGTTCGTCCTCCGCGACGATCCGCGCCTTGGCCGCGACGCTGGCGGCGACCGCGTGCTCGAGCGGTTCCGGCTCGAGCGCGAGCACCGCCGGGCCCTGCGCTTCAAGCCAGTCGAAGAAGTCCGCATCGCCGAGCACTCCGTATTTGAGCACCTCGGCATAGCCGGCGCGCAGTTCGCGCGCAGGGAGCGTGGCGAGCGTTGCGAGGTCTGCGAGCACCAGCGCGGGCTGGTGGAAGGCGCCGACGAGGTTCTTGCCCGCCGGCGTGTTGATCGCGGTCTTGCCGCCGACCGAGCTGTCGACCTGCGCAAGCAGCGTCGTCGGCACCTGGACGAAGCCGCAGCCGCGCTTGAGAATGGCGCAGGCGAAGCCGGTGAGGTCGCCGACCACCCCGCCGCCGAGCGCGATGACATGGTCGCCGCGCTCGACGCCCTGTTCGAGCAGCCAGTCGGTCAGCCGCGCGAGGCTGTCCCAACTCTTCGAGCCTTCGCCGGGGGCGACCTCGTACCAGCGCGGCTCGACACCCGACGCCTCGAGCGAGGCTGCCACCGTCGCGCCCCAATGCGCGCGGGCATTGGCATCAGCGACGATGCAGGCGTGGGGTTTGCGCAGGAAAGGCTCCACTTCATGCGCGATGTCCGCGAGCAGGCCGCCGGCCACGCGCACTTCATAGCCGCGCCCGGCCAGGTCGACGGGAATCACAGCCATGCGTCGATCGCCTCCAGGATGTGCTGCACGGTTTCGCCATGCGGGCCGTTGTCGGTCACGACATGGACCGGCGCCTCGGCATAGAAGGCGCCGCGCCGTTGCTTGAGGTCGGCCAGGATCGCGCGCGGGTCGCCGGTGCGCAGCAGCGGGCGATTGTCGCGCCGCGCGGTGCGCTCGACCAGCGTTTCGACATCGCAGTCGAGCCAGACGGCGAGGCCGCGCTCGAGGATCAGCGCGCGCGTGCCGGGATCGACGAAGGCGCCGCCGCCGGTGGCGATGACGCCGTGCCGTTCCTCCATCAGCCGGGCGATGACACGCCGCTCGCCATCGCGGAAATAGGCCTCGCCATGGCTTTCGAAGATTTCGCTCACCGTGCGGTCGGCAGCCCGTTCGATTTCCTCGTCGACATCGACGAAATCGGTCCCGAGGACGGCTGCGAGCCGACGGCCGACGGTCGACTTGCCGACGCCCATCAGCCCGACCAGCACCACCGGGCGGTCGATCCGCCGCGCGATGCCGCCGATCTCGGCCGGGGTGAGGGTGGTCGCATGGGTCATTGCCGCCGTGCCTAGAACTGGGCTAGGGCGCGGGCAAGGTATCAGCACTTGAAGCGGGACGCGAAAAACTTGGCGATGAGCGGCAGGAAGATGGGCGGAGCACTGGCGGCGATCGTGGTGGCGGTGCTGGTTGCGGCGCTGGTCGATGGCGGCGAGGAGCCGCTGCGCCCGATCGAACAGACCGTCGAACTGCCGGAGGCCGCGCGATGAAATCGGCCTGGCTGATGGGCGGCGCGGCGCTGGCGCTGACCTCCGCGGTGGTATGGGCGCAGGACGCGCCGGTCGACCTGCTGCCGCCGGGATTCGACAAGCCCGCTCCGACCCCGACACCGGCCCCGCGGGCGACGCAGGCGCCTGCCCCGGCCCCGGCGCAATCGGGCACCCCGCAGGCCGTCCCCACGCAATCGGGGGAAGTGGTCCAGCCGCTGCCGGAGGAACAAGGGCCGGCAACCGCCGATCTCGACCTCTCGAATCTGCCGACGCTCGAGGAACTCGAGGCGATGTCGACCGACGAGCTCGACGAATTGTTCGGGCTCAAGCCCAAATACGACATTCCCCCCGCCGCGCGTCGCTCGATGGAACGCGTCGGCGTGCTCGGGGCGGAGGAGGGCGGGCTGCCCTCGGCCTCGCTCGCACGCCAGCCGGCGGGGCTGGTTCGCGCGGTGCTTGCGGGTACCAAGGGGCCGCTCGTCTCGCGCTGGGGACATATTCTCCTGCGCCGCGCCCTCGCCAGCCGGCTCGATGCGCCCGAGGGCATGGATCCCGTCGAATTCGCCACCCTGCGCGCGCAGGCGCTCAATGCGATGGGCGAATACGTCGTCTCCCGCGCGCTGGTGCAGGATGTCGACACGGGCAATTATTCGCCCGCACTGACCGATGTCGCGATCGAGGCCTATGTCGCCAGCGCCGATATCGTCGGGGCTTGCCCCGCCGTGAGGCTGGCCGATGCCGGGCGCGACGATGCGCAGTGGCAGATGCTCGCCGGGATATGCAACGCCTATGCGGGCGAGGAAACGCGCGCCCAGAACGATCTTCGCCGCCTGCTCAACCGGACCGAGGACGACCGCATCGACGTGCTGCTTGCGCAACGCTTCGCCGGTGCGGCGGGACGCGGACGGCGCGCGGTGACGATCGAGTGGGACGGGATCGAAACGCTCTCGCCCTGGCGCTTCGCTTTGGCCAATGCGCTGGGCGAGCCGATCCCGGACAATCTGCTCCAGAAGGCGGGACCGGAACTGCTGCGCCGGTCCGCGCTGATCCCGGCCCTGACGCCGATCCAGCGCGCCCAGGGGGCGGGAATCGCAGCCACGGGCGGGATCCTCTCCTCCGCCGCGATGGTCGATCTCTACAGCCAGATCTTCGCCGAGGAGGGGGCCGAGGGCGATGCGGTGCAAACCGCCGCGCGCCTGCGCGAAGCCTATGTCGGTGGCCCTGCCGCGCGGCTCGCGGCGATCAAGGATATCTGGGCAGGCGGCGGCGATTACGCCTATGGCCGGGCCGTGCTGACCGCCTATGCTGCAGCCCGCATGCCCGCCGACGAAGCCTATGCCGACGATGCGGCGGGACTGATCGCATCGATGCTCGCCGCGGGTCTGGACCGGGACGCGATGCGCTGGGCGGGTGTGGTCGACGATGGCAGCGAGGCCGCGATGCTGCTCGCGGTGGCGGCGCCCCGACGCGCGCAAGCGGTGCCCGACGGCGAGCTCGACAGCTTCATCGACGACGATGATTCGGCCGGCCAGCGCAAATCGCGCATGCTGCTCGCAGGTCTCGCCGGGCTCGGACGGGTGGGCGATGCGGAGATCGCCGAATATAGCGGCCGCCTGGGTATCGACCTTGCCGCCCCCACCCGCTGGACCCGGATGATCGACCGGGCCGCCGAGGTCGACAACCGCGCGCTCGTCGCCATGCTTGCAGGGCTCGGCATGCAGGGATCGAGCTGGGACCGGATGACCGCTCGGCATCTCTACCACATCGTCGCAGCGCTGCGCGGCGTGGGGCTCGAGGCCGAAGCCCGGATGATCGCCGCGGAGGCGGTCGCGCGCGCCTGAGGTGAGCGCTCCGGGCGCCTCGGCCGACGATTTCCTGGCCATGCTCGCTGCCGAACGCGGCGCGGCGCGCAACACCATCCTCGCCTATGGCCGCGATCTCGAGCAGGCCGAGGACATGCTCGGCGGCGCGCTCGCGGAGGCCAGTCCCGCACAGCTCGCCAGGATCGCACAGGGCTGGTCCGCACTCGCGCCGTCGACCGTCGCGCGCAAGGTCTCGGCGCTGAGGCAGTTCTTCGGTTTTCTCATCGACGAAGGGTTGCGCGAGGACGATCCGACGCATGCCCTGCCGCGGCCCGCCGCGCGGCGGCCCTTGCCGAAAATCCTCTCGCATGACGAGGTCGAGGCGCTCTTCGCCACGGCCGAGGAGGCGGCCCGCAGCGATGCGCCGCACGCGGTTCGGCTCCTGACGCTGCTCGAAATGCTCTATGGCTCGGGACTGCGCGCGAGCGAGCTCGTGTCGCTGCCGCTTTCCTCCGTGCCGCGCGATGCCCCTTTCCTGACGGTTGTCGGGAAGGGGGGGCAGGCGCGCATGGTCCCGGTGAGCCAGCGCGCACGCGCCGCGCTGTCACGTTGGCTGGCGCTGCGCGAGGCGGGCTCGCCGTGGCTGTTCCCCTCGCGCAAAGGGCATCTGTCGCGCGTCCGCCTGTTCCAGCTGCTCAAGGAGCTTGCGGTCCGCGCCGACCTGCCGCCGGAAAAGCTCAGCCCACATGTCCTGCGCCATGCCTTCGCCACCCATCTGCTCGAGGGCGGGGCGGATCTGCGCGCGCTGCAGACGCTGCTCGGCCATGCCGATATTTCGACCACCCAGATCTACACGCATGTCGATGCCGCGCGGCTTGTGAAACTGGTCAACGAACGCCATCCGCTTGCGCGACCGCGATCTTCGGACTAGCGCGGGCGCCATGATTTCCTATCTCGAATTCGAGAAGCCGGTCGCCGAGCTCGAACAGCGTATCGCCGAACTGCGCAGCGCAGCCGAGGGCGACGACGTGGACATTTCCGCCGAGCTCCAGCGGCTCGAGCAAAAAAGCGCCACCCTTCTGGCAAGCACCTACGAGGCGCTCAGCCCGTGGCAGAAGACGCAGGTCGCCCGGCATCCCTCGCGCCCGCACTTCCGCGACTATGTCGCACAGGCCTTCGAGGAGTTCGTCCCGCTCGGCGGCGATCGCTGCTATGGCGACGACGAGGCGATCCTCGGCGGCTTCGCCAAGCTCAACGGTCGCAAGGTCGTGCTGATCGGCCATGAAAAGGGCAACGACACCGCCAGCCGCATCCGTCACAATTTCGGCATGGGCAAGCCAGAAGGCTATCGCAAGGCGATCCGCCTGATGGAGATGGCCGGGCGGTTCGGCCTGCCGGTGGTCACTCTGGTCGATACGTCGGGCGCGTTTCCGGGGGTCGAGGCGGAAGAGCGCGGCCAGGCCGAAGCGATCGCCCGGTCGACCGAAGCCTGCCTCGCGCTGCCCGTCCCGATGGTTGCGGCGATCGTGGGTGAGGGCGGTTCGGGCGGCGCCGTGGCGCTCGCCAGCGCCGAACGCGTGCTGATGATGGAACATGCGGTCTATTCGGTGATCTCCCCCGAAGGCTGCGCCTCGATCCTCTGGCGGACGGCCGAAAAGGCACCCGATGCGGCGGAGGCGATGAAGGTGACCGCCCAGGATCTCCTCAAGCTCGGCGTGATCGACCGGATCGTCCCCGAACCGGTCGGCGGCGCGCATCGCGACCCGCAGCAGGCGGCGACCACGCTGGGTGCGGCCATTGCCGAGGAACTCGACAAGCTCGGCCGGTTCGCGCCGGACGAGCTCAAGCGTCTGCGCGAAGAGCGTTTCCTCGCCATCGCCGGATAAGTGCCGGAAAAGGCTGGCGGGAACCAAGCACCGCCGGCTGCTGTTCTCCCTAGCGTAATCAGACACGGCCCCGTGGCTCGCCCGGTGCGGGCCGCGTCGGCTGCCAATCGGGGAGAGCCCTTCATGTCGCGCTTCAAACTTGCCGCCGCTTCGTCCGTAACCGCGCTTTCGCTGGCCCTGGCCGGCTGCATGGGCGGGGGCAACATTCCCAGCGCTTCGGCGCCGATCACCCAGAGCGAGGCCCAGACGGGGGCCGAGGCGCACCCGCAATTGCTGGCCGAATTCGGCGGTGCGATGAGCGGCAGCCAGGCGCAATATGTCGAGCAGGTGGGCAAGAATATCGCGGTCCACTCGGGCCTCGGCAACGCGCGCGAGTCCTTCACCGTCTCGCTGCTCAACAGCCCGGTCAACAACGCCTTCGCGATTCCCGGCGGCTATATCTACACTACCCGCCAGCTGGTTGCGCTGATGAACAACGAGGCCGAGCTGGCCGGTGTTCTGGGGCATGAGATCGGCCATGTCGCCGCGCGTCATTCGCAGCGTCGCCAGGCAGCCGCTCAGCGCAACACACTGCTCGGCGCGGCGGGCGCGATCCTGTCGGGCATCCTGCTCGGGAACAGCGGCCTCGGCCAGCAGATCGGCCAGGCCGCGCTGCAGGGTTCGCAACTGCTGACGCTCAAGTTCTCGCGCTCGCAGGAACTCGAGGCCGACGAGCTGGGTATCCGTTATCTGGCCGACGCCGGCTACGACCCGCGCGCCATGGCGACCGTCCTCAGGAGCCTCGCGATGCAGAATGCGCTCGATGCGCAGATCCAGGGACGCGACAACGCCAATATTCCCGAATGGGCTTCGACCCACCCCGATCCGGCGAGCCGCGTGCAGTCGGCGCTGGCCACCGCGCAGGCGACCGGCACGACCGGCGGAATCACCAATCGCGACACCTTCCTCACGCGGATCGACGGGCTCACCTATGGCGACGATCCGAAGCAGGGCGTGGTCGAAGGGCGCCAGTTCATCCATCCCGAATTGCGGCTCGCCTTCACCGCGCCGCAGGGCTTCTACCTGGTCAACGGCACCCGCGCCGTGACGATCAACGGGCAGAGCGGTCAGGCGCAATTCTCGACCGCGGCCTTCAACGGCAATCTCGACAGTTATGTGACCAGCGTCTTCGCCGCGCTGAGCGAGCAGCAGCAGATTCGCCCGCAAGCGATCCAGAAGACCACGGTGAACGGCCTGCCCGCCGCCTATGGCACGGCGCGCGTTTCGTCGAACAGCGGACAGGTCGATGTGACCGTGTTCGCCTATGAATTCGCCAACAACCAGGCCTATCACTTCCTCGCCATCAGTCCGGCCGGCCAGACCTCGCCCTTCACCCAGATGTTCGGCTCGATGCGGCGGATCGATGCGCAGACCGCGGCGAATGTCATCCCGCGCGTGATCGACGTGGTCACCGTGCGCAGCGGCGACACGGTTGCGTCGCTGGCGAGCCGGATGGCCTATTCGAGCAATCAGACCGAACGCTTCCGCGTGCTCAACGGACTCGATTCGAACGAAAGCCTGACCGCGGGCCAGAAGGTCAAGATCGTCGTCCGCGGGCGCTGATTGGAACTGCGCGGAGAGCGCATAGAAAAAGGGCGGCGGGATGGACCCGCCGCCCTCTTCTTTTCAGCTGGCGTGAACTTAGACGCTCGAGCTCATCGTGGTCGAGACCTTGTTGAAGGTCGTGCTCAGTTCCTTGCCGAGGCTCTGCATCGCGGTGATCGCGGCGACGGCGATCAGGGCGGCGATGAGGCCGTATTCGATAGCGGTTGCACCTTCTTCATTGCGGCGCAGCTTGCGGAAAAATTTCATGTGTCGTCTCCTGGTTCAGTCTTCGTACCCGGCCCGTTCCGAAATCATGGTTCGGGCGACTATGCTTTCTGCATCGAAGTGGTTGAGAAAATGCTAACCGCTCCGACAGTCCGGGATCAGTCCTCAAACACTCGTCACTGCGACGACGGCGGTCTCGATATTCGACCACATCGTCGTTGCCTGGGTGCCGAACGCCTGGATTCCCCCGATCATCGCGAGAAACACCAGGGCAAGGATAAGCCCATATTCGACAGCCGTGGCACCGCGGGTATCGCGTCCCAAATTGCGCAGGAGTTTGCCCATTCTCTTCATGCCCCAATCGTCGCTTGCCTTGGCTGACTTCAAGGACTTACGAGCAACTTGGTTAAGAAAACGTTGAAGGATGGCACGCAGTTGGAAAGTTTTCCGACATGGCTTTGCGTCGTGGCCCTGGCGCTCGCCGACGGCGAAGGGCGTTGGCTGATGCATCGCCGCCCGCCGGGCAAGCACCATGCGGGGCTGTGGGAATTCCCCGGCGGCAAGGTCGATGCGGGCGAAACCCCGCGGGAAGCGCTGATTCGCGAGATTTGCGAGGAGCTCGGCGTGACGCTTGCGGGGGAGGCGCTTTCGCCGGCCGGCTTTGCCGAGGAGACCTGGGCCGAGGGTCGCGCGCCGATTGTCATAATGCTTTACAGTTCGACATGGGACGGCAGCGCTGTCGCGGCTCTCGAGGGTGGCGAAATCGGCTGGTTCACGCCCGAGGAGGTTGCGGCGCTCGACAAACCACCGCTCGATGTCGCGCTGGCCGGGAGCTTGTTCGAAAAAAGGTGATTTAGGGATTGCCAAGCCCATGGCACCTTCCTATTGGGCGCCCTCCAAGCGCGCCCGTAGCTCAGCTGGATAGAGCACCAGACTACGAATCTGGGGGCCGGAGGTTCGAATCCTTCCGGGCGCGCCATAAAAGGCCATCCTTCGCAAGAGGGGTGGCCTTTTGTGGTTCCGGGCTCCGCTGCAACCGATTGGCGGCGCGCTATGGGCCTAGTCGGCCTCGTCTTCGAGCCCGTGCATGTCGTCGTCGCTGAAACCGAAATGATGGCCCGCCTCGTGCACCACCACATGGCGCACGAGATCGTCCATGCGTACGCCCGTCTCGCGCCACTCGGCGATCAGCGGTTCGCGGAACAGCCAGATGCGCGGCGGCATTCGACCGCTCTCCCAAATCGACCGGTCGGGCAGCGGCTCGCCATCGTAGAGGCCGGTGAGCTGCCAGCGATCGCTCATGCCGACAGATTCCAGCTGTTCGGGCGTGGCGAAATCCTCGACCCGCAGGACGATGTCGCCCAATTGCTCGCGGAAGGCTTCGGGCAACGCGGCGAGCGCTTCCTCGGCGAGCAATTGCATCTGCGCCTGGGTGGGGGCCTGTCGGTCGTGCATCGCCCGGCAGACATGGAGCGGGTCGCATCGGCGCACAAGCCCGGAACCGGGCTGCGAGTGGCAGGTTCATTCGGGAAAGGAGATATTTCCACCATGACCGACGCCAGTGCCATCTTCGACCGCCTCAAGCAGGATCACGACAAGCATCGCGAGCTGCTCGACAAATTGATGCAGACGAGCGGCGACAGCGACGAGCGCGAAAGCCTGTTCGAAACGCTTACCAAGGAACTCAAGGGGCATGCCGCGGCGGAAGAACAGGCGCTTTATTCGACCATGATGCGCAAGCCGCCGACCACGGGCGAAACGCGCCACTCGGTCGCCGAGCACCACGAAATCGAGGAGGCGCTCAACGATCTCGCCGCGACCGACATGTCGAGCGGGGGGTGGCTGACCAAGTTCAAGAGCTTCAACCACCAGTATCGCCATCACATCGACGAGGAGGAAGAAGAGCACTTCCCCGACTTCGCAAAATATCTCGACGAGAACGATATGCGCCACATGGAAAAGGTCTTCGAACGCCGCAAGCGGGACGAAAAGGCCGATGCCGAGGTGACGCCCGAAAAGAAGGAAGACGCCAAGGAATAGGCCAGGCCGGGGAGGGCGCGTGAACGCGAAACAGGATGGGGACCCGAGCCGGGTCTCGCGGCTGGAGCCTTCGGTCGAGCCCGGGGTATGGCGCTATGCCCGGGCCAGCAGGGCCAGCGTGGTCGTCGACGCGGCCGACTATTTCGCCCTGATGCAGGAAGCGATGCTCAATTCGCGCAATCGCATCCTGCTGATCGGGTGGGACTTCGATACGCGCATCCATCTCGATCGCGGGCGGCGCTGGTGGCAGCGCCCGTGGAAGCGCGGCTATCCCTCTCGGCTCGGCAGTTTCATCGCCTGGCTCGTGCGCCACCGGACGGATCTCGACGTGCGCATCCTCAAATGGTCCGTCGGAGCGCTGTCGACGATCGGGCGCGCCTCGATGTGGTGGGACGTCCTGCGCTGGATGCGCCACCGCCGGATCACCTTCAAATTCGATACCGCGCATCCGGTCGGATGCACGCACCACCAGAAGATCGCCGTGCTCGACAACCGCGTGGCGGTATGCGGCGGAATCGACATGACCGACCAGCGCTGGGACACGAGGGAGCACAAGGTCGATGATCCGCGCCGGAAGACACCGCGCGGGCACCCCTATGGCCCGTGGCACGACGCGGCGATGATCATGGAGGGCGAGATCGCTCCGGCACTCGCGGAATTGGGCGAAGACCGTTGGATATGCGCCGGCGGAGCTGCATTGCCCGACAGCGACGAGCGACCCGGCACGCCATGGCCCGACGCGCTCGAAGCCCAGTTCGAAGATGTCGAGGTCGGCATTGCGCGGACCCGCGCCGCCTATCGTGATTGGGACGAGGTCGACGAGATAAAGCAGCTCTATCTGCGCCAGATCGCCGAGGCCAAGCGGTTCATCTATGCCGAGAGCCAGTATTTCGCCTCCCGCGCCGTGGCGGAGGCGATCATCGCCCGATTGCAGGAGGACGATCCCCCTGAAATCGTGATCGTCCATCCCAGTCACGCGGACGGTTGGCTCGAGCAGCAGGCGATGGATCACGCGCGTGCGGAACTCATTCGGGTGATCGAGGCGGCCGACAAGAAGGGGCGCTTCTCGCTCTGGTCGCCCTTCGTTGAAGACACGCCGATTTACGTCCATGCCAAGATCATGATCGTCGACGACGAGATCGTGCGGATCGGTTCGGCCAATCTCAACAACCGTTCGATGGGGCTCGACAGCGAATGCGACGTCTTCATCGATGCGACCCGGCCGGGCAACGACCACGCACGGACCGGAATTGCGGCGCTGCGCCACTCGCTGCTGGCCGAGCATTGCGGCCTCGAAGAGGACGAGGTGGCGGATTTGCTCGCGCGCCACGGCTCGATGGCGGAACTGATCCGTCAATCGCAGGACGACGGGCCGCGCAACCTTCGTCGCTACCACCGTCCAGAACTCAACGAGGTCGAGGAAAAGCTGGCCGACAGCGCCCTGCTCGATCCCGAGGATCCGGACGACATGTTCGAGCCGTTTGCAAAGGGCGGCCTTTTCCGCAAGGGGAGCAGGCTCGCGCGCTTTCGCGAGAGGTTCAGGAGGAAAGGGAAAACGTGAGCAGCCTAGTCGGACCCGACGAGGACGAACCGCGCGGCAAGCCGCCGGTGCCCGAACATGTCCAGGAGGCGATCCGCACGCTCATCGAATGGGCGGGCGACGATCCCTCGCGCGAGGGGCTGCTCGATACCCCGGCACGCGTGGCCCGCGCGTGGAAGGAATATTGCGTCGGCTACGAGGAGGACCCGGCCCATCACCTGAGCCGCGTGTTCGAGGAAGTCGGCGGCTACAACGAGATCGTGCTGCTCAAGGATATCCCGTTCCAGTCACATTGCGAGCACCACATGGCGCCGATCATCGGCAAGGCGGCGATCGCCTACCTGCCCAACGATCGCGTGGTCGGCATTTCGAAGCTGGCGCGGGTGCTACACGGCTTTGCCCGCCGCCTGCAGGTGCAGGAACGCCTGACCGCCGAGGTGGCGGACTGCATCTGGGAGAATCTCCAGCCCCAGGGCGTGGCCGTGGTGATCGAGGCTTCGCACAGTTGCATGACCGCGCGCGGCGTGCGCACGCCCGGCGTGGGCATGGTCACCAGCCGCATGATGGGCACTTTCCTCGACGACCATCGCAGCCGCGAGGAGGTTCTCAAGCTGATGGGCTACGGCTGACGGCTCCCGATTCCCCTCGGCGCGACCCGAAGGGGGCAGAGTGTTCAGGCGGCGAGCCGGAATGAACATGCCCCGCCCGGCGCAGGGCCGGGGCGGGGCGTATCCGTATCGAAGATTTGGGCGTCGCTAGAGCTGGCCGAGCATGTGCTCCGCGCTCGAGACGGAGAAATCGCCCGGCGCTTCGACGTTGAGCTGGGTGACGACCCCATCCTCGACCACCATCGAATAACGCTGGGCGCGCTTGCCCAGGCCGAATCCCGAGCCATCCATGGTCAGTCCCACCGCTTCGGCGAAGTCGCCATTGCCGTCGGCCAGCATCGTGATGTCGTCGCTGCCCGCCGCGCTCTTCCACGCGCCCATGACGAAGGCATCGTTGACCGCAGTGGCGACGATTTCGTCGACGCCCTTGCCCTTCAGTTCGTCGGCCTTCTCGACATAGCCGGGCAGGTGGCGAGCCGAGCAGGTCGGGGTGAAGGCACCGGGTACCGAAAACAGGGCCACCTTCTTGCCCTTGAAATAGTCCGACGAACTGACCTTTTCGGGGCCGTTCTCGGTCGCCTTGACCAGTGTCACATCGGGCAGCTTGTCACCCACCGAAATCGTCATATTCGAAACTCCGTCTTTCCCGTCCGTGGGTGAGGTAGGCCTGCCCGACGGGCTTCGCAACCTCGACGACGTGGTTAAGTTCGCTTTACTGCGCCGCTTCAATTTCCCGTAAATCTCTGGAGCGATGCTGGCGTCCTGCGGGCCAAGGGATCGGCCCGCCAGGGAGATCAGGGACATGCATTTCGTCAAGACTATCGCCGCTGCGGCCAGTGCCGCGGCACTCCTTCTCGCGCCCGCTTCGGCCAGCGCCTCGGGTTCGAGCGACGCCGAGAATCTGCGCCGCCTCGACATCATGCTGATGGTGACATCGCTGCGCTGCCGCATGGGAGCGGACGATTTCCAGCCGCAGTACCGCGAGTTCTCGGCCAACCATCTGTCGACGCTGAACGGTGCCGCCAGGCAGCTCGAGGCGGGCCTGGTGAACCAGCACGGGGCAAGCGGCGCCAAGCGCGCGCTCGACCGTATCAGCGTCGGCATGGCCAATGAATATGGCCAGGGCCATCCCTGGCTCGGGTGCCGGGAACTCAAGCAGATCACCACCGATCTCGCCGCCTCGCGCGATCCGGCCAACCTGCGGATCGCGGCTGTCGAGCTGCTTGCTTCGGTATCGAGCCGCGTGGGGTGGTCCGCGGCCCGCTGAGGCACCTTGCGAAGCGACGTTATCGGGGGCGTTGCCCTCTTGTCGATCACGGGCTAGGGGCGGCACCAATATGGTGACCGCCCCTTTTCCCTGTGCGGTGCCCCCAACCCGCAAGCCGAGGATTCTTTCGTGACCGAATTTACCGATTACGTCGTCAAGGACATTGCGCTGGCCGAATATGGCCGCGCCGAGATCGCCATCGCCGAAACTGAAATGCCGGGCCTGATGGCGCTGCGCGAGGAATATGCCGCCAAGCCGCTCAAGGGCGCACGCATCACCGGTTCGCTGCACATGACGATCCAGACCGCTGTGCTGATCGAAACGCTCGTCGCGCTCGGCGCCGACGTGCGCTGGGCGACCTGCAATATCTACTCGACGCAGGACCACGCCGCCGCCGCGATCGCCGCGAAGGACATCCCGGTCTTCGCCATCAAGGGCGAGAGCCTGGCCGATTATTGGGACTACGTCGGCAAGATCTTCGACTGGTCGACCGACGAAGATGCCGACCAGACCGCCAACATCATCCTCGACGATGGTGGCGATGCCACCATGTTCGCCCTGTGGGGCGCGCGCATCGAAGCGGGCGAGGAACTCCCCGAGCCGCAGAATGCGGAAGAAATCGAGTTCCAGCGCGCACTGAAGGCCTTCGTCGCCGCCAAGCCCGGCTACCTGAGCAAGTCGGTCAAGAACATCGTGGGTGTTTCGGAAGAAACCACCACCGGCGTCCATCGCCTCTATCACCTTGCCAAGCAGGGCAAGCTCCCGTTCCCGGCGATCAACGTGAACGACAGCGTCACCAAGTCGAAGTTCGACAACCTCTACGGTTGCCGCGAATCGCTGGTCGACGCGATCCGCCGCGCGACCGACGTGATGCTCTCGGGCAAGGTGGCCTGCGTCGCCGGTTTCGGCGACGTCGGCAAGGGCAGCGCCCAGTCGCTCCGCAACGGCGGTGCGCGCGTGTTGGTCACCGAGATCGACCCGATCTGCGCGCTGCAGGCGGCGATGGACGGTTTCGAGGTCGTGACCATGGAAGAAGCGGTGAAGGTCGCCGACATCTTCGTCACTGCGACGGGCAATGAGCACGTCATCACCGCCGAGCACATGAAGGCGATGAAGGACAAGGCGATCGTCTGCAATATCGGCCACTTCGATAGCGAGATCCAGATTTCGGCGCTCGACAATTACGAGTGGAACGAGCTCAAGCCCGGGACCGATTTGGTGAAGTTCCCGGACGGCAAGGAAATCATCGTGCTCGGCAAGGGCCGACTGGTGAACCTGGCCTGCGCCACCGGGCACCCGAGCTTCGTGATGAGCTTCTCCTTCACCAACCAGACGCTGGCGCAGATCGAGCTGTGGACCAAGGGCGACGAATACGAGAACGACGTCTACGTCCTGCCCAAGCATCTCGACGAGAAGGTCGCGGCGCTGCATCTCGACAAGCTTGGCGTGAAGCTGACCCAGCTCAGCCAGAAGCAGGCCGACTATATCGGCGTGCCGGTCGAAGGCCCGTTCAAGCCCGAGCATTACCGCTACTGATTGCGCCAATCGGCGGAAATACAAGCGCATGAACGCGCGCGGGGGCATTGCACTCCCGCGCGCGTCCGCATAGCTGGCGGGTAATGGAAAGCTCACCCGCACTGATGGCCGTGCTCGGCCTCCTGCTGGCCTTGTGGACCGCGGGGGCGGTGTGGGTGATGCTGCGCGCCAGCACGCGCGAACAGAAATCGCTCTCCTCCCGCAAGGCCGCGCAGCGCCTGTCGCGACTGATCGAGGAAGGCCCGGCAATCCCTCTGCTGGTTCGCGCCGACGGACGGATCGAGGCCCCCGACCGGCTGGCGCGCTGGATCGGGCTCGACAAGGTCCCCGAATATCTCAGCGAATTGTCCGGACTGGACGGGCGCGGCCTGTCAGAGCAGCAGGTCGAGAATCTCACCCGCGCGGTGCGGCGAACCCAGAAGACCGCCAAGCCGTTCCGCATGGCGATCACGCTCTCGCCGGGTTCAGGCAAGTCGCTCGCGCTCCACGGAACGCTGGCCGATCCTGCGGTATCGCCAGGCGGCGCGGCATTGGTGTGGGTCTTCGACTTCAGCGAAAGCGAGGCGGAGCTGGCGCTGCTGCGCGAAGAAGCGGCCCGCGCGCGCGAGGATTTCGGCGCGCTGGTTGGCCTGATCGAGGCCGCGCCCATGCCGATGTGGTTCCGCGGCGGCGACATGCACCTGCGGCTGGTCAATCAGGCCTATGTCGCCGCGGTCGGTGCGGAAAGCGCCGATCAGGTGGTGGCCGATCAGGTCGAGCTGGTCGAGACCGTCAACGGCCGCACCGCCGCGCAGGTCGCGCAGCAGGCTTCCGACCGCCGCCAGCCCATCGAGCGCATCGTCAGCGCGACGATCGATCGCGCGCGGCGGACCATCCGCGTCACCGATCTCCCCCTGATGGGCGAGGGGATTGCCGGCTATGCGGTCGACATCGAGGAGATGGAGGAGCAGGCACGCGAATTCCGCGCCTTCCGCGAAGCCCAGCGCTCGATGCTCGACCAGCTCTCGATCGGCGTGGCGCAGTTCGACGCCGGGCATCGGATGACCTTCGCCAACCAGCCCTTCCACCGTGTGTTCTCGCTGCCTCCGGGCGTGGTCAACGACCGCACCACTTTCGAGCAGATGCTGCTCATCGCGCGCGAAAACGGCCGCATTCCCGAGGTGCGCGACTTTCCCGCCTGGCGGAGCGAGCTGGCCGAATGGTTCCTGCGCGACGAACCGCATGAAGAGCCTTGGCCGCTCTCGGACGGCACGCATATGCGCATCGTCGCGCAGCCGCTTCCCGATGGGGGGCTGGTGATGATCGCCGAGGACCGCACCGAGCAACTTGCGCTGTCGGCGACGCGCGACACGCTGCTGCGGACCCGCACGGCGACCTTCGACAATCTGTTCGAGGCGCTGGCGGTGTTTGCGCCCGACGGGCACCTCGAACTGTGGAACCGCGGTTTCCCGGGGGCCTGGGGCATCGATCCCGAGGTTCTCGACGGCCATCCGCAGGCCGAAGACCTGCTCGCCGCCATTGCCGCCAATCTCGCCGAGTCGGCAGCCATCTCGCGGGTCAACCAGGTCATTCGCGCGGCGACGCTCGATCGCAAGAAGAGCAATGGCCGGATCGAGCTTGCCGACGGGCGGACGCTCGATTTCACCGGGGTTCCGCTACCCGACGGCAACGGCATGCTGACCGTGCTCGATGTCACCGCCTCGCGACAGGCCGAAGAGGCGCTGCGCGAGCGCAACCGGGCGCTGGAGGAAGCCGACGCGGTAATGACCCGTTTCCTCGCCAATATGAGCTACGAATTCCGCACCCCGCTGACTTCGATCGGTGGCTTCGCCGAATTGCTGACCAGCGGCATCGCGGGCGAACTCACGCCGCAGGCGAAGGAATATGCGCAGGCGATCTCGCTCTCGGTGGGCAAGTTGACCGAGCAGGTGGAGAACGTGCTCGATCTTTCGCAATCCGAGGCCGGCCTCATGCCCCTGCGCAGGAGCAATCTGGAACTCATGCCCTTCGTCACCCAGATCGTCCGCCAGCAGGAGCGGCGGATCCTCGACAGTGGGCTGACGCTCGACCTCAAGGGCAATCCCGACAAATCGGTCACGGCCGATCCGCACCAGCTGCGCCGGGCGATTTCCCAACTGCTCGACAATGCCATCAACGGCACGCCGCGCGGGGGCCGGATCGTGGTAGAGATCGGGCGCAAGCGGGACGAAACCCGGATCGTGATCTCCGACAACGGCCGGGGAATGAGCCAGCACGAACTCGCCCGCGCGCTTGAGGGCATTCGCATGTCGCCCGATGGCAAGGGGATCGAGCGGCGTCAGGGGCTGGGCATCCCGCTCGCCCGGCAGTTGATCGAAGCGCATGGTGGCACGCTCGAAATCCATAGCCGCAAGGATGCCGGCACCAGCGCCACGATCATCCTGCCGTGAGAGTCGCGCTGCCCGATCTCGCGACAATGGAGGCTTTCGGCCACCGGATCGCCGAGCGGCTCGCGCCCGGCGATGTCGTCGCGCTGTCGGGTACGCTCGGGACGGGCAAGACCACGCTCGCCCGTGCGATCCTTGCTGCGTTGGGGCACCGGGGGGAAGTGCCTTCTCCGACCTATACCATCGTCGAGACCTACGACGGCCTGCGGCTGCCGGTGGTGCATGCCGATTTCTATCGCCTCGAAGACCCGGGCGAAGTCGAGGAACTGGGTCTGGACGACTACCGCGAAGGCGCGGCGCTGCTGGCGGAATGGCCCGATCAAGCGGGCGGGTTCGCGCATGAGGCGGCCTGCCTGTCGATCGATCTCGAAAAAGTGGGTGACGGGCGTGAAGCCGTTGTAACCCCCGGCGCATCTTGGCAAAGCCGCTGGCCATGAGCGACGCGCTAATCGACGATATTCATCACTTCCTGGGCGATACCGATTGGGAAGGCGCGGAAATCGCGCCGCTGATCGGCGACGCCAGCTTCCGCCGCTATTTCCGCATCAGGCTGGGCGGCAAAAGCGCCATGCTGATGCATGCGCCGCCCCCGCACGAGGACCCGGGACCCTTCCTTCATGTCGCGCACTGGCTCGAAGAGAACGGCCTGCGCGCGCCGCATATCCTGATCGAGGATGCCACTGTGGGCTGGGTGCTGACCGAGGATTTCGGCGACCAGCGCATGCGCGAGTGGATCGACGAGAACCCCGACGACGAGCGCGACATCTACGCCAAGGCGATCGATACGCTGGTACAGCTGCACAGCCTGCCGCCCGGTCCTTTCGAACCCTATGACATGGCGACCTACCTGCGCGAGGCGCTGCTGCTGACCGAATGGTATTGCCCGGCAATGGGGCTTGAGGTCGACGAGGATGGCTATCGCGCGGCGTGGATCGCGGCGCTCGAACCACTGCTGGCGCGCCAGACGCCCGGGGTCACCGTGCTGCGCGATTACCATGCCGAGAACATCATGCTGCTCGAACCCGGCAAGCTGGCCGGCGAACAGGGACTGATCGATTTTCAGGACGCGCTGGTCGGGCATCCGGCCTACGACCTCGTCAGCCTGCTGCAGGACGCGCGCCGCGACGTCTCGGCCGATCTCGAGCATGAGATGCTCGGTCGCTACCGTGCGGCGACCGATCCGGGCGAGCATTTCGAGGCCGACTACGCCCTGCTGGGCGCGCAGCGCAACGCCAAGATAGTGGGCATCTTCACCCGCCTGTGGAAGCGCGACGGCAAGGACCGCTACTTGGCGATGATCCCGCGCGTGTGGGAAGCGATGGAACGCGATCTGACGCATCTGGCGCTGCAGCCGGTGGCCGAATGGTTCGCCGCGAATATCCCGCAGCAGATCCGCGACAGCTTCGGTGGGGAAATCCGGTGACCCAGCTCGCATCCGATACCGCCATGGTGATGGCCGCGGGGCTGGGCAAGCGCATGCGTCCGCTCACGGCGGCGACACCCAAGCCTCTGGTCCGTGTTGCGGGCAAGCCGCTGATCGACCGTACACTCGATCGGCTGGAAGAGGCGGGCGTGGCGAAGGCGGTGGTGAACGTCCACTATCTCGCCGATGCGATCGAGGCGCATATCGGCCATCGCGCGCTGCCCAAGGTGAGCTTTTCGGACGAGCGCGACCACTTGCTCGAAACCGGCGGAGGCATGACCAAGGCGCAGGCCGCCGGGCAGCTTCCCGACCCCTTTTTCGCCTGCAATGCCGACAGCATCTGGCTCGACGGGCCGCGCAACGCCTTTGCCGACCTATCGGCGCAATGGGACCCGGAGCGGATGGACGCGCTGCTGCTGGTCGTGACCCATGCACGGGCGTTCAATTTCGACGGGACCGGCGATTTCTACATGGACGGGGCGGGGCGGCTCAGCCGCAAGAAACCGGGCCGGATCGCGCCCTTCATCTATACCGGCATCCAGCTCGTCTCGCATCGGCTGCTGCGCGAGGCGCCCGACGGTTCGTTCTCGACCAATGTCCTGTGGGATCGCGCGATCGAGGAAGGGCGCCTCTTCGGCGTGGCCTTCACCGGGCAGTGGTACGAAGTCGGTACGCCGGAGCATATCCGGCCGACCGAACAGGCCCTGACGGGTGGCTGAGCGGACAGCGCCCAGGCTCTATTCGATCGCCGCGCATCGCGGTTTCGCCGATGCGCTGGTGGCGGGTCTCGTCCCGCGCTACGCCGATCCCGAATTCGGCCTTGCCCGGCTGACGCTGCTGGTCCCGAGCAGCCGCGCGCGACGGACGATTTCCGAGGCCTTTATCCGTCACGCGGGCGAGACCGGTTCGCCGGGCCTGCTGATGCCGCGCATGGCGGTGGTCGGCGACCTCGACCTCGACGAGATGCTCGGACCCTTGCTCGACCCGCTGGGTGCGGCCGACATCCCGCCCGCCGTCGATCCGCAGCGTCGGCTGTTCGCACTGGCCGGGCTGATTGCCGAGACCATGGGCGAGGACGCCCCCGGCGGGGCGACCTTGCTGCGGCTCGCGCGCGAGACCGGGGCGACCATGGACCGGTTGCTGGTTGAGGGCGTGGGCCCCGAAGAACTCGTGGGCGAGCCCGTGCTCGATCTCTTCGGATCGCTGTCGGACCATTGGCAGAGAAGTCTCCATCTTTTCGCAACTGTGCAGTCCAAGTGGCTGGCGCGATTGCAGGAATGGGATGCGCTCGATGCAGCGGCGCGGCGCAATCGCCTGTTCGACTGTGCGGCACGCCGGTGGAAGGAGCACCCCCCCGCCACGCCCATCGTTGCTGCGGGGGTGACCAGCGCGGCGCCCTCTCTGGCGAGACTGCTGCGCGTCATCGCCGATCTCGACAACGGGGCGGTGATCCTGCCCGATTTCGACCTGACGATGCCGCCGGCGGTGTGGGAGGAACTCGGCCGTGCAGGGGCGGCGCCCGGTCCGGGCGACACGCCCTTCGCGCGCGAGGATGCGGTCACTCACCCGCAGTACCATCTCAAGCTGCTGCTCAACCGCATGGGCGTGGCGCGCGAGGAGGTGCAGCCCTGGCATCGCAAGGGGCTTGCTGCGGCGCCGCCCGAGCGTAGCCATGCGATCGGCTCGCTGTTCCTGCCACCCGAGGCGAGCAAGAGCTGGGTCGCGCTGCCGCCCGAGAAGCGCCGCCTGTCGGGCGTGCGGATCATGACGGCGGCCAATCCAGAAGAGGAAGCACAGGCGATCGCCCTACTGGTGCGCGAAGCGGTCGCACAGCCCGAGAGACGTGTCGCCGTGATTACTCCCGATCGCGGGCTGGCGCGGCGCGTGGTGCATCACCTCGACCGCTGGAACATCGCCACCGACGATTCGGCGGGGCGCCCGCTGTCGCAGACGGCGGCGGGACGGCTGGTCTTGCTGCTCGCCGAGGTCATGGCGGATGGCGCCGCCCCGGTACCGCTGATGGGGCTCCTGGGCCACCCGCTTGTCGATGGCGGGATGGAGCGCGGCGCCTGGCTGCGCCAGCTGCGCCGGGTCGAACGCGCGCTGCGCGGACCTCGCAGGTCCGGCGGACTTGCGCCGGTGGCGGCGATCGTGGCGAAACTGGCGGAGCGCCATCCGCGCGTGGCGGAGTGGTATGCGGTGGCGGAGGCGGCGCTCGCCCCGCTGCTCTCGCTGGCCGATGAGGGAAGCATCGCGCTGGCCGATCTGCTCGATGCGCTCGTCGCAAGCGGCGAGGCGCTGTGCGGCGAGACACTATGGGGCCGTGAGGACGGGCGTTCGCTCGCCACATTCGTCGAGGAGGTGCGCCTCCAAGCGCGCGAGGCCGGATTCACGCTCGCTCCTGGCGAAGCCCACATCGCACTGCGCGACGCGATGGAGCAGATCGCGGTGCGCCCGCCCTATGGCGGGCATGCGCGCGTCCAGGTGCTCGGCCTGCTCGAAAGCCGGATGAACCGTGCCGAGCTGGTGATCTGTGCTGGCCTCAACGAGGGCGTCTGGCCCACCCGTGGCGGGGTCGACGCCTTGCTCGCCCCGCCAGTACTGCGCGCGCTCGGGGTGCCCGGCGCCGATTTTCGCATCGGCCTCTCGGCCCACGACCTCGCCGGGGCGATGGGCGCGCCCGAAGTCGTGCTCTCGCACGCACAGCGCGACGAGGCAGGGCCGACCATACCCTCGCGCTTTCTGCTCCGCGTGCAGGCGCTGCTGGGCGAGCAGCTCGAGGCTCACGAAGAGACCGCGGCGCTGGAACTCGCCCGCGCGATGACGCGCGCGCCTGCTGCTCCGCGCTATGCGCGGCCCGCGCCCGATCCCGCGCCCGAGCAGCGCGACGTCGACATCTCCGCCACCGCGCTCGACCGGCTGCTGGGCGATCCCTACCAGTTCTACGCCGACCGGATCATGGGACTGAAGGATCTCGACGCGCTCGATGCCGAACCTTCGGCGCCGTGGCAGGGCACGGTCGCGCACACGATCCTGCAACGCTGGCACGAGGCGCGCGAGAAGGACGATGGTGCCAGGCTCGCGCCGACCATGGAGGCGGTGCTCGACGAGGAGAATGCCGACCCGCTGATGCGGGGGCTGTGGCAACCGCGGCTCGAGGCGGCTCTGCGATGGATCGAGGACACCGTCTCCGCCTACGAGGACCGCCGCGTGCTCGCGGTCGAAAAGAAGGGCGCGATGACCTTCGAGGGCGTGCATGTCCACGGGCGTGCCGACCGGATCGACCGGCTCGCCGACGGCAGCCTCGCCATCGTGGATTACAAGACCGGCACGCCGCCGAGCGCCGCGCGAGTCGAGGCGGGCTTCGCGCTCCAGCTCGGCATTCTTGGCCTGATCGCCGAACGCGGCGGGTTCGACGGGCTCGCCGGCGATCCGGGTGCCTATGAATACTGGTCGCTCGGCAAGGCCAAGTCCGAGAATCCGCACGGCTTCGGTTATGTCGAGGTGCCGCTCAAGGTCGGCAACAAGCGGTCGGGCGTGGCGCCCGAGGATTTCCTGCCGCTGACCGCGGAGAAGCTGGCGCTGGCGATCACCCACTTCATCAAGGGCGGAGATGCCTTCACCGCGCGCGAAAACCCGAATTACGAAGGCTACGACACCTACGACCAGCTGATGCGGCTCGACGAATGGATCGCGCATCAGGATGGCGGGGAAGGGGCATGAGCGGGGCGGTCTACGAACTGCAGGACAAGCAGCGGCTCGCGGTCGATCCGCTCGGCAGCGTGTGGCTCTCGGCAAGCGCGGGAACGGGCAAGACGCAGGTGCTCTCGGCGCGCGTGCTGCGGCTGCTGCTCGAACCCGGCGCCGATCCTTCGCAGGTTCTGTGCCTGACCTTCACCAAGGCGGGCGCGGCCGAGATGGCGGTGCGTGTCAATGCCGTGCTCGCGCGCTGGGTGCGGATGGAGGACGCGCAGCTGGGGCGCGAACTGGCTTTCCTCGGCGCGCCTGCCGATCCCGAGACGCGATCCCGCGCCCGCGCGCTCTTTGCCCGCGTGCTCGATTGCCCCGGCGGCGGGCTGCGCATCGATACGATCCACGCCTTCGCGCAATACCTCCTCGCCGCCTTCCCGGGCGAGGCGGGGATATTGCCCGGGACGCGCCCGATGGAGGATCGCGAGCGCGACCTTTTGAGCCGCGAAGTGCTCGCCGATCTGCTGACCGAGGGTGATCCTCGCGTTACCGGGGCGATCGCCGAGATGAGCAAGCGCAAGGGGCCCGACGCGGTACGCGGCTGGATGATGCGCTGCGCGAGGCACGGCGACCTGTGGCACGGCCCGGGAAGCTGGCAGCCGCCGATGCGGCCCCGCGTCCATCGCCTGCTGGGCATTCCCGCCGATGCCGACGCGGCCTGGGTGGCCGAGGCGTGCTCGGACGAGGTTTTCCCGGTCGCCTCCCTGCGCGCCTGCCTCGCAGCGACGCGCGGCTGGTCGGCCAAGACCGGGCAGCAGTGTGCCGACTTCCTCGAAAACTGGCTGGCATGCGATGTCGGAACACGGCTCGACCGGCTCGATGGCTTCCTCGACACGCTCCTGAAAAAGGACGGTACGCCGCGCAAGATGGTGGGCGCCGAGAAGGTCGATCCTTCGTTGCCAGGGAATCAAAATCGTGTGGCCGAGGCCGTCGGGGCGGTGCGCGAGCGCGCCGCGTTGCTCGATCTCGCCGCGTTTCTCGCGCCGCAACTCGAGGCGGGGCGCGCATTTGCGCTGGCCTGGGACAAGGCGAAGGAGCGCGAGGGGCTGGTCGATTTCGACGACCTCATCGCCCGCGCGGCCACGCTGCTGTCCGACAGCACGATGTCCGAGTGGATTCGCTACAAGCTCGATCGCAGCTTCGACCATATCCTCGTCGACGAGGCGCAGGATACCAATGCCGCGCAATGGGCGATCGTGAAGGCGCTCACGAGCGACTATTTCGACGGCGAGGGCGCACGCGGCGATGCGGTCCGCACGATTTTCGCGGTGGGCGACTACAAGCAGGCGATCTTCGGTTTCCAGGGCACGAGCCCGGAGAACTTTCGCGAGGCGCGCGACTATTTCGATGCGAAGATCAGCGGCGCTGCGGAAGCGGCGGGCTCGATCCGCGGCGGTCCGCGCATCCGCCCGCTCGAAAAATACGGGCTCGGACGCAGCTATCGCACCAACCAGGAGGTTCTCGGCTTCGTCGACCGCGCGATCGGGGCGATCGGATACGAGGGCTTCGGCCTCGATACGCCCGCCGACCCGCACAGCGGCAGCGGCGAGCCGGGACTGGTCGGCCTGTGGCAGGTGGTCCGCGTCGCGGAGGCGGAGGACGACGATGGAGAGGGCGAAGCCGAGGGCTGGCTCGCCCGCCACGACCGAAAACTTGCCGACCGCATCGCTCAGCAGGTTGCAGCCTGGCTCGATCCAGCGGGCGAAGGTTTCACGCTGTCGAAGGGCGGGGCGCGTCGCGCCACGGCGGGCGATGTCATGATCCTGGTTCAGAAGCGACGCGAGCTCGCATCGCTGATCGTTGCGCGGCTTTATCGGCACGGCGTGCCCGTCGCCGGGGTAGACCGCTTGCGGTTGGGCAATCCGCTGGCAGTGAAGGACCTGATGGCCGCGCTGCGCTTCGCCGCGCAGCCGCTCGACGACCTGACGCTTGCCAGCCTGCTGGTTTCGCCTTTGCTCGGCTGGCGCCAGGAAGATCTGCTCGAGCATGGCTACCGCCCTCGCGGCGTACGGTTGTGGGAGCATCTGCGTGAAAGCGACCATCCCTTCGTCGTCGCGACGGTCGCTTCGCTGCTCGAAATCCTGCGCCGCGCCGATTTCGACAGCCCGCAGCAATTGCTCCACTGGATCCTGCTCGGCCCGCTCGACGGACGCCGGCGGCTCGTCGCCCGGCTGGGCCGCGAGGCGAACGATCCGATCGACGAGCTGCTCAACGCTGCCAACGCCTATGCCAGCGCACATACAGCCAGCCTCCAGGGCTTCATCCGCTGGTTCGACGCGGGCGACGGCGAGCTGAAGCGCGAGGCGGGCGCGGGCGGCGACCAGGTCCGCGTCATGACCGTCCACGGTTCGAAGGGGCTCGAGGCGCCGATCGTGATCCTCGCCGATTCCGCAATCCGCCCCGACGGTTCCGGCGAGCTGGTCTTGCGCGAGGACCTGCCCGGCGCGGAGCGCCCCCGCGAAATTCCGCTGCCCGCGCTCGGCAAGGAGGAACGGGTCGGTCCGGTTGCGCGCGCCGACGAGGTCGAGGCGGCCAAGGCGATGCAGGAACACTGGCGGCTGCTCTATGTCGCGCTCACCCGTGCGCAGGAGGCACTGTTCATTATCGGCTCGCTCGGGCCTAGAGATGCGCGCAACGGCCCGCATGAAGACAGCTGGTATGCGCGCCTCAAGCTGCTGTTCGGCGAGGAGGAGGGGCTGGCCGATCCGATCTGGGGTGCGCGCTGGGAGCTGGGCGAGCGCGCCCCGCCGGTCCCGGCTGCCGCCAGAGGGGGCGCGGTTGAAGAGCTGCCGCTGCTGCCCGGCTGGGCGACGCGTCCGGTCGGCCCCGAGCCTCGGCCCCCACGTCCCTTGGCTCCCTCGGGGTTGGGCGAGGTCGAGGGCAGCGACCCGCCACTTCCGCCAGGCAGCGCGAGTGAGGCGGCGCGGCGCGGCACGTTGATCCATGCGCTGCTCGAGCGCCTGCCCCAGGTCGCTCCTCCCGAGCGGGCCGACAGGGCGGGTGGCTGGCTCGCAAGACATGCGCCCGATCTCGCCGCCGCCGATCGCGAGGCGATGCTCGCCAGTGCGATGGCGGTACTGGACGATCCCGATTTCGCCGAGGTGTTCGGGCCCGACGCACTCGCCGAAGTCCCGCTGGCCGCCACTGTCGAGGGGCAGGTGGTCATGGGAACCGCCGACCGTCTGCTGGTCACGCCCGAGGCGGTGCGGGTGGTCGATTTCAAGACCGCGCGCCGCCCACCCGCCACGCTCGATGCCATTCCCGATGCGACGATGAAGCAGATGGCGGCCTATGTCGCGGCGCTGGAGGTCATCTATCCGGGTCACCGGATCGAGGCGGCGGTGCTCTATACCCAGACGCCGCGGCTCTTCGTCTTGCCGCCCGCGCGCATGGCTGCCTACAAGAGCGCGTTTGCGGCGCCGCAGGAAAGTTTTGCCCTGCCGCCCGTTGCGTAATCGACCCGGCTGCCCACATCGTCAGCCGAAGGAATTTTCAGGAGACACCCCATGGCCACCACCGCCGTCACCGACGCCAGCTTCAAGTCCGACGTGCTCGAAAGCGACAAGCCCGTATTGGTCGATTTCTGGGCCGACTGGTGCGGTCCGTGCAAGATGATCGCCCCCGCGCTCGAGGAACTGAGCGACGAACTGGGCGACAAGGTCACCATCGCCAAGATGGACATCATGGAAAATCCCGACGTGCCCGGCGCCATGGGCGTCCAGTCGATCCCCTTCCTCGTGCTGTTCAAGAATGGCGAACCGGCTGCGCAGATGCGCGGTGCGGCGCCGAAAGGCCAGCTCAAGCAGTGGCTTGAAGGCGCGCTTTAATCCATTTTCGCATATAGTTCGGCGAGCTCTTCCCACAGGGCGGGGCTCGCCGCACCCAGCAGGCCCGGTCGGTCCCATTCGTCGACGCGATAGGGGGACCCGTCGGGCCTTGCCGCTTTTCCGCCCGCCTCGTTGAGCCACAGCACGCCCGCCGCATGATCCCAGGCGAGCGTGCGCTCGAAGATCGATACGTCGTTCACCCCCAGGGCCAGCCGCGGATATTGCTCCGCCGCGCAGAAGGGGATGTCGACCAGCTCGTAGTTGGGCGAGATGTGCCGCTTGGTTGCCTCGCGCCGCCCTTCTTTCATGAAGATAAGCGAGATCGCGCCGATGGGCGGGGTTCGTCCGGTAGGTCGGGCCATCACGCGCTCGCCGTTTACGCTCGCGCCCTGGCCTTCGTGCGCAACGCAGAACCGTCCCGAGAGACAATCGTAGATCCAGCCCGAGCGCGCGATCCCACCATCGGCGCGCGCGACGATGATGCCGAAGGGCGGCTTGCCGTGCGCGAAATTACGCGTGCCGTCGATCGGGTCGACGATCCAGCAGGGCCGGTCGAGCCGCTCGAGGATTGAGGAATCGGCATGGGCCGCCTCCTCGCCCACAAAGGCGAGCGAGCCGTCGATGGCGGCGAGCCCTTCGCGCAGCAGCGCCTCGCTCTCCTTGTCGGCGATGGTGACGGGATCGTTGCCGCCCTTGTCTTCGACCTCGCCCGCCGAGAGGTTGCGATAGCGCGGGAGGATCGCCTGCTCGGTCACGCGCTCCATCAGCGCGAGGATCTCGGCGTCGAGCGAGCTCACGAGCGGTAGTCCGCGTTGATCGCGATATAGCCGTGCGTCAGATCGCAGGTCCACACGGTTGCGCGGCCCGATCCGATGCCGAGATCGACATCGATACGGACGTCCTCGCCTTCCAAATGCTTCGCGACGGGCGCCTCGTCGTAATCGGGCAGGGGTTGTCCGTCCCTGGCCGCCCAGGTCCCGCCGAAGCCAATCGACAGGCGGTCGCGGTCCGCGGGTTCGCCGGCCTTGCCGACCGCCATGACCACGCGGCCCCAATTGGCATCGCCCCCGGCGATCGCGGTCTTGACCAATGGCGAATTGGCGATGGCGAGGCCGACACGGCGGGCGCTCGAATCTTCGGCCGCGCCGCTCACCGCGATCTCGATGAACTTCTGTGCGCCTTCGCCATCACGGACGACGAGTTGCGCGAGCTCGCGGCAGACCTCGAGCAGCGCCGCGTAGAAGGCGTCGGCGCCGGCATCGTCCCAACCGGCCAGCAATGGAGTGCCCGCATTGCCGGTGGCGAAGAGCAACACCGTGTCGCTGGTCGAAGTGTCACCGTCGACCGTGATGCAGGAAAAGGTGGCGTCATTCGCCTTCGCCAGCATCTCTTGCAAGAAGGCCGGGGCAACCGCTGCGTCAGTAAAGATATAGCCGAGCATGGTCGCCATATCGGGCGCGATCATGCCGCTGCCCTTGATGAACCCGGCCAGGTCGACACGGGTCCCGCCCAGCATCGCGGCCGCCACGGCGCCCTTGGCAAAGGTGTCGGTCGTGCCGATCGCACGCGCGGCGTCTTCCCAGCCGCAGGGATCGGCGGCGAGTGCCGCCTCAACTCCGGCGCGCGCCTTGTCCTTGGGGAGCGGCACGCCGATGACGCCGGTGGAAGACACGAAAACCTCTTCGCTACCGCAGTGCAGCGCTCCCGAAACCTGCCCGACGATCTGTTCGACCGCCTCGCGTCCGCGCTGCCCGGTAAAGGCGTTCGAATTCCCGGCATTGACGATCAGTGCGCGCGCATGGCCCTGCTTCACCTGTTCCCGGCCCATCTCGACCTCGCTCGAGGCGCAGGCGCTGGTGGTGAACACGCCGGCCACCGAGGTGCCTTCGGCGAGTTCGACGAAGGTCAGGTCGGCGCGGTCCCACGCCTTGTAGCCGGCCCGCGCGACGCGCAGCGTCACACCGGCGATCGGCGGCATCTGGGGAAAGGGGCGAGCAAGCGGCGAGCGTTCCAGGTCCATCGGTGTGCCGTAGTTGTCGTCACGGTTCGCCGCAAGCGGCACTCGGTCGCGGCCGAGTGCCGCTTGTGGGGCGATGTGCACATCGGCGCTCGGCAGCCTATGATTTCGGGCAATGCTTGCTATCGATTTGCTGCAGCAAGATTGGGTCCAGTCCACCAATGAAGTCACTTCACAAAATGATCGTCCTGTGTACGGCGATTGGGGCGATCATGCATTTTGCCTATTTGTCCTACTCTTCGCGGTACATTCATACCGGGGGAGAACCGGACCAGGAGATGATCGAGCCTTCCATGGAAGGACCCCGCGGTGCGGTTCCCGCTACTGCGCCGCAATCCTGGATACTGCCCAAGGACTATCCGCAAATCGCGTTGGACGGCGGCATCAAGGGGGAGACCAAATTTCGAGTGACAGTCACCCCGTTCGGCGAGGTTGACGAGTGTACCATCACGAAGAAGAGCGGGTATCCCGAACTGGACAAGCGTGTTTGCAGCGCAGTGGCCACCCGGGCGAAGTTCTATCCCGCCTTGGATGATTCTGACCGTCCCACTGAGGGAAGCTACTCCAGCACGGTGATCTGGACGCTCGATTGATCCGTCTTCGCAAGCGCCGGCGATGCAGTGGGACTAGCGGATTACAGCCGCATATCAGGCCGCCCGCGCACTGCCCTTCGGCACGAGCAGGAACGCCACCAGATAGAGCAGGCCGGTGACCAGCAGCAGGTTGTTGTAGCCGGTGAACAGTGCCGCATATTCCAGGCATCCTCCGACAATCGTGCCGAGCAGGTTGATGGCAAAGGCCGATTGCGAATCGCCGCTTTCGCGGAAGCGTTTGGCGAAAGCGATGTTGGCGAGATAGATCGGCAGGAAGGCGAGCATGGTCGCCGCCGCCAGTCGCGGCCAGAACGCCAGCGGCAGCAGCCATTCGGGCTTGATGATCCAGGCGGCCGCCAGAGCCGCCGCCATCGCCAGGAAGACGATCTTGAGCGGCGGGGTCCTGACGCGTCTCTCGGTTTCCACCGCCGCGAGCACGACCAGCAGCACCCCGGCAAAGACCAGCGCATTGACGAACCAAGTCGTCCCGAACAGCAGCGCGAAGGTGGCGATGTTCTTGGTTTCGAGCAGCAGGAAGGCCGCGCCCATGAAGAACAGATCGGCATAGGGGCGCATCGTGCCCAACGGCCCGCCCAGCACGCGCACGGTCAGCAGCGAGGCGAGCAGGATCGTGGCGATGGTAATCGCGTAGACCGGCGGGAAATTGGTGCCCCGGAAATAGAGGAACGGGGCATCGTCGCTGACGGTGCTGATGTTCGAGGAAGGCGTCCACGGCTCGCCGCAGCTCTGCGACCCTTCCTGCATCGCCACGCTGACGACTGCCTGCGCATCGGCCCATGTATCGACGCAGGGTTCGTGCCCGAAGACCTTGTGCGCGGTCCCCGCGAGGCGGTCGATCAGCCAGGGCTCGCGGTAGTAATTGTACATGGCGAACGCGCCGTCGGGCTTGAGCACACGGCGGACCGAGGCGATGGCCTCCTCGGTGAAGAGGAAACTCTCGAGCCGGATTTGCGAAGCTCCGCTCACCAGTGTCAGCGAATCGGGCAGGGCGAAGAGGACGAGATCGTAGCGCCGGGCGGTATTCTCGAGAAACGCCCGGCCATCGTTGACGTGACGGGTCACTTTCGGATCGGCATAGGGCCGGTCGGGATTGAACCGGGCACCGATAGACATGATGAGCGGGTCGATATCGACGGCATCGACGCGCTTCGCGCCCTTGCTGAGCGCGATCGCCACATCCGAGCCCGATCCCGCCCCGATGATCAGAACGTCGTCGAGCTTGTGGGGCAGGCGCAGGTAGGGCGTTTCATAGATCCGCTCTCCCTGTTCGAGCTTCCAGCGCGCCGGTGCCATCAGCTGGTGGGGGACGCCATTGGCCTTGATCAGCAGAAGCTCCTGCTCGCCCTGGACCAGGACTTCGGATTGCACCTTGTAGTAGGGCGACCAGGCGACCCCAGGCTGCAGCGTCTCGACGGCCAGCCCGATCAGCAGCCCCACCGACCACAGCGCTGCCCGCAACTTCCGATCCTTTGCGGTCAGGATCATCATCGGGACAAGCGCGACAACTCCCCAGACCAGCGAAGGGGCCTGGAGGAAGCTGAGCGCAATGAAGGCGAGGATGCCGCCAAGCGAGCCGAGAAGATCGCTTCGATAGGATATGAGGGGCGGCAATTTGGCGAAGCAGCGCCCGACCATTTCGGCTGGCCCGGCAAGGATGACGGCGACCAGCAGGAAAACGAATGGGAGCGCGAGCCAGGCGGGCGGACCGCTTATCTCGAGCGAGGTGAAATAGATGATGTCGGACCCGGTACGCTCGACCGAAACCGGGAAGATGATCACCAGGATCACCAGCAGCGCGAGCAGCGGTAGCGTGATCGGCCAGACCGACCAGCTTTTCCGGCTGATCAGGAAACCCGCCCCGATGCCGAGAAACGATCCGAGCAGGACGAAGTTCGAAAAATAGGACAGGTGGACGACGTTCGAGCCGAGCCAGCGGATCAGTGCCAGCTCGAGGAACAGCATCAGGAAGGCGGCGAGTGCCAGCCGCCGCTCGATCGGTCGCGCTGCGGCGCCTTCGAGTATCGTTTGCTCATTACGATCGGCGGCTGCCGACGCATCCATTGTCTGCTCGTTCACGAATTTCCCCGCCCTGACCCGGTGTTGCCCTAGCAACCACCCGACTGAGGGTGTGCTATCGCGGTTATGATTAGTAAAGCCTTACCGCCAGACCGCCCACATGCGCGCTCGCGCATGGACAATCGGCCCGCGAATGCGTATCGGTCCGGCCATGCTTCGTCGCCTGATCACTTTGCTCGCGCTGCTCACCGGCCTCGCTGCCGCGGGGGCTCCTGCGCATGCGCTGGTGTACGACGCGGGAGCAGGGGTCGAACTCGCCGCAGGCGCGGAAAGGCCCTGCAAGAGCGACACCTGCGAATGTCCTGGCGCCGTGCGCCAGTCGCTCGCGAATCGGCGCACCGCGAAGCCTTGCAAGCCCGCCCCGGTTATCACGGTCGTTATCCCGACCGTACAGCTGGGTGCCGACCGCGCCTACGAATAGCGCCCGCTTCCCAAAAGCACCCCGTTTCGGTCCGCCACGATCAGCGTGAGCGGGCGCTCACTCCATAGAATTCATCAGGAAGGCTCGAAGGCCCCCACATGCTCAATTCCATCATGAAAGCCGTCTTCGGTTCGTCGAACGACCGCTACGTCAAGTCGCTCGGCAAGATCGTCAACCAGATCAACGCTCTCGAACCCCAGCTCCAGGCGCTGACCGACGAGGAGCTGGCCGCGCAGACCGACAAGTTCCGCGCGCAGCTCGCCGACGGCAAGACGCTCGACGATATCCTCCCCGAAGCCTTCGCGACCGTGCGCGAAGCCTCGGTTCGCGTGCTCGGCATGCGCCACTTCGACGTGCAGATGGTCGGCGGGATCGTGCTCCATCGCGGTGAAATAGCCGAGATGCGAACGGGCGAGGGCAAGACGCTTGTCGCCACGCTCGCGACCTATCTCAACGCGATCGAGGGCAAGGGCGTCCATGTCGTCACGGTCAACGATTACCTCGCCGCGCGCGACGCCGAATGGATGGGCCGCCTGCACCGTTTCCTCGGCCTGACCATCGGCGTGATCGTACCCAACCTGTCCGAGTACGAGCGCCGCGAGGCCTATAATGCCGACATCACCTATTCGACCAACAACGAGCTCGGCTTCGACTATCTGCGCGACAACATGAAGCACGAGCGCGGCCAGATGGTGCAGCGCCCCTTCAACTTCGCGATCGTCGACGAGGTCGATTCGATCCTGATTGACGAGGCGCGGACCCCGCTGATCATCTCGGGCCCGACCGAGGACAAGTCCGACCTCTATATCTCCATCGACGAGGTGGTGAAGACCTTCCCCGACGACTGGTACGAGAAGGACGAGAAGCAGCGCAGCATCCAGCTGACCGAGGAAGGCACCGAGGAAGTCGAGAAGCTGCTGATCGAGAAGGGGCTGCTCGAGACCGAGAACCTCTACGACGTCGAGAACACGCAGGTCGTCCACCATCTCGACCAGGCGCTGCGCGCGGTGCACATGTTCAAGCGCGACATCGACTACATCGTCAAGGACGACAAGGTCGTCATCATCGACGAGTTCACCGGTCGCATGATGGATGGTCGGCGCTGGTCGAACGGCCTGCACCAAGCGGTGGAAGCCAAGGAGGGCGTCAAGATCGAGCCCGAGAACCAGACGCTCGCCTCGATCACCTTCCAGAACTATTTCCGCATGTATCCCAAGCTGTCGGGCATGACTGGCACCGCCGCGACCGAGGCGGCCGAGTTCTGGGACATCTACAAGATGAACGTGGTCGAGATTCCGACCAACGTGCCGGTGCAGCGCATCGACGAGGACGACGAGTTCTACAAGAACACGCAGGACAAGTTCCAGGCCATCGCCAAGGCGATCGCGGAGAAATCGAAGATCGGCCAGCCCGTGCTGGTCGGCACGGTGTCGATCGAGAAGAGCGAGCTACTGAGCGCCTTTCTCGAGAAGGAAGGCGTCAAGCATGAGGTGCTCAACGCCCGTCAGCACGAACGCGAGGCGCATATCGTGGCGCAGGCCGGCCGCCTGGGCGCGGTGACGATCGCGACCAACATGGCCGGGCGCGGCACCGACATCCAGCTCGGCGGCAATGTCGACTTCCGCATCGGCGACGAGCTCGGCGAGATGGAGGAGGGGGCCAAGAAGGACCTCGAGATCGATCGCATCAAGGCCGAGGTCGCGGCCGAGCGGCAGAAGGTACTTGAGGCGGGCGGCTTGTTCGTGCTCGGCACCGAACGGCACGAAAGTCGTCGCATCGACAACCAGTTGCGCGGTCGGTCGGGCCGTCAGGGCGACCTCGGCCTCAGCCGTTTCTACCTCTGCCTCGAAGACGACCTGCTGCGCATCTTCGGCCCCGACACGCTGTTTGCGAAGATGATGAACTCGAACCTCGAGGATGGCGAGGCGATCGGTTCGAAGTGGCTGTCGAAGGCGATCGAGACCGCGCAGAAGAAGGTCGAGGCGCGCAACTACGAGATCCGCAAGCAGGTGGTTCAGTACGACGACGTGATGAACGACCAGCGCAAGGTGATCTACGAACAGCGCGCCGAGATCATGGATTCGGAAGCGGTCGACGACGTGGTCGTCGCGATGCGCCACGATGCGATCAATTCGCTGGTCGCCGAAGCGTGCCCTCCGGGCTCCTATCCCGAACAGTGGGATGTGGCCGGTCTCAAGGACCGGATCGCCGAAGTGCTCGGCATCGACGCTCCGCTCGAGCAGTGGATCGAGGAAGACCAGGTCGAACCCGAGATCATCGAAGAGCGCCTCGTCGAACAGGCCGATGCGATGGTGGACCGGAAGATCGCTGCCGCCGATCCTTCGCTGTGGCGCCGGATCGAAAAGAGCGTCCTGCTGCAGGAACTCGACGGCCAGTGGAAGGATCACCTCGCCACGCTCGATGCGCTGCGCCAGGTCGTGGGCCTGCGCGCCCATGCTCAGAAGCAGCCGCTCAACGAGTACAAGCAGGAAGCCTTTAGCCTGTTCGAGACCATGCTCGACAAGCTCCGCGAGGAGGTGACCAGCAAGCTCATCCGCCTCGAACTCGTCGAACCTGCTCCGCTGCCGCAGATCGACCTGCCCGAACTGCCCGATTTCCTCACCGGTCACATTGATCCGCTGACGGGTCTCGAGGATTCGAACGACGGCGACGGTTCGGCATCGCGCGCGGCGCTGTTCGGTGCGCTGGCAGGGAGCCCGCGTGCCGCGGTCGGCCCGGGCGGTGCGGTGGGCGAAAACCCCTATGCCGGGATGGAGATCAGCCGCAATGCGCCGTGCCCCTGCGGCTCGGGCAACAAATACAAGCATTGCCACGGCGCGCTCGGCGGCTGAGCCGTGCTGGCGGCTTCGCCGCTAGCTGCGGCGGGGCTGCCTGACCATCGGTTGCAGGGGCGGGCTGTCCGGCTGCGGAAGGATCGGCTCGCCCAGCGGTTCGAAGCCGCACGAGGCATAGAATCCGGTGTTCGCCGGGTTGGAGTTCTCGAGATAGGCGGGAAGGGCGGCGCGGTCACAGGCGTCGAGCACGGGCTGGATCAGCCTGCGGCCGAGCCCTTTGCCCTGTGCCGAGGGACGCACGCCGATGCTGAAGAGATAGGCGTGCTCGAAGTCGGGATGGCGCGTCTCCATCGCCTTGCCTGTCCTTATCCCGCGGCGCACCGCGCCGGGACCGCAGGTGAAGACCGTCCGGACGGCGAAGGCGGCGTAATCGCCTAGCGAGAAGCTGGCATCGCCATCCGGAAGCATCCACATGCAGGCCCCTTCATCGCCAGACGTGTAGCAAAAGCCGCGCGGCGCGTAGATGCGCCGGGCCTGGAGGTCGAAGAGGTTGCGGATGCCGGCGAACCGGCCGAACAGCCAGAGGTTAAAGGGATCGGTGCGAAAGGCATCGGCAGTGATTTCGCCCAAGCGGGCTGCATCGCCCGGGCCGGCGCACCTGAGTTCCTCCCCCAACCGGATGTCTTCTCCCCGCATCGCCGCCCGTTCCCTTCCCTGGCCACAATGCTAGCCCGCGCCGCGCTGCCGGTCTAGGCAGTCGGCATGCTCCTGCTCGCCGCCGCTTTCCTTGTCACCGCGCTGCTTTATGCGAGCGTCGGTTTCGGTGGCGGATCGACCTATACCGCGCTGCTCGCGCTGGGCGGGGTCGACTACCGCCTGCTCCCGCTGCTCTCGCTAGCCTGCAATATCGTGGTGGTGGCGGGCGGCACCATGCGCTTCGCCCGTGCGCGGGTCACCCCGTGGCGCGATGCGCTGCTGCTTACGGCGACGGCCGCGCCGGTCGCCTTTCTCGGGGGGCTGACGCCGATCGGTGAGAAGGCCTTTCTCGGCATGCTCGGCGCCTGCCTCGTGATGACCGGGCTGAGCCTCCTCCTCCCCGCGCGCGAGGAAAGCGTCGCGACGCCTGCCCGCTGGGCGCGGCTGATGCCGGTCGTCGCGATGCCGCTCGGCTATCTCGCCGGGCTGGTCGGTATCGGCGGGGGGATTTTCCTCGCCCCCGTGCTGCACCTCGCGCGATGGCACGGCGCGCGCGCCATCGCGGCGACGGCTAGCCTGTTCATCCTGGTCAACTCGCTCTTCGGCCTCGCGGGGCAAATGCTCAAGGGCGGGGCGGGCCGGCTGGGTGCGGCCGCCGATTTCGGCCTGCCGCTGCTCGTCGCGGTCGCCATCGGCGGGCAGATCGGCAGCCTGCTGGCACTCAAATACCTGCCGCAGCGCTGGATCCGCCTCGGCACGGCGGCGCTCACCACCTGGGTGGGCGTGCGCTTGCTGCTGATTTTATGAGAAAAGTGGCTCCCCGAGTTGGATTCGAACCAACGACCAAGTGATTAACAGTCACCTACTCTACCGCTGAGCTATCGGGGAGCAGCCCGCTG
>NZ_JBLYYF010000051.1:0-9482 GCF_048550555.1 Qipengyuania sp. | reverse complement strand
TGTAGGGGCCGATCGAACGGGCGTGGATCTTGTCGTCGACGAGGTGGTGCAGCTTGAGCATGTAGATGATGCCCACGGTGACCTTGCGGTCGAAGGCCTCACCCGTGCGCCCGTCGAACAGCACCGACTGGCCCGAGCTGTGGAGACCGGCCTTTTCGAGCTCGATCGTCACGTCGCCTTCGCGCGCACCGTCGAACACCGGCGTGCCCATCGGGACACCCGCGGTGAGGTTGCTCGCCAATTCCACGATATCCGCGGTCGAACGGCTCTCGATCGCATCGTGATACTCTTCGCCGTAGACGTCCTTGAGCCGCGCAATGACGGCTTCGGGCGGCTTGGCCTTGGCATAGTCCTCGGCGGCATCGGGGTTCGCCCGCTTCCACTCTTCGAGCTGCTCGCCGATCTGGTGGCCCAGGTTACGGGCCGCCATGCCGAGGTGCGTTTCGAAGATCTGCCCGACGTTCATGCGCGACGGCACGCCGAGCGGGTTGAGGACGATGTCGACCGGGGTCCCGTCTTCGAGGAACGGCATGTCCTCGACCGGCAGGATGCGGCTGATGACACCCTTGTTCCCGTGACGGCCGGCCATCTTGTCGCCCGGCTGAAGCTTGCGCTTCACCGCGACGAAGACCTTGACCATCTTGAGCACGCCCGGGGCGAGTTCGTCACCGCGCTCGAGCTTTTCCTTGCGGTCCTCGAACTTCTCTTCGATGAATTTGACCGCTTCGTCGTACTGCGACTTGACGGCTTCGAGCTGCGCCTGGCGACCGTCGTCGGCGACGGCGAACTTGAACCATTCGTGGCGGTCGACGCCTTCGAGCAGTTCCTCGGTGATCTCACCGCCCTTCTTGACTCCCTTCGGCGCGGCCGAAGCGGTCTGGCCGACGAGCATGTCCTTGAGGCGGTTGTAGGTCGCCCGGTTGAGGATCGCGCGTTCGTCGTTCGAGTCCTTGCGGAGGCGTTCGATTTCCTCGTTCTGGATCGCCCGCGTACGGTCGTCGATCTCGATGCCGTGGCGGTTGAAGACGCGGACCTCGACGATCGTCCCGGCGACGCCCGGCGGCAGGCGGAGCGAGGTGTCGCGCACGTCGCTGGCCTTTTCGCCGAAGATCGCGCGCAGCAGCTTCTCTTCCGGCGTCATCGGGCTTTCGCCCTTGGGCGTGATCTTGCCGACCAGGATGTCGCCCGGGTGCACTTCGGCGCCGATGTAGACGATGCCGGCCTCGTCGAGGTTGCGCAGGGCTTCCTCGCCGACGTTCGGGATGTCGCGGGTGATGTCCTCGGGCCCGAGCTTGGTGTCGCGGGCCATGACTTCGAATTCCTCGATGTGGATCGAGGTGAACACGTCGTCCTTCACGATCCGTTCGCTGATCAGGATCGAGTCTTCGTAGTTGTAGCCGTTCCAGGGCATGAAGGCGACAAGGCTGTTGCGGCCCAGCGCCAGTTCGCCGAGGTCGGTCGAGGGACCGTCGGCGATGATGTCGCCGGCCTCGACCGTTTCACCGACCTTCACCAGCGGACGCTGGTTGATGCAGGTGTCCTGGTTCGAACGCTGGAACTTCTGCAGCGTGTAGATGTCGACGCCCGACTGGCCGGGCTCGACGTCGCCGATCGCACGTATCACGATACGCGTCGCGTCGACCTGGTCGACGATGCCGCCGCGGGTCGCCGCGATGGCAGCGCCCGAATCGCGCGCCACGGTTTCTTCCATGCCGGTGCCGACCCAGGGCGCTTCCGCCTTGACCAGCGGAACCGCCTGGCGCTGCATGTTCGAGCCCATCAGGGCGCGGTTGGCGTCATCGTTTTCCAGGAACGGAATGAGCGATGCGGCGACCGAGACGAGCTGCTTGGGGCTGACGTCCATCAGGGTGATGGTGTCGCGCGGCGCCATCAAGTTGTCGCCATCGTGACGGGCCGAAACCAGTTCTTCGACGAACGAGCCGTCTTCGGTGAGGTCGGCCGAAGCCTGGGCCACCGTGTGCTTCTGCTCTTCCATCGCCGAGAGGTAGACCACCTCGTCGGTGACCTTTCCGTCGATCACCTTGCGGTACGGGGTTTCGATGAAGCCGTATTTGTTAACGCGCGCGAAGGTCGAGAGCGAGTTGATCAGGCCGATGTTCGGGCCTTCGGGCGTCTCGATCGGGCAGATCCGGCCATAGTGCGTCGGGTGGACGTCGCGCACTTCGAAGCCGGCACGCTCGCGCGTGAGGCCGCCCGGGCCAAGCGCCGAAACGCGGCGCTTGTGGGTGACTTCGGACAGCGGGTTGGTCTGGTCCATGAACTGCGAGAGCTGGCTCGAGCCGAAGAACTCGCGCACCGCGGCCACGGCGGGCTTGGCGTTGATCAGGTCGTTCGGCATCACGGTCGACACGTCAACCGAGCTCATGCGTTCCTTGACCGCGCGCTCCATGCGCAGCAGGCCGACGCGGTACTGGTTCTCGAGCAGTTCGCCGACCGAACGGACACGGCGGTTGCCGAGGTTGTCGATGTCGTCGACTTCGCCCTTGCCGTCCTTGAGGTCGACCAGCTCCTTGACCACTGCGAGGATGTCTTCCTTGCGCAGCGTGGTGACGGTGTCCTCGGCATCGAGCTCGAGGCGCATGTTGAGCTTGACGCGGCCGACCGCCGAAAGGTCGTAGCGCTCGCCGTCGAAGAACAGGCCTTCGAACAGCGCTTCGGCGGTTTCCTTGGTCGGCGGTTCGCCCGGACGCATGACCTTGTAGATCGCCTCGAGGCCCTCGTCGCGGTTCTCGGCCTTGTCGACCTTGAGCGTGTTGCGGATCCACGGGCCGGTGTTGACGTGGTCGATATCGAGCAGGTCCATCGCGTCGATACCCGCGGCATCGAGCACTTCGAGGTTCTCGGCCGAGACCTCGTCGCCCGCTTCGATGTAGATGCGACCCGTCTTCTCGTCGATCATGTCGCGGCTGGCGTAGCGACCGAAGATTTCCTCGGTCGGCAACAGCAGCGTTTCGAGACCGTCCTTGCCAGCCTTGTTGGCCGCGCGGGGGCTGATCTTCTGGCCGGCGGGGAAGACTTCCTCGCCGGTCTTGGCATCGACCAGCGGGAAGGCCGGCTTCTGACCCCGCCACTGTTCCGCGACGAAGGGAATTTCCCAGCCGTCCTTGGCACGCTTCCAGGCCACGGTCTTGTAGAAGTGGTTGAGGATGTCCTCGGCATCGAGGCCGAGCGCGAACAGCAGCGCGGTGACCGGCAGCTTGCGCTTACGGTCGATCCGGACATTGACGATGTCCTTGGCGTCGAATTCGAAGTCGAGCCAGCTACCGCGATAGGGAATGATGCGGGCGGCGAAGAGGAGCTTGCCCGAAGAGTGCGTCTTGCCGCGATCGTGGTCGAACAGCACACCCGGCGAACGGTGCATCTGCGATACGATCACGCGCTCGGTGCCGTTGATGATGAAGGTGCCGTTGCCCGTCATCAGGGGCATGTCGCCCATGTAGACGTCCTGCTCCTTGATATCGAGGACCGAGCGGGTTTCGGTCTCCTGATCCACCTCGAACACGATCAGGCGGAGCGTGACCTTCATCGGGGCGGCGTAGGTGATGCCGCGCTGGCGGCATTCGACGATGTCGTATTTCGGCGCTTCGAGTTCGTAGTGGACGAAGTCGAGTTCGGCGGTACCGGCGAAATCGCGGATCGGGAACACCGAACGCAGCGTCTTCTCGAGGCCGGAGACGTAGTCGATCTCCTTGTTCGAGCGCAGGAACTGTTCGTAGCTCTCGCGCTGCACCTCGATCAGGTTCGGCATTTCGACGACTTCGTGAATGTCGCCGAAGATCTTGCGGATACGACGCTTCGCCGTGCCCTGCGCGTTCGTGCCCCGGGTCTTCTTCGGAGCCTTCGCCTTGGTAGCCATAAGGGGTAGTTACCTCTTCTCGTGTGCGCCGGACCCGCGCGGTCGGGACCGGAATTCAAGTCTCATGCGCGTGAGATCCATGGTCGGGACGCGAAAAGGCCGCAGCGGATGACACACCTGTTCCGGCGGCCTGCTGCAGCTTCTCAAGCGTCGCGATTATGGAAACGCCGCTTCCATCCTGTGCCCGATCCCCGCGCATGAATCGGACTCGCTCGAAGCGTGCGGTTGCCGGGCATGTAGGAATTGGGGAGCCCCGGGTCAACCGGGGAATCGAGAGAGCATCAGGAACTGTTGACGGATTAGTCGACCGGACGATTGCTCCACATCATCCGCACGACCTTCCAGTGCCCGGCTTCGTCCGGTCGGGAAAGGATGATGTAGTAACCTTTCTGGACGCTGCGCTTGCCGGCATAGGTGAAGGCGATCTTGCTGCGGCCCGAAACCGCAGCAAGGGCCGGCGAGCCCTCGATCGCCAGGGGTTCACGCTCGAAGAATTCGACTTCGGTCGGGGGCGAGCCCTCGGGGAACCAGAAGGCACGCATTTCGCCCATGCCCGACAGCGGCTCTCCCCCGTCGCCCGGATAGATCACCGCATCGGGGGCGAAGAGCGCGAGCAGCGCTTCCGACTGCGCCGCGGTTCCGTGCTTCAGCCACGCCTTGGCATAGCTGTGGTCGAGCGCCCGCAGCGCCTCGCGGTCGCCTGCGGTCAGGCCGGTTTTCTCGCCGATCGCCTGGGCGGTGGGCTCGGCCACGGGAGGGCCGGAACAACCCGCAAGCCACAGGACGGCCGCGGCCGACATCACGCGATACATCCGAGACCTCCGATCAGACGCGCGGTCGATGGCGGATCGGCCCGGCCGGGTCGAAGGTTCCTCCACCAATCGCATCCATCGCCCGGCGAACGACTTTTCCGCCACTGCCACCGCGCTTCCGCCCCCGCCGTCGCCCTGGCCATCGCAAGGATCGCGAGAAAATTTTCGCGCCCACGAAGATTGTGTCTTCTCCTTGGCGAAAATGGGGCTATTTTATGGCCACGCCAATCATGGCGTTACAGGAATAGAATCACATGAAGAAGATCGCTCTCGTTGCCGCGCTTCCCGTTGCGCTGACCCTCGCCGCTTGCGGTGAAAAGGCTGCCGAGGAAGCTCCGGTCGAAGAAACCACCGTCGAAGCACCGGTCGTTGCAGAAACCCCGGCCGCCGACGAAATGACCATGGACGCTACCGTCGACGCGACCGCCACCGACGCGACCGCTACCGAAGCGACCGAAGAAGCTCCGGCCGAAGAAGCTCCGGCTGAATAATCCCTTCCGGATCGGCGCTCCGGCGCCGACCTCGGGATAGCGAGAGGCTCGTTCCGCAAGGAACGGGCCTCTTTGCTTATGCGCGCGGATACCGCTGCGTCTTGACTCGCAGGAGAATTCGGTTAGATGCGCGCCCGGCCGTGCAAACGGCCATCCGTCCGAGACAGTTGGTGACCGGGATCTGCCGGTCTTAATTTCCAGCCTAGACGGGGAACAGAGATTGCATGGCGATGCCCGCATCGTCGTTTCGCGCCAGCTGGCGCACTCCTTCCCCATCAACGGACTCGCCCGTGTCGTTTTCGGCATGGACAAACGTAGCCGGCCGTCCGGGAGCCATCCCGGCCGGTCATAGTGAAGGAGTATGGCATGGATCGTTCGCAGAAAGCCGATGCGGTCGCCCAGCTCAGCGAAGTCTTCAACCAGGCTGGCGTGGTCGTCGTGACCCGCAACCTGGGCCTTACGGTCGCCCAGTCGACCGAACTGCGCTCGAAGATGCGTGAAGCCGGTGCGACTTACCAGGTTGCGAAGAACCGTCTGGCCAAGCTCGCCCTGAAGGACACCGACTACGCAGGTCTCGACGAGTACCTGTCCGGTCCGACCGCCCTCGGTTATTCCGAGGATCCGGTCGCCGCGGCCAAGGCCGTGGTGGACTTCGCCAAGACCACCGACAAGATCGAAATCGTGGGTGGATCGATGGGCGCGCAGAAGCTCGACGAAGCCGGGGTCAAGGCACTCGCCTCGATGCCGAGCCTCGACGAACTTCGTGGCACGATCGTGGGCCTCCTCAACGCGCCGGCGACCAAGGTCGTCCGCACGATCAAGGAACCCACCTCGATGCTCGCTCGCGTTTTCGGTGCCTATGGCGCCAAGGAAGCCGCGTAAGAGCCGGTTCGACGTACGAACATATATTCATCGGGGCATGGCCACCCAGGCATTTTTGGGGGCACCCCGGCCTTAATTTTGGAGTGAAACATCATGGCCGATATCGCCAAGCTTGTTGAAGAACTGTCGAAGCTGACCGTCATGGAAGCCGCTGAGCTTGCCAAGGCGCTCGAAGAAGAGTGGGGCGTTAGCGCCGCCGCTGCCGTTGCCGTTGCCGCCCCCGCTGGTGGTGGCGACGCTGGTGCCGCAGCCGAAGAAAAGGACGAATTCGACGTCGTCCTGACCGGCGACGGTGGCAAGAAGATCCAGGTCATCAAGGAAGTCCGCGCCATCACCGGTCTGGGCCTCTCGGAAGCCAAGGCTCTTGTCGAAGGCGCGCCCAAGCCGCTCAAGGAAGGCGTCAACAAGGCTGAAGCCGAAGAAATCAAGGGCAAGATCGAAGCAGCCGGCGGTACCGTCGAGCTCAAGTAAGCCATTCGCTTACGCTTCGATCTCGCTTGCGAGATCAGACGAAGGGCGGTGCCGCAAGGCGCCGCCCTTTTTCGCATGGGTTGCGGGCCGACACTGTGGCCCCCCGGTATCATGGTTAGCGCGAAATGCGCGCGCGGGCGGCTGGGCGTTTGAGCGCGCTGCGCACATCGCATATCCGGGCCGGCTGCATGATGCACGATCACGCCCTGGAGCCCCTGCCGATCGGCAGCGATGGATGGACCGACGAGCTCCGCGAGACGTTCCGGCTGGCCTGGCCGCTGGCGCTCGCCAACCTGCTGCAGATGCTGGTCCACGCGGTCGACGTCATCTTCGTCGCCCGGCTCGGGGAAAATGAGCTGGCGGCGTCGGCGCTGGGCGTCGCGCTGTTCGGCCTGACGATGTGGGCCTTCACCGGGCTGGTCGGGATGGTCGCCGCCCTGATCGCCGAGGAACTCGGCCGCCAGCGCCATTCGGTCCGCGAGGTGCGCCGCTCGGTGCGGATGGCCTTCTGGCTGTCGGTCGTCGCGGGCCTCGTCGGCATGGCGATCTGCTGGCAGGGCGAGGCGCTGATGCGGCTCACCGGCCAGCAGGACGAGCTGGCCGAACGCGCGGGCGACTTCCTCGTCATCATCATGTTCGCGATGTGGCCCATGATCGGCTCCAGCGTCCTGCGCAATTTCGTCTCCGCGCTCGGCCGACCGGTCTTTGCCACCGCGATCACCGGCGTGGCGCTCGTCGCCAGCGTCGTTTTCAACTACGCCTTCGTCTTCGGCCATTTCGGTGCACCCGCCATGGGCCTCGAAGGGTCGGCGCTCGCCAGCGTCTGCACGGCGATCGTTCAGTTCGCGAGCTACCTTGTCGCCATCCGCTGGGATCGGCGACTGCGCCGCTATCGCATCTTCGGCAACTGGTGGAAGCCGGAATGGCCGCGGATGCGCGAACTCGTGGTGCTGGGCACGCCGGTGATGGTGATCATCATCGCCGAAGCCGGGCTGTTCAGCGGGGCGGCACTGCTGATGGGGCGGATCGGTCCGGCCGAACTCGCCGGGCATACGATCGCGCTGCAAATCGCCGCGCTGGCCTTCCAGATCCCTTTCGGCCTCGGTCAAGCGGCGACGATCCGGGTCGGCTACCACTACGGCGCGGGCGATCGCGAGGCGATGGGACGTGCAGGCTGGGTCGGCATCGCGATGGGCGCGACCTTCATGCTTTTCACCGCATCGTTGATGATCCTGGCGCCGGTGCCGCTCCTGCGCATCTACATCGATCCGGCGCTCGCCACGAACGCCGCGATGGTGGTTTTCGCAGTGCGCTACATGAAGGTCGCTGCCGCCTTCCAGCTCTTCGATGGCGTCCAGGCTGTTGCTGCCGGAGCCTTGCGCGGCCTGCAGGACACCCGTGTGCCCATGCTGATCGCGGTATTCAGCTATTGGATCCCCGGCTTTGGCGTTGCGCTGTGGCTCGGGTTTCGCACCCCGCTCGAAGGCACCGGCGTGTGGATCGGGCTCGCGACCGGGCTGATCTTCGCTGCCGCCCTGCTCACCTGGCGATGGGCGCGGCGCGAGACGCTGGAGCTCACACGCCGCAGCGCAGGCGGATAGCTCACGCCGCCTTCTGCGTGACCTCGCGTTGCGGGAAGGGGATCGATATCCCGACCGCGTCGAAGCGCGCCTTGGCGGCCTCGGTGAGGTCCCAGGTCAGCCCCAGATAGTCGGGCGTGTTGCACCATACGCGCATGCCAATGCCGACCGAACTGTCGTCGAGCGAGCTGACGAAGGCGACCGGCGCGGGATCTTCCAGGACGCGGTCGTCCGCCGCGGCCAGTGCGAGCAGTTCGTTGCGCGCCTTTTCCATGCTGTCGCCGTATCCGATGCCCACCTTGAGCTCGAAGCGGCGGGTCGGGTGGCGGTTGAAATTGACGATCGCCTGGTTCCACAGCTCGGAATTGGGGACCATTACGAAGAGGCCGTCGAACTGCTTGATCTCGGTTGTGAACAGGCCGATCTGCTGAACCGTCCCCGTGACGGAACCGGCGGTGATGCCCTCGCCGATCTTGAACGGCTTCTGCACCAGGATCATCACCCCCGAGGCCACGTTCGACAGCGTCCCCTGAAGCGCAAGCCCGACCGCGAGCGCCATGCCGCCCAGTGCCGCAAGGATGCTGGTGGTCTGGACGCCGAATTGCCCCAGCACGGTCACGAGCACCAGCGCCCACAGCGCATATTTGACAAGGTTGGAGAGGAAATTGGCCACCGTTGGCTCGAAGCGGGGCGAGCGGGTCATCGCGCGTTCCACCCAGCCCGAGACGATCTTCGCCAGCAGCAGGCCGATGACCAGCACCGCGAAGGCCCCGGCAATGTCCATCATGTTGAGCCGCAACCACAGCCAGATCTGTTCGGGAATCGTCAGTGCAGCGATGGTCTGGTCGGTGGTCATTGTTCAGACGGCCCTCTTCTAGCCTGCGGGGAAGGGTTCGGGGCCGCCACATGGGAAGGACCGCCCGCTTTCGCCACCCCCAACGCGGTACCATCCCAAGAGTTCATTTTTTTGTTCGCTGTCCCGTTGACTCGTTCCGGATCCGTCCCCAAATGCCCCGCGCTGGCACTCTCACCGAGTGAGTGCCAACACATGTTTCAAACTCGTAAAAGAGAGAGGTCATCATCATGGCATTTCGTCCGCTGCACGACCGCGTTCTGGTCCGTCGCATCGAAGCCGAAGAGAAGACCGCCGGCGGGATCATCATTCCCGACAGCGCCAAGGAAAAGCCGAGCGAAGGCGAAATCGTCGCCGTCGGCAACGGCGCCAAGGCGGAAGACGGCACGGTCACTCCGCTCGACGTCAAGGCCGGCGATCGCGTGCTGTTCGGCAAGTGGTCGGGCACCGAGGTCAAGCTCGATGGCGAAGACCTGCTGATCATGAAGGAAAGCGACATCATGGGGATCATCGGCT
>NZ_JBLYYF010000050.1:0-4747 GCF_048550555.1 Qipengyuania sp. | reverse complement strand
AGCCGATGACCGGGCGCACGCACCAGTTGCGCGTCCATTGCGCGGCGATGGGCCACCCGATCGTCGGCGATGGCAAGTATGGCGGCAAGGATGCCTTCCTTACCGGCGCGGTGAGTCGCAAGATGCACCTTCATGCGCGGCGGCTGATCATCGACAGCCCCGACGGCGGCAAGCTCGACGTGACCGCCGAACTGCCCGAGCATTTCGCGGCCAGCATGGAACATCTGGGCTTCGCGGAAAGCGCCAGCGACGCGACGCCGATGCGCGACGATCCGCCGCCCAAGAGCCGCGAGGAAAAGAAGCAGCAGGCGCGCCAGCACGCCAAGAACTTCCGCAAGTCGCAACGCTCCCCGCGCCGCTCGCGCGGTGCCGCAGGCAAACCCAAGCCCAAGGGCAAGCGCTGATGCATCCCAATGCGCTGTTCCGCACCGACGATCACGCGATGATGCGCGAATGGATGGGCGGGATCGGCTTCGGCATGGTGTTTCTGACCACGCCCGAGGGGCCGCGCGTCGCGCACACGCCCTTCATTCTGCGCGAGGGCGACCGGCTGCAATTCCATCTCGCGCGCGGCAATGCGCTGACGCGGCATCTCGACCGCGCGACGGCGCTAGCTACGATCAACGGCCCCCAGGGTTATGTTTCGCCGCGATGGTATGCCAATCGCGATACGGTGCCGACCTGGGACTATGTCGCGATCGAGCTCGAGGGATCGGTGCGACGACTGGATGATGGCGAGCTCGACAGCCTGCTCTACGATCTGATCGACACGCACGAGAGCCGCCTCGAAGGCGAACGCTGGAAGGCGGACGAAGCGAGCGAAGCTACGTGGAACGGGCTGTTCAAGGCGATTGTCGGCTTCGAACTCGCCATTCGCGAATGGCGCCCGACCTTCAAGCTGTCGCAGAAACGCAGCGCGGACGAACGCGCAGCGATCGCCACGGGCCTGGCCGCCGCCGGGAACGCCGATCTCGCCGCCGTCATGCAGGGGCATGCCGCTTGAGTCGGCTCGTCGTCTTCGATTGCGACGGCACGCTGGTCGATGGTCAGGCGGCGATCTGCGACACGATGGAACAGGCCTTCGCCACCGCCGGGCTGGTCGCCCCCGATCGCCATATGGTACGCCGCATGGTCGGGCTGAGCCTGCCCTATGCGCTGCGCGAACTCGCACCCGATGCCAGCGACGACCAGCGCCATGCCGTGGTCGAGGCCTATAAGACCGGCTTTCGCGCGCTGCGCCTTTCGGGTGCGCTGCGCGAACCGCTGTTCGAAGGCATCGGCGCGCTGATCGACGAACTCGGCGGCGCCGGACATCTGCTCGCGGTCGCCACCGGCAAGAGCGATCGCGGGCTGATCGCCTGCCTCGACACGCATGGCATCCGCGAGCGCTTCGTCTCGCTGCAGACCGCCGACCGGCATCCTTCGAAACCGCACCCCGCCATGCTCGAGGCGGCGCTGGTCGAGGCCGGTGTCGCACCCGCCGACGCGGTGATGATCGGCGACACCAGCTTCGACATGGAAATGGCGGTGGCCGCGGGCGTGCGCGCGATCGGCGTGTCCTGGGGCTATCACGAGCCGCACGAACTGCTCGATGCGGGGGCCAGCGCGGTGGCCGAAACCGCGCGCCAATTGGGAGACCTGATCCGTGGACCAGCATGACCCGTCCGCACATGACCCTGCCCCGACTGACCCGGCCAAAGCCCGCTTCCTGACGATCCAGGCGGTGCGCCTGTCGGGCGTGGCATTGGCAGTGCTCGGCGCGCTGGTGCTGGCGCTGGTCCTGCCGCTGCCCGAAGTGGCGGGCTATGTCCTCCTCGCGCTCGGCGCGCTCGACGTCTTCGTCCTTCCGCTGGTGCTCGCCCGGCGCTGGAAGAGCGGCGCATGAAGCGCTTCTACACGCAGGTCAGTGTCGAGAAGAGCGAGCCCGGCCACTACGTCGCGCTCGACGGTCGGCCGATCAAGACGCAGGGCGGCCAGCCGCAGGTGGTGGCCTCCACAGCGCTCGCGCAGGCGCTGGCGGCGGAATGGGCGGCACAGGGCGAAACGATCGACCCGGCACATTTCGCCTTTCGTGATATGACCGACTATGCGCTCGACGTGGTGCCAGGGACGCGCGAGGAGATCGTCGCCAAGCTGCTGCGCTACGCCGACACCGATACGCTGTGCTACCGCGCGGATCCCGACGAGCCGCTGTGGCATCGCCAGCGCGAGGTCTGGGACCCGCTGGTCGAGGCGCTGGAGCAGCGCGACGGCGTGCGCTTCGAACGCGTGAGCGGGATCGTCGCCAAATCACACCCGCCCGAAACTCTCGAGCGTCTCGGGGCACGCCTCGAGAGCCTCGACGATTTCACCCTCGCCGCGCTCGAACAGCTGGCCTCGCTCGCCGCTTCGCTGTGCATCGGGCTTGCCGCACTCGAGGACGGGGCCGATGGCGAAGCGCTGTGGTCCGCCGCCAATCTCGAGGAGGACTGGCAGATCGAGCAATGGGGCGAGGACGAGGAAGCGAGCGCACGCCGCGCGCACCGTCTCGGCGAATTCCTCAAGGCGATGGAGTTCGTGCGGCTGGCGCGGACCACGCAATGATCCCGGTGCCGCGCGTCCTCAGCGTCGCGGCAAGTTCCGAACACGGCTTCTCCAAGCAGGTCCGTGACACGATAGACGTGGTCGCGGGGCTGGGTGTTGCCGGCGATGCGCATGCGGGCACGACGGTCAAGCACCGCTCGCGGGTCCGAATCGACTCGACCCAGCCCAATCTGCGGCAGGTCCATCTGCTCCATGACGAGCTGCTCGCCGAACTGGCCGGGCGCGGCTTCGCGGTCGGGCCGGGCGAGCTGGGAGAGAATATCCTGACCACCGGCATCGATCTCCTCGCGCTCCCGCGCGCAAGCGTGCTGGCGATCGGTCCCTCGGCGCGCCTCGAAGTTACCGGGCTGCGCAATCCCTGCGCGCAGATCGAGGCGTTCCGGCCCGGCCTGCTCGCCGCCGTGCTCGAAAAGGCGCCCGACGGCGCGCTGATACGCAAGGCGGGCATCATGACGATTGTCTTGGCAAGCGGCCCGATCGCGCCGGGCGCCCAGATTTCAGTCGAGCTCCCGCCTCCGCCGCATCGCGCGCTCGAGCGGGTCTGACGCCTCAGCCGAGCCAGTCGGCGACCTGGCCGGCGACGTCGTTGGCGGCCTGGTTGAGCGCCGGGCCGACAAAGCCGGTTTCGGGCGCGGCGACGGGCACCCGCGCCTCGAACCGGCGGGTGACGACGGCCGAATCGGCGGAATTGCGCACCGCGTCGAAGGTCACCACAGCCTCGCGCGAACGCGCATCGTAGCCGAAGGCGCGCAGCGTGCCCTGCAGGCGGTCGGACGCCAGCGCGCCCGGATCGTCGCCGTCGATGACCACGCGGTTGGAGCGCGCGCGGACGGTTTCCGCGATCAGCCGACGGAACAGTCGCGCGGGCCGTTCGACCCACACCGCATCCTTGAGATAGGCGAGCTCGGTATCGGTGACCTGCACCGGCACGCGGGTGACGTCGAGCGCCTTGGGCACTTCGAATTCGGACAGCACCAGCGCGCTGCTCTGCGCTCCGCTCGCGCCCGTACCGGCCGGTGCGGTGGTCGCGGGCGTCAGTGTCAGCAGGCTGTCGGGCGCCTCGCCGCCGAGGCTGAGACAGCCACCGAGCAGCAGGGCCGGAGCCAGCGCGGCGAGTTTGATGGTGCGTGTCATGCTCAGGCCCCTCACGGCTTGTAGTCGGGCAGCGGCTGGCTCGATAGCAATGCGCCCGCGCCCTTTTCGTCGATCTTCTCGGTCACGTCGCGCAGCGCCTTGCTGGTCGCGCGCAAGTCCTTGAGCGTCGCCTCCGCGGCGGGCAGCGTGCTTTCGGTCAGCTGCCTGGTCGCGGGCCGCGCCTCGTTGAGCGTGTCCTCGAGCGCCTTGGCAGCGCCGCTCGCCGACTTGAGCGTGGCGCGCAGGTCCTTGGCGATCGCCTCGCCTTCCTCGTTGAGGATGCGGTCGGTGGTCGCGGTGACCTTCTCGAACTGGTCGAGCGTTTCGGCCGCCTCGCGCAGCGTCACCTGCAGCTCGGCCATGGTCCGCTCGAGCTGCGGCGCGGCGGAGGCGAAGCCGGCGCTAGCGGCGTTGGTGTTGGCGAGGATCTGCGAGATCTCTTCCTGGTTGCGATCGCTCAGCAGCATGGTCAGCCGCTCGGTCAGCGTCGCGAGGCGTTCGAGCAGCAGCGGCGCGCTGGCCAGCACCGCGCCGAAGCCGCCGCCGGCGGTCGGCGGGATGATCGGCACGCCCTCGGTGCAGGCGGTGGTCTCGCAGGAGATCGGTGGCGCCCCGCTGCGCGCGCCGTCGAGCGTGATCGTCGAGACGCCGGTGAAGCTGCCCTGGATCGTCGCGGTGGTGCCGACGAGGATCGGCACGCTTTCCTTGACCTTGATCCGCACGCGGACGAATTCGGGGTCCTTGTCCCACAGCTCGATCTGGTTGACCTGGCCCACGGGCACGCCCGCGAAATCGACCGAGCTGCCGTTGGCGAGGCCGGCGACCGACTGCTTGAAGAAGATGTCGTATTCGTTCTGCGCCCCGCCGCCGAGCCGCGCCAGCCAGACGATGAACAGCGCGAGCGCGCCGAGGATCAGCAGCGTGACCGCCCCCACCCAAACGTGATTTGCCCGCGTTTCCATTGGTTTCGCCCTATGCCTTGCCCGCAGGCGGTTTGTCCAACGCTTTGACCGCATGCGCGGCGACCGGT
>NZ_JBLYYF010000049.1:0-21513 GCF_048550555.1 Qipengyuania sp. | reverse complement strand
TGATGCCGTGCTTGAGCGCGAGGCCCGAGCGCGGCCGGACCTGGATTTCGTACCCCTGCGGGATCGCCAGCGCGAGACCGGTGGCCACCGCGTGACGCTGGCCGGGGGCAAGCGTCACGTCTTCCGCAGCGAGCACGTCCATCCCCGCCGCGCCATCGGTGGCATAGGCGGGCAGCGCGAGCCCCTGTCCATGCGGCAGGCGTTTCACCTGCACCCCGATACGGTCAGTCATGCGCTTCCTCTACCGCTTGCAGCGCGGTGGCGGCGCGGGCCACCAGTTCGCGCGCGACGTCTTCCTTGGGCATTTCGGGCAGGCTCTCGATGCCCGCCGAGGTGACGATATGGACCTGGTTGAGATCGCCCCCCATCACGCCGTCGCCCTCGGCAGAAGAGACATTGTTGGCGATGATCCAGTCGGCGCCCTTGCGCTTGCGCTTGGACTTGGCGTTCTCGACCACGTTCTCGGTCTCGGCGGCGAAGCCGATCAGCAGCGTCGGGCGCTTGCGCCCTGCCGCCGTGCTGGCGAGGATGTCGGGGTTCTCCGCCAGAATCAGCGCGGGCGGCGCGCTGCCGCGCTTCTTCATCTTCTCGCCCGCGACGTGGCGGCTGCGCCAGTCGGCCACTGCGGCGACCATGAAGGCGATGTCGGCAGGCAGCGCGTTGCGCACTTCCTCGGCCATGTCCTCGGCGGTCTCGACGTCCACGCGGTCGACCCCGACCGGGGTCGCCAAATTGACCGGACCGGCGACCAACGTCACGCGCGCGCCGGCGGCGGCGGCCATGGCGGCGATGGCGAAGCCCTGCTTCCCGCTCGAGCGGTTGGCGATATAGCGCACCGGGTCGATCGGCTCGTGCGTCGGCCCGGCGGTGACCAGCACATGCTTGCCGTAAAGTGGGCGGTGCTCGGGATCGGGATCGAACGCCGCCTGCCCGGCAAGCGGCGAAGCATCGAAGGCGGCGGCGCGCGCATGCGCATCGTCGGCGTCATAGGCCAGCGCCCCGGGGTCGGTCGGCGGGGCGGCGGAAGCCCTGCCCTTGGTCGCGAGGATCGGACCGGCATCGGCGGACACTTCGGGCGCGACGGGTTCTTCCGCCACGTCAGGCCCTTCCGTATCCGGATCGGGCTGTTCGTCGAGCTCGGCCTCGATGTCTTCGTGGCTGCGCTGCGGGGTCGAGCGCGGGATGATCATCGCCAGCAGCCCGCCGAGTCCGCCTCCGCTCTTCTCTACTTCCTCTTCGGGTTCGGGCTCGAGAGGCTTGAGATGTTCTTCTTCCGCAGGTGCGGACAATTGCGCCGGAGCGGCCGCGGCCAGTTCGGGCAGGTCGAGGTCGAGGTCGAGTTCCTCGGCGATCCGGCCCAGCACCGCGGGCGGTTCGGGCAGGCGGCCGGGGCCGAACTCGCCGCAGGCCATCGGCCCCTCGTCGGGCTCCATCACCGCGACGCCCGCCTGGCGCAGCCAGTCCACATTGCGCTGCGTCGCCGAATGCTCCCACATCCGCACGTTCATCGCCGGCACGGTCAGCACCGGCTTGTCGGTGGCGAGGATCAGCGTGGTGGCAAGATCGTCGGCAATGCCCGCGGCCATCTTGGCCATCAGGTCCGCCGTCGCCGGGCATACGACCACGAGATCGGCCTCGCGGCTCAGCTGGATATGCCCCATCTCGACCTCGTCCTTGAGATCGAACAGCGAGGTATAGACCTTGTTCTCGGACAGCGCGGCGAGCGCCATCGGGGTGACGAATTGCTGCCCGCCATCGGTCAGCACGCAGGACACGTCGCCCCCGGCCCTGCGGATCAGGCGGACGAGTTCGCACGACTTGTAGGCGGCGATGCCCCCGCCGATGACGAGCAGGATCTTGGGACCGCTCACGCGACGGCCCCCCTCGCGCGCGCCAGGTCCGCGCAGGCGCGCACGCAACGGCAAATGCATTCCGAACCGATCATTGCTGCGCTTGCTAGCGCCCCCCGTGTGGCAATGCCAGCATCGAGCGCTGGCGTTTTTCCCGTAACGCCTTACCCTCCCGTGGTGAATAAAGGGAAAACGGGGGAATTCCGATGCATGTGATCCTGAGCGCGGTACTGCTTGCGCTGGCGATCCTCGATCTGGTGCTGGGCACCAGCTTCCTGGTCGATCCGGCCGGCGGGGCCAGCGACTTCGGCCTCGCGATCGTCTCGCGCCACGGCGAAGCGACGCTGCGCGGCGACATGACCGCCTTCTTCTATGTCGGTTCGCTGTCGCTCGTCTGGGGCGCGTGGCGGAGGCGCGGCGACGTGCTGCTGCCCGCGCTCGGCCTCTTTGCCATCGCCTTCACCGGGCGTTTCATCAATCTCGTGGTTCAAGGGCCTTACGAGGGCTGGATGGTCCCGATGGGGGTCGAGGCCTTCCATTGCCTGGCGATCATCCTGGCGATGCGGGCCTGGGGCTGGTCCCCGCGGACCGCCTGACCGCAGTCGCAAGGTCGGTCAGAGCGCGCGGCGCGAAGGCGAGGCCGACGCCATAGGCGGGGACGAACAGCCCCATCCAGTAGAAGTTCTCCAGCCGTGCGAAGAGCGCGGTGGCGGCGATGAACCCGGCGAACCACAGGCTTGCGAAGGCCCCCAGCCGACCACCGACGGAGAGCCAGCCGAGCAGCGCGAGCACGATCAGCGGGCCCGCGATCGCATGCGGCAGCAGGACCAGCAGCGTCGTCACGTCGATGCCGTAGAAGGGCAGCGAGGGGCCGAGCATTCCGCTCCACCCTTCCGAATGGAGGTCGCCCGGCAGACGGACCGTCGCGACCGAGGCGGCGTGGAACGCCAGCCCGACCGCGAGCAGGGCGATGGCGCCGACGATGCCTGCCAGCCGTTTCCTCTCCCCCGCCAGAAGGGCCACCGCACCCCAGGCGAGCAGGAAGGGCAGCGCCAGTTCGCGCAGCGCGATGGCGAAAATCGCCAGCGCCAGCGCCGCCCACCATGCCTTGCGGAACGACAGCGCCAGTGCGAGCGACAGCATCAGCCCGGCGAGCGCCTCGTGACTGAGCGCGATCTTCTCGAAGAAGGTGAGCATGCCGAAATACCCCGCGAGCAACGCGGCGGCATAGCGTTCGGGCCTGCGGGCGTGCCGGCCCAGCACGGCGAACCAGGCGAGAATGTTGACGCCCCACAGCAGCGCCGCGATCACGCGCCAGCCCTGCGCGCCCCACAGCGCGGTGGTCCAGGCGAGGATCGGGGTCCGGACGGTGACGAAAGGCGAGGTAGGAAAGCCGCGCTCGCGCTGCAGTTCGGCGGCGACGTGGTAGTAGTCCTCGCCCGCCGCGACGCGCGCGTCGATGGTGCTGTAGAGGTCCATGTCGGGGCGCTCGCCGAGCTGGGTGCGCTGTGCGATATCGGCGTCGTGCTGGACATGGCGTGCGGTGATCGCCGGCCCGCTCCAGACGCAGGCTAGCACCGTCAGCAGCAGGACCAGCGCCGCAGCCCAGCGCGGGAGCAGGCGCAGCGGGCGTTCGGGCAGCGTCACTCCCGGCCCCGCGCGGACTGCACCAGCGAGGCGAGCGCCATCGGCACGAAGGCGAGGCCGACGAACATCGCGGGCGCGACCACCGCGCCCCAGTAGAAATTGTTCGCCCGCCCGGCGAGCATGAAGGCGAGCCCGTAGCCGAGGTAGAGCAGCGTGCCCGTCGCTCCGGCGGGCGACTTCCACCCCGCCCAGCCGAGCACCATCAGCAGCACCAGCGGCCCCGCGATCGCGTGCGGCAGGAAGCGCAGGTTCGAGCTCAGCACGACATTGCCGAGCCAGCCCGACAGGCCGCGCAGCACCAGCCAGTCGGGACTTGCCGGATCACTCGGCAGGACCTGCGGCGCAATGAGCGACAGGTGCCAGGCCAGCGCGGCGAGGAAGGCGAGCACCAGCATGGCCCATGCCGCCGCCTCCCGCCAGTCGCGGCGCCAGGCGGCCATCGCGCCCATCAGCAGGACGAAGGGCAGCGCGTGTTCGCGGATCGCCAGCGCCAGTGCGGCGACCGCGAGCGAAGCGCCCCAACGGCCCGGCCGATGCAGCGCGAAGGCGAGCGCGATCAGCATTCCCGCCCACAGCTCGTGGAGCACGAAGTAATAGCGGTTGAGGCCGAGCGATCCGCCCATGAGCATCAGCGCGGCACCGATCCGTTGGCGGGGCGCGCCGCCGGGTTCCTCGCCCAGCCGCTTCCACCAGGCCCAGACGCAGGCACCCAGCAGCAGCACCGCGAGCACCAGCATTCCCCGCTCTCCGAGCCAGGCATGGAGATAGGCGAGCGTCGGCAGGCGCACCGCGATGCCCGGACGCACCGGATAGTCGCTCGCGCGCTGTTCCTCGACGATGAAGTCGTAATAGTTCTCGCCGCCCGCGATGCGCGCGATGACACGATCGTAAAAAGCGAGGTCGTCGTCGCGTTCGGGTTCGGACGTCGCCGCTTGCTCGGCCACGAGATCGGGCACGTCCGAGGGCGTTCCATCGACGCTGGCCGTGAGCGGCGTGAGCGCAGCCAGCACGAGCAGCGCGGCGACCACCGCCAGCAAAACCCGCGCCGGCCAAGCGCGCCAATGGGCGAAGCGGTCCCAGGCGGGCGCCGCTGCCGGGTCGGCTAGCCGATCCACCCCTGCATCAACGCTGCCCATGCCGCGAGCCCCCCTGCCACTGCCGCACCGATATAGCCGAGCAGTCCGGAACCGCGCGCCCTGCGGCGGCGCCTTTCCCACATCAATTCGATCCTGGGCAGCGGCGGCGGTTCGGGCGCGCCGCCCTTGGCCGGGAAGCGGTCCTCGATCCGGCGGATCAGCTCGGGGAGCCGCAGCAGCGTTTCGGTATCGGTGCGGATACGATCGGCGATGGCCGCCTCGGGGCCGAGCTCGTCGCGGATCCAGCTACGGACGTAGGGCGCGCTGGTGTCCCACATGTTGATCTTGGGATTGAGCTGGGTGGCGATGCCTTCGACCATGACCATGGTCTTCTGCAGCAGCAGCAGGTGCGGCTGGGTCTGCATGTCGAAATCGCGCGTGATGGCGAAGAGGCCGTCGAGCATCTGGCCGACGCTCAGCTCGCTCACCGGCTTGCCGCGCATTGGCTCGCCCACCGCTCGCAGCGCGGTCGCGAACTCGTCGACATTGTGATAGCTCGGCACGTATTGCGCCTCGAAATGGATCTCGGCGACGCGGCGGTAATTGCCCGTGGTCAGCCCATAGAGGATTTCCGCCAGCCACATGCGCGCGCGCCGGTCGATCCGGCCCATGATGCCGAAATCGATCGCGGCGATGGTCCCGTCCGCTTTCACGAACAGGTTCCCCTGGTGCATGTCGGCGTGGAAGAAGCCCGCGGCGATCGCCTGCTTGAGGAAGGCCAGCACGAGGCGGTTCGCGATCTCGGCGGTGTCGTGCCCCGCTGCCCTGAGGTCCTCGACCTTGCTGATCTTGATCCCGTCGACCCAGTCGACCGTCATCACGCGGCCATTGGTGCGGTCCCAGTCGATCCCAGGGATTTCGTAGCCCTCGGTGCCGACCATGTGCTCGGCCAGTTCGGACGCGCTCGCGGCCTCGCGGCGCAAGTCGAGTTCGCGATTGGTCCAGCGCTTGAAGTTGGCGATGACCAGCCGCGGGCGAAGGCGTGCCGCCTCGCCGCCCATCGCCTCGACATGCGCGGCCGCCCATTCGTAGGTGTCAATGTCGCGCGCGAACTGCTCGCGCACGCCGGGACGCAGCACCTTGACCGCGACCTGCCGACCTTCGGTGGTGACCGCGCGGTGGACCTGCGCGATCGAGGCGGCGCCGACCGGCACGGGGTCGAATTCGGCATAGAGCGCCTCGAGCGGCTGTTCGAAGCTCGCCTCGATGCTTGCCTTGATCTGCTCGAACGGCACCGGCGGCAAATCGTCCTGCAGCGTCAGCAAATTGCGCGCCGCATCCTCGCCGACGAGGTCGGGCCGCGTTGCCAGCGTCTGGCCGAGCTTGATCGCCGCCGGCCCGATATCGCGAAAGGCACCGGCGTAATCGGGCTCCCTCGACTTGATCGTTCCGATGCTGAATATGCCGATTAGTCGCTTGACGGGTGCGGGCGCATTCGGATCGTTCTGGATCCCGCGCAGCGCGCCGTGCCGCGCGAGGATGCGCGCCCAGCGACCCAGCCGGAAGATATGCGTGAGCGGTCGTGCCACCCTAAACCTTCCACCCCGAATGGATGTTCACCGCGCCGCCGAGGATCGATTCCACGCGCGTGTTCTCGAACCCCGCCTTGCGGATCATCGCCTCGAATTCGGGCGGCCTGGGAAAGCGGCGGATCGACTCGGCGAGGTAGCGATAGCTGTCCTCGTCATTGGCGATCAGCTTGCCGATCTGCGGCATGAGCCGGTGCGAATAGAGGTCGTAGACTTCCTTGAAGCCGGGCCAGTCGGTCTGGCTGAATTCCATGCAGTAGAAGCGCCCGCCGAACTTCAGCACGCGGTGCGCTTCGCGCAGCGCCTTGTCGATGAAGGTCACGTTCCGGATGCCGAAGACGATGGTGTAGGCATCGAAGATGCGGCTGGAGAAGGTCAGTTCCTCGGCATTCTGGCGCGACCAAACCAGACCGTCGATCCCGCGCTCCATCGCGCGTTCGATGCCGACGTCGAGCATGTCCTGGTTGATATCGGAGACGGTGACGCTCGCACCGCGCTCGGCCATGCGGAAGGCGATGTCGCCCGTCCCACCCGCCATGTCGAGGATCGCCTCGCCCGGTTGCGGTTTGACGCGGCTGACGAAGCGGTTCTTCCACAAACGATGCATGCCGCCCGACATGGCATCGTTCATGATGTCGTATTTGGCGGCGACGTTGGAGAACACCTCGCCCACGCGGCCGGTTTTCTCGCTGGCGTCGATGTCTTCGTAGCCGAAGGAAACGGTGTCGTTCATGGCGTGGGCCTTAGGGGGAATTGAGCCGGGCGCAAAGGCTGTTACAGGGGTTTTCATGCCAGAGCTTCCCGAAGTCGAGACAACCGTGCGTGGCCTCGCCCGGTTTCTCGAAGGCGAGCGGATCGTGTCGGTGCGCGTCAACCGGCCCGACATGCGCCGCCCCTTCCCGCCCGACCTCGTCCAGGCGCTCACCGGGGCGACCGTCTCCGGCCTCTCGCGCAGGGCGAAATACGGTCTGATCCACACCGACCGCGACCATGCCATGGTGTTCCACCTCGGCATGAGCGGGCGCTGGCGGATCGATCCGGAAGAGGCGGACAAGCACGACCATCTGGTGCTCGCGACCGCGGACCATGTCTTCGCCTTGAACGACCCACGCCGGTTCGGCTCGGTCGACCTCCTGCTCGCGCCCGAGCTCGACCTGTGGCCGCCCTTCGCCGCGCTCGGCCCCGAGCCGCTGGGCGAGGCGCTTACCGCGGAACACCTGCGCGCGGCGACGCGCGGGCGCAAACAGGCGATCAAGCTGCTGCTATTGGACCAGCGGATCGTGGCGGGCCTCGGCAATATCTACGTCTGCGAGGCGCTGTGGCACGCCGGGATCTCACCGCGAAAACCCGGCGGCAAGGTGACCATGCCGCAGCTCCGCCGCCTCGTTCCCGCGATCAAGGACGTGCTCGAGCGCTCGATCCGTGACGGCGGCTCGACCCTGCGCGATTTCGCCCAGCCCGACGGCGAACTCGGCTATTTCGCCACCCGCTTCCACGTCTACGGCCGCCAGGGCGAGGCCTGCCACCACGAGGACGGCGGCACCATCCGGCGCATCGTGCAGGGCGGGCGCAGCACATGGTTCTGCCCGGTTTGTCAGCGGTGAGGGTCTGAAACTGTGAAACTCAAAATATTCGAAAAGGATTTGCTAATCGGCGAAGCAACAGTTTTCGGAATCGATCCCGGAATGTGCGTGGCGACCGCCAATTTCGAGCCGACCGACCACTACATCGCTGACCGCCACGCTAATATTGTAAACGGAGATTATGTCGGTGACCGCTCTGACAATCTGCGAATTGAGATGTCGAACGGAAGGACGCTTAAGAGCGAAGCTATTGCGATTCAGGATTTTGCTGAAATTGAAGAGCGAGAGGTGAACCTCATAGGAATCTACGAACCTTCGTTCGACGAACTTTTCAGCAAGCACCCCGACTTCAATGAATACTGGCAGTCCCGCTGACTGGCATCCTCAAGCCTCACGCATCCACCAGCGCGTAATGCGGCGGCGGGGGCAGGCCTTCCATCTTCTCGCTCAGGAGCGGGCGGAAGCTCGGGCGGCTTTTCATCACCGCGTACCAGTGGCGCGTCTGGTCGTGGCCCTTCCAGTCGATCCCGCCGAGATAGTCGGCCACCGAAAGCTGCGCCGCGCAGGCGAGGTCGGCGAGGCTGAGCGTCGGCCCCGCGATCCACTGGCGCGTGTCGACCAGCCAGTCGATGTAGTCGAGATGCGCATGCGCGTTCTTCATCGCCTCGCGCAGCATGCGCGAATCGGGCGGCTGGCGCAGCACGAGGCGCTTCTTCATCCGTTCGTGAAGCAGCGGCCCGGTGACGTCGGCGTGGAAATTCTCGTCGAACAGCGCGACCAGCCGGCGGATCTCGGCTCGCTGGAGCGCCGAGCCGTTGATCATCGGATTGCGATCGACCGTTTCCTCGAGGAATTCGCAGATCGCCTGGCTGTCGGACAGCGCGGCATGGCGCGCCGCATCGTGCAGCACGGGAGTGCGCCCCGCCGGGTTGAGGTGCCAGAATTCGTCGCGCCCCTCCCACGGGTTCTCGCGCACGAGTTCATAGGCGATGTTCTTCTCGCCCATCAGCAGACGCAGCTTGCGGCTGAAGGGGCACAGGGGGAATTGGTAGAGCTGCCACATGGATGGGACCGCCTTGCCACAAGCCCGGGGCGCGCGTCCACCGGGGCGCGGGGGACCGAGGCGAATTTACCCGTGGATCAGTCGCGCGGGGGCATGGCGTCGCGCATGCGCCTGGCCATTTCGCGCAGCATCGGGGTCATCGCGGCCATGCCTTCGGCCATCGAACCCGCAGCCTGCATCGCGCGCGGGACATTGCGGGCGACCTCGTCACTCACCCGGCCCGCGTCGGGCGCCATGCTGCGCAGCGTGGTGTCGGGATCGATCTCGTCCGCCTTCTCGCCCGCCATGTCGGCGGCGGCCTGCGCCAGCGGGGCGATCGGCATGTCGAGCAGGACTTCGGTCATGGCCTGGAGCATCAGCGCCATCTCGCGCTGGTAGGCGGGATCGCGCATCTGGTCGGCCAGCTCGGCGAGCGGGGCCGGCGCAGCTTGTGCTGCATCCTGTGCCAGGGCAGGCACCGGAACGGCGAAAGCCGCAAGCGCGGCGGGCAGGACGAATGAACGCATGGACGACCCCCGGTCGATTTCGAATCGGGCGATTGTCTAGCGCTGAAGCACTGACCCGATCCTGAACGCGGTCAGAGCCCCGAGGCGTCGAGCATCATCAGGCAGGGCGGCATGACCTGATCGAGCCGCTCGGGCGAGGACGACAATTCGCCGCTTTCGCGCTGGACCAGCGCCATGATCGTGTCGCGATCGGCGCCGAGTTCGTCCATCAGCTTGGCCGCGGTGCGGACGAAGAACTCCTGGCCGCGCTTGGCCATGACCGGATAGCCGGCCATCGCGGCGTCGCCCGCATTCTGTCCCTTGGCCACCAGCCCGAAGGCGACCGAGCAGCGCAGCGCGCTCGCCTGTTCGAGGGTGAGCGGGGGCAGCGCGGGCGCACCGGCGGCCTGTGCGAGCGTGAGAGCGAGCGGAGCGAGGAAAGTCAGCATGGCTCCGCTTCTAGGCGCGCCAAGCTGAACCGCAAGCGACAAGCTCGCCAATCGCCGCTTGCCAGCCCACTTGCCGCGCTTAAGGTAGCGAATCGAAACCCAAAGGAGAGAGAATCCGATGTTCAACCACATCATGATCGGCACCAACGACATCGACAAGGCGAAGGCCTTTTACGAGAAAGTCCTGAAGGTCATCGGCGTCGAAGGATCGATGGACAACACCACCGACAGCGGCACCAAGCGCGTGTTCTTCATGCACGATGGCGACGTGCTCGCATTGTCGCAGCCGATCGACGGCAAGGATGCGACCTGCGCCAACGGCATGACCATCGGCTTCAAGTGCTCCTCCCCCGAACAGGTGAAGGAACTGCACGATGTCGCGATCGCGGCGGGCGGCACCAGCATCGAAGACCCGCCGGGCCTGCGCGAAACCACCATGGGTGCGATCCACCTGAGCTACTTCCGCGATCTCGACGGACACAAGATCTGCGGCATCCACCGCCCGGCGTGATGCGCGGCGAAGCGGGATTGCTGGCCGACCTCGCGGCGCTGGCAATCCCGTTCGAGGCGCACGAGCATGCGGCGGTCTTCACGGTCGAGGAGAGCCGCAGGATCGACGCCGACATTCCCGGCGCGCATACCAAGAACCTGTTCCTGAAGGACTCCGGCGGCGCATTCTGGCTGGTGACCGTGCCTGCCGCGGCGCGCGTCGACCTCAAGGCCCTGCCCGAGGCCATCGGCTGCAAGCGCGTGAGCTTCGGCAAACCGGAGGAAATGGAGCGCCTGCTCGGCATCGCGCCGGGCTCGGTCACCCCGTTGGCGATGATCGACGCGGAACCTGGGAGCGTGGCGGTGGTGATCGACGCAGGGCTGGCCCAGGCCGAACGCATGAATGTCCACCCGCTGCGCAACACCGGCACGCTGGGTGTGGCGGGTGCGGACGTGCTCGCGCTTTTGCGACATTGGGGACACAAGCCGGTGATAGCCGAGATACCTGTCGCGCTGCCCGCGGGTTGATTTTTCCGCGTTACTGACTTAATCAACTACAACAGTAGTTGGGGAGTGGTACGTGGACGTCTATATCTCGCTTCTCGTCTGGTGGGTGCCGGTCGTGGCGATTGCTGCGCTGTTACAGGCCTTGGGGCGCGGCACGGTCACCTGGGCCTGGATACTCGCCGCCATCGCCGCTTTCGCGCTTTATTCGACCGCCATCTTCCACGCGCCCTCGATTCCGGGAATGCCTGATCTCGAGGGGCTGCAGTACAACTGGATCGGCAAGGTGGCCGCGATCCTCACCACTCTGGTCATGATGGCCGTGGCCATGCGTGTGTCGCCCGCGATCACCCGCGAGACGCTCGGCCTCACACTCAGGCAAAATGAGGGCAGCCTGCGCCCTGCACTCGTCGCGACAGCTGCGATGGTCGCGATCCAGATCGCCTTGCAGCTGGCGTTCGGCGGCGACAACGAGCCGCCCGGCACCGAGACGCTGATCTACCAGGCCATCGTTCCCGGCGTCGACGAGGAACTGCTGTTCCGCGGGTTGCTGCTTGCCTTTGTCGCGGCCGCGCTTGCCAACTGGCAGCACTGCTGGCGCTGGGCGGGCGTCTTCGTGACGCTCGTCTTCGCGCTCGGCCACTCGCTGTTCTTTGCCGTCGAGGGGGTTCAGTTCGCGCCCGACGCGCTGATCTACGTCGCGATTCTCGGCGCGCTGATGATGTATATCCGCCTGCGCACGGGCAGCATCCTCATGCCGTTGATCGCGCACAACCTGACCAATGTGGTCGGCCAACTGGTCTAGCGGGCTAGCGCGAGAGTTCGAAAACCGCGAATTCGGCGCGCCAGTTCGCCGCGCCCGCCACGGGCCGCTCGCCGGCGAAGAACCACTCGCGCTCGATCCGTGCCCCCTTTTCGCGGGCCAGTTCCCGGAAGTCCTTCACCGTCACATGGTGGATGTTCTGCGTTTCGTACCAGCTCACCGGGATGCTGCGGGTCACCGGCATGCGTCCCTGCAGCAGCAGCGCGGCGCGCGTTCGCCAATGCGCGAAATTGGGGAAGCTGACGAAGGCGCGGGTGCCAACGCGGAGCAGTTCGTCGAGCATCCGATCGGGGCGCGCGGCGGTCTGCAGCGTCTGGCTGAGCACGGCGTAGTCGAAACCCTTGTCGGGATAGTCGGCGAGGTCGCGGTCGGCATCGCCCTGGACCACCGAGAGGCCCTGGCTGACGCAGCGCTCGACGCTTTCCGGATCGATCTCGATCCCGCGCACGTCGCAGCCGGTATCGCGCAGCGCGAGCATCAGCGCGCCGTCGCCGCAGCCGATATCGAGCACGCGGCTGTCGGGCACGATTTGGCGCGCGATCACGGCGAGGTCGGGGCGTAGCTCGTTGCTGGAGAAGCTCATCCGAGGAAGCCCCCGACCACGCGATCGAGCGCGGGCACATCGAGCAGGAAGCTGTCGTGGCCATGCGGGGCCGAAAGCTCGACGAAGCTCACCGCCGCCCCCGCCGCGTTGAGTGCGTGGACCACGTGGCGGCTTTCGCTCGTGGGATAGAGCCAGTCGCTGTCGAAGCTGACGAGGCAGAAGCGCGCGCGTGTCCCGATGAAGGCATCGGCCAGCCTGCCGCCATGCTCCTCGGCCAGGTCGAAATAGTCCATTGCACGGGTGATGTAGAGATAGCTGTTGGCATCGAAGCGGCGGGTGAAGCCGCTGCCCTGATAGCGCAAATAGCTTTCGACCTGGAAATCGGCATCGAAGCCGAATGTCTTGGCGTCTCGATCCTGCAGGTTGCGCCCGAACTTCTGCGTCAGCGCCTCTTCACTGAGATAGGTGATATGCGCCGCCATGCGCGCCACGGCGAGCCCGTTGTCGGGCGCCTCGCCGGCGTAGTAATCGCCTCCGCTCCAGCGCGGATCGGCCATGATCGCTTGCCGGCCGAGCTCGTGGAAGGCGATGTTCTGCGCCGAGTGGCGGCTGGTCGAGGCGATCACCAGCACGCGCTCGGCCCGCGCCGGCCAGTTCGCCGCGAGGCTGAGCGCCTGCATCCCGCCCATCGATCCGCCGACCACCGCATGCAGCCGCTCGATCCCCAGCGCGTCGAGCAGGCCGACATGCGCGCGGACCATGTCGCGGATGGTGATGACCGGGAAGCGCATGGCATGGGGCTGGCCGTCCGCCGCCTCGCTCGCCGGACCGGTCGAGCCCATGCAACTGCCGATGACATTGGCGCAGATCACGTGGAAGCGGGTCGTATCGATCGGCTTGCCCGGTCCCACCATCCGCTCCCACCAGCCCGGCTTGCCGGTGATCGGGTGAGGCGAGGCGACATATTGGTCGCCGGTGAGCGCGTGGCACAACAGGATCGCGTTCGAGCGGTCCGCATTGAGCGCGCCATAGGTCTCGTAAGCCACCTCGACACGCGCCAGGTCGCCGCCGCCATCGAGCGGCAGCGGGTCGGGCAAAGTCAGCGTCTGCGAATGTGCGCTCAAATCGGACCTTGGGGCGAAACAATCAAACGCTGCCTCTATCGCCTCGCGTCGCGCTTGTCGAAGGGGCGATATTCTTTCATGCGACAAAGCCGAACATGGCAGACACACCCATCCTGAAGCCGTGGATCGAAGCGATCCATGCCTATGTGCCCGGCAAGTCCAGGGCGGCCGACGGGCGTCCGCTGGTCAAGCTGTCGGCGAACGAGAACCCGCTCGGCTGCAGCCCCAAGGTGCTCGAGACGCTGGCGGGCGGGCATGAGCCGAACCTCTATCCCGATCCCGACGCCACCCGATTGCGCGAGGCGATCGGCAAGCTCCATGGCATCGACCCGGCGCGGATCGTCTGCGGCACGGGCTCGGGCGAATGCCTCCACGGCGCGGTGCAGGCTTTCGCCGGGCCGGGCGACGAGGTGCTGTTTGCGCGCTATTCCTTCTCGCTCTACCCGCTGCTCGCGCACAAGGTCGGCGCAGAGGTCGTGCTGGCCGAGGACAGTGACTACGCGCCCGATGTCGACAAGCTGCTCGCCGCGGTAACCGAGCGGACGCGCGTGGTGCTGCTCGACAATCCCAACAATCCCATCGGCACCTTCCTGCCGCGCGCCGAGGTCGAGCGCCTGCATGCGGGCCTGCCGAAGGATGTGCTCCTGGTAATCGATCAGGCCTATGCCGAATTCCTGCCCGAAGGGGTCGACGATGGCGGCATGGAACTCGCCGCGCGGCATGCCAACGTCCTTGTTACCCGCACCTTTGCCAAGGCCTACGGCATCGCCGGCGAACGGGTGGGCTGGGCGACCGGCGCGCCGCACCTGGTCGACGCGCTAAACCGCCTTCGCGGCGCGTTCAACGTGACCGCGAGCGGGCAGCGGGCGGCACTCGCGGCGCTGGCCGACCGGGATTTCGTCGCGAGATCGCGCGAAGCCAATGCCGCCGCTCGCGCATATTTCGTGGGAAAAATCGACGCCCTCGGCAACCACGGGCTGCGCGCCCTACCGAGCGAAGCGAATTTCGTGCTGGTGGTGTTCGAGGGCGACCTCGCCGCCACCACCGCGCTCGAGGCGATTGCCGAGGCGGGCTATGCCGTGCGCCACCTGCCCGGGCAGGGCCTGCCACAAGCGCTGCGGATCACCGTGGGCACGCCCGCGCAAATGGACGATATCGCTGCGGTGCTGCGCACCCTCTGCGGGGAAAGGCCATGACCATCGAGCGCGTCGCCATCGTCGGCCTCGGCCTGATCGGCGGCTCGATCGGCCTGGCGGTGCAGGGCATGCTTCCCGATGTCGCGACCATGGGCTGGGATGCCGATGCCGACGTGCGCAGCCGCGCCGCCGAGCGCGGCCTCGTCGGCAGAGTCTGCGCCACGATTGCCGAGGCGGTTCGCGAGGCCGACCTCGTCATCCTCTGCGTGCCGGTCGGCGCGATGGGCTATGCCGCCGAGGCGATCGCCCCGCATCTGCGGCCCGGCACGATCGTCAGCGACGTTGGATCGTCCAAGCGCAGCGTTGGCGAGGCGCTGACCGCCGCGCTGCCCGAGGCCGTGGTGATCCCCGCGCATCCCGTCGCCGGGACCGAGAAGAGCGGGCCCGAAGCGGGCTTTGCCGAGCTGTTCCGCCACCGCTGGTGCATCGTCACGCCCGGCGCGGACGCGCCGCAGGCGGCCATCGACGCGCTCTCCGCCTTCTGGGAAGGGCTCGGCGCCAAGGTCGAGATCATGGATGCCGACCACCACGATGTCGTGCTGGCGGTGACCAGCCATATCCCCCACCTCATCGCCTATACCATCGTCGGCACCGCCTCCGACCTCGAGGACGTGACTCGCGGCGAGGTGATCAAATATTCGGCCGGCGGTTTCCGCGATTTCACCCGTATCGCGGCGAGCAATCCGACCATGTGGCGCGACGTCTTCCTCACCAACCGCGACGCGGTGCTCGAGGTGCTGGGCCGCTTCACCGAGGACCTCAGCCTGCTCCAGCGCGCGATCCGCAACGGCGACGGCGACACGCTCTACGAATTGTTCGAGCGCACCCGCACCATCCGCCGCTCGATCATCGAGGAAGGCCAGGACGACGCGAGGCCGGATTTCGGTCGCAAGGATCATTGAGGGGTGTTGGCTGAGCGCGGCTTGGGGGAGGGCCTGATGGCGGCAGTCTGTTCCGAGATGGGGTAACAATCGGGCGGCGAGCAATTCTGCCTTCACAACCCCCTGCGCAATTTAGTTCCCTCGCGGGCGGTACACACCCTCATCGATCATGAGCGAAATATCGTTCTGGTAAATCGCCCAGGCCTGTAGGCAATTCCAGGCCGGGCCTGTGGCGCCAGGGGGCACGAGCGAGAGGACGGGTGTTCCGTATTCACCTTCGCCAAGGCGATAATGCGCAGGATTGGCCTGGCAGGCCATCATCGCTTGGGGCAAGGTTCGGGCTTTGCATCGTCTTTGCTCTCGTATCTCATGCCGGTTCGCTGCTTCCTGGACACCGAGCGCCGCGAGCGGAACGACCAGTGTGAGCGCCAGGCGGCGCAAGCCGGGATTGTGCTGCAATCGCAGCTGTAACCAAATGCCGAGGACGATCAGCACGCCGACGAGGCCGCGGAGCGAATGGAAGAGCCAGCCGGGTCCCTCGCATGGCGGCAACCCGAACCGCGGCAGGTAATCGAGGACTAACCGAGCTGACACGAACAGCAACAGCGCGGCAGCGATAAGCGATGACGATCTGATCGCTATCAGGCGCAGACCATTCTGCCGATTTATGGGACCGGTCAAATCGCGCCCTGCTCTTTCCAGTAGCGGTAGGTCTGGATGTACTTTATTTTGACATCGCCCTTCTGCGGCCAGTGCAGCGGCGAGAACATCAATCCGGTCAGCTTCGCCGCCCAGATCGCATCGACCAGCCGTCCGTCGAAGATCGGATAGAGCCCGTAGTCGAGGAGATAGAAGGCCAGCGCATCTTCGGCACCGGGGAGCAGCGTAAGGCGATTGAGTGTCCTGATCCTGTGGCTGTAAACCTCCTGCTGGAGGGATGGATCGTAGAATTGCCGGGCCAGTTCGAAATCGGAGGCATCACGATCGAAATCGGTCACCACCCGTTTCACCTTGCCGAGCCAGTACGTTCCGACCTCCTGCGTCACCGGGCCTGACGTATCGCATTCCACAAAGTCGAAGGCCGACGGGTCCATGCCATGCAAAAGCTGCCGCGCCCGGTCGGACAGAATCCAGCGGTCATAGCCGTAAAAATCCAGCGGCTTGTTGCGGAGTGCGATCCGCACGCGCGGTGTCTCCGCATATTTGGGCAACCCGAACTGCGTTTCGAAAGAATTGCCGGTCTGAGTGTAACCGACCATGCGCGACCGGTCGGCCTCTCGTCTCAACCTGTCCTCGTCGGACAGTTCGAAGTCGGACGGGTTTCTTCCAATGGCTGGCGCTGCGATGAAAAGGCGCCTTGCCTCGCCGGCTTCGCTCACCGCGCACCCCCGCGAAAGCCACGGATCACCGGCTTTGGCTGTTTGGTCACCCGGCTACTGCTCCACTGTACGCGGTGTCCATGCGGCATACGGGCCCGACCAGTTGAAGTTGATCATCTCGATCAGGCCGTCTCGCACGCGAAGGATCGCGGCACCCCCTTCAAACGGTACACCCGCCGGCTGGTCATAATAGCTGCACCACCAGTTGACCGTGTAGCTTTGTGATCCTCGGTTGCGCATAAGCGCGCCCACATCGCAATCCTTCGTCTTCTCGAAGATTACCTCGACACTGTCCTCGAGGTTGCTCGGTGTCTGCCTGGCCCGGAATTGAGGTTCGTACTGCACCTGGGGATGGGAATTCGCCTCGAGATAGGCCGTATCCCGAGCAAGAATCGCAGAGAGGTATGAGCGCATCAGCGCCTCATCGCTCTGAGTATCCGCAGCAGGTGCAGCGGCCGAAAGTGCCGCTGCCAAAACCGAACCCAGCATTGCCATGTGTTCCTGAAAGAGAATTTCCGCGAATTTAGCAGGTTATCGGGAGTTCGGCTATCAGGTCGCTGGCCAAATCGCCGCTTACAGGCGGAGCGCTGAGAAATGAGCCGATCGCCCAGGTCGCATTCCCCCTTTCCTACAAGTACGACGCGGGCCTAGGCTCGATGCGTTCTTTGACCCGTCGATCCACCCTGTCCGAAGCCCCGCCGCCCGTGCGGGGTTTTCGCGCTTCAACGCGCCCCTATGGAGTTCGTCCAGGCACCGCGTCCGGCATGTACTTCGTCAACTTGCGCGACAAGCAACTCACGCGTTCAGCGCGTTGATCGCGGTCAGTACCCGCTCCTCGACCTCGGGCCGCGGGAGGCCCGGCGGGATCGGTTCGCCGAACTTGTAGGTGATCCGCCCCGGCTGCTTGAGCCGACGGTGATAGACCGGGCCGCTGTTCACCGCGACCGGGACCACCGGCAGGCCGAGCATCTTGTAGAGCCCGGCGAAGCCCGATTGGAGCTCGCGCTTCTCGCCATGCGGGACGCGCGTGCCCTCGGGAAAGATCACCAGCGGGCGACCGTCGGCCACCAGCGCCCTGGCCGAGCGGATCATCCGCATCAGCGCCTTGGCACCGGCATCGCGCTCGACCGGGACCAGCCCGAAGGCCGCAGCGGCGCGGCCCCACAGCGGGATGCTGAACAGCTCCTGCTTGGCGAAGACGCTGGGCGTGTCGAACAGCGCGGGCGCATCGATCGCCTCGAAGAAGCTCTCGTGCTTGATCGCGTAGAGCACCGGTTCGGCGAGCGGCGCGCCCTCGTGCACGATCTCGCAGCCGAGCAGATGCGTCAGGCACCAGCGTTGCCATTGCGACCAGTTGCGCACCCGCGCGCGGAATGCCGTGACGCTGAAGGGCAGCGCGATCAGCGAGGCGGAGGTGATCAGCAGGCTGCCCAGGTAGAAGGCGAAATAGAAGGCGATGTTCCGCAGCAGGCGCGCGAGCCCCCTCACCGCGGCAGGCCCTGCGAAACCGCCGCCGCGAGCAGCTTGTTGTATTCGAGATAGAGCGTGGCGAGGTCGGGATGCGAAGGCACCGCGTCCTTGATCACCTCGATTTCGGGCGGCAGCGTTTCGCTGAATTCGGACGCCGCCCGGGCCATGTGCCAGTCGGTGGTCACCAGCCGCACCGTGGTGAAATCGTTTTTCTTGAGCCACTGCGCCGCCTCGCCCGCATTGCTGCGCGTGTCCACCGCGAGGTAGCCGAGCTTGACGCAGCATTCCATCGTCCGCCGCGAGACGTCGAACTCCGCGGCGAATTCGGCCGGCTTGACCTCGGGATCCACCCCCGAGACGAACATCTCCTTGGCCAGCCCCTGCCCGACCACGTCGAGCCCGCGCGCGATCCGCCCCGGTCCGCCGGTCAGCACGATCACCGCATCGGTCTTCTCGTCGGTGGCGGGCTTGGGCAAGGCGACGGCGAAGCCGAGGAAGCCCAGCGCATAGATCAGCACGGCGGCGGCGAAGAAGCGGAGGATCACAGCATTTTCCTGAGCGACGCGAGGACGGTGAACCGCGCCGTGAGAACCGCTAGAGCAACCGCCCCCGCCGGGACAAGGGCCAAGACCAGCCAGTCGGTGGTTTCGAGCCCTCCGCCCGAAACCAGGCCGGAATCGAGTGCCGAGAACTGCGCCCCCATCAGCCACACCGCCGCCATGCCGAGGACGAGGCCGAGCGCTCCGCCCATCAACGCATCGACGAGGATCGAGCGCTGGAAGATCCGGGCGATCTGGTGGTCGCTGCCGCCGAGCAGGTGGACGATCTCGATCGTGTCGCGATTGCTGCCGAGCGCATTGCGCGCGGCCAGCCACACCGCAGCAGCGCCGGTGAAGGCGAGCAGCGCGATCAGCCCCAGCGCCATCCACCCCAGCGCCGACAGCGCCGCGAGCACCGGGGCGAGCCATTTTCCCTGCGCATCGATCCGCGCATCGGGCGCGCGATCGGCGACCAGGCTGCGCAGCCGTTCGAGCGTCGCCTGGTCGGCACCGCCGCGCAGGCGTAGGTCGATCAGCGTGGGGATCGGCACCGCATCCTCAGGATTGTCGGTTCCCAGCCAGGGCTCGAGCAGTTCCTCGACCGTCTCCTGCGGCACCAGTGCGAGCCCGGCCACGGCGGGATCCTGCACCAGAATGTCCGCCACGGCTTCGGCCTGCTGCGCGCGGTTCGCCGGATCGGCGGCGAGAATCTGCACGGTCGCGCTGCCGGCGAGTTCGCCGCGTGCGCGGTCGGCCAGATTGTCGAGCGCCAGCCCGCCGCCCGCCGCCAGCACGGTCAGCGCGACCATGATCGCGATCACCCAGGGCATCGGTCCGCCGAGGCGGGCCTGCGGCAGCAGGTGCGCCGCCCGTTTGCCGCGCAACGGAGCGGGACCGCGGGCCGCCGAGCGGCTGAGTACCGGCGGCTTCTTCATTCGCCCGCCCCTACCCGACGCGGCGGGTAGCGCAGCGCGCCGGTGGGATCGGACAGCAGCCCCTTGTCGAGCCGCATGATCAGCGAATCGGGCACCTTGCGCAGCAGGTGGACATCGTGCGTCGCCACCACCACCGTCGTGCCGAGACGATTGAGCGCCTCGAACAGGCGAATGAGCTTGAGCGCCATTTCCGGATCGACGTTGCCGGTCGGTTCGTCCGCCACCAGCATGTCGGGCCGCCCGATCACCGCGCGGGCGATGGCGACGCGCTGCTGCTCGCCGCCCGACAGCGTCGCCGGGCGCGCGTCGGCCCGATGCGCGAGGCCGACCCATTCGAGCATGTCCGAAACCGGCCCCAGCAAATCCGCCTCGCGCACGCCAGAGACGCGAAGCGGCAGCGCGACATTGTCGAAGGCCGAGAGGTGGTCGACCAGCCGGAAATCCTGGAACACGACCCCCATGCGCCGGCGATAGGCCGGCAGCCTCTCGCGCGGCTGGGTGATGACGTCGGTGCCGAACATGCGGATCGCCCCGCGCGAGGGACGCTGGGCGAGATAGAGCAGCTTGAGCAGCGAGGTCTTGCCCGCGCCGCTGGCGCCGGTGAGGAAATAGAACCGCCCGGGAAACAGGGTGAAGGAAATGTTCGACAGCACCTCGCGCTCGGTGCCGTAGCGCAGCCCGACATTGTCGAACCGGACGATCTCTTCCTCGGGCGCGCTCATCGCCCGGCCGGCTGGATCAAGAGGAAAGCGGCGCCCGTCATCGTCGCGAACAGCCTATAACCGCGCTTGCATGTGGAAAAAAGCCGCTCTGGGGGTTTGCGAACAGGGCTGTCGCTTGTCGTGATTCGCGGCGCGGCCTAAGGCCTTGGGTCACCATGATCATTGCCTGCCCTGCCTGTTTCACGCGCTACGTCGTGCCCGACAGTGCCATCGGAATCGAAGGGCGCACCGTGCGCTGCGCGAAGTGCAAGCACAGCTGGTTCCAGGATGGGCCCGATGCGGAGCGGCTCGCCGCGCTCGAAGAGAGTCCGGTTGCCCCCGCGCCGGCGGCCCCGCCCCCTCCACCCCCGGACGCCGAGCGTCCCGCTCCGCAGGCCAAGCCGGGCTTCACCTATGACGATACGGCGCCTGCGGAAGGGCCGGATTTCGACGAGGCCGCGCCCCCCTATGGCGAGGTGCAGGACGATCTCCCCCCGCCTCCCGAGCCGGAAGAGGAAGACGGCCGCTCGCGCTTCGACCATGCGCCGCCCTTCCGCCCGCGCCGCAATCTGACCAAGCTGTGGACCTGGGCCGCCATGGTCTTCGCGGTCGTCGCACTCACCACCGTGGTGGCGGTGAATTATGTCGGCCTGCCCGACTGGGTGCCGGTCTCGCGCCCGCTGTTCGGCGCGGCGCAACCCGATCTCGAGCTGAGCTTCCCGGTGGAGCAGCAGGAACGGCGCACGCTGCCCAACGGCACCGAGTTCTTCGGCGCGCGGATCATCGTCAAAAACACCGCGCGCGAATCGCGCCCGATCCCCTCGATCCTGATCGTGCTGCGCGACCAGCGCGAGCGGCAGGTCTACAGCTGGGTGGTCCAGCCGCCGCAGTCTAGCCTCGCGCCGGGCGAGGAACTGACCATCAACGAGGCGGTCACCGACGTGCCCAAATCGGCGGTCTTCGCCGATATCGGCTGGGCCCCGCGCTAGCTTTCACTTTCGCGCAATAAAGGTGCTTGCGGGGGCGCAGCCTCGCTGCTAGTGGCGCGCTCCTACCGACGGGAGCCGCCCTTCGCGGATTCGCTCCCGGTGCAGACTGTGTGCGGTCGTGGCGGAACTGGTAGACGCGCAACGTTGAGGTCGTTGTGGCCGCAAGGCCGTGGAAGTTCGAGTCTTCTCGACCGCAC
>NZ_JBLYYF010000048.1:0-25669 GCF_048550555.1 Qipengyuania sp. | reverse complement strand
CTGACGGGTGCCGCCCGACCACCTTATGCGCGCCGTGCGCCGACGAACTCGAAGCAAGGTTTCCCCAAAATGAATTCTGCCACGACCAGCGTGGACCTGACGACACCCGTTCCGCAGATGCGGTTGTACCGCAACTGGCTGAAAGAGATCCGGGGCCTCGAATTCGCTACATACGAAGACCTCCACCACTGGTCGGTGGACGATCTCGAGGGTTTCTGGCGCAGCATCTGGGAGTGGGACCGCGTCCAGTCGCCCACGCCGGTAACCGACGTGCTGGGTGGTGATGCCATGCCCGACGCTCGCTGGTTCGACGGCGCCACGGTCAACTATGCGCGGCACGTCTTCGGCCATGTGGACGCGGCCGAGGAAGCCGGCCAGCCCGCGATCATCGCCCAGGACGAGCGCGGCAGGAACGAGACGATCGGCTGGCGAGAGCTGCGCAGTCGGGCCGCTTCGCTCGCCCTCGACCTGCGGGCACGCGGAATTGCACCCGGTGACCGGGTCGCGGCCTATCTTCCCAACATTCCGGCCGCAGTCATCGGCCTGCTGGCCTGCGCCAGCGTGGGTGCGGTCTGGACCTTGTGCTCTCCCGACATGGGCATCAACGCGGTGCTCGATCGCTGGCGGCAGACCCAGCCCAAGGCGTTGATAGCGGTCGACGGGGTCTTCTATGCAGGCAAGACCCTCGACCGCAGGGCGACGCTCGCCGAGATCCGCGCCCAGCTTCCCTGCATCGAAAGCCTGTATCTGGTCTCGACCGACTGTGCCGAGAGTGTGGCAACCGATGCGATCGACTTCGCGGCGGTCATCGCGCGCGACGACGAGGCGGTTGCCGGCTTCGAGCCCGAATGGCTGCCATTCGACCATCCGCTCTGGATACTCTATTCGAGCGGCACCACCGGCCTGCCCAAGGCAATCGTCCACGGGCATGGTGGCGTCATACTCGCGACTGCCGCCGGGCGCCTCCATTTCGACCTGGGCCCGAGCTATGAGGAGAATACGCTGGGCGACCGGTTCCACTGGAACAGCGCCAGCGGCTGGGTGATGTGGAACATCCAGGTCGGGGGGCTGCTCAGCGGCACCACCATCTGTCTGTTCGACGGCTCGCCGAGCGGGACCAGGACCGATCCCGACTGGACGCGACTTTGGGACTTCGCGGGCCGCGCGGGCGTGACATGGTTCGGCGCGGGTGCAGCCTTCTTCGCCAATTGCCGCAAGGCCGGGGTCGAGATCGCACAGATCGACGGGGCAGAGCGCATCCGCGCACTCGGCAGCACCGGGTCGCCTCTGCCGCCCGACGTGCAACGCTGGGGCACGGCGCAGTTCGCCACGCTCGGTCGGCCCGACATCTGGTGGTGCAATGTCAGCGGGGGGACCGAAATCGCCGCCGCCTTCATGGCCGGCAATCCCGAACTCCCCGATACGCCCGGCCGCTTGCAGTGCCGGCACTTGGGCGCCGCGGTCGAGGCTTGGAACGAACGGGGAGAGCCGATTGTCGACGAGGTCGGCGAACTGGTCTGCACCAAGCCCTTTCCCAGCATGCCGCTCTATTTCTGGGGCGACGAGGACGGCAGCCGGTATCGCGGATCCTACTTCTCCGAATGGCCCGGGATCTGGCGTCACGGCGACTGGCTGACGGTCCACGAGGACGGCAGCTGCACGATCTCGGGCCGCAGCGATGCAACCATCAACCGGCACGGCGTGCGCATGGGTACCGCCGAAATCTACGCCGCCGTCGAGCAACTGCCTCGAATAGCCGACACGATGATCATCGATGTCGAGGATGCAGACGGCGATAGCCGCCTGCTCATGTTCGTCGTTCCGAGCGAAGGCGAGCAGGTGGACGCAGAGACGCAGGACGCGGTCGCCGCCGCGATCCGCACCAGCCTGTCGCCGCGCTTCGTGCCCGACCTGCTGATTGCCGCGCCGGGAATTCCCCGCACTCTGTCGGGCAAGAAGCAGGAGCTGCCGATCAAGCGGCTGTTCGCCGGATGGCCGGTCGCCAAGGTGATCAATGTCGAGGCGAGTTCCACGCCCGAAGTATTGCCCTGGTATGTCGAACGGGCGCAGGCTTGGCGGAGCCACGAGCCATCCCAGGCCCGGCTGCGCACGGAGCGGACTTCGTGAAGGCCGGTGTTGTCGGAGCGGGCCTCATGGGGGCGGAGATTGCGCTGGTTCTTGCGCTGGCCGGCCACGATGTGCTGCTCCACGACCAGAGCAGTGAAGCGCTGCACCGTGCGGTCGAAAGATTGCGCGGCATTCTCGACAAGGGTGTTGCGCGACAGTTCTATGAAGCGGAAGCGGCCGAGGTTGCGCTGGAGCGGATCGAGCCGGTCCAGTCGATAGATGCAATGGCCGATTGCGCGATGGTGACGGAAGCCGTCTACGAATCGCTCGACGCCAAGGGCGCGGTATTGCGCGCACTCGATGAGGCATGCCGACCCGAGTGCATCCTTGCCTCGAATACCTCGACCTTGCCGATCTCGACGCTCGCGGCCTTCCTTGCGTCCGAACGGCGGGCACGCTTTCTCGGCACACACTACTTCTCGCCCGTGTCGCGTATGAAGCTTGTCGAGGTGGTGCCCGGTTTCGCGACAGATCCAGCGACGGTCGGTGAGGTCGTCGCGATGCTGGAGGGAATCGGCAAGCATCCGGTGCGGATCAGGGATGTCGCCGGCTTCGCGGTCAACCGGATGCTCCACGCGATGCTGATCGAGGCGGTGAGATTGGTGGACGAAGGCGTTGCCACGCCCGCCGATCTCGATACCGCATGCCGCCTCGGCCTCGGTCACCCGATCGGGCCGTTCGCGATGATGGACGTGGTGACGTCGGACCTGTGCCTGCAGGTGCAGGGCATCCTCCACGACGCCTATGGGGAACGCTTCCGCCCGCCCGCCCTGCTCAAGCAGCGGGTCGCGGCAGGTTATGGCGGCGGCAAGGGCAAGCCTGGCTGGCTGAACGAAAACGGATAAGAACGAAGCGGAGAGGACCAAGCGATGACCCGAACCAACACGCCGTGCGAGCGCTCGCAATGAGCGCCGCGACCGCGACCGGAGGCGGTTACAAGTCGTCCCCCAGCGCGAAGATCACGCTGGGCATGCTGGCTTTCGTCTACGTGCTCAATTTTCTCGACCGGCAGCTGATCTCGATCCTCGCCAAGCCGATCCAGGACGGGCTCGGCATCAGCGACGGGCAACTCGGGCTGCTCACAGGGTTCTATTTCGCGCTCTTCTACTGCTTCATCGCCATTCCGATCGGCTGGCTTGCAGACCGCACCAGCCGGGTGAAAGTGCTCTCCGCCGCCTGCGCGATCTGGAGCGCGGCGACCGCCGCCTGCGGCATGGCCGCCAACTACGGCCAGCTGGTCGTCGCACGGATGATGGTCGGCGTTGGTGAAGCCGGCGGGGTACCGCCGTCCTATGCGATCATTTCGGACACCTTCCCGCGCGAGCGGCGGACGACCGCAATGGCGATCTTCAATCTCGGCCCGCCCATCGGCTCCGCGCTGGGCGTGGCTTTCGGCGCTTCGCTCGCATCCGCGTTCGACTGGCGCATGCCCTTCTATGTGATTGGCGCCATCGGGGTTTTCACGGCGTTGCTGGTTTACTGGCTCGTCCGGGAACCTGCCCGCGGCGAGACCGACACCCGTCCGGTTGCAACCGTGCCGGAGGTGCCTCCGGAAGGTTTCGCGGCGACCATCCTCCGCTTTTTTCGCAACCCGCTGCTCCTGATGGCGTCGCTGGCGAGCGGGGCGGGCAATTTCATCACCTATGGTCTGCTGAACTTCACCGTGCTGTTCCTGATGCGCGAAAAGGGCATGACGCTGGAGGATGTCGCCGTGTGGTACGCGCTGGTCGTGGGCATCGGCATGAGCGCCGGGATCTACGCCTCGGGCCGGATCGTCGATCACTTCGCCCGGCGCAGCAAGACCGCCTATGCCACCGTGCCCGCCGCTTCGCTGGTGCTGGCAATGCCGTTCTTCGTCGGCTTCGCATGGTCACCGAACTGGGAGCTCGCGCTCGCCTTCCTCGCCGTGCCCATGTTCCTCAATTCCTTCTTCCTTTCGGCTACGGTCACCTTCGTCCAAAACGAAGCCGCGCCCGAACGGCGCGTCATTTCCGGCGCTTTGCTGCTGCTGGTGATGAACTTCATCGGGCTGGGGCTGGGGCCGACCTATGTCGGCATGATGAGCGACTTCTTTCGCCCGACCTATGGCGAGCACGCGCTGCAGGCCGCTTACTATGCTCTGGCGCCCATGTATCTGATCGGCGCACTGTTATTCCTGTGGCTCGCCGCATTGATCCGGCGATCGGAACGGGCGTCGGCTTCGTGAACGGGACCGGCCCATGCCACAAGCATCGGAGAGAAACATGACACGCACGCACCGCCTCGCCGTTCTCTCCGCCGCCGCATTCTGCTGTACGGTTCCGGGCGCGGCTTTGGCCCAGTCCGCCACGGCGGGCAGCAATGCTCAAACCCGCTGTAGCGCGCTGTCCAATGTGAAGCTGGCCAACACGACGATCGAAAGCGCGATGCCGATCCCGGCAAAAGCTGACGAGGCCACTCTCACTGGGGACGTGCCCGGCTATCCCGCCTTCTGCCGCGTGGTCGCGCGGGTCAGGTCTGCGCCCGGGTCCGACATCGGGGTCGAGCTGTGGCTGCCTGCGGAGGGGTGGACCGGGGTGTTTCACGGCAACGGCAGCGGGGGCTTCGCGGGGAGCTTCGCGCTCGGCTATTCTGGCATGGCCGAGGGGCTGCGACGCGGTTTCGCGACCGCGACCACCGACGCCGGCACGGCGCCCGCCACGCCGCTCGAAGGGGAAGCCCTGATCGGCCAGCCGCGCAAGTGGCGCGACTGGGGGCGCCTGTCCACTCATGTCATGACGACCACGGGCAAGGCGCTGACCAAGGCGTTTTACGGGAGGGAGGCGCGCAAGTCCTATTACACCGGCTGTTCGACCGGCGGGCAGATGGGGCTGATCGAAGCGCTTTATTACCCGCAGGACTACGATGGCATCCTTGTCGGTGCGCCGGTCATGAACCGTACCTGGGGGCACGCGGCGGTGCTGTGGAACTATGCTGCCGCGAACCGGGAACCCGGCCGCGTTCTCTCCGACGCCAAATTGAAGCTGCTCAACGACGCCGCCATCGCCACCTGCTGGAAGCAAGGCCATGCGCTGGCGGGTGACCGCTTCATCATGGACCCGCTGAGCTGCCGCTTCGATCCGCAGATCCTCCAGTGCAAGGCGGCTCCATCGGCGAACTGCCTGACCGAAGGCGAGGTCGCGACTGCACGCGCATTCTATTCGGGGCCGACCAGCTCGACCGGCGATCGCAGCTTCTATGGCTGGCTTCCCGGCAGCGAGATGCCCGATACGTTCGGCTGGTCCTTCCTTCAGAAGCCGATCAAGGACGCGCCACCCTTCGGCGGGCTGTTCAAGTGGGTGTTCGGGACGGACTGGGACTGGAAGGGGTTCGATTTCGACCGGGACATGCCGCTGGTGGACGAACGCCTCGATGCGATCGTCAACGATGCCACGCGCGGCAGCCTCGCCGATTACGCAGCGCGGGGCGGGAAGCTGATCGTCTTCCACGGTCTCGCCGATACACTCGTTCCGCCGGAACAGTCGGTGGCATTCTTCGACCGGCACGCCGCTCAGATCGGTGACCCGGCAAGGCTTGGGGAAAATGCCCGCCTGTTCATGGCCCCGGGCATGATGCATTGCGGCGGAGGCACCGGGCCGGATGCGTTCAACGCAACGCTGGGCATCCCGCCGCGTCCCCCGTCCGACGATCCGCAACACGACCTCTTCTCTGCGCTGATCGCTTGGGCGGAAGAAGGGAAGGCCCCGGACCGGATCACCGCGACCCGGTTTGCCGACGCTGGGTCGGGCAAGATCGCCATGCAGCGCCCATTGTGCCCATGGCCGCAGCGCGCGGTGTATCGCGGTACCGGGTCGACCGATGCTGCGAGCAGCTTTCGCTGCGAAACGCCGGGAAAAGCCCGGGGCGAGCGCTAGGGTTTCGGACTTGCCCAGCCGTCGTGACCTGGCCCGTCTTGGTATAGCCGGTGCCGCGGCCTCGCTCGCCGCCCCCGTGCAGGCGCAGGCGAAGGGGACGGTCGCGTTTCACCCGCTGTCGTCGCGGAATGTGCCGGGCGAGTTGGGCATCGCGATCTATCATCCGCCCGGCTACGACGCGCAGCGCGCCGAACCTTATCCGCTGCTGATGTTGCTCCATGGCGGCAATGGCAGCGAGCGGGACATGCTCTACTTCACCGACATCTTCGACGCCGAGATTCTCGCCCGTCGCCTCCCCCCGTTGGTGATCGCCACCCCGAGCGCCCGGCGGTCGCTCTACATGGATTTCCGGGATGGTTCGCAGCTGTGGGAGCGCTATATCCTCGGCGACGTGCTGCCTTTCGTACGCCGGTCGGCACATGTTGCGCAGACCCGGGACGAAACGTTCCTTTCCGGCATATCGATGGGCGGACTGGGTGCGTTGCGGATCGCGTTCAAGCATCCCGACGAGTTTGCCGCCGTCGCCGCGCTCGAGCCGGCCATCGAACCCAAGCTCCGCTGGCAGGGCGTCGGCCCCGAAACCCGCTTCTGGCGCCCCGAGACCGTACTCCATCCGATCTTCGGCAATCCGGTCGATGCGGATTACTGGGAGTCGAACAACCCGGCGACCATCGCCTCCCGTGAGCCCGATCGCCTGTTCGGACTCGGCATCTATCTGGAAGTCGGCGACCAGGACATGCTCCATCTCTACGAAGGGGCCGAGTTCCTCCATCGCATCCTTTTCGACGCGCGGCTCGCGCACGAATACCGGCTGGTCCATGGCGGGGACCATATCGGTCGGTCGCTTCTGCCGCGCATGGCGAACGCGCTCGACTTCATCGGTCGCCGGATTTCGCCACCCGGCTGGAACGACGAAGGCGTCGCCAGCCTGCGCGCGGTCATCGACAGACAGAAGCGCGCCGCCGACATCGTCGTGCAGTCGCCCGACCCGCGACGTCTGGCCCAGGCAAGGGGGAACCCGGATGATGGGCGATAGGGGGTGCGCGCCCAGGCGCGCCTTGCGTCACATTTTCGCACGCGGGAAGAGAGGTTTGGCCCGCCGATCGCGCCCAGCACAGCGCGCGATCACATGGACGCGCCCCGCAGGCTCATGAGCGAGTCCAAGAGCCCCTCGTCCGCGCTCGAGCACACTCCTAGGACAACCGCCTCGTCGCAGTTCTTGGCCGCGACATAGGCATGACCCATCGCGGAATCGAGGTAGATGCTCTGACCTTCTTCGAGAACGACGGGATCGTAGAATTCGGTATGCACCTCGATCGCGCCCTCGATAACGTAGATGAACTCCTCGCCGTGATGTTTGACCAGCTCGCCGAACTCGGCGGCGCTGCGGGCGCGGATCCGCGTGACGATCGGGATCATCCGTTTGTGGCGCAGATCGGTGCAGAGATAGTGATAGTCGTAATTGTCGGTGGTCACCTGGACCGCGTCCTCGACCTTTCCGATCGAGCGTCGCCCGGTCACCTGGGGCACCTCGCGGTTTTCCGATTCGACGAAGAGATCCGACATGCGGATATTCAGCCGTTCGCTGACCTGCTGCAGCTTGTCGTAGCTCAGGGTCAGGCGGTCATGCTCGACCTTCGACAGCGTCGAGACGGGGATCCCGCATTTCTCGCTCATCTGCTTCAGAGTCCACTGGTTGCGGGTGCGAATTCGCCGCATGACGCTGGCCAGGGCCGGATGCTTGGTGGTGGAATCCATTGATCGGCGAAACTCTTGGTTTGACAATTTTCCAGATAGGACATTATGTCCCTATTGGGATAGGTGTTTGCATTCTACGGATGGTCTGAATTCACCGCAAGTGTCGCCTCCGCCATGGGAGAGGGTAAGCCAAATGCCGAAGTTTCCGAAGTTCATCGCATCGCTGGCAGCCGGGTTGCTGTTCCTCCCGCTTGCCGCACAGGCGCCGCAAGAGACCGCGGTCGAGGGCGCGGCGCGCTCGACACCGGCCGCCGAACAGCCCCGCGCGGCGCAGGCTCGCGAGATGAGCGAACAGGATGTCTCCGCATGGCTCGACGGCTTCATGCCCTATGCCCTCGAATCGGGCAGCATTCCGGGTGCGGTGGTCACCGTGGTCAAGGATGGCGAGATCGTCGCCAGCAAGGGCTATGGCTATGCCGATCTCGCAGCCCGCAAGCCCGTCAACCCCGACCGCACGCTCTTCCGCATCGGCTCGATCTCGAAACTGTTCACCTGGACCGCGGTGATGCAGCAAGTCGAGGCGGGACGGCTCGATCTCGACCGCGACGTCAATGCCTACCTCGATTTCGAGATTCCGCCCTATCAGGGCGAGCCGGTCACGTTGCGCAACATCATGACGCACACGGCAGGCTTCGAGGAATCGATCCGCTACCTGATCACCGACGATGCCGATGCGCTTCTGCCGCTGGACGAGTATGTCAAGCGGGCGCTGCCGGAGAGGGTCTTCGCGCCGGGTACGACACCGGCCTATTCCAACTACGCGACCGCTCTCGCCGGCTATATCGTCGAGCGCGTGTCGGGCACGCCCTATGACAGCTATATCGAGCAACGCATCTTCAAGCCGCTCGGAATGCGGTTCGCGAGTTCGCGTCAGCCGCTCCCCGCCTCGCTCGCGCCCTATATGTCGAACGGCTATCAGGGATGGAACGAGGGGGCGAAGAAGTTCGAGATCGTCCTGCCAGCACCCGCCGGCAGCTTCTCGGTTAGCGGGACGGACATGGGCAAGTTCATGCTTGCGCATCTCGAGAATTCCGGGGCGCTGCTCAAACCCGAGACCGCGAGCGAAATGCACAATTTCCGCGCGCCCGGGCTCGGCCCGCTCAACACCATGGCGCTGGGCTTCTACGAGCAGGTGGTGAACGGCCATCGCAGCATCAGCCATGGCGGTGACACCGATCACTTCCACAGCGATCTGTGGATCTTCCCCGACCTGCAGACGGGCGTCTTCATCTCGATGAACAGCCCGGGCAAGGAAGCTGCGGCCTATGGCTTGCGCGGGACGATCATTCACGCCTTCGCCGATCGCTATTTCCCCGACCGGCGGAGTTTCAAGCCGCTCGATCAGGCCACGCAGCGCGAGCATGCCGCGCTGGTGGCGGGGACCTATGTCTCGAGCCGCGGCTCCTTCACCAATTTCATGAGCCTCTTCGGTCTGCTGGGCGGCACCACGATCGAAGCGCTGCCCGACGGCAAGATCGCACTCCCCGCGCTCGACATCCTCGGCGCCGGAGAGCGCGAGTGGGTCGAGGTCGAGCCCTTCGTGTGGCGCGATGTCAATTCGGGCGAGCGCATCGCGGCCGAGGTCAAGGACGGGAAGGTCGTCCGGGTCAGCATGGACACGGTATCGCCCTTCATGATGCTCGTGCCGGCTCCCGCCGCGACCAACCCTGCATGGCTCCTGCCGGCGACGGTTGCCGCGCTCCTGCTTGCCTTGCTGGCGCTCGTGTTCTGGCCGGTCCGCGCCCTCGTGCGGCGTCACCATGGCGCTGAGTTCGCACTGAGCGGGCGCTCGCTCCTCGCCTATCGGCTGGTCCGGGTCTTCGCCGGCCTCGCCATCCTCGCGACGCTCGGCTGGGTCTTGCTCGTGCAGACCTTCACCGCCGATCTCGGGGCGCTCGGTGGCTCGCTCGACTGGCTGATCCATCTGCTGCGAACCCTCACGCCGCTGGCGGCCTTCGGTCTGCTCGGCGTGTCGGTGTGGCATCTGGTGCTGTGCTTCCGCGACGGCCGTCGCTGGACGATGAAGCTCGGCGCCGGGCTCATGGTGCTTGCCGGTCTGATCCTCTCCTGGGTGACCATCGCCTTCCATCTCTACGGCTACGGCCTGGTGTACTGACGGTGGCGACCGATTGCCGGCAACTCGCGCTCTCCCTCTCGGTCGAGCATTTTCCCTATCACCGGCCGTTCCGGATTTCGGGGCATGTGTTCGACAGTACTGCCGTGCTCGTCGTGCGGCTATCGGATGGGACGTACGAGGGGTGGGGCGAGGGCGCCGGGGCCTACTACCTCGGCGACGATGCCGAGAACATGATGCAGCAGGCCCTGGCAGCCAGGGAGGCCATCGAAGCCGGTGCGACACGCGCGCAGCTCCAGACGATCATGCCTCCCGGAGGCGCAAGAAACGCGATCGACTGCGCTTACTGGGACCTCGAGGCCAAGCAGCGAGGCATGCCGGTCTGGAAGCTCGTCGGCCTGCGCCAACCGGTGCCGCTGCGCTCGACACTGACGCTCGGGGCGGACGAGCCGGAGGCGATGGCCCAGGCGGCACGGGCGCTCGATCCGGCCGCCCCGATCAAGGTCAAGCTGACCGGCGACACGGGCATCGACATCCTGCGGGTGCAGGCGATCCGCAAGGCGCGGCCCGATGCGTGGATCGGGGTCGATGCCAACCAGGGGTACCGGATCGAGACGCTGCCGGACCTCCTGCCCGCGCTGGTCAAGGCGAAGGTCGCGCTGCTCGAGCAGCCGCTGGCGATCGGTCGCGAGGCGGATCTCGACGGCTTCGATCGCCCCTTGCCCTTTGCGGCGGACGAAAGTGCGCTGACGCTCGCCGACACCGACGGGCTCGTCGGGCGGTTCGACATCGTCAACATCAAGCTCGACAAATGCGGCGGCCTGACCGAGGGGTTGGCAATTGCCCGCCGGGCCCAGGCGCTGGGGCTCAAGGTGATGGTCGGCAATATGATGGGGACGAGCCTGTCCATGGCTCCGTCCTACCTGCTCGGCCAGCTGTGCGACGTCGTGGACCTCGATGGCCCTATTTTCCTCCAGCAGGACCGGCCCGATGGGGTGCTCTATGCCGACGGCAAAGTGCATTGCGATGACGCAATCTGGGGCGGCGTCACGTCGATGTCCTAAATAGGTTGACAGTTTTCCAAACAGGACAATAATAGTTGCGTTCCGAAAGTACGTGGGTTGGGCTGCGTCTCTTTCGGACGCTTCGCAAGGCCCGGAGGGACGGAAACGGGTGGCGCGGAGCGATCGGGGACAGCTGCCATCTGGTGGCGCTAACGGGATGAGACACATGAAATCGATCTTTGCTTCTTCGAGCCTTGCCGTTCTCGGCGCGGTGCTGGCAGCGGCTCCAGCCTTCGCGCAGGAGGCCGATGACGACGATCTGGGCGACAACGTCATCATCGTCACGGCGCAGAAACGCGAGCAGACCTTGGCCGAAATCCCCCAGTCGATCTCGGTGCTCGGCGGGGACGACCTCGAACAGCAGCAGGCCACCAGCTTCGTCGACTATGTCGCGCAGGTTCCCGGACTCAGTCTTCAGCAGTCCGACCCCGGCAGGACGCGGATCATCCTCCGCGGGATCAATACCGGCGGCGCCAGCCCCACAGCGGCGGTGTATGTCGACGATACGCCGTTCGGCCCCAGCACGGGCGCCAGCAACGGCGCAATCCTGGCGGGTGACATCGACACGTTCGATATCGAGCGGGTCGAAGTCCTTCGCGGCCCCCAGGGTACGCTCTACGGCGCAAACTCGCTCGGCGGCCTCGTCAAGTTCGTCACGGTCGCGCCGCAACTCGGCGAATTCCAGGTGCGGGCCAAGGCGGGCTACGAGGTCACGGACGGCGGTGATGACGGCTGGAGCGCGAACGGCGTCGTCAATATCCCCGTGGGCGATACGATCGCGCTACGTGCCAGCGGCTACTATCGCGACGTGGGCGGCTATATCGACACCGTCGGGATCAATCGCGAGAACGCCAACGACTATGCCAGCTACGGTGGCCGTGCATCGCTGTTGTTCGAGCCGAGCGAGGACTTCTCGGTGCGGCTGACCGCGATCGCGCAGAACATTCGTTCGAATTCGCGCGCTGGCTTCGATGTCGATCCGGTCACGCTGAAGCCGCTCGATTTCGATCCCACCACCGGCGATCCGATCTCCGACGGCCGGCTGACCCGCTCGGAATATTTTCCCGAGCGCAACGACGTCGACTACCGCCTCTACAACGGCACCGTCGAATGGGACATGGGCTTCGCCACGCTGACCACGGTCACCAGCTACGGCACGCTCGACCAGACCGAAGTCTATGACGTAACCTATCAGCTACCCGGCATCGCCGATGCAATCTATGGCGGCCCGGGCGTCGACCCGCTCGGGATCACGTTCCCGGCATTTTCGGGCCAGAAGAAATTCACCCAGGAAGTACGCCTCGACTCCCCGTCGAACGACAGCTTCGAATGGCTGATCGGAGGCTATTTCACCAAGGAAGACGGGCTGCTGTTCCAGAACTACCAGCCCTTCGTCCTTGCGACGGGCGAAGCGGTCGACCCCGCGCTGACCCTGCCCGTCGGCGCAGGCGGCGCCGATGTCACCTTCCCCACCTTCCTGACCGCGGTCCTCGACTCGCAGTACAAGGAATATGCCGCCTTCGGCAGCGCGACATGGTACATCACGCCCGCTTTCGACATCACTGCCGGTGCGCGCTACAGCCACAACGAGCAGGACACGCTGCAGTCGCTCGACGGCTCGCTGCTGTTCTTCTCGGGCTTCGCGGTCGAAGACATCCCCGACGTCGTGACGGGCACTTCGAAGGAGAACGTGTTCACCTGGTCGGTCGCCCCGCGTCTCGAGCTGTCCGACCAGACCACGCTCTACGCCCGCGTCGCCAAGGGCTACCGCCCGGGCGGCCCGAATGTCGTGCCGCCTGGCGCCGGACCGAATTTCCCGACCCAGTTCGATGCCGACACGCTGATCAGCTACGAGGCAGGCATCCGCGCCGAAACCGCGGATCGCAGCTTCACGATCGACGCCTCGGTCTACTATCTCGACTGGAAGGACATCCAGGTCCTCGTGACCTACGACACAGCGATCGGCCCCGTGAATGCCGATGGCAATGGCGACACCGCGACCAGCAAGGGCGTCGAGATCAGCGCCACGCTGCGGCCGATCCGCGGCCTGGATGTCACCTGGAACATCGCCTACAACGACGCGCGGCTCGACGAGGATCTGCCTGCGGGCAATGGCGGCTTTGCCGACGACCGGCTCCCCTACGCCCCTGAATGGTCGACCAGCCTTTCGGCCGACTATGAATGGGCCGTGGGCAATTCGGCCAAGGCCTTCGTGGGTGGCAGCGTACGCCTGATCAGCGACCAGTTCGGCAATTTCGACGACGCCTATCAGACCACGTTCGGACGGCGCTACACGATCGACGGATATGCTTCGGCCGATCTGCGGGCCGGGATCGACTTCGAACGCTTCAGCATCGGCGCCTATGTCCGCAACGTGACCGACTCGCGCGGGCTGACCAGCGTTGGCAGCTTCCTGCTCCGCCCTGGCACCGCCTTGTCGGCGACCGCGATTCGTCCCCGCACCTTCGGCCTGACCGTTGGCGCAGAGTTCTGAGGCGAAGCGCGAGATGAACGCATTCATGCGGCATGAAGCCGAGGCGCTCAGCCTCTCGACGCCCTACCTGCTGTTCCTTGGAGATATCGACCAGCCCAGCTATGCCAAGACCGCCTTCGGACTGGTCGACTGGGCGCCGGACCTGTGTGTCGGCGAGTGGTCGACCGCGGAAGGTGCCGTCAGCGCTGGACTTGCCCGGATGGATCCGGCGGAAGCCCGGAGCCGGGGCGCGCGCTCGCTGGTGATCGGGGTCGCCAATCCCGGCGGGGTCATCCCGGACACTTGGGTCGCGGCCCTGGTCGAAGCGCTCGATGCCGGCCTCGATATCGTCAGCGGCCTGCACCGTCCCCTATCCTCGATACCCGAACTCGAGGAGGCGGCGCGGCGGGGTGGGCGACGATTGGTCGATATCCGAGTGCCGCCCAAGAACATCCCCGTCGGCACCGGTCGCAAGCGGTCGGGCAAGCGTGTCCTGACCGTGGGCACCGACTGCGCGCTGGGCAAGAAATACACCGCCATCGCGCTTCACCGGGCGCTGCTGGCGCGCGGGGTCGATGCCGATTTCCGGGCAACCGGCCAGACCGGCATCATGATCGCGGGCAAGGGCATACCGATGGATGCGGTCATTTCCGATTTCGAAGCGGGGGCGGCCGAGGTCCTTTCGCCCGACGCGGCCGCCGATCACTGGGATGTGATCGAAGGGCAGGGATCGCTGTTCAATCCCTCCTTCGCGGCCGTGTCTCTCGGCCTCCTGCACGGAAGCCAGCCCGACGTCTTTGTGGTTTGCCACGATCCCACCCGCAAGGAAATCATCGGGGTCGAAGGGTTCCCGGTGCCGTCTGTGGAAGAGGTGATCGACCTGACGATGCGGCTCGGCAGCCTGACCAATCCGAAAATCCGTTGCGGTGGGGTCAGTCTCAACACTTCGTCCTTCGACGAGGGTGAGGCTGCGCGGATCATGAAGGCCGAAAGCGATCGTCTGCATGGCCTGCCCGTCGCCGATCCGATGCGCGGCGGCAGGCTCTTCGAAAGGCTGGTCGACAGTTGCCTGGCCTGACCGCCCCGGAACCGACGTCGCAGGGCAGCTTCTTCCAGCGCTACCTGCTGCCCGGCTTCGCGCTCAAAGGCGTCATCATCGGCGGCGGCTATGCCACCGGACGCGAGCTCGCCGAATACTTCCTCAGCCAGGGCGCGATCGGCGCGCTCTGGGCTATGGTGCTGGCGACGGTCATATGGTCGCTGGTGGCGGCGCTCACCTTCGCGTTCGCGCATGCGACGCGGAGCTACGACTATCGGAGCTTCGTCAGTCAGCTGCTCGGGCGCGGCGCGATCGTGTTCGAGATCTGCTTCATCCTCTTCTCGATCCTGTTGCTCGCCGTGTTCGGGGCGGCTGCGGGCGAGGTCGGGGCGAGCCTGCTCGGCCTTCCCAAGCTCGTGGGCACGTTGAGCCTGGCGATCCTGATCGCGGTGATCGCGGGACTGGGCGAACGCGCGGTCGAGACGATGTTCAAATATGTCTCGACCTTTCTCTATACGGTCTATGCCATCTTCCTCGTGCTCGCGCTTTCGCGTTTCGGCGAGCGCATCGACCAAACACTGCAGGCGGGGGGCATGGCCGCGGGGTGGCCGCTCTCTGGGCTGACCTACGGGGCCTACAATATCGTCGCCGCCGTGATGATCCTGCCCGTGCTCCGCCATATCGGCACGCGGCGCAACGCACTGGTGGCTGGTGCGATCGCCGGTCCGATGGCGATGCTCCCGGCACTTGCGTTTCTGCTGGCGATGATCGCATTCCACCCGGCCATCCTCGATGCGACGCTGCCGTCGGACTACATCCTGCAGCGCCTGGGAAGCCCGGCCTTTCGCTTCGCCTTCCAGATCATGGTCTTCGGCGCGCTGCTCGAAAGCGGTGTCGGCGTGATCCATGCGCTGAACGAGCGCGCGGTCGCGGGTTACCTTTCGCGCCGACCCGATGCTGCCGTGCCCGTATGGTTCAGGGCTGTGCTCACGATCGGCGTGCTTGCGGCCTGCATGTTCGTGGCAAGCTGGATCGGCCTGGTCGAGCTGATCGCCTCGGGCTACCGCATCATGGCGCTGGTCTTCCTCGCCACATTCGTCGTGCCGATCCTGACGCTCGGCGCCGTACGCATCTTCGCCTCGCGCGCGTCCGACCCCGTCGCGGGCCATGCGTGATGGCGTTAACCGCCCCGGCAGGACCAGCAGGGCCGGACAGGTGCACTCGTTTTTCCCCGAACGCTCAAGACGGAGGGGCTCATGACCTCTAGACTGCTTGTCACGCTGACCGCCATCGTCGCGATGGCCACCGCCGGACCGCTCTCAGGAGCGCCGCCCGAGGGTTTCGCGGAGCGGGTGGAGACGCTGCGCGAGCAATCGGGGGCGCCGGGGATTTCGATTGCGATCGTCGAGCATGGCGAGACGACCCTCGCGCGCGGCTGGGGCGTGCGCAAGCTGGGCGGGAGCGCGAAGGTCGATGCGCATACCATCTTCCCGACCGGATCGACCGGCAAGGCCTTCACCGTCGCAGCACTCGCCACGCTGGTCGACGAGGGCAAGCTCGGCTGGGACGACACGGTCATCGACCACATGCCGTGGTTCCGTATGAACGATCCATGGGTGACCACGCACATGACCGTCCGCGACCTGCTGGTTCATCACAGCGGTCTCGGGCTCGGGGCGGGGGATCTCCTCTATGTCCCCCGCTCCGACCTGACCCGCAAGGAGACGGTCGAGCGCCTCCGTTATATCGAGCCCGCCACGAGCTTCCGCTCGGCCTATGCCTATGACAACATTCTCTATGTCGTAGCGGGCCAGCTGATCGAGGAAGTGAGCGGCAAGACCTGGGAACGCTACGTCCTGGACGATGTCCTGCGCGCGGGCGGCATGATGGATTCGACCTCGGACTACGATACCCGCTATGCGGTCGCCAACCGCGCGCTCCCGCATGCCCGCACGCAAGGCGTGCTGCGCGGGGACGGGCCCAATGTCGTTCTCGACGAGAAGGACGAGCTCGGCCGCAACGCCCTGCCCGCCGGGGGACTGGCCATGAGCGCAAGCGATCTAGCCCAATGGCTGAAGATCCAGCTGGGCCATGGCGCGCTGCCGGGGGGTGGTCGCCTGTTCAGCGAGGACGCGGCGCTCGAGATGTGGAAGCCGGTGACGCCGATGCCCAACGAGGCCTGGCCGGGCGATCTCGCGCCGACCAATCCGGACTACACCGCCTATGCGCTCGGCTGGCAGGTCCAGGACTATCGCGGGGCGCGCCTCATCTGGCACGGGGGCGGGGTGTTCGGCGCGATTGCGCTGGTGGCGCTCCTGCCCGACCAGGATGTCGGCTTCGCGATCGTCATCAATTCGGAAGAGGCGGCGCTGCGCCGCGGGCTGTTCTACGAATTGCTCGACCATTATCTCGGCCTGCCGTTCAATGACTGGCCCACGAAGTGGGACGCATTCGTCGAGGAGCGGCTCGAAGGCGGAAAGGCCTTCCTTGCCCAGGCCGGCGAGGAAACCGCCGATGTCGGCCCCTCGCTCGCGACCTCCGCCTATGCGGGTACCTATCGCGATCCATGGTATGGCGATGTCGTCGTGAGCGAGCGCGACGGCGGATTGTGGATCGACTTCACCACCAATCCGCGGATGGAGGGCCGGCTGACCCACTACCAGTACGATACCTTCAAGACCGAGTTCACCGACCCGGCGCTCGAAGCCGCGCTCGTGACCTTCGATCTCGACGCGCATGGCGCCATCGACCGGGTGAAGGTGGAGGCAGCCTCTCCGCTGGCAGACTTCAGCTATGATTACCGCGATCTCGACCTCAAGCCGGTGAAGGAAAGCCGATGACCAGCAAACTTCCACTCGCGCTGTTGCCGGCGCTGGCGCTGTCGGCCTGCGCCACGGTCCCGCAGGGGAAGGGCGATGTCATGTCCATCCATCGCGACCTGATCGTGCTCGACACCCATCTCGACACGCCGCTCAACTTCGGCCGCGAAGGCTGGGACTTCGGGGCGCGGCATACGCTGGAGAACGATATCGCGCAGGTCGATCTCGGCCGCATGCGCGAAGGTAATCTCGATGGCGGGTTCTTCGTCGTCTACACCGCGCAGGGACCGCTGACGGCCGAGGGCTATCGCGAGGCGCTTGCCTTCGCCCGGCACCGGTCCGACGTTATCGATGCCGAGCTCGCCAGGCATCGCGATGTGATCGAGCCCGCGACGAGCGCCGCGCAGGCCGAAGCGCTTGCGCGCGAGGGCAAGCTGATCGGCTTCAAGAGCATCGAAAACAGCTATCCGCTTGGCGAAGACCTTACGCTGCTGGAAGAATTCCATAAGCGCGGTGTGCGCATGGCCGGGCCGGTTCATTCGGGGACCAACCAGTTTGCCGATTCGGCGACCGACGATCCGAAATGGAACGGGCTCAGCCCGCTCGGCCGCAAATGGGTCGCCGAGATGAACCGGCTCGGCATGGTGATCGATGCGAGCCATTCGTCGGACAAGACGCTAGACGACATGCTCGCGCTCTCGACGACGCCGATCATTCTCTCGCACAGCTCGCCCCGCTGGGCGAACGACCATCCGCGCAATCTCGACGATGCCCGCATTCGCGCGGTGGCCGCGAAGGGCGGCGCCATGTGCATGTCGACGATCTTCATGAGCGAGATGAACCTGGGCGAGGAACGCGCGCAGCTGTTCGACCGGTACGAGCACATCGCCGAACTCTCGCCCGCGGAGCAGGCGGAACTGATCCGCCGGACGCGCGCGCTCGACAAGACCGAGCCGATGTGGGCCACGAGCTTCGAGCAATACATGGCGGCCCTGCTGCATGTGATCGAGGTCGCCGGGGTCGATCACGTCTGCTTCGGGGCTGACTGGGACGGCGGCGGCGGCATCGACGGCCTCATGGACATCACCGCGCTGCCGGTGATCACCGGGCGCCTGCTCGAGGCCGGCTATACGCGCGAGGATATCGACAAGATGACCGGCGGCAACGTCCTGCGCATCCTTGCGGCGGCGGAGGCTGCCGGGCAATAAGCCCGCCATGGCCGACGATACGATCGCTCCGCTCGACCCATTCGAGAAGAAGATCCTCGCACTGCTGCAGGAAGACGGCTCGCTGTCGACCTCCGCCATTGCCGAGAAGGTCGGGCTGTCGGCCTCGCCGTGCTGGCGGCGGATCGACCGGCTCGAGCGCGACGGTTTCATCAAGCGCCGGGTGGCGCTGGTCGAGCGCAAGTCGGTCGGCCTGAATGCGCAGGTATTCGCCCAGGTCAAACTCAACGCGCATGGCCGCGCCAATCTCGACGAATTCGCCGAAGCCATCAGGGCCTTTCCCGAAGTGCTCGAATGCCACGTCCTGATGGGCCCGGTCGACTTCCTCCTGCGGATCGTCGCGCCCGATATCGAGGCCTACGAACGGTTCTTCTTCGACAGCCTGTCGCAGCTCCCCGGCGTGCAGGAGGTCAACTCGACCATCGCCCTGTCCGAGATCAAATCCACCACGGCACTGCCGATTCGATAACCCGGGGAAAGTTCGACCGGGTATCGGACGGTGCGGGGAGAAACTCACCGCCTGTTCCTGGAATTAGGCCAAAGAGCCGAAAAAGGCAGGTTCGTCGATGCACATGCCGACCGTCGCTCGACCTCGCCCAGAAGCCCGCGTGAGCCGCAAGATCGAAGCCTTCTTAGGGGTCATCGCTGCACTCTTCCGTAACCGCGGCAACCGCCTCGCTCAGGGGGATCTGACGGTCAGCGAGATCGCCGAAGGATGCAGGCGGTCATGGAACAGGCTGTGCGTCTGCGCCCGGAAGTCCTCGGCTCGAGCCTCGAGGATATTGTCCAGGAAGATCTGAGGATTGCGCGAGATCAGCGGGAACCAGCTGCTCTGGATCTGAACGCCGATCCGGTGGCCTTTCCTGATCACGTGCGACGCCGAGTGGAGATCGATCCGGTAGCTCAGCACGGCATCGGGCTCGAGCGCGCGGGCATTGTCGAAGCCCTCGCGGAAGCGCCCCCGGAAGACGTCCCCGGCGATCATCCGCTGGCGGCCCGCCAGCGAGGGCTCGACGCTCTCGTCGGCTGGGTAGATGTCGAGCAGCTTGACCACCCAGTCCGCGTCGGTCCCCGTCGTGCTGGCGAAGAGCTGCGCCTCGAGTTCGCCTTCGAAGACCAGATCCTCTTCGAGCGGCTCGGTCTGCCAGAGCAGGACATCGTCACGCTGGGCGAACCGGGCCTGATCGTCGGCCTGCCAGACCGACCAGCTCGATCCGGGAGAGAGGAAGGGAAGGATGTCTCCTTTGGCGCGATAGGGCACGGGATCGTTTGGATCGGAGACGAAGGTGCTCGGCTCAGCCGATGTCGCCGAAGGGGGATCGAAGCTCAGCCGCCCTCGCGGCCCGAGATAGAGCCGGCGTTCGACCACGCCGGTTGCCGGCGGCCATGCATCGCTGCGCTGCCACTGCTTGCTGCCCGTCTGGTAGACCAAGGTTTCCGCGAGCGGCAATTCGCCTTCGTCTTTCAGCCAGTAGCGGAACCACGGGAGCTCCACCTCGCTGCGAAACCACTTGCCCGTGTCCGAGCCGAACTCGAAGGGGCCGTAGTGGCTGCCGTCGCCGCGCCAACCGCCATGGTTCCACGGACCGACGACGAGATAATTCAGTCCGTTGGTGTCGCCCTTCTCCTGCTCGCGGTAGATGTTCATCGGGCCGTAGAAGTCTTCCTGATCGTACCAGCCGGCGACCACGAGGTTGGGGACGGCGACCTCAGTCGGCAGGTTGCCGGTGGTGCGCTGGCTGCGCCAGAAGGCATCGTAGGTCGGGTGGTCGACGAAATTGCGCCAGCTGGGGACGGTCTTGCCGAGCTGCCTGCGGTCGAGCGAGGCGAGCGGGTCCTGCTCGAGATACCAGTCGAACACGCTCGACGTTCCGCCGAAATCGAATGGCTTCATCGTCCGCCCGTCGGTCTCGAGCGCGGTCACCCAACCCCAAGCGTAGTCGAGCCGCAGCGCGCCATTGTGGTGGAAGTCGTCGCCGATGAACATGTCGTCGGGCGAGGCCTGCGAGGAAATCGCCTTGAGCGCGGGATGCGGTTCGATCGTCGCCATGGCGGCGGTCCACCCGCCGTAGGATACGCCCATCACCGCGGCGCGACCATTGGTGGCGGGGAGATGGGATACCAGCCAGTCGATCGTGTCGTAGGTATCGGTGGATTCGTCGACGCCATCGGCATCGGTGCGCCGCGGGCGCAGGTTCACGAACTCTCCTTCGGAGCCCAGACGGCCGCGGATATCCTGCAGCACGAAGATGAACCCGTCGTCGGCCAGCTCCTTGTAGGAGGATCCGAGCAAGTGTTTCACATAGTCCGGGGCGAAGCCATAGGGAGAGCGGCTGATGAGGATCGGCAGATCCTCTGCGCTGTCGCGTGGGCGCCAGACCTGCGCGTGCAACCTGGCCCCGTCGCGCATCGGTATCATCAGGTCCTCACCGACATAGTTGCCGATCGCGGCGCCGGGCGCGACCTGATCGCTGAGCCCGCCTGACCGAACCTCGACGCTCTGGCTGAGCGCTGGTCTCTCGGATATCGCCACGGAGCACGCGAGGAGGACGCCGCATGCCGCCAACCTGCCGAGGCGGGAGACGAGCCGCCGCAGTGGAGAAGATGTTTGGGCTCCCCAAGAGCGACCGGACACGCGCGCGGCTTGCGGGTTCGGACGTGTGCAAGTCCCTTGCTGCCGTGCCGTCCTTATATGGAATGTGTGCAAACCGCCCTCCAATGCAAGATTTCCGTTTCGGCCACTATTGTCCTTATCAGAGAAAAGGCAAGCTGGTTACGGGCCATTTCTGGTTTCGCGCGGGGATAGGACGAGTTGCAGCAAACGCGTGAGCGCTGGGAACGTCATCCGCCGGCCAGGATCACCAAACGCGGGAACGCCTGCAAGCTGTCGAAGCCGAACGCCCCGCTCGGCGCTGAACCGACCGATCCCAGATTTTCGCTCCCGGCCCCCCAAGCTGCTGGCCCGCCAAACACCTTCATTGCGCTGAAGGCACGCCTGGCGACGCCCGCACTGCAACCACCGTCGCGACTAGCCGGTGATCAACCTCTCGAACTGGTCTCTTCCCCTTGCAGAGAAGATTATCGCTCGAGATTCGGTCGCTCGATACGCCCATCGGCGCTCGAGAATCCGGCTCAGGATCGCGCGGCCCAGGCTCCCGGAAAGGTGTGATCGCCGCTCGCTCCAGTCCAGGCACTCCCTGCAGACAGGCGCGCGTCCGGCCTGGAGCGCTGCAATGTCGATGTCCAACGCAGCCGCAAACGCCATCCCGCGCGTGGTCAACGACAGGCCCTCTGGTGCGAGTTCGAGACACGAGCGCTCCAGCAATCCATCGAACAGTCGCGTCGCCAGATGTCCCGCCAGATGATTGTAACAGATGCGCGCTTCGCGCAGTCTCGCATCCTTGGGGCCAGTTCGTGCCCGGACATGCCCCATATCCTCCGCGAGTTCCATCAGCACTTCGAGCGAGCGGCCGACCCGCTCGTCGGCGAGCGAGAAGTAGCGATGCCTTCCTTGCCGGCGTGGCTTGATGAGCAGGCCGTCTTCCAACCTGCGCAAATGCGAACTGGCCGTCTGCCGCGTCACGCCGGCCTCGCTCGCGAGCTCGGTGGCGGTCAGGGCCTTGCCGGACATGAGCGCGGTCAGCATGTTCGCCCGAGCCGGATCGGCGACCAATGCTGCGAGGCGGGCGATATCCGGACCTTCCTTCATACTTCGATCTCTACCGAAGCGTTGCGTTCGGACCAAGAGCTATGTGCGGGCTTCCACGAAGAGAGGTATCCCATGCTTACCTGCGTCATCCGCTACCACATCGATCCGACGAAGAAGGACCAGTTTGCCAGCTATTCCCGAAATTGGGGGGAGGCGATCCCGCGCTGCGGCGCAGACCTGATCGGCTATTTCGCACCTCACGAAGGCTCGAGCACGCTGGCCTACGGGATCTACAACGTCGAGAGTCTGGCGGCCTACGAAGCCTATCGCGAGCGGCTCGCCGCCGATCCGCTGGGCCGCGAGAACTACGAGTTCGCCCGGCGGGAGAAATTCCTTATCCGCGAGGATCGGACGTTCCTCACGATCGTCTCGCGGCCTCACGGAGACAGGGTATGATCGCCGTGATATTCGAGGCCGAGCCCTCACCGGGCCGCCACGATAGCTATCTGGATATCGCAGAGAAAATCCGTCCGCTGCTCGAAGAGGTGGAGGGCTTCGTCTCCGTCGAACGGTTCCAGAGCCTGACCAATCCTGGCAAGCTGCTCTCGCTTTCCTTTTTTGCCGATGAAGTGGCGGTGCGACGCTGGCGCGAGATGGCAGAGCATCGCGCCGGCCAAGCGGCCGGGCGACATGGGGTCTTTGCGCATTATCGACTGCGAGTAGCGGAAGTGATCCGGGACTATTCCATCGCTGACCGCGCGCAAGTGCCAGCTTCTCCGGTGCCATGACTGGGGGCACTCGCCGAACCAAGGCGTCTCCGCTTCCCGGCTCTCGAAGCTGACATTCCGCTCGCGTTGCCAAGTAGACGGTGAGCTGCCCTGCAGGCGCCCGCATCGGGAAAACGCTGGCTTCGACAACCCTGCGTGTTAGTCTCGGGCGGGATGAGCTGGTCCAACTGGTCAGGCAGCGTGAAGGCAGAGGGGGAGGTCCACCTGCCGCGAACCGAGGAAGAACTCGGCGCCTTGGTGCGCGCGGCGGGGACAGTCAGGCCCACCGGTGCAGGGCATTCGTTCATGCCGCTCTGCGCCAGTGACGACGTCATCGTCGGTCTTGCCGAGATGGACTCCCGTCTCGCCATCGCGTCCGACCGGATGACTGCGCGCATCCCCGCCGGCTGGAGCATCAAGCGCCTGACGCAGGAGCTCTGGGAAAGTGGGCTCGCGCTGGCGAACCAGGGCGACGTCAATCCGCAGTCGCTCGCCGGAGCGATGGCAACCGGAACGCATGGGACGGGCCGAGAGCTCGGCAACCTCGCCTCGTTCGCCCGCGGTTTCCGCCTCGTCGGGGCAGACGGGCAGGCGATCTGGTGCGACGCAAATACCGAAGCCGACCTGTTCGAGGCCCAGCGGCTGTCCCTCGGGATGTTCGGCATAGCGACCGAGATCGAGTGCGATGTGGTCCCGGCCTATCACCTCGTCGAGCGGGTCGCGAAGCACCCTTGGGACGAAATTCGCGAAAGATACTTCGAACTGGCGACCGAACTGCGCCACGTCGAATTCTGGTTCTTTCCCCATGCCGACACGGTGATCTTGAAAACGCTGGAGCCGTGCGATCCCTGCGACCCTCCGCCCACCACGACCGACATGGAAGAAGCCGGTTTCCGCCGTCTGCTCAATATCGGCGCAATGTTTCCCCCGCTCGTGCCCAGTCTGCAAAGGCTGCTGATGCGATTCGATATGAGCGGTGAACGCAGAGGACCCGCTCACACTATCTTTCCGTCCGATCGCACGATTCCATTCGAAGAGATGGAGTACGAGATGCCTCAATCGGCTGGGCTGGAAACCCTGGACGAACTGGTCGGCTGGATTCGCAAGAAGCGATTGCCGGTGTCTTTCCCCTTCGAATTCCGCATCGTCGCTGCCGACGACATCTGGATGAGTCCGATGAATGCCGGCCCGGTCGCGGCCATATCGATGCATCAGTATGCGAAGATGCCGTGGCGGAAACTGTTTGCGGAGGCCGAGGCGATTTTCCGCGCGCATGGAGGGAGGGCGCACTGGGCAAAGCGCCATACCTTGGGGCGCGACGATGTCGACGCGCTCTATCCCATGGCGGAGCGCTATCGCGCGGTGCGTCGGGCGGTCGACCCCGCCGGCAAGTTTCTCAATCCGCATCTCGAGGAATTGTTCGGCTGATGGACGACCGTGAACTCCACGAACATCTGATTGGCCAGCAGGGGTCGCGTGCGGCGCTCAACACGCCCGTCCTGGTGCTCGATCTCGACCGGCTCGAGCGCAACATCGCTGCGATGCAGGCGAAGGCGAGCGACAAGGGCGTGGCCTTGCGGCCTCACGCCAAGACACACAAGAGCGTCGACATCGCCCACCGGCAGATAGCCGCAGGCGCGGTGGGCGTCTGCTGCGCCAAGATCGGCGAGGCCGAGGTCATGGTCGACGCAGGGGTGGCGGGCGTGCTGATCACCTCACCGGTGGCGGCGCCTGCCGCGATCGACCGGCTGGCGACGCTCGCCCGTCGCGCGGAAGGCCTCATGGCTACCGTCGACGACCCGCAGATCGCCCGGAGCATTGATGGTCGTCTGACTCGCAGCGATGCGATGCTCGATGTGATCATCGATGTCGATCCCGGCATTCGCCGGACGGGCGTCGCTTCACCCGAGGCGGCCGTCGAACTGGCAAAGACGATCGCCGATTGCGAGCGGCTGCGCCTGCGCGGATTGCAGTTCTATTGCGGGGCGCAGCAGCACATCGAGGATTTCGCAGCCCGGCGGACCGCGATCGAGGAGCGCACGCGATACCTCCGCTCGGTCGTGGATGCCCTTGGCGAAGCAGGCTTTCCGCCCGAGATCGTCACCGGTTCGGGCACCGGAACTCACGCGATCGACCTCGCGCTGGGCGTATTTACCGAGCTCCAGGCTGGCTCCTATGTCTTTATGGACGCGCAGTATCTCGACTGTGACCTCGACGGTAGCGGCGAAGCTCCGTTCGAGACCTCTCTTGCGGTCGATGCACGCGTCGTCAGCGCCAACCATGGCGGCCTGGTCACGATCGATTCGGGGTTCAAGTCGCTGTCGACCGACGGAGGCAGTCCACGGGTCTGCAGGGGAGCGCCTTCCGACACTGTCTTCGCATTCATGGGCGACGAGCACGGCGCGCTTGTGGGTCCGGAAATCGGCGCACGCCTGCGGCCTGGAGATCCGGTAAGTCTGGTGGCACCCCACTGCGATCCGACAGTGAACCTCTATGACTACTACCACGTGGTTCGGGACGACACGCTCCTGGACATCTGGCCTGTCAGCGCGCGCGGACGAGCGCGTTAGCGTCCGTATCCGGTCACAGTTTCGCCGGCGCTTGGGGAGAATGGCGCGGAACCGCCCGTTTCTGGGCCGTCTTCACGACGACACCGAAATGAAGCGGGGAGATACAGACTGTATGGTGCGGTCGAGAAGACTCGAACTTCCACGGCCTTGCGGCCACAACGACCTCAACGTTGCGCGTCTACCAGTTCCGCCACGACCGCACACAGTCTG
>NZ_JBLYYF010000047.1:0-5253 GCF_048550555.1 Qipengyuania sp. | reverse complement strand
TCGTTCTTGTCATGCGCGATGCCGGTCACGTGCTGGCGTTCCATGTCGCCCTTCTCCACCAACTGGTTCATTTCTTCTTCCGACACGATCATCGTGCCGGGGTGATCGTCGGCGGGAATGGCATCCTCGCCGACGAAGCTCGAGAGGACCTGCACGCGCACGCCCTCCTTCATCGCCAGGCCCACCGAACGCGTCTGGAGCACCTTGGCCCCGACGCTCGCGAGCTCGAGCATTTCCTCGTAGGTCACCGCCTTCTGCTTGCGCGCCTTGGCGACGATCCGCGGGTCGGTGGTGTAGACGCCGTCGACATCGGTGTAGATGTCGCAGCGATCGGCCTTGATGGCCGCCGCCACGGCCACCGCCGAGGTGTCCGAGCCGCCGCGGCCGAGCGTGGTCACGCGGCCGTCGTCGCCCAGACCCTGGAAGCCGGGGATCACCGCGATCTCGCCCGCCTGCATGCTGGCAACGAGGGCATCGGCATCGATGCTCTCGATGCGCGCCTTGGCATGCGCGTCGATCGTGTGGATCGGCAATTGCCAGCCGAGCCAGCTGCGTGCCTTGCAGCCGAGCGACTGGAGGGTGAGCGCGAGCAGGCCCGAGGTGACCTGTTCGCCGCTGGCGACGACGACGTCGTATTCGGCCGGGTCGTAGAGCGCGTTCGCCTCGCGGCAGAAATTGACCAGCCGGTCGGTCTCGCCGGCCATGGCGGACACGACCACCGCGACCTCGTGGCCGCGTGCGGCCTGCTTGCGCACGATGTTCGCCACGCGCCGGATGCGCTCGGTCCCCGCCATCGAGGTGCCGCCGAATTTCATCACGATACGGGCCAAGCGCAAGGGTCTCCGTGCTGGAATGCGTGAGGCTAGGCTGCTAGCCACGCCGCATGAGCGATGCAACCACGCAGAAGCGTAGCAAAACTTCGGGCGGCCAAACGATCCGGCCCGACGAAGCCGCGCATTTCGGACAGCTGGCCAAGGACTGGTGGGATCCCAAGGGGTCCTCGGCCATGCTCCACCGGCTCAACCCGGTCCGGCTGCAGTTCCTGCGCGAGGCGATCGACCTGCACTGGGCGAGCGATATCGAGGCGCGCCGCCCGCTGGCGGGCAAGTCCGCGCTCGATGTCGGCTGCGGCGCCGGCCTCCTGTGCGAACCGCTGGCACGGCTCGGCGCCGAGGTCACGGGCGTCGATGCCGCACCCGAGAATGTCGCCGCCGCGGCCCTGCATGCCGAGGGCGCGGGGCTCGACATCCGCTACATGGCGGGCGAGATCGGCGATCTCGACATCGGCAGGTTCGATCTTGTCACCGCGATGGAGGTGATCGAGCATGTCGCCGACAAGCGCGCCTTCGTCGCGGCGCTGGCGGCGCGGCTCGCGCCCGATGGCCTGATGGTGCTCTCCACCCCCAACCGCACGCCGCAATCGCGCCTGCTGATGATCGGCGCGGCCGAAGGGCTCGGGATGATTCCCAAGGGCACGCATCACTGGGACGATTTCATCACTCCCGAGGAACTGGGCGATCTGCTCGACGAAGCCGGGTTGGAAATGGGTGACCCCAAGGGCATCGGCTTTTCGCCCGCCAAGGGGCTGCACCTGTCGAACGACTGCGCGCTCAACTACATCGTCACCGTCCGAGCGCGCTGAGGACCAGCGCCGGGTCGTCGGTGAAGACGCCGTCGGCACCCGAGGCTGCGACCATCCGCGCAAGCGTCGCGACATCGCCCGCGGCACTCTCGCCCGCGCCCCGCCGCAAGGGTGCAGGAAGAAAGGCGTTCTCCTTGCGCAAGGTCCAGGGATGCACCTCGAGGCCCGCCGCATGGGCGTGCGCGACGAGTTCTGTCGGCGTGCCATCGGCATTGAGGACATGGCCGAGATAGGGCCCGATCCCGTCGGCATAGCGCGCCACCTCGGCGAGCCCGCTCGGGGTCATGACATCCGCCCAGGTCTGCGCTGGCTCGTCGTAGGGGCCGCCTTCCGGACCGACCAGCAACACCAAAGGAGTGTCGACAAGCGCGTCGAGGCGCTTGAGCGGCCCGACTTCGAAGACCTGCACGAAGACCTGGTCGTCCGCATCATCGAGATCGGCCTTCCTGAGCGCGGTGGCGAACAGGTCGACCACGTCGATGCCCGCTTCCTGGAGTAACCAGGTCGGATGCTTGAGCTCGGGGTAGATGCCGATGGGGCGTCCGGTCTCGGCCTCCTTGGCGCGGACCAGCGCGACGATCTCTTCGAAGGTCGCGAGCGGATAGAGCCCGTCGAAGCGCGCGTTGGCGGGGCGCAGGCCCGGCATGCGCTCCTTCGCGCGCAGCGTCCGCAATTCGGCCAGCGTGAAATCCTCGGCGAACCAGCCGGTCACTAGGCGGCCTTCGATCGTCTTCGACCGCTTGCGATCGGCGAATTCTTCGTGATCGGCGACATCGGTGGTCTCGCCGATCTCGGTCTCGTGCCGTGCGACGAGATGCATGTCCTTGGTCGGCACGAGGTCGGGCTCGATATAGTCGGCCCCCTGGTCGATCGCGCGTTCGTAAGCTGCCAGCGTATGCTCGGGCCGCTCCCCGCTCGCGCCGCGATGCGCGATGACGATGAAATCCTCGTTCGGGGCGGCCGCGGCCGGCGTCGCGACCAGCGCCGCGAGGATCAGGAGAAGTGCGCGGACCATTCGTCTTCCTTGAATCCGACCAGCAGGGCCCCGTGGTGCTCGACCACGGGCCGTTTGATCATCGAGGGGTTCTCTTGCAGCAATGTGACGGCCTTGGCGGCATCGATATCGGCCTTCTGCGCGTCGCTCAGTTTGCGGAAGGTGGTACCGCGGCGATTGAGCACGGTGTCGACGCCCGCGGCCTCGATCCACGCGGCCAGCTTGCCCGCATCGGCGCCTTCCTTCTTGTAATCGTGGAAGCTGTGGTCGAGCCCGCGCGCATCGAGCCAATTGCGTGCCTTCTTGACCGTGTCGCAGTTGGGGATGCCGTAGAGATGGATGGTCAAACTGTCTGTCCTAAAAGATGAAGCACACGGAGCACGTCCCAGACACCAAAGCGCCTTGGGCTAAATGCCGCGCGATTTCGGCGGTTTGAGTGGTGGTCGCGGCGGCATGCAAAGGTGTCTAACCTGTCGGATCGCTGCAGGACAGGGCCGAAGTTGGAACATGCGGATCACGGGCGATAGCGACGGCTGAAAAGTGCGATCCTACCAGTTGGGAAATTTTCCCAACCTTGCGCAATCGGCACTGACGCACCCGCTCAGGCAAGCCGCATGAATCGCAGAATTTCGGGCTTTTCCGGATTTGGCATGCCTCCTGCAATCTTCTTGGCAACGGCAAGGCGGACTTGCCGAGAAACACAACGGAAGGAAATGCACCATGATCACCTCGAACAACCAGAACTTCTTCGCAGCCGCTTTCTCGATCGCCATTTCGGCAGCGCTGTTCGCCTCTGCCATCATCCCTGGCAGCCCCGCAGTCTTCGCCTGATTCACGACAACAGCCTGGGCCCCGCCCCACACCCGCTCACCGACCAAGGAATTCCAAGATGTTCGCCTCGACCAACCAGACCGTCTTCGCTGCAGCCTTTTCCATCGCACTCTCGGCAATGCTCTTCGCGACCGCCATCGTCCCGGCCAGCCCGGCGGTCTTCGCCTGACCAAGAGTTGAGAATGATGCCCCCTCAGGATCGCGGCGTCAGCGACTGAGCCGACTACCTAATCCTCGTCACAAGATGCGCGTCGGCGATCGCGACCGCCAGCGCATCGGCCGCATCGGCCCCGCCGATCACAGCGCCCGGCAACAGCACCTTCAGCATGGCCTGGACTTGAGCCTTCTCGGCCCCGCCGGTACCCACCACCGCTTTCTTGACCAGCCGCGTAGCATGTTCGTTGACCGCCAGCCCTACCGCACCGCAGGCCGCCAGAACAGCGCCGCGCGCCTGCGCCAGCTTGAGAGTCGACTGCGGGTTCTTGTTGACGAAGACCTCTTCGACCGCCGCGCGGTCGGGGCGGTGCGTCGCGATCACCTCGGCCAAAGCCGCCTGCAGCGCGGCCAGCCGCTCGGCCATGGGCGCCTTGGCATCGGTGGGAACCTGGCCGTTGGCGACATGCGCGATGCGCGAGCCCTCGGCCCGGATCACGCCCCAGCCGGTGCAGCTGAGCGAAGGGTCGAGGCCGAGGATAATCAGAGCCGAAGACCGAGACGCGGGCCGATCTGCATCATGCCGAGGTAGAGCAGGATGGTGGCGGCGCAGCCGACGCCGAGCGCCAGCCAGAAATTCACGCCCTGCCGCAGCAGCAGCGGGATCAGCAGGAACATCGGCAGGCTGGGCAGGACGTACCAGAAGGTCGCCTCGGCATGGCGTGCCATGTTCTCCGCATCGGGGCGCGCCATCCAGAGGAAAATCATGCCGAGGATGGACACCAGCGGCAGGCTGGCGATCAGCGCCCCCATGGTCGGCAGGCGTCGACCGACTTCCGCAATCGCCGCGATCATGACGCCGGCAAGCAGCGCCTTCGCGACGAAAGCCAGCATCAGCCCAGCTTCTCCATCACCTCGTCGGAGATGTCGTAATTGCCCCAGACGGTCTGGACGTCGTCATCGTCTTCGAGCGCGTCGATCAGCTTGATCAGCGTCGAGGCGGTGTTCTCGTCCATCTCGACGGTGATGTTGGGCTTCCACGCCAGCTTGACGTTTTCCGCCTCGCCCAGCGCCTTTTCGAGATCGCCCGCGACCTGGTGCAAATCGTCGGCGGCGGTCCAGATCGTGTGCCCGTCCTCGCTGCTCTCGATATCCTCCGCACCCGCTTCCATCGCCGCTTCGAGGACCTTTTCCTCGTCGCCCGCGCTCGCCGGGTATTCGATCAGCCCGAGCCGTTCGAAGCCGTGCTGCACGCTGCCCTCGGTACCGAGGTTGCCGCCGTTCTTGCTGAAGGCGGTGCGGATGTTGGTAGCAGTGCGGTTGCGGTTGTCGGTCAGCGCCTCGACGATGATCGCGCTGCCGCCGGGACCATAGCCCTCGTAACGGACTTCCTCGTAATTCTCGCCGTCGGCCGCGCTCGCCTTGTCGATCGCCCGCTGGATATTGTCCTTGGGCATCGACTGCGCCTTGGCGGCGTTGACCGCGAGACGCAGGCGCGGATTCATGTCGGGATCGGGCATGCCCATCTTCGCCGCGACGGTGATTTCGCGGCTGAGCTTGGAAAACATCGCGCTGCGCTTCTTGTCCTGCGCGCCCTTGCGATGCATGATGTTCTTGAATTTGGAATGGCCGG
>NZ_JBLYYF010000046.1:0-65493 GCF_048550555.1 Qipengyuania sp. | reverse complement strand
TGGTCCGCGCGGGCTACACGGTGACCGCGGTGGCCGACGGCGAGGAAGGGCTGGCGGCGATCGCCAACGGCAAGACCGAATTCGATCTGATCGTGTCCGACGTGGTCATGCCGACGATGGACGGGCCCGCGATGGCGCGCGCCATCCGCAAGGTGAAGCCCGACATCCCCTTCCTGTTCATGTCGGGCTATGCCGAGGAACAGCTGCGCGGCGAGATCGACATCGACAACATGCACTTCATCCCCAAGCCGTTCAGCGTTCAGCAAATCAACGCCAAGGTCTCCGAGGTGCTGAGCGAACAGCGCTGACCGCGGGGTGGAAGAGGGCCCGACCGGGGCCCGCGGAACAAACTCGGAAAAAAGTTTCGTTCCCTACTTGTTCTTTGAGAACAAAGCCGATACATCATGCGCCAGTTGAAGAGTCGGGATGCGGCTCTGGCCAAGCGCAGGAGGTGATGTCATGGCGGCAAGTCTGAAGCTCGTAGAGGACAAGAAAGTGGACGCAGACCGCCAGAAGGCATTGGACGCCGCGCTCGCGCAGATCGATCGCGCGTTCGGCAAGGGTTCGGCGATGAAGCTGGGCCAGAAGGAAACGATGCAGGTCGAGGCGATCTCCACCGGCTCGCTCGGGCTCGACATCGCGCTCGGCGTGGGCGGCCTGCCCAAGGGCCGCGTGATCGAGGTCTACGGCCCCGAAAGCTCGGGCAAGACCACGCTGGCGCTGCATGTCATCGCCGAGGCGCAGAAGGCCGGCGGGACCGCCGCCTTCGTCGATGCCGAACACGCGCTCGACCCGGTCTATGCGCGCAAGCTCGGCGTCGATATCGACGAGCTGATCGTCTCGCAGCCCGACACTGGCGAGCAGGCGCTCGAGATCACCGATACGCTGGTGCGTTCGAACGCGATCGACGTTCTGGTGGTCGACTCGGTCGCCGCGCTCGTTCCGCGCGCCGAGATCGAGGGCGAGATGGGCGACAGCCACGTCGGCCTCCAGGCCCGCCTGATGAGCCAGTCGCTGCGCAAGCTGACCGGCTCGATCAACCGCTCCAAGTGCATGGTGATCTTCATCAACCAGCTGCGCATGAAGATCGGCGTGATGTACGGCAATCCGGAAACCACCACCGGCGGCAACGCGTTGAAATTCTACGCTTCCGTCCGCCTCGACATCCGCCGCACCGGCCAGATCAAGGATCGCGACGAAGTTATCGGCAACGCCACACGGGTAAAGGTGGTAAAGAACAAGGTCGCCCCGCCGTTCAAGCAGGTCGAATTCGACATCATGTATGGCGAGGGCATTTCGAAGATCGGCGAGATCCTCGACCTCGGCGTCAAGGCGGGCGTGGTCGAGAAGTCGGGCAGCTGGTTCAGCTACGACAGCATCCGCATCGGCCAGGGCCGCGAAAACGCCAAGACCTTCCTCAAGGAAAATACCGAGCTGTGTGCCAAGTTGGAAGCCGCGATCCGCGGCCGCACCGACGAGGTCGCCGAAGAGATGATGGCCGGTCCGGACGCGGACGAGGGCTGACCCTCTTCAAGCGGGAGCGCGTCGGCCTCGGTCACCCCCGGGTCGGCGTACCGGCCGGACTGTCCCCCGGCGCTCCCGGAAAAACGGAAAGCCGGTGCGCGCCCCCCTTGGCCGCACCGGCTCTTCCGTATCTGTGGCGGCGCCGCGCCGGCTCCCCTAGGCTGCTAGGCGAATCGCCCGCAATCGTGGCCGGGTGCTGGGAGGCTCATCGATGACGATCACCGTACACCACCTCAACAACAGCCGTTCGCAGCGCATCCTCTGGCTGCTCGAGGAGCTGGGTGCGCAGTACGAGATCGAGCATTACCAGCGCGATGCGGAGAGCAACCTCGCGCCGCCCGAGCTCAAACAGGCCCACCCGCTGGGCAAGTCGCCGCTCATCGTCGACGAGGGCCTGCGGGTGGCCGAAAGCGGCGCCATCATCCAGTATCTGTGCGAGCGCCACGGCGGCGAAGCATGGCTGCCCGCAGCCGAAAGCGAAGACCATGTCCGCCATCTCGAATGGATGCAGTTCGGCGAGAGCAGCTTCTTCGTCCCGGTCATGCTCAAGCTCTATAGCGCCCGCCTCGGCGATGCAGCCGCGCCGCTGATGCCGCGCGTGGACGAGCAGTTTGCCGCCCATGTGCAGTTCGCGGAGGACAATATCTCGGACGACCTGCATTTCATCGGAGATGACTGGTCCGCGGCGGACGTCATGATGAGCTTTCCTGCCGAAATCGCGGTGATGCAGGGCTATGCGGAAAAGGCCCCCAGGCTCGCCCGCTTCGTCGAGGCGATCCATGCACGGCCAGCCTGGCAGCGCGCGCGCGAGCGGGGCGGCGCCTACTTCATGTGGTGATCCCGGGCCCAGGCAGACTTGCAATCGGGCCTGCCACCCCACAGAAGGCAGCCGCAGCCGCCTTGCGCGGCCTCGACAATCAGGCACGGGTTTTTCGATGAAGATCGCGGTTTTTGGGCTCGGCTATGTGGGCCTCTCCAACGCCATCATGCTGTCGCAGCACAATGCGGTGGTCGGCTGCGACATCTCGCCCGAACGGGTGGCGATGCTCACCCAACGGCGCTCGCCGATCCAGGACGAGCTGGTCGAGGAGTATCTGCGGCGCGACGATCTCGACCTGTCCTTCACCACCGATGCCGCGAGAGCGATCGAGGGTGCCGATTTCGCGATCGCCGCGGTTCCGACCAATTACGACGTCGAAAGCAATTTCTTCGACACGTCGGCCGTCGATGCGGTTATCGAGCAGGTACTGGCGGCCAACGACAGCACGGTGGTGGTCATCAAATCCACCGTGCCTGTCGGCTACGTGTCGCAGGCGCGGGCGCGCTTCGGTAGCGACCGGATCATTTTCAGCCCCGAATTCCTGCGTGAAGGCAAGGCACTTTACGACAATCTCCACCCTTCGCGGATCATCGTCGGTGAGCAATCAGAGCGTGCGCGTCAGTTCGCCGACCTCCTGCTCGAACCCGCGCTCGAGAAGGACGTCCCGGTTCTTCTGACCGATGCCGACGAAGCCGAGGCGATCAAGCTCTTCGCCAACACCTATCTCGCCATGCGCGTCGCCTTTTTCAACGAGCTCGACAGCTATGCTCTCTCGCGCGGCCTCGATACGCGGCAGATCATCGAGGGGGTCGGGCTCGATCCGCGTATCGGCGGGCACTACAACAATCCCTCCTTCGGCTATGGCGGCTATTGCCTGCCGAAGGACACCAAGCAGTTGCTGGCCAATTATTCGGAAGTCCCGCAGAACCTCATCCGCGCAATCGTCGATGCGAACCGGACGCGGAAGGATTTCCTCGCCGACCGGATCATCGCCAAAGGGCCGAAGACGGTCGGCATCTTCCGCCTCGTCATGAAGGCCGGTTCGGACAATTTCCGCCAGTCCTCGATCCAGGGGATCATGAAACGAGTGAAGGCCAAGGGGATCGAGGTCATCGTCTACGAGCCGGTACTCGAGGATGACAGTTTCTTCGGCAGTCGGGTCGAGCGTGACCTCCAACGCTTCAAGGCTGCATCCGACGTGATCGTGGCAAACCGGCTCGATCCCGACCTGGCGGACGTTTCCGGCAAGGTCTTCACCCGCGATCTGTTCGGCGCCGACTGATGGCCGAGAGCCGTACCGCGCTGGTCACCGGTTCGGCGGGCTTCATCGGCTATCATCTGTCGCGGCGGCTGCTGGCCGACAGATTCCGCGTCGTCGGCGTGGATTCGCTGTCCGATTATTACGATCCCGAACTCAAGCGGCGGCGGCAGGCCGCGCTGCTGCAGAATGCGGGCTTCACCGCGATCAACAAACCGATCGAGACGCCCCGTTTTCTCGCCGACTTGTTCGCCCGCGAAGGGCCCGACATCGTCGTCCACCTCGCAGCCCAGGCGGGCGTGCGCTATTCGATCGATAATCCGCGCAGCTACCTCGACAGCAATCTTGTCGGCACTTTCGAACTGCTCGAAGCGGCGCGGGCGCATCCACCGCAGCACATGCTGCTCGCCTCGACCTCGTCGGCCTACGGTGCGAATACCGAGATGCCCTATCGCGAGACGATGAAGGCGGATCACCAGATGTCCTTCTACGCCGCGACGAAAAAGGCGACCGAGGCGATGGCACACAGCTATGCCCATCTGTTCGACCTGCCGGTGACGATGTTCCGCTTTTTCACCGTCTACGGGCCGTGGGGGCGGCCCGACATGGCGCTGTTCAAGTTCACCCGCGCCATGCTCGCCGGGGAGACGATCGACGTCTACAACCACGGCGAGATGATGCGCGATTTCACCTATGTCGACGATCTCGTGGAGGCGGTTCGCCGGCTCGTGGACACAGCGCCCGTCCGCCCCTCCGGCCCTGACGAGGTCGCGCCCGGCGACAGTCTCTCGCCCGTCGCTCCGTGGCGTGTGGTCAATATTGGCAATTCGCAGCCCGAGCAGCTTGGCGAGATGATCGCGGCGATCGAGAAAGCCTTGGGTATAACGGCGAGGCGCAATCTCATGCCGATGCAGCCCGGCGATGTGCCGGCGACCTGGGCCGATGCCGACCTGCTCCGATCCCTGACGGGCTATGTCCCGCAGACGGGTATCCGCGAGGGCGTGAAGCGCTTCGTCGACTGGTACCGCGACTATTACGAGGTGTGATGCGATGACCGATCATTCCGAATGGGTCGGGCGGGTCGGCCATGTCTGGGCCGCCGAATGGCAGCGCACCGATCGCAGCTTCGGGCCGGTGACCGAGCGATTGCTCGAAGTGGCAAGGGCAGGCGACTTCGCGCAGGCGCTCGACGTCGGCTGCGGTGCGGGCGAGCTCTCGCTTTGCCTTGCAGAGGGTCATCCATCCTCGCGCGTCATCGGGGTGGACGTAAGCGAAGATCTGCTCGGGACCGCCCGGTCCCGGGGCGCGGAGCTTGCCAATCTGCGCTTCGAGCACGGCGACGCGGCGGCGTGGAGCGCAGGAGAGGGCGAGCGGCCCGACCTCGTGGTCTCGCGCCACGGCGTGATGTTCTTCGAAGACCCGGTCTCCGCCTTCGCCCATATTGCCCGTGAGGCAGTCCTCGGAGCGCGTCTCGTATTTTCCTGTTTCCGCGAACCTTCCCAAAACGGATGGGTCCGCGAGCTCGCTTCGGCCTTGCCGAAGGGCGACGCGCCCCCGCCCGATTCCGATGCGCCAGGCCCCTTCGCCTTCGGGCGCGAGGAAAGGGTGCGCAACATCCTCCGCGATGCCGGTTGGCGGGATGTCTCGCTCGAACCGATCGACTACGGCATGGTCGCCGGCGAGGGTGCGGACGCGGTGGAAGATGCGCTGTCCTATTTTCTGCGCATCGGCCCCGCCGCGCGTGCAGTGGCGGGGCTGGAGGGCGCCGAGCGCGAGGAGGTACTGGCCCGCCTGCGCGCCGTCCTCGGGCGTCATCACGATCAGCGGACCGTATCGCTCCCGGCTGCCTGCTGGATCGTCACCGCCCACGCGCCCGGCTGATCGCCTCTCCTGCACAGTCTGGCCGGGCTTTCGCGCTTGTCGCCTGCTGCGCGATTGCCTAACTGCGCTCGCATGACTTCGACCAACGACATCCGCCGCAGTTTCCTCGACTATTTCGCGTCTAGCGACCACGCGGAAGTTGCGAGCGCGCCGCTCGTTCCGTTCAGCGACCCGACGCTGATGTTCGTCAATGCCGGCATGGTGCCGTTCAAGAACGCCTTCACCGGTCTCGAGACTCCGCCCGCGCCGCGCGCCACGAGTGCGCAGAAATGCGTCCGTGCGGGGGGCAAGCACAACGATCTCGACAATGTCGGCTACACCGCGCGGCACCACACCTTCTTCGAAATGCTCGGCAACTTCTCGTTCGGCGACTATTTCAAGGAACAGGCGATCCATCACGCCTGGACGCTGCTGACAAAGGAGTGGGGTCTCGACAAGGATCGTCTGCTGGTCACCGTCTACCACACCGACGACGAAGCCTTCGACTTATGGCAGAAGCTGACCGGCTTTGCCGACGACCGCATCATCCGCATCCCGACCAAGGACAATTTCTGGGCCATGGGCTCGGATGGTCCCTGTGGCCCGTGTTCGGAAATCTTCTACGACCATGGCGATCACATCTGGGGCGGCCCTCCGGGAAGCCCGGAGGAGGACGGCGACCGCTTCGTCGAGATATGGAACCTCGTTTTCATGCAGTTCACGCAGGAAAACGACGAGATCGTCGGCGACCTGCCCAGGCCGAGTATCGACACCGGCATGGGGATCGAGCGTGTCGCAGCGGTGCTGCAAGGCGTCCACGATAATTACGATACCGATACCTTCAAGAACCTGATCGCTGCGAGCGAGAGCCTCACCGGGGTGAAGGCCGAGGGCGAGCGGACCTCAAGCCACCGCGTCATCGCCGACCACTTGCGCTCGACCAGCTTCCTGATGGCCGATGGCGTACTCCCGTCGAACGAAGGGCGCGGCTACGTCCTGCGCCGGATCATGCGCCGTGCGATGCGCCACGCACACCTCCTGGGCGCGAGCGAGCCGCTGATGCATCGCCTCGTCCCCGCGCTGGTGACCGAGATGGGCCAGGCCTATCCCGAGCTGCAGCGCGGCCAGGCACTGATCCAGGAAGTGCTCGAGCGCGAGGAAACCCAGTTCCGCCGCACGCTCGACAAGGGCCTCAAGCTGCTCGACGAGGCGACCGGCGAAATGGGCGAGGGCGGTACGCTCGATGGAGGGACCGCCTTCAAACTCTACGACACCTACGGTTTTCCCTACGACCTTACCGAAGACGCGCTGCGCAGCCGCGGCATCGGGGTCGACAGGGGCGGCTTCGACGCTGCCATGGCGCAGCAGAAGGCCGCCGCGCGCGCCGCATGGAAGGGCTCGGGCCAGGCCGCGAACGAAGAGGTCTGGTTCGACGTCGCCGAACGCGAAGGCTCGACCGAGTTCACCGGCTACAGCTCGACCACAGGCGAGGCGGCAGTCGTTGCGATCGTCAAGGACGGTGCCGAAATCGAGGAAGCGGTCGAGGGCGACGAGGTCGTGATCCTCACCAACCAGACCCCTTTCTACGGTGAGAGCGGTGGCCAGACGGGCGATGCCGGACGTATCTGGACGCCGGAGGGCCTCGAGCTCATTGTCGAGACGACCAACAAGCCGCTCGGCCGGTTGCACACTCATGTCGGCAAGGTCTCCAAGGGCTCGGTAAAGGTGGGCGACGCGGTCCATCTCGTGATCGATGTCGAACGCCGGGACCGTATCCGTGCCAACCATTCGGCGACTCATTTGGTCCATGCGGCGCTGCGCAACCGGCTCGGCGGACACGTCACCCAGAAGGGCTCGCTGGTTTCGGACGACCGTTTCCGGTTCGACTTTTCGCACCCCAAGCCGCTTTCGGATGAAGACATTGCTGCGGTCGAAGCCGAGGTGAACGCCGAAATCCGCGCCAACGAGCAGGTCGGGACGCGGCTGATGACGCCCGACGACGCGGTTGCGGCCGGCGCGCTCGCGCTGTTCGGCGAGAAGTATGGCGAGGAGGTCCGCGTTCTCTCGATGGGTCGCAAGGGCGATGAGGGGCGCAATTATTCTGTCGAGCTCTGCGGCGGGACCCACGTCAAGGCGACCGGCGACATCGGCCTGTTCAAGATCGTCTCCGAAAGCGCCGTCAGTTCGGGCGTGCGCCGTATCGAGGCACTGACCGGCGAAGCAGCGCGTCAGTGGCTGGCCGCGCGCGACGAAGCGGTGCGCGCCATTGCCAGCACTCTCAAGACCTCGCCCGACGAGGCACCCGCTCGCGTCGCGGCGCTGGTCGAGGAACGCAAGCGGCTTGAGAAGGAACTCGCCGAAGCCAAACGCGCGCTCGCGCTGGGCGGCGGTGGATCGGGCGAGGCCGGTTCGACTGACGAAGACATCGGCGGCGTGACCTTCTCCGGCCAAGCGATCGAGGGGTTGAACCCCAAGGAACTGCGGCCGCTGCTCGACGAAGCGAAGAATCGCATGGGTTCGGGCGTGGCCGCGATTTGCGCAGTCAACGAGGGCAAGGGTGCCTTCGCCGTGGCGGTGACCGACGATCTCACCGAGCGCTTCAGCGCGGTCGATCTGGTTCGCGTCGGCGTCGAAGCGCTCGGCGGGAAGGGCGGCGGCGGGCGCGCCGACATGGCACAGGGCGGCGGGCCCGACGGGAGCAAGGCCCAGGCGGCGCTCGATGCGGTCCGGTCCGCGCTTGCGGGCTAGCCGCCTGAGTTAGCCCTGACGGCTGACCTCGGGCTCGCTGCCACGCGGGATGTCCTGACCCTTCGTGTCGGCAGGCTTGTCGGCATTCGCGCTCGGCGGCTCGGCGGTGCCGACCGGATCCTGGACATTCTGCGGCTTGAACTTCTCGCTGTTGGGAGTCGGCTCGGTCGGGTCGGGGTTGCTCATGTTTTTCTCCTTCACCCAGTCAACGACCGGGGTGGGAAGAAGTTCAAGATTTTTGCAGGCCGGCCGGATCGAGCGAGGTGTAGGCGCGCCTGACAGCCTGCCCGGCGCGCGCGATCCTCGCGGTATCGGCGAGCGTTTCGCGCGAACGAGCGATATCCGCCAGTTCCTCTTTCAACTCTGACAGGGTGGGGTCGGCCGGCGAGACCCCAAGCGCCCGATCGACGAGATAGGCAAGGTCGCTCACCGGCCGCATGGCGAGGAAGGCATCGACCATCGGACCGAGCAGCGCCTCGTCATCGCGCCAGTCGCGACCGTCGAACAGCGTCTGGACCACATGCTGGCCCGCGCCGAAACACTCGAAGCGAATGCAGCCTGCAAAGCCCTCCTCGGCCCGCCGCGCGTAGATCGTGCACCACCCGTCCGCCCCGAGCTTTGGGCAGGGTTGGCCGGCTTCCTTGGCAGCGGAAAAGCCTGGCATCTCCTCGGAAGGGTAGGCGATACAGCACAGCGCGGCGCAGCGGCTGCAGTCCGAGCGCGTTTCGAGGACCGGCGCCATGGTCAGGCCTCGGCTGTGCTGGTCCGCAGCTTGGGCTTGTAGGACAGCGCTCCCTCCTGCTCGATCTGCTCGCGGAACTCGTCGCGCTTCTCGTGGATCGAAGCAATCACCGGCCCCATCGCGACGCCGATATCGACCAGCACCGCCTCCGAGAGTTGCAGCGAACTCTCGAGCGTTTCGGGGACGGCATGGCTCGCACCCGCGCGATAGAGCTCGGCGGCATGCTGGATGTCGCGTGCGCGGCAGACGATGAGGAGATCCGGGTATTCCTTGCGCAGCTTGGTGACGAGGCGCTGCACGAGGACCGGTTCGTCCATCGTCAGGACTACCGCAAGCGCATTTTCCACGCCCAGGCGATCCATCGAATCGCCGCGTGCCGCATCGCCGAAGACCGCGCGGAAACCGCGGCGCTTGGCGCTCTCGATCAGGTCGGGATCGGCGTCGAGCGCCACGTAATCCTTGTCGTGTGCGTCGAGCATTTGCGCGATCAGCAGGCCGACGCGACCGGCGCCGACGACGATCACTCGCGGCTCGTTGCCAACGGCCTCGGGAACGTCTGGGATCGGTTCGACGCGCCGCGCTATCACTCGTCCGAGACGGGCGAGCAGGGGAGTCACCGTCAGCCCGATGGCGGTAACGATCTGCCAGAATTGCGCCGTACCCGGCTGGATCAGCAGGGCCGAACTGGCAGCTGTGAGGATGATGAGGGTGGTTTCCGACGGGCTCGCCATCAGGATGCCGGTTTCAGCCGCCGTGCTCCGCCGGGCACCCATCAGCCGCAGAAGCACGCCGGTCACGAGCGCCTTGAAGGGCAGGATCAGGAGTACCGCGGTGGCGATAAGACCGAAATTGTTCCAGATCGTCGCGAGGTCGATGCTCATGCCGACCGTGATCAGGAATATCCCCAGAGCAAGCCCCTTGAAGGGCTCCATGATCGTCTCGACTTCGCCGTGATACTCGGTTTCCGCGATCAGCAGCCCGGCGATGAGTGCGCCGACGATCGGCGAGAGTCCGACGGCCGCAGTAGCCAGGCTGGCGCCGATCACCACCAGCAGCGATGCCGCGAGGAAAAGCTCGGGGCTCTTGGTGCGCGCAGCCTGCCCGAACAGGCGGGGGAGGGCAAAGCGTCCGAGGATCATCATCGCCGCAATCACCAGCCCGCCCTGCCACAGTGTGGTGAGCATGCCTTCCCAGCCTTCGCCCCCCGCATTGGGCGCCATCGCGCCGAGGACGAAGATGATCGGAACGATCATGATGTCCTCGAAGAGCAGCATCGAGAGCGCCGCACGGCCCACGGGCGAATGGGTGCCGGCGATCGGCAGCACGATCGCGGTCGAAGAGAAGGCGAGGGCAAAGCCGAGGGCGAGGGCGCCGGTCCAGTACTGGCCCATCATCGACAGCGCGATGGCGAGGCAGGAGCCGATCACCAACAGCTCCATGGCCCCGAGCCCGAAGACCAGTTTTCGCATTTTCCACAGACGGTTGAAGCTGAGTTCGAGACCGATTGTGAAGAGCAGCAGGATGATCCCGAACTCGGCGAAGGGATCCAGCGCCTCGGGATCGGAAATGGTTATGTAGTTCAGCCAGGGGTGCTCGAAGACCAGCCGCCCGAGGCCATAGGGCCCGACGGCGATGCCGATCAGGATGAAGCCGATGATCGGCGTTACGCGAAAGCGCGTGAAGACGGGGATGACGAGCCCCGCCGCGCCGAGAATGACGAGCGCGTCCGAGATTGCGGGGCTTGCGAGTTCAGCCGATGCCATGTTGTGACCCGTAACCGCGCGACGTCGCGCTGTCACGACGCATGCGCAGCCTAACCGCCACCGGCATGCGAAGGACCCAGGGGCTCGCGCCGCGGGCGAGGCTTGCCCGGATGCTTGCCGTCTTCGTCCCATTCGATGCGGTAGAGATCGAATCTCCGGTCGGCGAGATTGCGCACCGTGCCTTCGGCGCGCGCCCAGCTGAGATCGGCGAGGTTGATGTCGCTGATGGTCAGCGTCTCGACATTCTCGCTCGCCTCGGCCGCCACGCCGTCCCGCGCGAAGGGGAAGTCGCAGGGCGTGAGGATGCAGCTTTGGGCATACTGGATGTCCATATTGCCGACGTTCGGCAAATTGCCGACATTCCCGGACAGCACGACGAAGCACTGGTTCTCGATCGCACGCGCCTGCCCGCAGTAGCGCACACGAAGATAGCCCTGGCGGCTGTCGGTGCAGAAGGGGACGAAGATGATCCGTGCGCCCTCGTCGGCCAGGCGGCGGGAGAGTTCGGGAAATTCGCTGTCGTAGCAGATCTGCACACCGATCGGGCCGCAGTCGGTCTGGATGACCTCGACCTTGTCGCCGCCCTTGATGTTCCACCAGTATCGCTCGTTGGGCGTCGGGTGGATCTTCTCCTGCGCATGGATCGATCCGTCGCGCAGACAGACATAGGCGACATTGTGGATGTCGCCGTCCTCCATCCGCGTCGGGTGCGAACCGGCGATGACGTTGATGTTGTAGCGCATCGCCATTTCGGAAATGTCCGTGCGTATGCGCGGCGTATATTCGGACAGGCGCTCGATCGCCTCGACGGGCGAGAGTTCCTTCTCTTCGAAGCTCAGCAGCATCAGCGTGAAGAGTTCGGGAAAGAGGATGAAGTCTGCCTCGTAATCGCTTGCTACGTCGACGAAATATTGCACGGTTCGCAGGAATTCGCCGTAATCGGCTACGGCGCGCGCCTGGAGCTGGCAGGTCGCTACGCGGACCGATTCGACGCCGCGCGGCAGGCGCTTCTTCACCGGCTGGTCGCGCTCGACATAGGGGTTGCGCCAGACCATCATCACCGCGTTGGACATCGAGGCCTTGTCCTCGGGCAGATAGCCTTCCATGATCCGCTCGGGCTCGAAGCCGTTGGCGAGCTGGAAGCGCAGCACGGGGTCGTGGAGCTTACCTTCGACGACCTTATCGAGATAATCCTGCGGGTTGTCGACGCGGCGACGGAGCCGACGGTAGTTGGGCATGCGACCGGCGAAGACGATGCCGGTCAGGTCCTTCTCCTCGGCGAGCGCGCGGCGTTCTTCGTAAAGGCGCCGTCCGATCCGCACACCGCGCACCTGCGGATCGACGCACATCTCGTAGCCGTAGAGCCAGTCGCCGGTGGGGTCGTGGCGACTGCCGTAGCCGTTGCCGGTGATCTCGTCCCAGTCGTGCGGCTGGAAGGCGAGCGCCTCCGCCAACTGCATGGTGGCGCAATAGCCGACCACTTCGTCATCGAGCAGCGCGACGAAGCAACCATCGCGGAAATTGTTGATCTGTCCACGGATCTCGCCGTGCGTATAGGCGGGCATGTCCTCGTAGACCCGGCGCACCAGATCGGCGATGCCGCGGATGTCCTTGATCATCGCATTGCGCACTTCGAGCCGGCGTTGGCCGAACTTTTCCGCGCCCTTGCGACGGATGCTGCGCTTCTTTGCTGCCTGCTTGGCCATTCCAACCCCGCCTATTTTTGTGTGACCCCAAACAAATGCGGGGTCGGCTTTCGCCGACCCCGCTGATCTGGCTTATCTGGGTAATGACCCAGCAGTCGAAGGGTTTCAGGCCCAGGCCTGCATTTCCTTCTCGAGGTTCTCGACGATCGCCTCGAAGAACTGCTCGGTGGTCATCCAGCTCTGGTCCGGGCCGATCAGCAGCGCGAGATCCTTGGTCATCTTGCCGCTTTCGACGGTCTTGATGCAGACCCGCTCGAGCGTTTCGGCGAACTTGACCACGTCGGGCGTGTTGTCGAAGCGACCGCGATAGATGAGGCCGCGCGTCCAGGCGAAGATGCTCGCGATCGGATTGGTGCTGGTCGCCTTGCCCTGCTGGTGCTGGCGATAGTGGCGGGTGACAGTGCCGTGCGCCGCTTCGGCTTCGACGGTCTTGCCGTCGGGCGTCATCAGCACGCTGGTCATCAGACCGAGCGAGCCGAAGCCCTGCGCCACGATGTCCGACTGGACGTCGCCGTCGTAGTTCTTGCAGGCCCAGACGAACTTGCCGCTCCACTTGAGCGCGGCAGCGACCATGTCGTCGATCAGGCGGTGTTCGTAGGTGATCCCGACCTTGTCGAAATCGGCCTTGAACTCGGCGTCGAACACTTCCTGGAACAGGTCCTTGAAGCGGCCATCGTACTTCTTGAGAATGGTGTTCTTGGTGCTCAGGTACACCGGCCACTTGCGGTCGAGGCCGTACTGGAAGCTGGCGCGCGCGAAGTCGCGGATCGAGTCGTCCAGATTGTACATCGCCATCGCGACGCCCGGGCTCGGGAATTCGAACACGTCGATGTCGATATTCTCGCCATCCTCGCCTTCGAAGACGAGGCGCAGCTTGCCCTTGCCGGGGATCAGCGTGTCCTTGGCGCGATACTGGTCGCCAAAGGCGTGGCGGCCGACGACGATCGGGTCGGTCCAGCCAGGCACGAGGCGGGGGACGTTGTCGATCACGATGGGCTCGCGGAAGACGACGCCACCGAGGATGTTGCGGATCGTGCCGTTGGGGCTGACCCACATCTTCTTGAGGCCGAATTCCTCGACGCGCGCTTCATCGGGCGTGATGGTGGCGCATTTCACGCCGACGCCGTACTGCTTGATGGCATTCGCCGCATCGATGGTAATCTGGTCGTCGGTCTCGTCGCGCTTCTCGATCGACAAGTCGTAATATTTAAGGTCGACGTCGAGATAGGGCAGGATCAGCCGCTCGCGGATCCACTGCCAGATGATTTTGGTCATTTCGTCGCCGTCGAGCTCGACGACCGGGTTCGCAACCTTGATCTTCGCCATGGGTTTCCTGTTCGTTCGTAGGTGAGTTGGGCGCGCCATAGCAGACAGGCAGGAGGGAGCAAGGGAGCGTCGCCCAAGTCGAGCGGGGGCCGGCAGCTCGAAGCCACGTCGTGTCGATGCAACAGTCTCACTTTGACGCAAATTGCCAATTCGCGTTGCACGGAATGACTAATGAGGATTAAGGACGTCCCGCGCGGAGCTTGCGTCGAACGAAAACTGCGACGTCGCATGATCGTCCATACCCCCCGGGATAGAGAAGGGCGGAGCGAAGAACGTGTATCTCGAGAATGTTTCCCATGCGATGAGCCGGCCGGCCATGGAGGGGCGGCGGATCCAGTTGTATCTGTTGATGCTGCTGGCCGATACGCTGATCCTGCTCGGCAGCTTCGTTGCCGCGGGCGGCCTGTATCGCAATCAGTGGCCGCACGAACTGGCCATGGCGATGGGCTGGGCGTTCCTTCCGATCTTCCTGGTGATCGCAGTACATCAGCGGTGCTATTCGATCCGCGCGCTCGACGAGATCCGCTATGCGATCGGCCAGGTCGGCGTGGCCCTGGTGCTTTCGGCCATGCTGTGCATGGTGATGATCTTCTATGCCAAGGCGGCTACCGAATTCTCGCGCGTCATGCTGTCGCTGGCGCTTATCCTGGCCTTTTCCGGCATGTCGCTGTTCCGTGCCGGGCTGCATTATGGCCTGCGCCGCGTCTATGGGCCGAGCGTGAGTTCGGTGCTGGTGGTGATGGACGGCGGCCCGCAGGTGGAGTTTCGCGGGGCTCAGGTCGTCCATGCGGAAGACTTCGACATCTCGGGCGCCCACACATCGCCCGACAGTCTCGATCGAATCGGGCGGCTGATGCGCGGCATGGACCGCGTCGTCGTCAGCTGTGCGGTCGATCAGCGATCGCAATGGGCCAGCGTGATGCGCGGGGCGGGCGTTCGCGGTGAAGTCATTTCCTACGCGCTGCAGGAACTGGGCGCCATCGCGCTCGAGCGCGAGGGCGGGCAGTCGTTCTTGGTGGTATCGACCGGGCCGCTCGCGCTTCATGCGCGCATCATCAAACGGGTCATGGATCTGGCCATTACGGTACCGGCGCTCATCGTGCTGAGCCCGGTCATGCTGCTGGTCGCCTTGCTGATCAAGCTCGAGGACGGCGGGCCGGTATTCTTTGTCCAGCAGCGGATGGGGGCACACAATTGCCTGTTCGACATGCTCAAGTTCCGGTCGATGCGACATGAAAGGGGCGATCGCAAGGGTGCGCGCTCGACCTCGCGCGATGACGATCGCATCACGCGGGTGGGGGCCTTCATCCGCAAGACCTCGATCGACGAACTGCCGCAACTATTCAATGTTCTGCGTTCGGAAATGAGTATTGTCGGTCCTCGCCCGCATGCATTGGGCTCGCAGGCCGGCGAAAAGCTCTTCTGGGAAGTCCATCGGGATTACTGGCAGCGCCATGCGCTCAAGCCGGGGCTGACCGGGCTGGCCCAAATTCGCGGTCACCGCGGCGCCACCGAAACCGAAGATCACCTGAAGGACCGCCTCGAGGCCGATCTCGAGTATATCCGGAGCTGGTCGATCTGGCGGGACGTGACGATCATCTTCGCAACTGCCAAGGTTCTGGTGCATCCAAATGCGTATTGACCTGCGGGGCGGGTGGCGTAAGGTACTTTCCAAAGAGACGGGCCGTTGCATGCAGAGGTTGTAAAAATACGGTGTAACAAGGAATTAACCGGTTGCGCCTTATTCGAATCGCTGCTAGCCAGACATTGAATTCTCGCGAAGAAGAACACTTAGGAGACTAAAAATGAAGACCAGCCGCCTTCTTGCCGGCCTCGGTGCCGTCGCCATGGCGACCACCTCGGTTGCTGCCACTGCCGGTACCCGTGCAGCCGACGCTTCCAACGTCGCTGTTCAGCCGGTTAAGCTTTCGAGCGTCAGTGGTGACGTTGCACGTTCGACGCTGACCAAGAAGAACAAGAGCGAGCTCGGTGGTACCGGCCTCGTTATCGCGATCATCGCCGGTCTGGCAGTGATCGGTGGCGTTATCGCCGCAGCGAGCGACGACGACCGTTCGTCGGGCGCATAAGCTAGATCCAATCTAAAATAAGGCCCCGCCAATCGGTGATTGGCGGGGTTTTATTTGCCTGATGCATGCGGAGCTCGGCGTTGAAAAACCGGTCGGAGCTTAGAGGCGGGCGGCGCTTTCCTTTCGGATGGGCGGCGCTTTTCCTGTTGGTTGTAGCCGTGGTTTTCGGCGGTGGCGGCAGTCATGCCGCGTTTGGCAATTTGCTCGTCGGCCTGGGTGCCTTGCTGGCCGTCTGCTGGTTCGCTTTCCGTGGCGACCCGCTGTCTCGTCGCTATGGCGGTGTGTTTGCGATCCTGGTCGCGGCGACGATCGCGCTTCCCCTGCTCCAGCTGGTTCCTCTTCCCGCGGTCCTCTGGCAAGCGCTGCCCGGGCGCGATCTGGCGGTCGAGGCGCGAGGTCTGGTCGCGGCAGGCGATCAGTGGTTCGCTCTGTCGCTGGACAGGGGGCGTACTCTGGGCGCGCTTGCAGCGCTTCTCGTTCCGCTGGGAGTGTTCCTTGCACTCGATCTCGACCGAAAGCGCAAGAGGGAGTCGCTGCTTCTGGTAGTGGTGGGCCTGGGGCTCGCGCATTTCCTCGTCGGCGGCCTTCAGATCATTCTCGGGAACGTCTCCTTCTTCGGTTATCCGAATCTGGTGTATGGTCAGCTCTACGGTTTCTTCGCCAACCACAATTCTGCCGGACTGTTCTTCGTTCTCTCGCTTTGTGCGCTGGCCGCAGTGGCGGATAGCGAATTCTTCGTTCGCCGGAAGTGGATGATGTGGGTGGCGGGCGTGCTCTTGAGCCTCGGCTGTGTGCTTACCCAATCGCGCTCGAGCTTGGCGCTTCTGCTTCTGGTTCTGCTCGTTTTGGGCGCCAGAACTCTCTGGTACCGGCGTTTGTCTCCGCGGCGCCCCAAGCCGGCACTCATGGGTGCCTTCGCGATTGCGCTCGCCCTGGCCATCGGATTGCTGGCCACGAACGCGCGGACGTTGCAGACCTTCGAGCGGTTCGAGAATCTCGAGGATACGCGGCCTGCTATGTGGGCCGACACGCTCATTGCGGCGGGGCGCTACTGGCCGGTGGGGAGCGGGATGGGAACTTTTGACGAAGTGTTCCAAATTGACGAGTCCCTCGAAACGCTCGTTGCGCCGAAAGCCGGGCGGGCGCACAATGATTTCCTGGAAATCTCGCTGGAGGCAGGATTGCCGGGGATTTTGATTGTCCTTATCTGGCTCGCGTGGCTGGGTGTTGCATGGTGGCGAACCCGAGGGAGCGATGGAGGCAAGCTTGCCGGCTTCTCCGCGCTGGCGCTGCTGTGTATCGCGCTCCAGTCACTGATTGACTATCCCCTGCGCAATTATGCCATGTGGAGTCTTGTTGCCTGTTTCGCCGCTGTGTTAGCAACAGCGAATGTAAATTCTCGGGGTCTGAATCTTGCCAAAAATCCGTAGTCTCTTCCCGTTGCTCTGCCTTGGGCTGCTTGCGGGCTGTTTCAATCCCGGGGCGGACCTCGCGCGAGGTGATGCCGCCTACGAAATTATTCCTCCGCAGGACCCCGAGCGCGGCCCGCCCGACTACCGTATCGGCGTGCTGGACACGCTCTCGGTCCGCGTTTTCCAGGAGCCCGAGCTGACATTCGAAACGCTGCAGGTCGACGCGTCGGGAACGATCAACTTTCCGCTGGTTGGCGAAGTCGATGCCGCCGGCAAGACCGCCATCGAGTTGAGCGAACTGCTTGAAACCGGCCTCGGTGCGCGTTTCATCCGCGATCCTCAAGTCGTCGTGGGCGTGGTGAGTTCTGCGGCGCAACGCGTCGTTGTCGAAGGCAGCGTTACCGAACCCGGGGTTTACGAGATTGCCGGGACATCCTCGTTGCTCGAAGCCATCGCCCGTGCCAAGGGCCCGACCATCACCGCGGTGGACGACGAAGTTATCGTTTTCCGGCAGATCGATGGCGAGCAGTATGGCGCCGTCTTCAATCTCCGTCATATCAGGGAAGGGCGCGTTCCGGATCCCGAAATTCTCGGGGGAGACCGGATCGTCGTCGGTTTCAGCGCCGTGAGGGGAATCTATCAGGACTTCTTGCGCGCCGCTCCCATTTTCAACATTTTCACAAGGTTCTAGGTCAATGGTTGCTGACAGCACGGGGGCAGGCGCACTGGTGGCGCCCAGCGCCGGACAGCCGCACGGGGCGCCGGAAACTCCGGCCGAAAACGATGCGCTCTTCAATGTTGACCTGCGCTCGATTTATGTCGCGGTGCAGCGCAACCTCTGGCCGATTGTCGGTATTGTCGGTGTCGCTCTCATCCTAGGCGTGGTGATCACGCTGCTAACCGTGCCGCGCTATGTCGCGAGTTCGCGGGTGCTCATCGAGCAGCAGGAAGACCAGATCATCGAAATGGATCCGGTGAGCTATAACAGCCCGAAGGACGCCGAGCTGTTTCTTCGCACGCAGACCGATGTGATCCGCTCACGCTCGCTCGCCCTGCGCGTCGTCGAAAGCGAAGGGCTGGCCGACGATGCGGCGTTCTTCGATGCGCTTGGTCATGAGTTGCCTACCGAAGAGGATGTCGATCCCGCATCGCTCGACAAGGATGGCCTCCCGGAATTGCGCCGCGAACTCGCTGTCGAACTGTTGCAGGAAAACCTTCAGGTGGACCTTCCGATCGATTCCCGTCTCGTGTCGATCTCGTTCGGCAGTGCCAGTCCGACGATTTCCGCACGGATCGCGAATTCGGTCGCAACCAACTATATCGAGAGCAATCTCGCCCGAAAGTTCGACAGCTCGGCCTATGCGAGGGAATTCCTGTCGCAGCAGCTTGGCGATGCGCGCAAGAACCTCGAACAGAGCGAGCGCGACCTGAACCAGTATTCGCGCGAAGCGGGCCTTATCCGTGTCGGCGGACAGGGCCAGAACGCGGATCGGGAAACCACTCTGTCGGTCACCAATGAATCGCTCGTCCAGCTGAACCAGGCCGCCTCGCAAGCTGCTTCGGAACGTGTGGCGGCGCAGGACCGCTGGGAGAGCATTCGTAGCCAGCCCATTCTCAGTATCCCCCAGGTCCTGAGCAATTCGGCGGTCCAGTCGTTGATCTCGGAACGCTCGAGGGTGGCCTCCGCTCTGGCAGAAGAGCGGGTGCGGCACCTCAACGACCACCCGAACGTCCAGGCGCTCGAATCCCAGGTCGCTCGGGTTGATGAGCAGATCGAATCGCTCGGAAATTCGATCAAGCGCTCGATCCGCCTTGAATACGAGGCGGCGAAGGAACGGGAAGAATCGCTGCAGGGCCGCGTCGCGGGCCTGAGGTCGGAGGCGCTCAGCGAACAGGATCGCGGCGTGCAGTACAACGTCCTGCGTCGCGAAGCCGAAACGGCGCGTGCGCTCTACGACGCTCTTCTGACGCGGTACAACCAGCTGAGCGCCACGGCCGGTGCTGCCTCGAACAATGTTTCGATCGTGGACCTCGCCGAGCCGCCGCGTTCACCGGATTCGCCGAAGCCGGTAATCAATATGCTGGTCGCGCTCCTCGCCGGACTTGGCGTTGCAGGGTTGTTCGTGTTCCTGCGCGAGCAGCTGGATGATGTTCTGCGCAGCCCGGACGACGTCGAGCGCAAACTCGGCGTTCCCATGCTCGCGCTGATCCCGAAGGTCGAGGAAGACAGGATTTCGGACGAGCTTTCGGATCCGAAGAGCCCGATCAGCGAGGCCTATCAGTCGCTCCTGACAAACTTGCGGTACAGCTCGGGTGAGGGCTTGCCCGCAACGCTGACCGTGGTTTCGGCAACGGCAAGCGAAGGTAAGTCGACCACGGCCCACACGCTCGCTCGCGAACTGGCGAACAACAACCGCCGTACCCTGCTGGTCGATGCCGACTTGCGCCGTCCGACCCTCCATCGTCGTATGGAACAGAGGGACCGCCCGGGCTTCACCTCGATCCTGGCGGGCGAGATGGCGGTAAGCGACGTCGTAACGCCGGGCCCGGTACCGAACCTGTTCTACATGACTGCATTGCCGATCCCTCCGGCACCGTCGGGGCTGCTCGCCACGGCGGATCTCGAAGGCATCATCAAAGAGTTGCGCGAGACCTACGATCATGTGGTCTTCGACTCTCCCCCGGTCTTGGGTCTGTCCGATGCGCCCACAATCGCGGTCCACGTCGATAGCGTCCTGTTCGTGGTCGATGCCTCTGCAGGTAAGCGCGGTTCGGTGAAGACGTCGATGCGCCGCCTCAACATGGTCGGGGCGCCGGTCTCGGGTGTCGTTCTCACCAAGTTCGACGCGTCGAAGATCAGCGGTGCCTATTCCTACTACGGATACGACTATTACGACTACGGGTCGGAGCGGTGACGCAGCGGGGGGGCAGGATCGCGGATGGCCTTAGGCTTCTCGTTTTCCTGATTCTCGCGGCAGCCCTGGCCGTTCTTCAGCTCGACAAGGCTTCGGAGCAGAACGGCTCCGTAGCGAATCTCGTGCCTGCCGGCTTGGGAGGGTTCGCGGATGCCAAGGTGGCCGCGAGCACGCTCGAATCCGATCATGCGAAGGCAGGGGCAAGGTTGGAGGAATTGCTCAAGCATCGTCCCATGGAGGCGGCGCACCTCAGCAATTTCGCTGTTTGGGCCGCCGAAGAGGACGATCCGCGAGCGGGCCCGGCCTTGTCATCGGCCGCCAAGCGTGGCTGGCGCGATCGCTATACCCAGATGGTCGTTCTCGCGAGTGCGGTGGCGGAAGGCAAAGTCGATGTTGCGGCTGCCCGGCTCGATGCCCTGGCTCGGCTCAAGCTCGACCAGCAGTCGATCGACATGGCGCTGTCCTATCTCGTGCAGAGCGAGGAAGGGCGGCAGGCGGTCGCGTCGCGCATTTCCGAGAGCGACTATCTCTTGCGTCGTTTCGTCCACTTTGCACGAAGTGCCCGGCCGCTGGGCCCGGATGTGATCGACACCTTCGCCATGGTCGCGCGAGAAAAGCCCGACCTGAGTTGCCATACCCACGGCGAAATGGCGTCGGTGGTGCTCAACAGTGGCAAGGCCGGTTTCCTCGAGCGTGTCTGGCCGGCACGCTGCGCCAAGAGCCCGACCGGGGATTTCGCTTTCGATGGGACGAAGGAGGAAAAGGACTGGGAGCCATTCGCATGGAAGCTGATCCGCAGCGCGGGTCTCTCTACCAGGTCGGGGACGGAAGAGGGCACTTTGACGGTGACCAATCGCGACCCGATCCGACGGTCGTTCGCTCACAGCTCGCACGTGCTCGAGCCGGGACTTTACGCCGTTGCCGTCAGCACGAAGGCAGGTCAGACCAATACGCCGGGCTTTCGGCAGGCGACGGTCGCGCTCGACATTCATTGCATCACTCCTGACGTCGAAAATCGCCCTCGCATCTTCCATGCCGAAGAAGAAGGCACCTACCGCGTCAGGATCGCTCAAGATTGTCCCATCCAGTCGATGGTTCTGTCGGTTTCGCGCGGAACGGCGGAGAACGTGAAGGTCGAAGTAAAGCCCAGCGTCAGGACCTCGTTCGCGCCGGTCACGCGAGCGCCGGTGACCTCGCCTGCCGGCGACCAGCTTCAACGGATCGCACGCCGATGATCTCCGCAACGGACATTCCCGACCTCGTGGTCATCGTCCCGCCGCGTTTCGGCGATGATCGCGGCTTCTTCAGCGAAAGCTGGAACCGGCGCAAGCTTGCCCAAGCGGGCCTCGATTTGCCCGAGTTTGTGCAGGACAACCATTCGCTGTCCCATAGTGAAGGGACCGTCCGTGGCCTCCATTACCAGGCGCCTCCCCATGCGCAGGGAAAGCTGGTGCGATGCGGCCGGGGGCGCATATTCGACGTTGCAGTGGACATTCGCACTGGGTCCCCGACCCACGGTAAGTGGCACGCCGAAGAACTGAGCTTCGAAAATGGCAGACAGCTTTGGATTCCTGCCGGCTTCCTGCATGGCTTCATGACCTTGGAGCCCGACAGCGAGATCATCTACAAGTGCACCGACTATTATTCGCCCGAATGCGATGGCGCGGTCCGGTGGGATTCTGTCGGGATCGACTGGCCGCTTGACACCACCACGCCTGCGATCTCGGAAAAAGACCGCAATGCGGTCGCATTTTCCGACTTTGCGAGCCCATTCGAATACAAAGGCTGACCCATGAAAATCCTCGTCACCGGCGGCGCTGGCTTTATTGGTTCCGCAGTCGTCCGACTTGCAGCGTGCAGGGGGCATGAAATCGTCAATTGCGATGCGCTGACCTATGCGGCCTGCCTCGACAATGTGGCCGAGGTGTCCGGCAGCGAATCCTACGCCTTCGAGCATGTGGACATTCGCGACCGCGCGGCGCTCGATGCGGTTTTCGAACGACACAAACCCGATGCGGTCATGCATCTCGCCGCCGAGAGCCATGTCGACCGTTCGATCGACGGCCCCTCGGATTTCATCGAGACCAATATCACCGGCACATTCAACATGCTGGAAGCCGCGCGGTCGTACTGGACCAAGGCGGGCAAGCCCGAAACATTTCGGTTCCATCACATCTCGACCGACGAGGTTTACGGATCGCTGGGCGCAGAGGGCATGTTCACCGAAGAAACGCCCTATGATCCCCGTTCGCCCTATTCGGCGAGCAAGGCCGCATCCGATCATCTGGTTAACGCCTGGCACGAGACATTCGGCCTGCCCGTGGTGCTGACCAATTGCTCGAACAATTACGGACCGTTTCACTTCCCCGAAAAGCTCGTGCCTGTGGTCATCCTGAATGCGCTCGCGGGTAAGGACATTCCGATTTACGGCAAGGGCGACAACATTCGCGACTGGCTCTACGTCGAAGACCACGCCGACGCGCTGCTCTTGGTTCTCGAAAAGGGTAAACTCGGCCGGAGCTATAACATCGGCGGCGAGAACGAGCGGACCAACCTCCAGCTGGTGGAGACGTTGCTGACCATCCTCGATGAGAAGCGTCCCAAGTCCCAGGGTTCGTACAAGGAACAGATCACCTTCGTCGCCGATCGGCCGGGGCATGATCAGCGCTATGCGATCGATCCGACCCGTATTCGCGAAGAGCTGGGCTGGCGCCCGTCGGTTACCGTCGAAGAAGGGCTCGAGAAGACCGTCCAGTGGTATCTCGACAATGAGACCTGGTGGCGCGCGCTGCAGGACCGCAAGGGGGTCGGCGAGAGGCTCGGCACCAAGGCATGATCCTCGTATTCGGGCAAACCGGTCAGGTCGCGTGCGAGCTGCAGGAACTGGCGCCCGAAGCGCAGTTCCTGGGTCGCGCGGACGCCGATCTGTCCGACCCGGCGGGCTGCGCGAGAGTGATCGCGGACTATCGTCCAGAGGTGGTGATCAACGCCGCCGCCTACACGGCCGTTGATCGCGCGGAGGAGGAGGTCGAGCTCGCCACGGTCGTCAACGGGGACGCTCCGGGGGCGATGGCCGAGGCCTGCGCTCGCTTGTCGATCCCGCTGGTGCATATCTCGACCGACTACGTCTTCGACGGCACGGGCGATGATGCGCGCAAACCGTCCGATCCGGTGGCTCCCGTCAACAGCTACGGCCGGACGAAGGAACTCGGTGAGCGCAGAATCCGCGAGGCGGGGGCCACGCATGCCATCCTGAGGACCAGTTGGGTGTTCTCGCCTTATGGCTCAAATTTCGTCCGGACGATGGTGCGACTGGGCGGGGAGCGCGAGGACCTGCGGATAGTTGCGGATCAGGTCGGCGGCCCGACCCCGGCGAAGGCCATTGCCGAAGCCTGTCTTGCCATGGCCGGAAAGTTGGTGGAAAATCGGGAGTGCAGCGGAACCTATCATTTTGCGGGCGAGCCCGACGTCAGCTGGGCCGATTTCGCGCGCGAGATATTCAGGCTTTCCAACATGGATGTGCGTGTGCACGACATTGCGACACACGAATTCCCCACACCTGCAACGCGGCCGGCAAACAGCCGCCTCGATTGCTCCGACATTGCCGTCCTTGGGATCGCGCGGCCTGATTGGCGTACGTCGCTGAAAGAAACACTCGATCTGATGGAGAAATCATGACCCAGCGCAAGGGTATCATCCTCGCCGGTGGCTCGGGTACCCGGCTCTACCCGATCACGATGGCTATCTCGAAACAGCTTGTCCCGATCTACGACAAGCCGATGATCTACTATCCGCTCAGCGTCCTGATGCTCTCGGGCGTCCGGGAAGTCGCGATCATTACGACGCCCGAGGACCAGGCGCAGTTCATCCGCCTTTTGGGCGATGGCAGCCAGTGGGGCATGCGTCTCGAGTACATAGTGCAGCCGTCGCCCGACGGGCTGGCCCAGGCTTACATTCTGGCAGAGGAGTTTCTCGCCGGCGACCCGTCGGTCATGGTTCTCGGAGACAACATCTTCTTCGGCCACGGCCTGCCGGACCTTTTGAAGGCGGCCAGCGAGCGCGAGAGCGGTGGCACCGTCTTCGGTTACCGCGTCTCCGATCCCGAACGCTACGGCGTGGTCGGCTTCGACGAAGCGGGCAGGGCGAACCAGATCGTCGAGAAGCCCCAGGTGGCGCCCTCGAACTATGCCGTGACCGGCCTCTATTTCCTCGACGGTGAAGCCGCAGCGCGCGCGAAGCAGGTGAAGCCTTCCGACCGCGGCGAACTGGAAATCACCACCCTGCTGGAAACCTACCTCGACGAGGGCTCCCTCTCGGTCGAGACGATGGGCCGGGGCTTTGCCTGGCTCGATACCGGGACCCACAACTCGTTGCTCGACGCATCGAATTTCGTACGCACCCTTGTCATGCGTCAGGGTGTCCAGGTCTCTTCACCCGATGAAATCGCCTTTCTCAATGGCTGGATCGACGACGAGGCCCTGACTGCTCGGGCCGACCTTTTTGGCAAATCCGACTATGGTCGGTATTTGCGCGCCATGATTTCCTAAGGGAGGGCAAGCCAGGCATGGCCTCCCGGATTTTTATTGTTGGGAACAGTCGCAGCGGCACGACGATGATGGCGCGCATCATCGCAGGTGGCAGTGATGCGGCGGATTTGCGCGAACTGCACTATATCGAGCAGATGGTAACGGGAGCGGAATTCGTTTCCGATGCTCCAATCCCTCGCGAAAAGGCCGCGCAACTGGCCAACAAGCTGATTTCGACCTTCCGCGACGGCTACTTCTTCGCCCGGGAAAAGCCCGAATATGATGACGATGTGCGGGCGATCCTGCCCGATCGTGGCGACGTGACCCATGCCGATGTCTACGATCACGTCACCCGGGCAGAAGCCGCGCGCATGGGCAAAGCCGTTCCCATCGATCAAACGCCGCGCAATCTGTTCTACATGACGGAAATTCTGGACCGGTTTCCCGACAGCCGCATCGTCAACATGGTACGCGATCCGCGCGATGTCCTGGCGTCGCAAAAGGGCAAGTGGAAGCGGCGGCGACTGGGAGGGAAAGAACATTTTCCTCTCTGGGAATCCTTGCGTAGCTGGGCCAACTACCATCCGCTGATCATTTCGAAGATTTGGCGCAGCGGGGTGGCTTTCGGTCGAACGATGGCGAATGACGAGCGCATTCTGACCGTTCGCTTCGAGGACGTACTCGGGGACCCAAAAACACAGGTGGCGATAATTTGCGAGCATTGCGAAATCGCGTTCGACCCGGCGATGCTCGAGATCCAGCAGGTGGGGTCGTCCAACGCAAGGGATGCTTCGGATGCTAGGGGAGTCGATCCCACCAAAACCGGTGGATGGAAGCGATCGCTGTCGCCCGCCGAAATCAGTATTTGCGAAGCTGCGGTGGGCGAAGAACTGATCGCCTCGGGTTACGAACCAAGCCAGCTTGGGACAAACCTGCTGTACAAATGGATGTGGTGGGCCATCTTGCCGATCAAGCTGAGCCTGGCGCTGGCCTTGAACCTACGCCGCATCCGTAGCCTCGGCAGCTGGGCCAGCAGGCGGTTTGCGAAAGCATGAAAGCCGAGCGTATCCTTCGAACTTCGGTTGTCAGCCTCGCCTTGAGAGCGATCAGTGCAGGTGTCACGTACCTCTTCCTGATCGCCTTGGCGCGGACGACTGACACGGCCGACTTCGGTATCGTGGGCACCATCATTTCGGCGAGCCTGCTGTTTTCGATCATTGCCAGCGCCGGACAGCGTATAGCCCTTTTGCGGTTCGTACCCGGTCCGCTCGCCAAGGGGGACCACCAACGATTGGGAGGCGTAACCAGTGCCTCCTTCCGCGTCGCGCTATTCGGTAATACACTGATGTACCTGCTCCTCGCGGGTTGCGTGGTGCTTGCGGGCCTGATGGGCCGGCTGGAGCACTGGGCCGCCATCGCCTGGGGCCTGCTTGTCGTGCCGCTGACAGGAATTATCGACATGCAGGCGCATTTGGCGCGGGCCTATCGCCATGTCGTTCTGGCGCTTGTTCCCAAGGATATCCTCTGGAGGTTTATCAGCGGGACCATTCTGGTGGCCCTGTTCTTCATGTGGGGCCAGAAGCCGCTGACATTGGCGATGGTGCTGTCGATTCTCGTAGGCGTGCTCGCGAGCCTGATTATCCTGCAGGGTTTACTGATGGGGGCGCGCTACCGGATTCCGTCTGCATTCGCGGCCGCGTTTGCGAAGGAGCGTCCAGAGCCGGGTTCGGACTGGCGGAACGCGCGCACACCTCTGTGGATCGCATCTGTGGCCGGTGTGGCGTTCAGCAATCTCGACGTGATCGTGGTCGGCTTGTTCCTCGGGTCGGAAACCGCCGCTTTGTATTTCGCAGCCAACAGGATTGCGATGATCCCAGTGTTATTTCTGGTCAGCCAGAATATTGCCCTCGGGCCTGCGTTCTCGATGCATTACGCATCGGGCCAGATGGACCGGGTCCACCGTGACGTGGTCAAGGCATCGCTGTTCACCTTCGTACCGACGCTTTGCACCGCAGCGCTCCTTGCAGTCCTTGCCGGTCCGGCGCTCTCGTTATTCGGGAGCGAATTCGGTGCGGCGCGCGATCCTCTGTACATCCTGCTTGCATCCGGCGTACTGGCGGTCGCCTTCGGGCCGAACGAGCTTGTCCTTACGATGTGTGGACAGGAGGCTGCCGCGATGCGCATCGCAGTTTGGTCGACCATTATCGGGGCGCTATCGATACTCATATCGACGATCTGGCAGACGGCGGAAGCTGTGGCGCTCGGCGTGTTCTTTGCGCAGTGTGTTATGCGAGGATTCGCTTGGCTTACCGCGCGTCGTGTGCTCGGATTTTCGGGCGATATCATCTCCGCGACCATCGTCCTATTGGGCCGGACACGCTCTCGCGCAGCCAGATGATTCCTCATCCATATTCGCTCTTCAGGAATTAAAGCCATGTTCGCGCAAATCGACAAGGAGATGATCGCCAGACGGAAGGGTAAATTGCTAGGCCGTGTTGTATCCTGGGCATTGATCGAAGGACGGCCGCTGACAACCAGGGGCCAATGGATCAATCCCCTCGTCTTCGCGCTGTACCGGGCCGCGCAGGTCTTTCCTCGCCGGAAGGGGAGCGATGCACCGATCATCGTCATCGGAACCGGGCGGAGCGGGACGACAGTTCTCGGCAAGCTTTTTGCCATGCATGGCGAAACCGTTTTTCTGAACGAACCCAAGGCTGCCTGGCATTTCATTCATGGCGAAGAGGATATCGCGGGATCTTATTCGACTGGTGCGGCCCGTGTGCGACTCGATTCAGGCGATGCAGAGCCGAGAATGGCAAAGCAGCTGGCGCACATTTACAGTTGGGCCATGCGATGGGGGATGGCACGTCGCGTGGTCGACAAGTATCCGGAACTCGTCTTCCGCATATCTTTCGTGAAAGAGCTGTTTCCGAAGGCGCGTTTCATCGCGATTATGCGCGACGGAGTTGATACCTGTTCTTCGGTCACGAATTGGTCGCGTCGCAACACCGATCTAGAGGGCGATCAGGTTCACGACTGGTGGGGGAGGAACTCTCGCAAGTGGCGCTTGCTGGTTGAACAGATAGTGCCCGAACATCCCGATCTCGCCCCGCTCGTGAGGCAGTTGACGATGGCGGACGACCATCGCGACCGGGCAGCGGTCGAATGGATCCTATCCATGCGGGAAGTCGCCGCAGTCGGTCGTGAATATCCTGACGAAGTGCTGGCGATCCGCTACGAAGACCTTTGCGTGAAGACCGAAGCCATATTGACCGAAATGTTGCAACATGCGGGCCTGTCGCCCGATCCGGTCTTCGAGAACTATGCCACAACGATCCTGTCGCAGACCGAACAGTACGCTCCCTTGGAACTCATGCCCGAACTGGTCGAACCGTTTCGCAATACCCTTGCGGAAATGGGCTACGGCGCCAGCAAGGATCGAGTGGTGGTGCGTAAGTAAGCGGCTCGCGGTGATAGGCTCCGCTTGGAAAGAATATTACTGAGATCGGGGCATTTACCCCGACTTGATATTCGCTCAGCTGGGCAGGTGCCTTGCCGTCGTTGGCGGAGGTTTGGCGCAGGCAAGTCCCAACGCCATCAGATAGAATATGATCGTCACCGTTTGGTAGATCATCGATGTCCCGAAGGTCGCCGCCAGAAGGAGCACCCCGAGATACACAGCGGTAAGGCGCTTGATCCCGCCCTGGCTTGTAATCATGCGCAATATCGGAAAGTGCCCAAACAGCATCAGGCAGAAGCCAAACAGGCCGATGAAGCCGAGTTGGACGAAGATCTCCAGCATGACGTTATGCATCTGGAGATCGAAGAGGCTGACGGAGGTCGTCTGGCCCGGCCCGTAACCCAAGAGCGGTTTGAGCAGAGCGGCATTCAAACTCAAAGCCCAGTTGGCAATTCGCCATTCCAGCGAATTGTTCACATATTGGTACTGGTACGAATCGGCTTCGAAATCGGTATTCTCGAAAAATTGAGGCAAGGTCGAAAGGTCGTCGAATCTGCCGGTAAAGTGGACAACCGCGACGGCAAACACAGCCAAAATAAGGAGATAGATCGGCTTCATCGTCGAGCCGACGCGCGAGATCCCGTAGAAAACTCCGATCAATGCGACCACCAGCCAGGCAGTGCGCGACTGGGTCAGCACGATTGTGAAAAGTGCGATGCCATAGAACAACCAAGGCAGAGGCTTGTTCAGCCGCTGCCTGACCACCTCGAGGATAACCACCGCGGAGGTAAGTTGCAGGGAGAAGGAGACCGGGTGGCCCGCCGTTCCGTAGACTCGCTCGGTAGCTGCGGCGGTCTGAGTGACGAACACGTTTCCGGACGCGATCTGATAGAGCGAAGCCAAAAGGCCCACCACGATGAAAAATTTGATGAACATGTCAGCGTGGCGCAGAACGAAACGTGGCTCACTTTGCGCCATGAGGAAAAAGACGGGCAGGAAGCAGGTGTAGAGTGCCATCTGCACGATGAAGGACCATGCCTGGGCGTTAGACAGGAGATCGTTGGCAAACATCGACACAAAGCATGCGCCGATGACGACGAACCAGCCCAGGAGCCATAGGGAGAATTCTCGCGGCCAGCGCAGCATGAGCAGGAATGCGATAAAGACAAAGCCGACAATCAGGAAGGTCGTCGCCTTCGAGGCGACGTCATATCCCAGTGTGTCGATCAGAGCACCCAGGATGCGCAGGTAGAGCAAGGCGAACATCGCCTGGATAGCACCGCGCGACAGCAATTGGGTTCTCTGCGCATGATAGGCCGACGGCGTCGCCGCGCGTGCAAAAGGTGGATTATTGGGAGTCGGCATCGGACCTACGTTTCGTTGGCTTGGTGCAATCTAAACTGTTTCGGTCTTGGAAGCCACACTGCAGAAGCGCTTGCCATGCGTGGAGCCGCCTCGCGGCCCGTGTGACGACAAGCGAGACCGGCTCGAGACCTGGGTCGGGCATCCGGCACGAGTGCTGGCTTTCCTCGCGGAATTTCCCAAGTCAAGGCTATCCATGATGTGCCGACCGATCCATCGAGGACGCATTAATGGTCGATGGCGCCAAGTCAATCGGCATGGATATTGGGCTTGCGGGGGGTTGGTTGACCTTTGGTTTACCTCACCTTAGACGGTCGCATGTCGCGCAGCACGGCGACATTCTCGAGGTCACTGTCTTTGCCTGCCCTGCTGTCGCTCAATAGCTATCACTATCGTCGCGGCGGATCCGATGCGGTCTACTTCGACCATGCGGAATTGTTCGCCGAAAACGGCTGGGAAACGCGTTTCCTGTCGATGCACCATCCGCGCAATCTCCCGTGCGACGATGACGCGTTTTTTGCCCGAATGGTCGATCACGAATTCGCCGAGGGTCTCGCGGACAAGCTGCGTATTGCGCAAGCGAGCGTCTACAATACAGAGGCAAAGCGGAAGGCGGCCGACATGATCAGGCAAACCCCGATCGACGTCGCGCATGTGCACTGCATCTATCACCACCTGACGCCGTCCGTCCTGGAACCGCTCGCCGAGGCCGGTATCCCGATCTTCCTGACTGCACACGATCTGAAGATCGCTTGTCCGGCTTACACCATGCGAAACGGCCAGGGAGAGATTTGCGAGCAATGCAAGGGTGGGCGCTACTACAACGCGTTGAAGAATCGCTGCACCAAGGGATCGCGCATGGCGAGCGGCGTGGTCGCGCTCGAAGCCTATGTGCACGACCGTCGCAAATCCTATGCGAAGCATCTTGCGGGCGTCATCGCCCCGAGCCGCTTCCACGCAGCGAAGCTGGCGGAATGGGGCTTCCCCGCAGAGCGCATCCACTACATTCCGAACTTCACGCGCAAGATCGACCCGGTGTTCGCCAAAGGGTACCAGGCGCCCATCCTGTTCTTTGGACGCTTATCGGTCGAGAAGGGAATCGATACGCTAATTGAAGCGGCGAAGCTCGCGAACGTCCCGGTGGATATCGTCGGCTCCGGTCCCCACGAGCAGGAATTGCGGGCGCGTGCCCTCCGGATCGGTGCGCCGGTTGCTTTCCATGGCCGCCAGGACGGAGACAAGTTGTGGCAATTTGTCGGTCGGGCCCGGGCGGTCGTCCTGCCGAGCGAATGTTATGAAAACGCACCGTTGGCTCTGCTTGAGGCCTTCCAGTTGGAAAAGCCGGCGATCGGGGCACGGATAGGCGGTATCCCGGAACTGATCGAGCCGCCCGAACACGACGCTTGCGGCTGGCTATTCCGTTCGGGCGACGCCGGAGACCTCGCGAAGACATTGGCCATGGTCGCAGATGCCGACGATAGCGAGTTGCGTGTTCGCGGGCAGGCGGGCCGGGCGCTCGCGCTCGATCGTTTCGACAAGGAGTCCTACTACCGGGCAGTCTCCGACCTTTACGAAACCTCGGGCGTCCTTCTTCCTGCCACCGGGGGCTAAGATCTTGCATCTGAATATCTTGGGCATCCGCGGTATTCCCGCCGCGCATGGTGGCTTTGAAAGTTTCGCAGCGAAGTTCGCACCCTACATGCGTGACCGAGGCCATTCTGTGCTCGTCTACTGCCAGGCCGACGCTCCCAACAACGGGCTGTCGCAATGGGAAGACGAGTGGGAGGGCATCCATCGCGTGCACTTCGTGCCCAAGCGTTCTGGCGCGGTAGGCACCATGGAATTCGACGCCGCATGCGTGCGAGACGTCCTCAAGCGACCGGGCATCGACCTCGTGCTCGGTTACAACACCGCGCTGTTCAATTCCCCCGAACGGCTGCGTGGCCGGAAGATCGCCATGAACATGGACGGCATCGAGTGGAAGCGCGACAAGTGGAGCCTGCCTGCCAAGGCGTGGTTCTTCCTCAACGAGGTCGCCGGCGCAAACCTGTGCGACGTTCCGATTTGCGACCACCCCGAGATCGCGAAGCACACCGCCCGTCGCAGCCTCCGCAAGCCGGTCATGATTCCCTATGGCTCGGACAGGATCGACGATGCACCGGCCGAACTCATCGCCGGCCTCGGTATCGAGCCCGATGGCTATTGCGTTTCGATCGCCCGCATCGAGCCCGAGAACTCCATTCTCCAGATCGTAGAGGCATTCTCCGCCAGGCCGCGCAAGATGAAGCTGGTCGTGCTGGGCAAGTTTGATCCGGACAACGCCTATCACAACCGGGTCAAGGCCGCGGGGGGCGACCAGGTCCTGTTTCCGGGCGCTATCTACGACTTGCCGACGGTGCAGGCACTTCGCTACCATGCGCGCGCCTATCTCCATGGCCATACCGTGGGGGGTACGAACCCGTCGCTCGTCGAGGCGTTGGGGGCCGGAAATGCCGTCATCGCGCATGACAATCGATTCAATCGGTGGGTCGCGGGGGCGGAGCAGTTCTACTTCGGCGACGCAGTCTCGTTGGAAAATATCCTCGTCTCGGTCGACGATGGCTCAGCGAAGCTCGAGCAGGCGAGGGCTGGGGCACGCAAGCGCCATGCCGAGGCGTTCCGGTTCGATATCATTCACGAGGCCTATGAGCGGGTCCTGATCGATCTGGCCGAACGGGCCTAGCTTCGCAGGAAACAAAAAAGCCCGCCGATCCGGCGGGCTTTTTCATGCCTCGAGAGGCTTCGATGGTGGGCGTACCAAGGTTCGAACTTGGGACCCCTACGATGTCAACATAGTGCTCTACCACTGAGCTATACGCCCGCACCATCGAGTGCGCCCTTGCGGGGCAGGCGGGCCCTTTAGCGAGGCTTGGAAAACCGCGCAAGGCCCTAATCGCACTTAATACAGGCGCGCGCTCACCGGGTCCTCCAACACGCGCTCCACCTCGAGCACGAGATCGCGTAAATGGAAGGGTTTCGACAGCACCTTCGCGTGCGGCTGCTCGCGGCTGGCCTTGAGCGTGACCGCGGCGAAGCCGGTAATGAACATCACCTTGGTGTCGGGGCTGACCTCGTTGCAGCGCTGGGCCAGTTCGATCCCGTCCATCTCGGGCATCACGATATCCGAGAGCAGGAGATCGTAATTGGCCTCTTCAAGAAGGGGAAGGGCATCGGTGCCCCGATCGACAGAATCGACCGCGTAGCCGGCCTTGGCCAGGGCACGTTCGAGGTACACGCGCATGGCGTCGTCGTCTTCGGCCAGCAGAATGCGCGGAGGCTGGTTTTGCGTCATTGCGCATCTCTAGCGCGCGGGTTTTAAAAAAGCATGTATCCAAAACGATCATTGTTAACGCGATGGCAGGGCGGTTGGGGTGGGGGCGAAAGGCGCGCCGCCAGGGGGCATACGAAACACCGGGCGGCGCGCGCGAGCGATTCCGGACTTGATTAATGCGGGCATGCGCCCGACGATGATGCGATGGACCACACGCGGGCAGAACCATGGGCTGGCGCCGAGCATTTGTCCGGCGGTAAAATCCCCGGCCTGAATTTACCTTCGTATCGTCTCTGGCGGTTCGGCGAATCCGCGATCCCCGTGATGATCGCCGCACCGCATTGCGGCCGTTCCTATCCAGACGACATGCTGGCATCGCTGCGAGAACCCGAGGACGCGCGTTTGCGTCTCGAAGACCGGCACATCGATGCGGTTGCTGCGCCGGTCGCGAGTGCCAATGCGGCCTCGCTCCTGCTGGCGCAGGCACCGCGCGCGATGATCGACCTCAATCGATCGGTCGATGATATCGACTGGGGCATGGTCCAGGGCGCGAAGCCCAAGCCCGTGCGGCACAGCCTCGCGAACCGCCGGTCGCGCAGTGGCTTGGGCCTCGTTCCCCGGCGCATCCCGGGGATGGGGGAAATCTGGCGCAGGCCGCTGACGAAGGCCGAACTCGACGCCTGGATAGCCGGCATTTACACCCCCTATCACGCGGCGCTGGGAAGCGAGCTCGAGCGTTTACGCGATCGCTGGGGCGTCGCGCTGCTGATCGACCTCCACTCGATGCCGCCGCTGAAGCGAAGCCATCCGCAGGACCGGCCCGCGGAATTCGTGATCGGCGACCGTTTCGGCGCCTCCTGCGATCCCGGGCTGGTCGACCTCGCGCTGCGCTATCTCGCCACCCACGGCCGCCGCGTGGCGCACAACCGGCCCTATTCGGGGGGCTATGTGCTCGACCGCTACGGCCAGACCGCGCGCGGCATCCATGCGCTGCAGATCGAAGTGTGCCGCAGCACCTATCTCGATGCGCGGCTCGACCAGCCCAGCGCGCGCCTGACCGCGATCGTGAAGCTTCTGGGAGGCCTGGTCCGCACTCTGGGTGCCGAGGCCGCGACCATGGCGCGCCGCGGGCCGATCGCCCAGGCAGCGGAGTAACCGCCCAAGAAAAAACCACCTCGCGCAAGAAGCGCGAGGTGGCCAAGGTTCAGGGAGGAAATGCACTCGCGTGCATCTGCCGAGCGGGCCATGAGGGGAGGCCCGACCGGCAATGTCGAAATAGTTGTCGCTTCTCGGGCTTTCAAGATGAGAGCAGCACACAAACCGCTGTGACCCATCGCACCTATTGCCCGTTTGGTCGGCTATCGCGGGGTAGGCTGGGCCAGCAGCACGATGCCCGAACCCGAGAAGCGCGCATCGGCGACATTCTCGAGCAGAACGCATTCGCCCAGCGCCAGGATCCCTCCATCGACCGAAGGCTCGCCGGTCAATGGCAGGGCGAGGGCCGGGCCGCATGCATCCATCGTGGGCGTCTCGTCGGCGCGGATGCAGAAGAGCGTGAAGTGCTCGCCCTCGACCAGGACGGGCCCTGAGTCTTCCAGCCTGGAGCGCAGGTGTGGGGGATAGGGCGTGGTGACGGCCGCCTCGAGCGCCTCGTCGAGATGGAGCGGGCGGGGCCTGCCGTAGTCGTACAGCCGGAAAGTGATGTCGGAGTTCTGCTGGATTTCGACCAGGTTCACCCCGCCCCCGATCGCGTGGACGGTCCCCGGCGGAATATAGAACACATCGCCCTGCGAAACCTTGTGCCAGGCGAGCAGCTCGACGATCGATCCGTCCAGCGCGGCTTTTCTGGCGTCCTCGATCGCGACTTCGCGCGTGAATCCCACCGCGATTTCCGCATCGGCCTCGCTGTCGAGGATGATCCAGCATTCGCTTTTGCCGCTGGGCCCCAGCCGCAGAGCGCGCGCCAGGTCGTCGTTCGGATGGTTCTGGACCGACAGGCGCTCGCTGGTGAAAATGTATTTTGCGAGCAGTTCGGGGAGTTGCGCGGGCGGCTTGAACCAGACTTCGCCGATCCGCGCTTCATGCCCGGCACCGAATTCGGGCGGGAGGCGATCGACGCCCCAGACCTTCTGGACGAATTTCCGCGAGAGCTTTTCGGTCATTGGTGCCGGCTTCTGCGGGCATTGCCCACCTGCTGGGCGGCATCGCGGGAGGCGACGAGGACGTCGTCGCCATCGACCACCACCACCACGTCGCTGACTCCGACCACGGTCACGAAGGGGCCGTCGCTATCGATCATCGTTCCTTGGGAATCGATGATTTCCCCTTGTCCCGCGATGACGTTCGCCCCGTCGGCGGGTTTCCTGTGATCGTAGATCGCATTCCAGTTGCCGATGTCGGACCAGCCGAACGTCGCGTCGACCATCGCGGCTCGATCGGTATTTTCCATGATCGCGTAGTCGATCGATTCGCCTGCGATCGCCGCAAAGGCCTCGTGATCGGGCCGCAGGCAGGAGCCGGAGCGTTGGGCCGCGGCATGGGCCTCTTCGACCCGGCGTGCCATGTCCGGGCGGTGAGTGGCCAGTTCGTCGAGGAATTGGCCCGCGGGGAGGGCGAAGATACCGCCGTTCCAGGCATATCCCCCGTCAGCCAGGAACCCCATGGCGGTTTCGAGCTCGGGTTTCTCGACGAATTTCCGTACCCGATAGCCGCCTTCCAGAGCTTCGCCGCGGCGCAGATATCCGTAGCCGGTCTCCGGCGCTGTCGCCGAAATCCCGAAGCAGACCAGCCAGCCGGCGTCCGCCAGCTTCGCTGCCGCGACTGCGGTATCGCGAAAGCCCTCGGCATCGGCGATGAAATGGTCGCTCGGGCAGACCAGCATGACGTCGTCGGGATCGACGGAATGGGCCGCCAGCGCCACGGCAGGTGCGGTGTTGCGTCCGGTGGGTTCCACGATGAAGGTCGCATCGGGAGCAATGTCGGCCGCCTGAGCGCGCGCATGGTCGAGGTGCTTTTCGCCGATCACCACGATGGGAGCGGCAAATTCTCCGCGATCGGAGCAGCGGGCGAGAGTGTCCTGATAGAGCGTGCGTTCGCCGAGAAGGGGCAGGAACGGCTTGGGCTTGGCGGCCCGGCTGCGCGGCCAGAGCCGCGTCCCGCTACCACCGCACAAAATCACCGGGACGATCCGGCCCATCCTCTTCTCCCTGCCAAGTCACTGCCATATCGGGATTCGCAGCCTGGAGACAGGGCTTAGTTGGTCGGACGCACCGGCAGCAATTGCGTGAAGTGCGTTTTCCAGTCGGCTTTGCCATTCGCGTCGAGAGCGGCCTCGATCTTCGGCAGTTCCGCCTCGATGAACTCGACGCGCTCATCCCAGCCGTCGTGGTCGCGCGAACGGAAGATCCATCCGCCATGCCGGGGGCCCCAGGTGCGCATGAAATGGACCGCCGCTCGCGGATCGTAGCCGGCGTTCTGCAGTATCCAGGGCATCAGGCGATCGGCATCGCGTTCGGACAGGCGAACCAGCTTTCGTTTCCAGCCCGTCTTGTCGAAGGTCTGCGGGTGGCGCAGGATATTGTGCGCCATCTCGTGGGCGATGGCCGCGGCAAAGTCGGCTTCCTCATAGGCGAGGCCGGGGAATTTCTCGCCCACGAGCACGCGGTCGCCGTCGGCCGCCGCGCTGTCCTTGGAATCGACCAGTTCGAAGCGGGTCGGACAGGCGGGGACCCCCTCGATCGTCGCGCTTTGCGCCGGCATGCCTGCGGATTGCCAGCCGATCTCGACCGGGCCGCGCGCCAGCGCCTCGTCGATAGCGTCGCGCAAGGCGAAGGACCGCTTCCACCGCGGGTCGGTCTTCGGCCAGTGATCGGCGATTTCCTTGCCGTCGATGGCCAGGATGGTGTCGTTCTGGAGCATGCCCGCCCGCGCGGCCGGCGATTGTGGCGCGACGGCCTGCGCGCCGATGTCACCGCTCAGATGGAACAGCGTGCGCACGGCGGCGGGATTGCCGTAGCTGTCGGCGTCATGGATCAGCAGGCCGGACACCCGGATCGCCCGTTCGCAGAAGGGGGCATTGGCGGTCGCCAGGCGATAGCCGACCTGGAATAGCCGCGTTTCGCTTTGCTGAAAGATTTCGAGCGGCACCGGTGCGCGGTCTGCCGTCTCGATGGTCCCTTCGGCCCATGCCGGACCGGCCGCCGCCAGGAGCGCGGGCAGCAGCAGCGGGCAAAGGGCCAGGCGCGCGCGAATCGTCCTGATCCGCGCGCGTCTGGGTACCGGATCAGGCAGTGGGGACACCGGCGGTCGCGGCGTCGGGCAGGGGAACCTTGCCCTGCTGGAGCTGGCGGCCGAAGATGGTGCGCATCATGTCCATCGAGAAGATCTGCGCCCAGATCAGCGGCAGCAGGCCGTTTTCGGTCCATTTGCGCAACTGGTCGCCGCGCAGTTCGCGCAGCTTTTCCTGATTGATCATCTGGAAGCCGCGATAGACGAAGGGCTTATCATTGCCTTCCTGAGTGATGGCGATTTCGCCTTCCATCAGCAGGTCGTGATCCTTCAGTTCTTTCATGAAGGCCTGCGTGCGCTGGCCGGCCTGCTCGAACTGCTCGCAGAATTCGAGGATCTGCTTGGTGCCGTCGCTGGGTTCATCGTTCTGGAACAGCGGCTGGCCGTCTTCGAACTCACCGATGTTGTCGGCGGTCGGATCGAAGCACAGCGACAGGTCGTCGCTGTCGGGCTTGAGACGGGCGAGCATGAAGGGATAGCGGCGGACATAGGCCGGGATGTAGATCTGCTCGGTGACGGAGCCTTCCTCGTCGACGAAGGTGTTCACGCCATCGTTGAGGCCCATCAGGGCGAGCGGAACGGCGTCCGGGCCGGTCGAGAAGACGATCGGCATGTCGCGCTGGGCCTGGACGAATTCGTCGACCGTGAGCGGCACTGCGTGCTGCTTGGCGAGCCAGGGAGCCTTGGTCATCGGACGCGAGCGATAGTTCGCGTGGTCCTTGCGGTTGAGCGGCATCAGATCTTTGAAGAAAAGGGGCAAGTTGGGCTGCGGCGCGCTGGCCATGGATCTCTCCGAAATTCGATTGGGTTGGGCGATATGCCCGGGAGGCACACGCGCGAAGCGCGGGCTTTACGGCGTTGCGCCGTGGGGTGCAAGCGGCACGAGCTTGCCCGGATTGAGTATCCCCAACGGGTCGAGCGTTCGTTTGATGGAGCGCATCAGAGCGAGCTTCACCGGGTCGCCCAGCCGGGCGAGTTCGTCGCGCTTGACCTGACCGATTCCGTGTTCGGCGCTGATCGAACCGCCGAATTCGGTGACGCGGTCGTGGACATAGGCGCTGATCGCCTTGCCGTCGCTTGCCTCCCATTCGCCGCGCGTCGCGCCGCGCGGGGCGAGCACGTGGAAATGGATGTTGCCGTCGCCGAGATGCCCGAACCCGAATGCCTGCGTACCGGGGAATCGGTCTTCCACCTGAGGCGCAACGATTTCGACGAACTCGGCCATCCGGGCGACCGGCACCGATATGTCGTGCTGCATCGCCGGGCCGATGGCGCGCTCCGCCGGGGCGATGCTGTCGCGCAGCTGCCAGAAGGCTTCGGCCTGCGTTTCGCTGGCGGCGATCACCGCGTCCTCGACGAGGCCGCGATCCATCGCGCTCGCAAACACGGTTTCGACCAGGTCGTCGAGCTTCTCCGCCTCGTCGTTCGTGCCGACCAGCTCGACCAGCGCATGCCAGGCATGCTCTCCCGAAAGCGGGCTGCGCGCGTCGGGGAGGTGGGCGAGCACCGCCTGCAGGCAATGCGCGGGAAGCACTTCGAACCCTTCGAGCGCGTCTCCCGCGGCTTCCTCGCAATGGAGCAGGAGCCGCCGCGCCGCCGCGATGCTCTGGAGACCAACCCAGACGACCCGGCGCTCGCCGATCGCCGGGAGCAGGCGCAACGTGGCCGCAGTGACGATCCCCAGCGTACCCTCTGAGCCGATCAGCAGCTGCTTGAGGTCGAAGCCGCGATTGTCCTTCTTCAGCGGGACCAGGCCCGAGAAGATCGCTCCATCGGCGAGCACCGCTTCGATCCCGAGCACCTGCGCGCGCATGGTGCCGTGCCGCAGCACCTGCGTGCCGCCGGCATTGGTCGAAATGAGCCCGCCGACGGTCGCCGAACCCTTGCCGCCCAGCGTCAGCGGAAAACGCAGGCCTTTGGCCTCGACCCTGTCGTGCAGGGTCTGCAGGATGACACCGGCATCGCAGGTGATCTGCCGCGCGGCGGGATCGAAGTCGCGGATGGCGTCCATCCGGCGGAGCGAGAGGACCACGCTGGCACCGGTTTCGTCGGGCGTGGCGCCGCCCGACATGCCGCTGTTGCCGCCCTGCGGGACTATCGGGACGCGGTGCTCGGCGCAGAGCCCGACGAAATCGGCCACTTCGCGGGTCGAGGCGGGGGAGGCGATGCCCAGCGCCTTGCCGGTATAGCGCCCGCGCCAGTCGGTGAGCCAGGGCTCGACCAGTTCGGGATCGCAGGTGAAACCGCGTTCGCCGAGCAGTTCGGTGGTGGCGCGACGAAAGGATTCGATATCGGTCATCGCGGACATCCTGCCACATCCCGGCCGGCGATTGCCACCACTTGCCATCGGTCGCAGAACAATTAAGCCCGCATTCAAGCGCCGGGGAGCAAGTGGCAATTCCGTTTGTTTCCCGCGGGTAACCAGACTTTCGGCCGAGGACCGTTCGTAGCTAGACAATGTCCCTGCTTTCTCCCCTGATCGCCATGCTGTTGGCACTGGGCGCTCCGGAAAGCGCAGCGACGGGCGTCGACGTGGAACAGGCAGGCGCAAGCGGGAATGGGTCGGCAGGTTCTCAAGCCCTGGCGGAGCAGGATCCGCTATGGTTCGGCGTGCTCGACGAAAACGGCGATCCGGTCGCCAACCAGGTCCGGATCGAGCAGCGCGTGATTCTGCGAATCAGTCCGCAGCCCGGCCGGTTGCGGCGCGATTTCCTCGCCGACCTGCCGCGCCAGCCGCTGCCGACGCGGCTCGTCGAGCGTCCTTACGGGAAGTGCCTCAGCGTGGGCGACATCGTCGGCGTGGCCGATCGCGGCACGCGCCTGCTGATGTATATGCGCAACCGCCAGATCATCTCGGCCGAGCTCGAAGATGCCTGCAGCCCGCGCGATTTCTACCTCGGCTTCTATGTCGAAAAGAACTCCGACGGGAAGCTGTGCGTCGGGCGCGATCGGCTGCTTTCGCGCGCCGGGGCCAAGTGCCGCATCTCCAATATGAGCCGCCTGGTTGCGGGCAGCGCGGACGACTGAAGCGGTCGTCGCGCCGATTTCTTGACTTTTCGACCAATTCCGGCGAAGGGCGCGCCTAGCCGATGCCGCGCCCGCGCGGCTTTTCTTCGGCCTTTGTTCCAGGGACAGTTTCGAACCGCATGACTTTCGCCGATCTCGGCCTTTCCGAAGACTTGCTCAAGGCAGTAAGCGACGCCGGCTACACGACGCCGACCGATATCCAGCGCGAGGCGATTCCGCCTGTGCTGATGATGAAGGACATCATCGGCATCGCGCAGACCGGCACGGGCAAAACCGCAAGCTTCGTGCTGCCGATGATCGACGTCCTGGCAAGCGGCCGTCGCCGCGCGCTGATGCCGCGCTCGCTGATCCTTGCGCCGACGCGCGAACTCGCGGCGCAGGTCGCCGAGAATTTCGAGAAATACGGCAAGAACCACGACCTCAAGCTCGCGCTGCTTATCGGCGGCGTGCAGATGGGCGACCAGGTCAAGGCGCTGAACGAAGGCGTCGACGTGCTGATCGCCACGCCCGGTCGCCTGATGGACCTGTTCGAACGCGGCAAGATCCTGCTCAACGGCTGCGAGCTGCTCGTCATCGACGAGGCCGACCGCATGCTCGACATGGGCTTCATCCCGGATATCGAGTTCATCTGCTCCAAGCTTCCCGAAGCGCGCCAGACAATGCTGTTCTCGGCCACCATGCCGCCGCCGATCGAGAAGCTGGCCAAGAAGTTTCTCAACAATCCCAAGCGGATCGAAGTGAGTCGCGCGGCGACGACGAACAAGGACATCACCGCCTTCAAGGTGCCGGTGGAAAGCCGCAAGAAGCGGGAAACGCTGCGCTGGCTGCTCGACCACGACCACGTGGAAACCGCGATCATCTTCGCCAACCGCAAGACTACCGTCCGCGAGCTCAACAAGAGCCTGCAGAGCCACGGCTTCCGCAGCAGCGAGATTCACGGCGACATGGACCAGTCGAGCCGGATCAAGGAACTCGAGCGGTTCAAGGCCGGCGAGGTGAACATCCTCGTCGCCTCCGACGTCGCCGCCCGCGGTCTCGACATCAAGGGCGTCAGCCACGTGTTCAATTTCGACACGCCCTGGCACCCGGACGATTACGTCCACCGTATCGGCCGTACGGGCCGGGCAGGGGCCAAGGGCCGCGCCTTCACCTTCGTCGCGAAGGAAGATGCCGAGGCGATCGACAATGTCGAGAAGCTGACGGGCGCGAAGATCAAGGTGTTCGGCAAGGAAGACGTCCGCGTCGAACTGGTGGAACGGCCGACCGAGCGGGCGGAGGAAAAGCCCAAGCGTGCGCACAAGAAGCGCGAGGAGGACGAGCCGCGGGACGAAAAGCCGGCCCGCAGCAAGCCGAAGGCGAAAAGCGAGCCGCGGCGCAAGCGCGACTCGGACGATGCGCCGGTCGCAGCGGGCGAATGGAACGGTCCTCGTCCCGGATTCCTCGACATTTCGGCGACCTGATTTAACGGCTTTCTAACCACGTCCGCGCCATGTGGTGGCGCAATGGAAATCTTCGCCCATCACGCGCAGGTGACGCTGGCCATGCTGGTCATGACCGGCACGGCATTCGGCCTGCTGGCGCTGCTGGTAAAGCGGCGGGCGATCGGCGCGGCGCTGGCGCGGGTGCATGGCGAGTTCACCACCAATCTCGGCCTGCTGCTGTTCAATGCCGTGCTGTTCGGGCCGCTCTTCGCCCTACCCGAAGGCGCCATTCGCGACCGCCTCGTCGCGCTTCCGGCGCTGGGCCGCTTCTGGAGCGGTCTCAACGAAACTGCCGTGCTGCTCTGTGCCATCCTGGTCTACGATTTCGTGGTCTATTGGCGGCATCGCGCCGAGCACCACAGATGGCTGTGGCCGATCCATGCGACCCACCATGCGGATACGGCGCTGCACTGGCTCTCGGTCCATCGCAAGCATCCGCTCAGCAAGCTGCTCAGCATGCTGGTCGATATCTGGCTGCTGTTCCTGCTCGGCTTCCCGGAATGGGCCATCGCCGGCGCGGCCTTCCTGCGCAGCTGGTGGGGCTTCTTCATCCATGCCGACGTGCCATGGACTCTGGGAATCTTCGGCAAGGTTCTGATTTCGCCCGCTGCGCACCGCCTGCACCACATTCGCGACGAGGCGCTGATGGGAAGCAATTACGGCAACACCGTGACGCTGTGGGACAAGCTCTTCGGGACCTATGTCGATCCGGAGCCCTATCTCGATTGCGAGACGGGGATCGCCGAGGGAACGCGCGGCTTCCTCGGCGAACTCGGGCGACCGTTCGAACGACGCTACCGCCCCCGCGCGGCAGCGGAGGCGGCAGCCGCTACGCCAGCGCCGCGAGCTGGTACATGATCTCGACATAGCCCATGGTCGCACCGGTGATCCCGGCGACCTTGGGATTGGTCGATTCCACGACATAATATTCGTCCGGCGCATGCGCGCCCGAACCATGCCCGAGACCGAAATGGCCGGCGGGGATGCTCACCGGCGGGGCGGTGAAGGTCGCGCCCGGCCACGAGCCGGCAAGGCGCGGATTGAGCCTCGCCTCGACCCCGAGCGCCTCGTAGGCGGCCAGCTCGGCGCGAATGAGCGCGCTGTCCTCCGCCGTTTCGGTCGGATCGTAACCACCCGAAACATTGACCTCGACATCGGGAAACCCCTGCGCGTCGAGATGCGCGCGCAGTTTGCGGACCGCTTCGTCGCGGGTCTGGTTGGGCACCAGGCGCAAGTCGAGCTTGGCCACGCCGCGCCCGGGCAGCACCGTCTTGCCGCCGGGGCCGGTGTAGCCTGCGACGAGCCCCTCGATATTGACCGTCGGCTGCTCGGCGAGGCGGATCAACGCGTCCTCGAACGACAAATCATCGATCCAGTGGGTGACGCCGAGGCTGGCCTTGGTCAGTTCCTCGTTTCCGGCGGCAGCGGCCTGCCTGACCAATGTCTTCTCGCGCTCGGTCAGTGGGCGCACGTTCTCGAACCAGCCGTCGATCGCGACCGTATTGCCGTCGGGCGTGACCAGCGTGTTGAGCGCATGGACCAGCCGCCAGACGGGCGAATCGACCGCGGCCTTCTGGCTCGAATGGATATCGCCCTTGGGACCGCGGCCCCAGCTCTCGCCGCTTGCCACCAGTTCGAGCTCGACCACGCCCTTCGAGCCCAGATTGACGTTCACCGCTCCGGTCGGCCCCTGCCAGCTCGCCGGAATGAAGATGCCGGCGCATTTTTTGAGCGCGGCGAGCACGTCGGGCGTCTCGGCGATCTGGCGAAAGTGCGGGCTGCCGATCTCCTCCTCGCCTTCGCAGATCAGTGCGATATTGACCGGCGGCGTCACGCCCGCCGCCTTCATCGCGTGGAGCGCGGCGAGGAAGATCGCCTCCGGCCCTTTCTGGTTGACCGCGCCGCGGCCCATGATCGCCTTGCCCCATTCGGGCATGTCGACGATCGCAGCCTCGAGCGGGGGTGAGCGCCACTCGGCCGGATCGAACTGCTTGACGTCGTACATGAAGTAGATGCCGAGCGTCTGCGGCGCGCCATTGTCCATGAAGCCGACCACGCCGGGCACGCCGTCGGTCGGCACCTGCCTGACCCCGGTAAAGCCCGCCGCGCGCGCAAGCTCTTCCATATAGGCCGCGCCCTCGGGGACGTTGCGGTTTTCCGCGGCGATGGTGGGCAGCGCAATCCAGTCCTGGATCCGCTTGATATCGGCCGCCCGGTTAGCGGTCGCTGCCGCCTGGATCGCGGCGCGGGCATCGCTTTGCGCGAAACCGACCCGGGGGAACAGCGCCGCCCCGGCGCCAAGGAGCATGGACGAGCGCAGCAGGCTGCGGCGGCTGGTATCGGAAGCGAGCAGTCGGTTCATGATAGTCCCCCTTGGTACGGGGCAATCATGACGGTGCAGGGGAATGGGCGCAAGATGGAGGGTGTGGCCTTTGTTGGACCGCTCGCCACGTCTCGCGAAAACCGTGGCCTTCGCATTTCCCTGCCCGATTTCAGCACCTTGCGCGCACGGATCGGCCTGGCGCTGTGGCTTTCGCCATGCGTGAAAGACACAGTGGGGGCAGCGTGGATGCGGCGAGTGATCATCGCGCGATCATGCCAGCTTGCGCCCGTGTAGGAAAATCCCGGCGGCGCGGCGACGCGCGTCAGTCCGCCGCGAGCTTCACGAAGCTGTCGAGCACGCGTTTCTCGCCCGCCTTCTCGAACTCGATCGTCAGCTTGTTGCCTTCCTGGTCGGTGACGCAGCCATAGCCGAACTTGTCGTGGAATACGCGCGCGCCGACGGCGATGTCGCTGCGCGGCCTGGCGGCGAAGCTGGCGGCGCTGCGACCCGGTTCGGCGAGCCGCTTGGGGGTCGAGTCGTAACCGGTCGACAGCGCGCGTTGCCAGCCCGGCCCGCGCGCGCCGGACCTGTTGGGCGCATCGCGCGAGACATGCGCGAAGGGATCGTCGGTTTCGCTCCAGTTGGCGCGCCACAGCGAGGCACCGCCGGTCATGGTGGTCTCGCTCCGGACATGCTCCTCGGGCAGTTCCGCGATGAAGCGGCTGGGGATCGAGCTGGTCCACTGGCCGTAGATGCGCCGGTTGGCGGCGTGGAGGATGGTGCAGCGGCGCTTGGCGCGGGTGATCGCGACATAGGCGAGGCGGCGCTCCTCCTCGAGGCTGGCGAGCCCGCCTTCGTCGATCGCGCGCTGACTTGGGAAGACGCCTTCCTCCCAGCCGGGCAGAAAGACCTGGTCGAACTCGAGCCCCTTGGCGGCGTGCATGGTCATGATGGTGACCTTCTCGCCGTCATCGGCGCGGTCGTTGTCCATCACCAGGCTGACATGCTCGAGGAAGTCGCCCAGCGTTTCATATTCCTCCATCGCACGGGCGAGTTCGGTGAGGTTTTCGAGCCGGCCGGCGCTTTCCGCGCTGCGTTCCTTCTGGAGCATCTCGTCATAGCCGCTCTCGGCGAGCACCGTACGCAGCAGTTCGGACGGGGTGACCGTTTCCGCAAGCTCGCGCCAGTGGACGAACTGGCCGAGCAGCCCGACCAGATTGTTCTTCGCCCGCGCGGGAAGTTCGTCGGTATCGCACAGGTCGAGGCTCGCGGCGGCGAGCGGCGCCTGCGTGCGGCGGGCATGACGGCGCATCGCCTCGAGCGTCTTCGCCCCGAGGCCGCGCTTGGGCTGGTTGTAGATGCGCTCGAAGGCGAGATCGTCGGCGGGCTGGGCGATGGTCCGCAGGTACGCCAGCGCATCGCGGATTTCGGCGCGCTCGTAGAAGCGGAAGCCACCGACGATGCGGTAGTTGAGGCCGATCTGGATGAAGCGGTCCTCGAATTCGCGGGTCTGGTATTGCGCGCGCACGAGGATGGCGACCTGGTCGAGCGGTGCCCCCTCGGCTTCGAGCCGTTCGATCTCCTCGCCCACGCGGCGCGCTTCTTCGGGGGCATCCCACACGCCGATGACGCGGACCTTGTCGCCCGCCGGAAGCTCGGTCCAGAGCGTCTTGCCGAGCCTCTCGCTATTGGCATCGATCAGTCCGGAGGCGGCGGCGAGGATTTGCGGGGTGGAGCGATAGTTCTGCTCCAGCTTGATCACTGCCGCGCCGGGAAAGTCCTTTTCGAACTTGAGGATATTGGCCACTTCTGCGCCACGCCATGAATAGATCGACTGGTCGTCGTCGCCGACGACGCAGATGTTCTTGCGCGTCTGGGCGAGCAGGCGCAGCCACAGATACTGGACCTGGTTGGTATCCTGATATTCGTCGACCAGGATGTATTTGAAGCGCTGCTGGTATTGCTCGAGCACGTCGCGATGCTGGCGGAAGATGTTGAGCATGTGCAGCAGCAAATCGCCGAAATCGCAGGCGTTGAGCGATTTGAGGCGCTCCTGGTAGAGCTCGTAGAACTGCGCGCCGCGGCCATTGGCATAGGCCTCGTTCTCGACCGCATCGAGGTCGCCCGGGTTGAGCCCGCGATTCTTCCATCGATCGATCAGCCCGGCGAGCTGGCGCGCGGGCCAGCGCTTTTCGTCGAGGTCGTTTTCCTGGATCAGCTGCTTGAGCAGACGCAACTGGTCGTCGGTGTCGATTATCGTGTAGTTGCTTTCGAGCCCCACCAGCTCGGCATGGCGGCGCAGCATGCGGGCACCGATCGCGTGGAAGGTCCCGAGCCAGGGCATGCCTTCCACCGCATCGCCGATATGCCGACCAACCCGTTCGCGCATCTCGCGCGCAGCCTTGTTGGTGAAGGTGACGCACAGGATTTCGCTCGGCCAGGCGCGCCGCATTGCGATGAGATGTGCCAACCGTGCGGTAAGCGCCGCCGTCTTGCCCGTTCCGGCGCCCGCCAGCATCAGCACCGGTCCCTCGGTGGTCAGCACCGCCTCGCGTTGGGGTGCGTTCAGACGCGCGGCATAGGCGGGAATCTGCGCTTTTTCGGGCGCGTCGGACGGGGTGGGAAGCTCGGTCATGCAGTACGGAACAGCTAGGGAACGCGTGCCCGCAAGACAAGCCCCGTAGGCCGATCGGTGCCGGAACCGACGCGGCGTTTCCAGCGTAGGACGGGCAATGACAACGACAAATGGAGTATTCTCCAATGCGTAATATCATTCTTGCCGGTGCTGCCGCACTGGCTTTCACTACGGTACCCGCCGCGGCCCAGGATATGGCCGTCGACGCGGAAGGCAAGGTCTATGCGATGAGCGACGACCAGCAGGGCATGTACGACGCATGGCCCGCCGATCGCCAGACCGCCTATGACGCATGGCCCGATGCCGTTCAGGAGTATTACTGGACGCTGACGCCGATGCAGGTGGAAGGCTGGTGGCTGCTCACCGACGACCAGCGCGTCCGGATCTACGAGATGACGCCCGAAGCGCGTGCGCAGGCCTGGACGCAGGTTCAGGCGCAGGTGCCGAACGCAACAGCCGCTGCCGCGACCACTGCCTCGGCCTCGGCCAGCACCGCTGATCCGCGCTTCGTGAGCAAGGAAGTCACGCAGACGACCCCGGCCGCCTACAAGTCGGCCTCGGGCGACGACCTTCCGGTCTGCAAGGGCGATCAGCAGGATGGCTGCATCAACAGCTGGGCCAAGAACAAGACCGGCAATCGTCCGCTCGAATACTGGCCGGGTAAGCCCGCCAGCGAGATGGACGGGAAGCTGCCGGCCGAGAAACCCGGCGAGTAAAATCCGCTTTCCGCTCGCGCTCCGCTCGATGAGCCGTGAGTGCGACGCTTGGAGGGGGCGGGGCTGCCATGGCGGCCCCGCCCTTTTTCGTGCATGCATACTCGTCGCGAAATCGCCACGCCCCACGCCCGAGCGTGGCGGCGACACGACGGTGCCCCATGGTCCTCTTGCCTCGATGGCGCTTTCGCCACAGGATTTGCGACGCGGCAGGGTCGGGCCGCAAGGGTCGCGTTCGTCACGCATGTACGATTCCGTGGAGGATCTCATGCGTAAGACATTTTGGTACATCGTCGGTGGCCAGTTGGCCACGATCAGCATTCCCGCCATGGCGCAGGATGCGCCCATGGATCCGGCGTCGGACGCGCAGGTCGAGCCCGCACCGGCGCCTTCGACAGGCAGCAATGCCGCCGACGCGGCGGAGATGGCCGGCTGGCCGGCCGATCAGCGGCAGGCCTATGACGCCTGGCCGGTCGAGGCGCAGGACTATTTCTGGAGGCTCACCCCCGAGCGCAAGGCGCTGTTCTTCCGCCTGCGCGATACCGACAGGCTCACGCTGCTGACGATGGACGAGGCCGGACGGGCCGAGGCCTGGGCCATGATCGAAAGCCGTGCGGCCGTGCCGCCGCCGGAGAGCGAGGCGCCCGCGCTCGGGGAAGAGCCGGGCCCGGGCTAGAGGCTTCCCGTCAGGCCGTGTCGGCGGCGAGGCGAAGGAGCGTCAGCTTGGCCTTGCCGATCTTGCGTTCGGCATCGATGGCGAGGCCTTTCACCGAGACCGTCTCCTTGGCCCCGGTTTCCAGCGCTATCCAGCTTGCCGGGCCGATCCAGCCAAGCCGCAGCATGCGGTCGAGCGCGACCTGCCCCGCCCCGGTATCATAGGGCGGGTCGAGCAGGATGAGATCATGCGGCAGCTTGGCCGGCCCGAGCGACATTACCGAGGCCTGCTGCACGGTGGAGCGCGCCCGCACGTCGAAGGCCTCGGTATTGGTTCGGATGGCCTTGATCGCCGCGCTGTCCTGCTCGACGAACAGGCACGAGGCCGCCCCCCGCGACAGTGCTTCGAGCCCGAGTGCGCCCGATCCGGCAAAGAGGTCGGCCACGCTCAGCCCTTCGAAACTGCCCAGCCGGCTCGCGAGCATGCTGAACAGGGTCTCGCGCGTGCGGTCGGCGGTCGGCCGGGTCAGTTCGCCCTTGGGCGCGACCAGCTTGCGGCCGCGCCACTCGCCCGCGACGATTCTCACTGGCGGCCACCGCGGGCAAGATCGCGCTTGAACGCCATGACATCGCCCCGCTTGATCTCGAGCGCCTGACCGCGCGGGAGGTCGCCGATGTGGAACGGGCCGTAGCCGATCCGCAGCAGGCGGTTCACTTCGAGCCCGAGATGTTCGAGCACCCGGCGGACCTCGCGGTTCTTGCCCTCGCGCAGGGTCAGCACGATCCAGCGATTCTTGCCCGATCCGCGCTCGAGGTCGGCCTCGATCCGGCCGTAACGCACGCCGTCGACCTCGATGCCTTCGATCAGCTTGTCGAGAACGGCCTGGGTGACATCACCGAATGCCCGCGCGCGATAGGTCCGCGGCACGCCGCTCGAGGGCAGTTCCATCGCGCGCTTCATCTCGCCGTCATTGGTCAGCAGCAGCAGGCCTTCGGTGTTGTAGTCGAGGCGCCCGACCGGCATCACGCGCCCCGCATCCCTGGGCAGGGCGTTGCGCAGCGCGGCGTAGATCGTCGTCCGGCCCTTGGGGTCGTGCTCGGTGGTCAGCATTCCGGCGGGCTTGTGAAAGGCGAACAGGCGCGTTTCCTCGACCGTGCCGACGGGTTTGCCGTCGACCGTCACGCCGCGCAGGTCGGTCAGCTTGACCGCCGGCGTATCGAGCACCTTGCCGTTAATCGCCACGCGCCCGTCGGCGATCATGCGCTCGATCTCGCGCCGGCTGGCGACGCCCGCGCGCGCGAGCAGCTTGGCGATCCGGTCGCCTTGTTCGGGTAGTCGATTGTCGGCCATGGCCGCGCAGCTAGGCCTTCAATTGGCCGCCCGCAAGGCTTCTTCGACGGTCTCGTGATAGCGGCGGATGCCGCCCTCCATCGTGCCGAGCGTGAGATGCGGCACCGCGCCCGTCGCCAGGCCCTGCTGGCCGAGCTCGGCGGCGCGGAAATCCTCGCTTGCGAAAACGCCGCCGTCGAGCAGAGCCCAGCTGCGTTCCCAGTGGTCGCGCGCCTTGTCGGTCGCGGGATGTTCGGGGATCAGCATGAAGTCCTCGACCAGCGTGCGATCATGCGCCTGCGGCATCATCACCATCACGTTGATGTAGTCGGGGCTGGGAATGATGAGCGCGCCGGGCAGCAGCTGATAGGCGAAGGTCACCACGCGGCGCAGCGCCGCCATGTCCTCGAGGTCGATGCCCTCCATCTCTTCGAGCCGCCCGACCGCGGCGCGCGAGTGCGGCCCGATCATGTCGCCGCTGGTGACGCCGTCCTTGAAGAAGGGTCCGATCGTCTTCGCGTGGAGCCGGGTGACGTGATAGCTTTCGAGGAAGGCATCCATGATGAGCTTCCAGTTGCCCGCAACCTCGTGCGTCTTGCGGCGGAAGAGCACCTGGTCGCCCATTCCGAGCGCGTCGAAATCCTCGCCGAGCCGCTCGGCCAGCGAGAAGTCCGCCGTTTCGGCTTTGGGGCAGAACCAGATCAGCCCACCGGTCTCCCGGCTGGGCAGTTCGACGAGGCCATGGTCGTCCTTGTCGAGCCCCGGGAAGGTGTCGGGGCGGGGCAGGGCGAGCAACCGCCCGTCCACCGCATAGGTCCAGGCGTGATAGGGGCAGACCAGCTTCTTGGTGCAGTGGACCTCGCTGCCCTCGACCAGCCGGGTGCCGCGGTGGCGGCAGACATTGAGGAAGACATGCGCCTTCCCCTCCGTATCGCGCGTGATCAGCAGCGGGCGCCCGGTGGCATCGTGCGGCACCGCCATCCCGGCATCGGGCAGCAGCGCCGAGGGACACAGGATCTGCGGCAGGCGATCGTAGATCGCGGCCTTCTCGCGCGCCCAGTAGTCGGGGTCGACATAGACGCTGGCGGGGACCGTGCTCACGTCGCTTGCGTCGCGCTTGTGCCCGGCGGCAATATCACGGGCCAGTGCCAGCATCCCGTCGGTTGGCCGACGTTCAGTGGGTTTGGTGTCGACATCGCCCATTTGCGCTGTTCCTCTCGCTCTCTCTCGTCGCTAGTGTCGCAAAAAAATGGCGCAAACGGAAGGACGCTAGGGCATGGCCGAGGTCGCGGAAGAGACACGAAAGATTTCAGCCTGGCGCGCGCTCGGCATGGCGCTGGGCAATCGCAAGACCGGCTTCATGCTGCTGTTCGGTTTCGCCAGCGGGCTTCCCTTCGCGCTGTTCCTGGGGACGCTGTTCGCCTGGCTGACCGAGGCCGAGGTCGATCTCGAGACGATGGGCATCTTCTCGCTCATCGGGCTCGCCTATGCCTTCCAGTTCCTGTGGTCGCCGCTGATCGACAAGGTCGACCTGCCGCTCCTGCGCAGGCTCGGCAAGCGCAAGCAGTGGATCGTCCCGATGCAGCTCCTGCTCGGCGCGATCCTCATCACCATGAGCGTTCTCGAACCGCGCACCCAGCTCGGCATGTTCTCGCTCCTCGCCGGGATCGGCGCTTTCGCCAGCGCGACGCAGGACATCGCGATCAACGCCTGGCGTATCGACGTCGCGGACGAGCGGGCGACGATCGACATCCTCTCGACCGTCTACCAGATGGGATACCGTCTCTCCTCGCTCGTCGGCGGCGCGCTCGGCCTGATCATCGCCGCGCGCATCGGCTGGCCCGAAACCTACATGATGATGGGCGGGATCCTGCTCGCCGTCGGCGCGGTCGGCCTGTGGGCGCCCAATGCGACGGGCAGCGCCGAAGCGAGCGAGGGCGACGAGCAGGTCCGCGCGCTGCGCCGCGCGGGCGAACTGGCGCCCGCGATCCGCAACCGCGCGCTCGCTGCGGTCGGGCTGCTGTGGGCGGTGGCGATCGGTGCCGTGCTGACCTTCATGATCCTGTCGCTGACCAATGCGCCCGAGGACCGGCCCAACCCGACCGATTTCACGCTGACCTGGGGGCCGTGGATCATCGTCGCGACGATCATCCTGCCCGCACTGATCGCGGGCTGGCTGGCGGGGCAGAAGAAGCAGGGCAGGCACCTGCTCGCCGAAGACGCGCCGCAAGCCACCGGCGGCGCCTACGCGCTCGACCATCTCTATCGGGCTCTGGTGCTGCCGCTGGTCGAATTCGTCGGCCGGATGGGCTGGTCGCTGGTGCTGATCCTCGCTGTGGTGCTGACCTATCGCATCTGCGATGCGATCTGGGGCACCTTCGCCTACCCGTTCTACCTCGGCGAGCTGCAGTACACCAACGACGACGTAGCCTTCGCCTCGAAGTTCTTCGGTGTCGGCGCGATCATCGCGGGGCTGGCGCTCGGGGGCTTCATGCTGACCGTGCTCGGCCGCATGGCGACGCTGTTGATCGGCGGCATCCTCGCCGCGCTGACCAATTTGCTCTACGCCGACATGGCGCTGGGCGGGGCGCATATGCAGGCTTTCAGCGATGCCGTGGGCTTCACCTATCTGATCGAGCAGGTGCCCGGCATCGGCGATGCCGACCTCGCCAGGCTGACCATCACCATCGGCTTCGAGAACCTCGCCATCGGGATTGCCGGGGCGGCCTATGTTGCCTGGCTATCGTCGATCGTGTCGAAGCAATTCAGCGCGGTGCAATATGCGCTGCTGTCCTCGCTGACGCTGCTCGTCGGCACGCTCGGGCGCGGCGCGCTGGGCGAGATGATCGAGAAGCAGGGCTTCTACGATGTCTTCATCCTCACCACCTGGATCGGGCTTGCCGCATCGGTGCTGGTGTGCCTCGAATGGTATCGCGAACGCCGCGGCAAGGCCGCTGCCGGCGTGCTCTCACCCGAGGCTGGAGAAGTGGCTCCGGCGGAATAGTCAGTCGGGGAATTCGCCGTTGAGGCGCAGCACCTCGCCCGCGAGATAGAGCGAGCCGGCGACCAGTACCGGGACGCGCCCCACAGGTATCGCTGCGAGCGCCTCGGGCACCGAAGCGGCGGCCTGCGTTCCCCGGCCGAAAGCCTTGGCCGGGTGATAGTCGTGATCGGGCACGGGCACCGCGGTCACGCTGGCGAGGTTCGCCTTGAGCGGGCGGATGATCGACGCCGGGTCCTTGCCTTTGAGCATGCCGATGACGAGGTGCAGCCGCTGGCCCTCGAAATGCTGCGCCAGCGCATCGCCCGCGCTGCGATTGTGCCCGCCGTCGAGCCAGACCTCGTGCTCCTCGGTGAGCGGTCCCGCGTGCAGACGCTGCAGCCGGGCGGGCCAGTGCGCGGTGCGCAGCCCGGTCACGATGGCTTCCTCCGAAATCCGTACCAGGCTCTGGTGGCGCAGCATGGCCACGGCCAGGGCGGCGTTTTCCGCCTGATGCGCACCGACCAGCGAGGGCACGGGCAGATGCACTTCGCCGCTCGGGTCGGAGTAGTGCAGGATATTGCCGAGCGAATCCGAGGTCCAGTCCCTGCCGCGCACCGCAAGGATGGCCCCGCAGTCGCTCGCGATCCTCTCGATCTCCTCGGCGGCTTCATCCGGGTAATGCAGCGTGACCAGAGGGCGGCCCTGCTTTGCAATGCCGGCTTTCTCGAAGGCGATCCGGGCCAGAGGTTGCTCGGGCGTGCCGGCCTCGGGTGCGAGGAGGAAGCGTTCGTGGTCGATGCCGAGTGCGGCGATGCCGCAGGCGGCGGGCCGTTCGATCACATTGGTGGCATCGAACCGTCCACCGAGGCCGACCTCGACCACGCAGGCGTCGGCCGGGACGCGGGCGAATTCGGTGAAGGCCGCGGCGATGGTGACTTCGAAGAAGCTCGGATTGAGGTCTTCGCCCGCATCGAGCACCTGCGCGAGCAATTCGGCGAGGCGTTCGTCCTCGATCAGCTTGCCGGCGACGCGGATGCGCTCGTTGTAGCGGACGAGATGCGGGCTGGTGGTGACATGGACCTTGTACCCCTGCGCCTCGAGCATCGCGTGGAGGAAGGCGCAGGTCGATCCCTTGCCGTTGGTCCCGGCGACATGGAAAACGGGCGGGAGTCGGTGATGCGGATTGCCGAGCCGTTCGAGCAGCGCGCGGATCGTGTCCAGGCCGAGCCTGCCGTCGGGCACCGAGAGGCGCCCGAGCCGGTCGAGCTGTTCCTGCACCGCGGGACTCTCGGACCGGGCGAAGTCCCGCATCGTGGGCCTCAGGCCGCCCTGGCGGGCGCCAGATAGTCGAGCAGCGTCGCCAGCGTGTCCTTCAGGTCGTGCCGATGCACCACCATGTCGACCATGCCGTGCTTGTGGAGATACTCGGCGCGCTGGAAGCCGTCGGGCAGCTGTTCGCGGATGGTGTCCTGGATCACGCGCTGGCCGGCGAAGCCGATCAGCGCGCCCGGTTCGGCGATATGCACATCGCCGAGCATGGCGTAGCTCGCAGTGACGCCGCCCGTGGTCGGGTCGGTCAGCACCACGATATAGGGCAGCCTGGCTTCCTTCAGGCGGCGAGTCATCACGGTCGCCTTGGGCATCTGCATCAGGCTGAGGATGCCTTCCTGCATCCGCGCGCCGCCTGCGGCGGTGACGACGATATAGGGGCAGTGGCGCGTCAGCGCGCGCTCGGCGCCCTGGCAGAAGGCGGTCCCCACCGCCATGCCCATCGATCCGCCCATGAAGCTGAAATCCTGCACGCCGACCACCGCGGGCTTGCCCTCGATCGCGCCCGAACCGACGAGGAAGGCGTCCTTGTGCGGGCTCTTGGCGCGCGCCTTTTTGAGGCGGTCGGCGTATTTCGCGGTGTCGCGGAACTTGAGCGGGTCTTCCTTCACCTCGGGGATCGGGAGGACCTCATAGCCTTCGTCGAGCAGCTGGCGCAGGCGCTCGTCGGCGCCGATCCGGCCGTGATGGCCGCAGCGTGGGCAGACGAAGGCGTTCTCCTCGTACTCCTGCGCGAAGACCATCTGCTGGCAGCTGGGGCACTTGACCCACAGATCCTTGTCGGTGCTGCGCTTGGACAGCGAGGTGATCGAATTGCGGACGCGGGTGAACCAGTTCATGGCTGCGGCCTTAGTCTCCATTCGCGGCTAAAAAAAGCCCAGTCATTGCGAGGAGCCGTGGGCGACGCGGCAATCCAGATAGCGTGGGACTGGATTGCTTCGCTACGCTCGCAATGACCGTCTACTGTCTCACCGGGCGGCGTGAACGGCCTGCGACAGCGCCGAAGTCAGCTCGCGAAGCTTGGCCGGCGCCTCCGCTCCATGCTCGGCCACGAGCTCGACCAGCGCCGAACCGACCACCACGCCATCGGCCACGCGCGCGATCTCGCCCGCCTGCTCGGGGGTGCGCACGCCGAAGCCGACTGCCACGGGAATGTCGGTCGCGGCCTTGATGCGGGTGACATTGGCCTCGATCGATTCGATCGCCGCCTGCTGCATGCCGGTGATCCCGGCGACCGCGACGTAGTAGAGGAAGCCCTGGCTGCCATCGACCACGGCGGGCAGGCGCTTGTCGTCGGTGGTGGGCGTGGCGAGGCGGATCGGGGCGATCCCGGCATCGCGCAAGGCCGGGCCGAGCGCGTCGTCCTCCTCGGGCGGGATGTCCACGCAGATCACGCCGTCGACGCCCGCGTCCTTGGCGGCGGAGGCGAACCATTCGGGGCCGCGCCGGACCATCGGGTTGGCATAGCCCATCAGCACCAGCGGGACGTCGGGATGGCGCTGGCGGAAGCCGGTCGCAATGTTCAGGACATCGGCCGTGGTGGTGCCCGCGCCGAGCGAGCGGATATTGGCCTTCTGGATCGCAGGCCCGTCGGCCATCGGATCGGTGAAGGGCATGCCCAGCTCGATCACATCGGCGCCGCCCGCGACCAGCGCGTCGAGATTGGCGGCGGTGTCGCCATCGCCCGCCGTGAGGAAGCAGACCAGCGAGGGGTGGGGCTTGGCGAAGGTGGAAGAGAGGCGGGTCATTTTTTCTCGAGATTTCGCGGTGCTAGCGGGATGAAGAACCCAACCAAAAACATCACCGGCACCGTTTCAATCCAAAAGTCCTGGTTCAACGTCAGCGGTCGGCCTAGCGTCAGCATGAGCATGAACTTGAGTGCCAGAGAGAGAATGATGGCGATCAGCCCTGTGAGCACGCAGCGCCGAAGCAGGGTCCACGTCACATCTCCACTCCCAGCTTCTCCGCCACGGTGAAGATGTCCTTGTCGCCGCGTCCGCACAGGTTCGCGAGGATCACGCTGTCCTTCGGCATCTCCTTCGCGCGCTTGGCCACCGCCGCGATGGCGTGGCTGGGTTCCAATGCGGGGATGATGCCCTCGGTGCGGCAGAGCAGCTGGAAGGCCTCGAGCGCCTCGTCGTCGGTGACGGCGGTGTATTCGACCCGGCCCATATCCTTGAGCCAGGCGTGTTCGGGACCGATGCCGGGATAGTCGAGACCGGCGCTGATCGAGTGCCCCTCGGTGATCTGGCCGTCCTCGTCCTGCAGCAGATAGGTCTTATTGCCGTGCAGCACGCCGGGGAAGCCGCCGAGCAGCGATGCGGCATGCTGGTCGCCATCGAGGCCGTAGCCCGCTGCTTCGACACCGAGCATCTTGACGTCCGGATCGTCAAGGAAAGGGTGGAACAGGCCGAGCGCGTTCGAGCCGCCGCCGATCGCCGCCACGAGCAGGTCGGGCAGGCGGCCGATGCGGTCCTGCATCTGCTGGCGCGCTTCCTTGCCGATCACGCTCTGGAAGTCGCGGACCAGCTCGGGATAGGGATGCGGGCCCGCCGCGGTGCCGATAATGTAGAAGGTGTCGTCGACATTCGCGACCCAGTCGCGCAGCGCCTCGTTCATCGCATCCTTGAGCGTGCCGCGGCCGCTGGTGACGGGGCGGACCTCGGCGCCGAGCAGCTTCATGCGGAACACGTTGGGCGACTGCCGGCGCACGTCTTCGGCGCCCATGAACACCACGCAGGGCAGGCCGAAGCGCGCGCAGACGGTGGCGGTGGCCACGCCGTGCTGGCCCGCGCCGGTCTCGGCGATGATGCGCGTTTTGCCCATGCGCATTGCGAGCAGGATCTGCCCGATGCAATTGTTGATCTTGTGCGCGCCGGTGTGATTGAGCTCGTCGCGCTTCAACCACACCTGCGCCCCGCCGAGCGCCTCGGTCAGCCGCTCGGCGAAATAGAGCGGGCTGGGGCGGCCGACGTAGTGTTCGAGCAGATCGTCGAACTGCGCCTGGAATGCCGGGTCGGCCTTTGCCGCGCGGTATTCGCGCTCGAGTTCGAGAACGAGCGGCATCAGCGTCTCGGCGACGTAGCGGCCGCCGTAATCGCCGAAATGGCCGCGCTCGTCGGGCTGGTTGCGGAAGGTATTGAGGTTGGAATCGGTCATCGCGGCCCTCCCATGCCGATGCCACCGCCCGAAGTCGAGACACCTTAGGCAAGCCGTCTCGAAGCGGTTCTTTCGTCAGGCGCTGCGGACGGCCGCGCAGAAGCTTGCGATCCTGTCCGAATCCTTGACGCCTGGCGCGCTTTCGACGCCGCTCGACGTATCGACCAGCGGTGCACCCGTGGCTTCGATCGCATCGCGCACATTGGCCGCGGAGAGCCCCCCGGCGAGGCCCCAGGGCAGGGCCATGCGCAGGCCCGCCAGCAGCGACCAGTCGAACCGCAGGCCCATCCCGCCCGGAAGCGCGGCATCCTTCGGCGTCTTGGCATCGAACAGGATGAAATCGGCGGCCTGGTGATAGGCGTCGGCGCGCGCGACGTCGGCGGCATTGCTGACCGCGATCACCTTCCACACTGGCAGGTCGAACCGCGACCGCAGCGCGGCGCAGCGTTCGGGGGCTTCCTCGCCATGGAGCTGGATCGCATCGAGCCGGCCCGCAGCCACGGCCTCCCGCAGCAGACCGTCGTCGGGATCGACGAACACGCCGACCTTGCCAATCTTGGATCCCGCCCGAGCGGCGAGCGCCGCTGCCGCAGAGGGATCGACATGGCGCGGGCTGGGCGGGAAGAAATTGAAGCCGACATAGTCAGCCCGCGCCGCGAGCACCGCGTCGAGCGTGTCGGGAGTCGAAATCCCGCAGATCTTGATCCGGGCAGTCGCCATGGCCGCGTGTCCTAGGCCCCGGTCAGCGGCTTTTCCAGCACCGCGAAGTGGAGCGGCGGGTCGCGCAGTACGGGGAATGGTCGTGTCTCGCCGGTCCTGCGATAGCCGCGCCGTTCGTACCAAGCGATCAGCACCTCGCGCTGGGTGATGACCGTCATTTCCATTGCACGCAGGCCCAAGGACCGCGCTTCGTTTTCCGCCGCATCGAGGAGCTTCCGCCCGAGACCGGCCGACTGCAGCTGCGGGTCGACACAGAAAGTGCCGAGATAGCCGAGGGTATCGTCCTTCCGCGTCACGGCGACGCAGCCCGTCAGCCTGCCGTCGTCGTCCCGCGCGACAAGCAGGCCGACCGCCGGGTCCGCGAGCATCGCTTCGACTTCCGCGAGCGAGATGCGCTCGTCGTCGAGGATGTCGGCCTCGTGATTCCAGCCCTGGCGCGCGCTGTCGCCGCGATAGGCGCTTTCGATCAGCAGTTTGAGAGCGTCGGCGTCGGCGGGTTTCGCCGCCGCGATTTGCGTCAAAGCGTCGCCTCGATCTCGCGCGCGGCCCTGGCGGGATCCTCGGCGCGGCTGATCGGACGGCCGATCACGAGTACGCTGGCCCCGTCGTCACGCGCCTGGCGCGGGGTGACGACGCGCTTCTGGTCGCCCGACGCGCTGCCAGCCGGACGCAGGCCGGGAACGACGAAGAACCCGTCCTTCCACTGGTCGTGTACCGCCTTCACTTCCTGGCCCGAGCAGACGATGCCGTCGAGCCCCGCCTCGCGGGAAAGCTCCGCCAGCCGCATGACATGGTCGTGCGCGCTGCCTTCGATCCCGGTGCGCTGGAGATCGCGATCGTCCATGCTGGTGAGCATGGTGACGCCGACGACCCTGGTGTTCTCGCCGGCAGCCGCCTTGGCATCCTCGAGCATGGCGCGTCCGCCGCTGGCGTGCACCGTGACGATGCTCGGCTCGAGCACGTGGATCGCCTGCATCGCGCCGGCGACCGTGTTGGGAATGTCGTAGAGCTTCAGGTCGAGGAAGACCGGCAGCCCGAGCTGCCCGATCATGTGGACCCCGTGCGCGCCGTGCGCGCAGAAGAATTCGAGCCCCAGCTTGATCCCGCCGACATGGCCCTTGACCTTCTTTGCAAGGTCGAGCCCGTCGCGCAGGTGGGGGACGTCGAGGGCGAGATAGATCGGATTGGTCATGCGGGTTTTGAGGGCTCGGTTGCGACCGGATTGTCCGGTTCGGGAGGCGAATCCGCGATCTGCTCCTGCTCGGCGGTCGCGGGTACGGGCGAGGGAGTGGCCAGGCGCGTGGTCGCGGTCTCGAGCGCGTTGATACGGCGCGTGGCGCGCCACTTGCTGGTGCGGTGGATCAGCCACATCGGCACCAGTCCGAGCAGGAAGGAGATGATCACCAGCGCCGGGAGCTTGGTTTCGAGCACGAGATTGGACCAGATCTGCACTTCGACCGGCTTCCAGTTGAAGAAACTGAAGGCAAGCAGCGAAAACAGCAGCAGGACCCAGACGATGGTGCGCACGATCTGCATGAAGGCTACCCCCTCTTTTTGTACCTATGGTGCGATGCTAGGCCGCCGCGCGGCGCGCGTCTAGCCGAAGACCCGCGCGAAAATCGTATCGACGTGCTTGAAGTGGTATTCGAGGTCGAACTTCTCCTCGAGCTGTTCGACCGACAGCGCCGCGGTGACTTCCTCGTCCTGCTTGAGCAGATCGAGCAGCATCAGCCTTCCGTCCGATTCCCAGACCTTCATCGCATTGCGCTGGACGAGGCGGTAAGCGTCTTCGCGGCTCACCCCCGCCTGCGTCAGCGCCAGCAGCACGCGCTGCGAATGGATCAGCCCGCCCATGCGGTCCATGTTCGCCTGCATGCGCTCCGGATAGACGAGCAGCTTGTCGACCACGCCGGTCAGCCGCGCCAGCGCGAAATCGAGCGTGATGCAGGCGTCGGGCCCGATGAAGCGCTCGACCGAGCTGTGCGAGATATCGCGTTCGTGCCACAGCGCCACGTTTTCGAGCGCGGGCAGGGCATAGGCGCGGATCATGCGCGCCTGGCCGGTAAGGTTTTCGGTCAGGATCGGGTTGCGCTTGTGCGGCATCGCGCTCGAACCCTTCTGGCCCGGCGAGAAATATTCCTCCGCCTCGAGCACCTCGGTGCGCTGGAGATGACGCACTTCCACCGCGAGGCGTTCGATCGAGCCGGCGATCACCGCCAGCGTCGAGAAGAACATCGCGTGGCGATCGCGCGGGATGACCTGCGTCGAGACGGGCTCGACCGACAGGCCCAGCTTCTCGGCGACGTGTTCCTCGACGCGCGGGTCGATATTGGCGAAGGTCCCGACCGCGCCCGAAATGGCGCAGGTGGCGATTTCCTCGCGCGCGGCGACCAGGCGCTTCCGGCAGCGATCGAATTCGGCATAGGCCTGCGCCAGCTTGAGGCCGAATGTCACCGGCTCGGCATGGATGCCGTGGCTGCGGCCGATGGTCGGGGTGTATTTGTGCTCCTCGGCGCGGCGCTGGATCGCGGCGAGCAGCGCATCGAGATCGGCGAGCAGGATATCGGTCGCGCGCGCGAGCTGCACCGCCAGCGTGGTGTCGAGCACGTCGCTGGAAGTCATGCCCTGATGCATGAAGCGCGCTTCGTCGCCCACGTTTTCGGCCACCCAGGTGAGGAAGGCGATCACATCGTGCTTGGTTACGGCCTCGATCGCGTCGATCGCCTCGACGTCGATCTTCGGATCGGTCGCCCACCAGTCCCACAGCGCCTTGGCGGCGCTCTCCGGCACCACGCCCAGCTCGCCGAGCTTCTCGGTCGCATGCGCCTCGATCTCGAACCAGATGCGATACTTCGCCTCGGGCTCCCACAGGGCGGTCATTTCGGGACGGGCATAGCGGGGGACCATGGCGGACGACACTCCGGTTCGATTGCTGCGGGAACGTGGCGCTGCCGCTAGGCGGGGGACGGGCAAACCGCAACCCCCAGACGGTAGCGAAACGAGCGTGTCGAAAATGATCCGGCTGCGACGAACTGTTCACGACCAGCGATATTCTGTTTGCGTTGGCGCGCTTCCCAATTACTCTCTGTATCCGATTTCACTTGGGGGATTTAGTCTTGAGAGCCGTTTATCTTGGCGCGGTCGCACCACTCGCCATTCTCGCTGCGCCGGCATGGGCCGGCGACGCAGTCGTCTTCGCCGACGCGCCCGAATGGGTCGTACCGGCCGATTTCGACGCTGCGGTCGAGGAAGGCGAGGAGATCGTGCTGTTCGACCGCCAATTGCGGCTCGACGGCGGGGCCGTCCACCGGTTCACCGATATCGCCTACGCCGTGCGCAATTCGGAGATCCTCTCCAGGCTGGGGACGCTCCAGTTCGGCTGGCTGCCCGACAAGGGTGATCTGACGGTCCACCGGATCGAGATCGTGCGCGATGGGCAGGTCATCGATCTCCTTGCCGATGGCATCGGTCATGAGGTCATCCGGCGCGAGACCGAGCTGGAACGGCGTACGGTCAATGGCGCGCTGACGGCGCTGTTCAAGATTCCCGGGCTCAAGGTCGGAGACATCCTGCGCTTCTCCAGTAGCACGACCAACCGCGACCAAGCGCTCGCCGGCGCGATGCAGGCGACCGAGGGGCTGACCACCAAGCCCACGCGATTGGGATATGGGCGGCTGCGCATGTCGTGGCCCGAGGATTCGGGCATTTCCTATGCCATGCTGGGCCAGGCCCCAGAGCCGAGCGTGAGCGATGCCAAGGGCTATCGTACGGTCGAGCTGATCCTGCCGGTCGACAAGCTGGAAGAGATGCCCGAGGACGCGCCGGCGCGGTTCAAGGTGCCGCCGGCGCTGATGGCCGGGAGCTTCGCCACCTGGGGCGATGTCGCGGCGGTCATGGCGCCGCACTACGCCGTCGACAACACGATCGAGCCCGGCAGCGCGCTGGCAGGGGAGGTCGACCGCATTCGCGCCGCCACCGCCGACCCGCTCGAGCGCGCGGCGCTGGCGCTGCGGACGGTGCAGGACCAGATCAACTATCTCCTCAACGGCATGGACGGCGGCAATTACCTGCCCCAGTCGCCGATGGAAACCTGGACGCTCGGCTATGGCGATTGCAAGGCCAAGTCGGTGCTGCTGCTCGCCATGCTGCACGAACTGGATGTCGAGGCCGAGGCGATGCTGGTCAATTCGGAGAGGGGCGACGCGGTCCAGCTGTGGAAGCCGCTGCCCGGGGCGTTCGACCATGTCGTGGTTCGCGCGACCATCGACGGGACCGAATACTGGCTCGACGGGACCTCGGCGGGCTCGCGCCTCGCGACGATCCGCGAAGTGCCGAATTTCGGCTACGCCCTGCCGCTCCGCGCCAGCGGGGCCGAACTGGTCAAGCTGGAGCAGCGCTGGCCGGGCTATGCCGATCGCACGATGCGCGTGACCTACGACCTTTCCCGCGGTGTCGACTTGCCGGCGCTGTACGATCTCGATGTCGAAACGCGCGGTGTGCTGGCGGCGCAGATGGAAGCCCAGGCCAGCGCCACCGACCCCAAGGAAGTGCTGGGTCATGCCCAGAAATTCACCGACGATCTGTTCGACGGTTTCGTCTACGAAGCCTCCTACAGCTACGATCCGGAATCGGGGATCGGGCATTTGCGCGCAAAAGGCGTGCTGAGCGAGGCCTTCGCCCTCGATCGCGATACCGCGACCCACAAAATCTACACCGCAACGACCAACTGGAAATTCGACCCCGACCGCGGACGCGCCGCCTGGCGCGACATTCCCTACAGCGTCACCGGGCCGATGACCTCGGTCGAGGAAGCGACCTATCGCCTGCCCGACGACGGCAAGGGCGCGACGATCAGCGGATCGGGCGATCTTGCCGAACGGACGGTCGCGGGAACGCGCTTCGAGCGCTCGCTCAGCTTCGATGACGGCGTGGTTCGCGTGACCGATTCGGCCAGCTATGTCCCGGGCGAGATCGCCGCGGCCGATATCCCCGCCACCAAGGCCGCGATGCGCGCGATGAACAGTGCCGACCCCGAAATCCGCATCTCCGCGCCGCGCCGCGTGTGGGAGCTGTCGGACAAGGAGGTTGCGCAGCGTGTGAAGGGTCTCATCGCGCCGGCGAACAATCTGGTCGATCTGTGGCCGGACGAGGGCAATTTCCTCATGCTGCGCAGCGCACTCAAGACGCTCGGCCGCGACTATCCGGCGGCGCTCGCCGATATCGACAAGGCGATCGCGCTCGAAGGCACGGCAGCAGCCTATACCGGCCGCGCGGATATTCTGACCCGCATGGGGCGGTTCGACGAGGCGGTGGCGGCCACACGCACCGCTTTCGAACTTACCGGAGACCTTGCCGACGCCACCGCCTATGCGCACGCACTGGCGCTGGACGGCCGGGCCGACGAGGGGCTGGAATTGCTCGATTCGATCGACGTGAGCGGTGAGGACCGTTCGACCGTGGCGCAAATCTTCGCCGAGATCGCCGGGACCACGGATCGCAGCGACGAGGGCTGGGCCATGCTGGCCGACGCCTTGGCCGAGCGTCCGGGCGACGATTCGCTGCTCAATTCGCAATGCTGGTTCGTGGGGACCTGGAGCTACCATCTCGACGATGGTGCCGAGCTGTGCGACCGCGCGGTCAAGGCCGCCAGCTACAGCGCGGCCGCGCTCGACAGCCGGGCGCTGGTGTTCCATCGGCTCGGACGCGAGGATGAAGCGCTGGCGGACCTCGATGCCGCACTGAAGAAGGAACCCGCGCAGGCCGCCAGCCGCTATCTGCGCGGCATCATCCGGCTGGGTCGGGGCGAGAGCGAGGGCCGGACCGACATCCTCGAGGCGCTGCGCCTGGCGCCCGATATCGCGGCCCGCTACGAACGCTACGGGATCAGTCCGGCGCGCTGATCCCGGCGCTCAGATCAGTCCCTTGGCGCGGAGCGAAACATGGCCCTCGCGGCCGATAATCACGTGATCGTGGACGGTCACCCCCAGCAGCCGGCCGGCTTCGGCAATGCGGGAGGTGATCGCGATGTCGGCGCGGCTCGGCTCGGGATTGCCGCTCGGATGGTTGTGCACCAGGATGAGGGCGGTGGCGCCGACGTCGAAGGCCTTGCGGATGACCTCGCGCGGGTGGATCGCCGCCTCGTCGATCGACCCTTCGCCGAGCAGGTGGTCGAGGATCAGCCGGTTCTGCGCATTGAGATAGAGCACCCGCACACGCTCGTGAGCGAGATGCGCCATGTCGATCGCGAGATAGTCGAGCAGCGCCTGCCAGCTACCGAGCACCGGCCGGTCCTGCACCGCCCCACGCGCCATGCGCCGCGCAGCGAGACTGCAGGCGTGGAGCGCGGCCGCGCTCGCCTCGCCCATTCCCTTGACCTGGCGCAGCGCCTGCGGATCGGCCGCGAGCACGGCGGAAAACGACCCGAAGCGGGCGATCAGCGCCTTGGCCAGCGGCTTGGTGTCGCCCTGCCGGATGGCGGCGAAGAGCAGGAACTCGAGCAGTTCGTAATCGGCCAGCGCCTCGGCGCCGCCCGACAGCAGCCGCTGTCGCAGTCGCTCGCGGTGGCCGGCACCAGCTCGCACCGCCGATTTATTTGCTTCCCCCGGCAACCAATCCCCCGTGGACGGCGTTTCAGCCACTTGCATTGCCTTTGGAAGGCATAAGGCGCAAGCGTGGGATCGATGGAACGGGTCGCGAACGACAAGGGCTTGGTGGTCGAAGGCGGTCCCGGTGAGCCTGTAGGGCAACGTCGCAAACGGTGGCTGGTGGTGCTGGCGATCGTCGGCGTGCTCGGCATCGCCGCCCTCGCGGCATGGCTCTCGCGCGAGCGGATCGTCGACGACATCATCCAGCGCCAGCTCGAGGCGAGCGGTGTCCCGGCAAGCTACACGATCGAGCGCGTCGGCGCACGGACCCAGGTGCTGTCCCATGTCGTGATCGGCGATCCCGAGAGACCCGATTTCACCGCTCAGCGCGTCATCGTGACCTTGCGCCATCGGTTCGGCATGCCTGAAATCGGCGGCGTGACGCTGGTCGAACCGCGGCTTTACGGCAGCTTCCACGACGGCAAAGTCAGCCTCGGGAGCCTCGATCCGCTCGTGTTCGGGCCAAGCGAGGAGCCCGCCACGCTGCCCAATCTCAAGCTGGCCATTCGCGATGGGCGTGGGCTGATCGAAACCGATTACGGCCCGGTCGGGCTCAGCCTCGTCGGCTCCGGACTGGTCAGCCATGGCTGGAACGGCACGCTCGCGGCGGTAGCGCCGCAACTCGCGCTGCCGGGATGCACGGCGGCGCGGACCACCGCCTATGGTAAAGTCACGACGGTTTCGGGCGAACCGCAGTTTTCCGGGCCGCTTCGGCTCGCCTCGCTTGCCTGTCCGGGGCAGGAACTGGCTCTTGCCGATTATGCGGTGGACCTGAAACTCGGCGCGGATACGCATCTTGCCAATCCCTCGATCGAGGCGCGGCTCGAGGGCGGCGAGAGCCGTTATGGAAGCAATTCGGCGGCGGCGCTTCTCGGCACGGTCCGGGCGCAGCTGCGCGACCGCCTTGCCACCGCCCGCTTCACCCTGGCGGCGCGAGGGGTGCGCACGCCCCAGGCGCTCGCAGCGGTGCTGACTGCGGAAGGCCAGTTGCGGGCAAACGACGGTTTCGAGCGTATCCAGCTCGACGGCAATCTCGAAGGCAACGGCCTGCGTCTCGGGCAATCGGCCGTCGCAGCGGTAGAATCGCTGGCTCGGAGCGGGGAAGGGACGCTGCTCGCACCGCTCACGCGCAAGCTGGCCGCCGCGCTGCAGGCGGAAGCGCGGGGTAGTTCGCTCGCAGCGGACATCCGCTGGCGGAGCGATCCCGCCGGATACTCGCTGCTGGCTCCGCGGGCCGAACTGCGGGGCGGGAGCGGCGCCCGGCTGGTGTCGCTCTCACGCGTCGAGATCGGCACGCTGGGCGGCCAGATGCCGCGCATTTCGGGTAATATCGCCACCGGCGGAGCCGGGATGCCGCGGATCACCGGGCGGATGGAGCGCAGCGAATCG
>NZ_JBLYYF010000045.1:0-140365 GCF_048550555.1 Qipengyuania sp. | reverse complement strand
GGGCCGAAGCGTAACGCCCTGCCAGGCTAGCCTGAATACCGGCGGAAATATCCACGCGCTTGAGGTCCTCTCGGGTCCGGAAGAAAAGTCTGTGCGAACCAAGCCGGCTGCGGGCGGACAGGAGTCGCCCCGGCAAGGTCGGCGCGCGCCTAGCAAAGCCCCCCCGTAATGGCAAGCCGACTCGGGACGGTGAATCTGGACTCGGCGAGGGACGCGGGTAGAATGCGTGGCACAAAGCAACCATTCGTGCGGGAGAGAGGCGATGGAGATGGTGCCACTGGCCCCCAATTGCGGGGTCGAGATCAGGGGCGTGAGCCTGGCGGGGGCGGAGGGCGAAACGCTCGACGCGATCAGGCAGGCGATCTACGCCCACGGGGTCGCGCTGTTTCGCGGGCAGGAGGATTTCACGCCCGAGGCGCATATCGGCTTCGCCAGGCGCTGGGGCGGGATCGACATCAACAACTACTTCCCGCTGACCGACGAGCATCCCGAGATCGCCGTGGTCCGGAAGCGCGCCGACCAGGTCACCAATATCGGCGGCGGTTGGCACACCGATCATTCCTACGACCAGGTGCCGGCGATGGGCTCGATCCTGGTCGCGCGCACGCTGCCGCCATCGGGCGGGGACACGTTATGGGCGCATATGGGCGCGGCCTACGACGCGCTGTCCGACGATCTGAAGCAGGAAATCGCGGGGCTCGAGGCCTACCACACCGCCGACCATATCTATGAAGAGGGCGGGCTCTACGCGCAGACCGACATGGGGAGCGATCTGCGCGGCCAAGGGCTCAAGACGGGGGCTACCCACCCGGTGGTGATCCGTCACCCGCAGACCGGGCGCCGGCTGCTCTACGTCAACAGCGCCTTCACGGTGAACATCGTCGGGCGCAGCCGCGAGGAGAGCCTGCCGCTGCTCCAGCGGCTCTACGACGCGGCGACCGCGGCAGACAACACCTGCCGCGTGGCGTGGGAGCCGGGCGCGGTGGCGATCTGGGACAACCGCACCACCTGGCACTATGCGATGAACGACTATCAGGGCCACGCCCGCGAGATGCATCGCATCACGCTGACCGGAGAACCGCTCGCGGCCTAGTTTCCCCGCGTTGCTGCACGCGGCCTACTTGCGGGCGCTGCACTCGTAGACGAGCCGCTCGTTCGCTTGGCTGGGGAGCTTGCCGAGCAGCTCGGCCTGCATTTCGCCAAGCTTGGCGGCGGCTTCGTCCGAACCGCAGGCGGGCGCTTTGAATTTCCCGCGGGCTTCGCGCGCCTCGCTCATCGCGCTGCGCGGGAGGAGGTAGCGTTCGATGCGGAAGATGCGCCGGTCGGGGTCGAAGCTGTTGACCGCGACGGCGTCTTCCGAATTGGGCACGAAGACGCGGCTCCACGTGCCCCCGGCGAAGCCGTATTGGGTCCGCTCGTTGACGCAGCCGCCGGGTTGCCAGTCGAATTCGAGATCCTCTGCCTCGGCGCTGGTCACGCGGCTGCGCTCGGATACCAGCGTACAGAGCAGCGCCAGCTCGCCCGAAGCCGATGCGGCGTCGCCGTCGTTCGAAGCCGCATCGCCCTCCTGCATCGCGGCGGCGACGCGACGGTCGATCTCGTCGAGGCCGGGGCGGGTGAGATAGGCCGCCAGCGCAGCCAGCACGATGACGACCGCCGCGCCACCGACGATCCGCAGCCGCTTCTCGTCGCGCGGCTCGCCGTTCCACAGCGAGAGCGCCCACTGGCCGAGCCCGAAGGCGACCAGCAGCAGGACGAAAGCGAGGAACAGGCGGTCCTCGCGGTCGCGGATCACGCCCTGTTCGGCCTCGAGCTGCGCGCGATCGCGCTTCACCCGCTGTGCCTCCGCGCGCTCGGCGAGATCGGCGCGCGCGGCCATCTGTTCGCGCTGCAGCCGCTGGCGTTCGGCCTCGTCCAGATCGGCCATCGAGCGGCAGGTCGAGGAGTTGACGCGGGGTTCGACGTCGTTGGCGCGCAGGAAGGGGATCAGTTCGCGGTTCGACACGGCGAAGAAGAATTCGGCATCGCCGCCGTCATTGTCGGCGCCGAAGCTGTTGACTCCCAGCACCCGGCCGCAGGGATCGAGCAGCGGGCCGCCCGAATTGCCGCGCGCGATCGGCGCGGTGTGGAGGATCGTGTCGAACTGGCGGCTCGGCCGCGCGCCCGAGATGAAGCCGGGGCTCTTCACCGGCGGCTGGCTGCGGAAGATGTCGCTGAGACCGAGCCCCTGCGCGCGGTCGACATTCATCGGGTAGCCGACGCTGACGACTTCGCCGCTCTCGGGCGGGGGGCCGCCGGCAATCGCCAGCGGAGGCAGGCGCAGGCTGCCGGTGATGCGGATCAACGCCAGGTCGTTGCGCGGACTTACCGCCAGCGGCTGGCCATAGACCGCTTCGCCGCCGCCGCTGGGGATGATGCCGATCTTGAGGTCGGAATCGCGCAGCGCGTCGCGCAGGACGTGGGCATTGGTCACCACCTTGTCGCCCGCCACCGCGAAGCCGGTGCCGTGGCTGATCGGGATCAGCTCGTCATTCTCTTCGCCGATGATCACCACGCGCACCACGCCGCGCGCGGCGGCGTTGATGTCGGCGGGTTCGGCCTGCGCGGGCATGGGGGCCAGCGCCGGCGCAAGCAGGGCGAGCAGGGCGGCGATGCGTGCGAGGAGGCGTGCCATCGCGGGGCCTTGTGACGATCATTGGCTTTGATCGCAAGCCGCGGGATGCGGTCTCTGCCGGGCACGGGCAGAAGCGGGGTGAAGCAATCGACACGGAGCCTTTCGCCATGACCTATCGTATCCGCGGTCTCGAACCCGGCCAGTTCGCCTCGCTCTTCGCCATGGACGATGCGGGGCTCGCCGCGCGCCTCAGCCGGCGCGTCGTAGCCGGGGCGGAGGGGCGCCATCCCTGCCGCGTCAGCCTGCGCGATGCCGCTCCGGGCGAGGTGCTGGTGCTGACGCATTACACCAATCACGCGGTCGACACGCCCTATCGCAACAGCTTCGCGATCTTCGTCCGCCGGGATGCGGTGGCGGCCGACCATATCGACCAACTGCCCCCGGTCCTGCGCCATCGCCCGATCGCGCTGCGCGGCTACGATGCCGGAGGCGACCTGCGCCAGGCCGCGCTGGCGGTGGAGGACGATGTCGATGTCGCTATCCGCACGCTGCTGGCCGACGAGGCGGTGGCCTATATCGATGCGCACAACGCCAAGCATGGCTGTTTCGCCGCGCGGATCGAACGCTATGATGGGGGGAGCCATGACTGACGCCATTTCCGACGCTGCCGCCTGGGCCGCCGTGCTGCGGCGCGACCGCGCCTTCGACGGGCGCTTCGTCACCGGCGTCCTGACCACCGGCATCTATTGCCGCCCGTCCTGCGCGGCGCGGCACCCGGCGCGCGGCAACGTCCGCTTCTTCGCCGACGGCGCCGGCGCCCGCGCGGCGGGCCTGCGCGCCTGCAAGCGCTGCCTGCCCGACAATGTCGGGCGCGACGAAGCGGCCGTGCTCGCGGCGATCGACGAGATACGCCAGGCCGAGGACGCGCCCTCGCTCGCTGCGCTGGCGCAGCTCACCGGCTATTCGCCGACGCATTTCCAGCGCGTGTTCAAGCGCGCCATCGGCCTCTCTCCCGCCGCTTATGCGCGCGCGTTGCGCGAGGAACGGGCGCGCGACGCGCTGTCGGAAGGCGGCGACGTGACCGGTGCGATCTACGAGGCGGGCTACGGCTCGGCCTCGCGCTTCTACGAGAACACGAAAGGACGGTTGGGGATGACGGCGAGTGCCTGGGCGAACGGCGGGGCGGGGGTGACGATTCACTGGGCGGTGGTCGACACCAGCATGGGCGCGATGCTGGTCGCCGCGACCGACAAGGGCGTCTGCCGCCTGTCGTTCAACGAGGACGCAAGTGAACTCGCGCGCCGTTTCCCCAGGGCCGACCTCGTCGAGGGCGGCGCGGCGTTCGAGAAACTGCTCGCCGAGGTCGTCGCCAGCGTCGAGGCGCCGGGCGACTTCGCGCATATCCCGCTCGACGTGAAGGGCACCGCCTTCCAGGAGGCCTGCTGGAAGGCGCTGCGCGAAATTCCCGCGGGCGAGACCCGCACCTATGCCGAAATCGCCGCCGCGGCGGGCAATCCCAGAGCGGTCCGCGCGGCCGGCAGCGCGAATGCGCGCAACAATGTCGCCGTACTCATTCCGTGCCACCGCGTGATCCGCACCGGCGGCGATCTCGGCGGCTATGCCTATGGCCTCGATATCAAGCGCGAATTGCTCGAGAGGGAAGCAAAGTGATGGACAAGATTGCCGCATTCACCGCACTGCACGTGCCGGGCGACCCGCTGGTGCTCTACAATATCTGGGATGCAGGGTCTGCGCGCGCCGTGGCCGAGGCGGGGGCGAGGGCCATCGCGACGGGCAGCTATGGCGTGGCCGAAGCCAACGGCTTCAAGGATGGCGAAACGCTGCCGCTCGACATGGTGCTCGAAAACCTCAGGCGGATCCTCTCGGTGACCGACCTCCCGGTCACGATCGACATGGAAGCGGGCTATGGCGACGCTCCCGACGAAGTCGCCGCTTCGGTGGGCAGGGCCTTCGAACTGGGCGCTGCGGGGATCAACATGGAAGACCGCATGCCGGGCGAAAGCGAACTGCTTCCGGTGGCGCAGGCGGCGGAGCGCTACGCCGCGGCGGCAGGCACCGGCATCCACGTCAATGCGCGCACCGACGTCTATCTCGGGCGCCGACCCGAAGACTATACGCCCGCGCTCGTTGACGACGTGCTGGCCCGCGCAGCGGCCTATACCGAAGCGGGCGCCAAGAGCCTGTTCGTCCCGTTTCTCGGCGACCATCCGACGATCCGCGCGATCTGCGAGAGCTCGCCGCTGCCGGTCAACATATTGTGGGCACCGGGGCGGGGGACCACTGCCGAACTCGCCGCGCTCGGCGTGGCGCGGATCAGCTATGGCCACGGCCCCTGGGCGGCGGCGATGGACTGGCTCAAGACGCAGGCCGCAGCGGTGTTTGGCCGGAACTGATTTCGAAGCGGCATCTTGTATTGCGAGCGACTCGCATTAACTCCGGGCGATGAGTACCAGACCAGCCCCGCGCACCCTCACCATTCTGGCCACCCGACGGCTTTCGCCTTCGATGGTCCGCGTGACCTTGGGAGGCGAGGGGCTCGATGGTTTTCCCCCCGGTTTCGCCGGGGGGTACGTCAAGCTGATGCTCGCACCCCCCAGCGCTGCGTCGAAAGCCGTGATCCGTACCTATACGATCCGCCACCAGCGGGCCGATGCGATCGATCTCGACTTTGCGCTGCATGGCGGCGAGGCGGCGGGCCCCGCGACGAAGTGGGCGCTCGATGCCCGCCCCGGCGATACGATCGTGGTCGGCGGTCCCGGCCTGCCCAAGCCGCTGCCGCGACAACGCGACTTCTACCTGATCGCGGGCGACATGACCGCGCTGCCGGCGATCTCGGTCAATCTCGCTGCGCTTCCCGCCGATGCGCGCGGCTTCGCGGCCATCGAGATCCAGGACGAGGCCGACCGGCCCGATCTCGTCGTCCCCGAGGGCGTGCATGTCGAATGGCTGGTCAATCCCGAGCCCGGCCTGCGTCCCGAGCTGCTGGTCGACGCGCTGCGCTCCGCCAGGCGCCCCGAGGGCGCGCTGGCGGGCTGGGCGGCCTGCGAATTCTCCTCGATGCGCGCGCTGCGCGACTATCTGCGCGATGAGCTAGGGCTCGGCCCCGCCGATCTCTATATCTCGAGCTACTGGAAGCACGGCCTGGTCGAGGACGAGCACAAGCTGGTGAAACGCCAGGACGCCGAGGCGCAGCCCGCGTAACGAAAAGGGGCGGACCCGAAGGCCCGCCCCTGATCTGTCAGCCAGTCGCGCCGGATCAGAGCCCGGTGGCCATCCCGTCGACGCTCTTGCTGACGAGGATGTTGACCGCCACACGGCGGTTCTGCGCCTTGCCCTGTTCGCTCGTGTTGTCCGCTGCCGGATCGGCTTCGGCCATGCCGGTCGGCACCATCATGCGATAGGGCTTCCAGCCGCATTCCTGCTGCAGGAAGTTCACCACGCGCGTCGCGCGCTTCTCGCTCAGCTCCTGGTTGAATTCATAGTCGCCGGTCGAATCGGTGTAACCGACCACCAGCAGCAGCGCGTTGTCGGTCGCCTCGGCCTGCTGCGCGGTCTGGCACAGCTGCGCGCGCGACTCGGCGCTGAGGTTGTACTTCGCGGTGTCGAAATAGACGTTGGTCGTGCCCTTGACGTTGTATTCGTCGATATTGGCAACGCGGCCGCGCAGCGCCTCGGTCGCCGCCTCGTTGGCGGTGAAGCGCTGGTCGGTGCCGTTGTGGATCATCCGCGCGGTCTTGAGGTCCTTGGTCTTGAGCGCGACCTTGGTCGCGATCAGGCCGCGCTCGGCCCATTCGACAGTGTCCACTTCCACGGGAAGGCCGTTCAGGAGTTCGGCCGACGAGAGCTTGTCCTTGTCGAGGCCGAGGAAGCCGCCGCTGCTGCGGATTTCGGTCGCCGGACTGATGGCGACGACGGTGCGCGTGCCGTCGGGCATCGTCACCTGCATCAGGTCGCCCTTGCGTGCCGAGATGACACCTTCGACCGTCGGACCCTCGGGCATGCCGGTAAGATCGCTCGGCATCGTGCCGGTCACGGTGATTTCGGAGTTCGGCGCTTCGTAGTCCGACTGCGCTTCGAGTTCCTGCGCGGTTGCCGGGGCGGCGATCAGGCCGATAGCTGCGATGGCAGCGGCGCTATTGGAAAAAGTCTTCATATGCATACTCCTGAAAAATGGCTCCGCCATGCTCCCGTCGGTCCCGATGGAGACCGCCAGATCCCCGGCTGTGCATGGGCGGGCGTCAGACCCCCTTTGTCCAAGTAACGTGTGTACGCGGCGGAATTGCCGCAGGTGCGCGTGAGGTGTTCGTCCGAGCCTGTCGGCTGGATGAACAATTGCGGCGAAAGAGTGGCGGAAAGGGGTGGCTCGGGTGCTCGCTGCGACGAACCGTTTCGGATCAGCCGGCTCGTACCCACCCGGCGGCGGCCGGTTCGAGCGAGTCGAGAAATGCCTCGGCGCTGTCGAGGTATTCCTGCTGGCGATCCGCGCCCATGCGGTCCCAGGTCGCATAGATCCGTCCGATGCGCGGGTTGGCCTCCAACCGCTCGCGGTGGCGGTGCATGAAGTGCCAGTAGAGCGGGTTGAAGGGGCAGGCGTCGTCGCCGGTCTTCTTGCTCACGCTGTAGCGACAGCCAGAGCAGTAATTGCTCATCTTGTTGATGTAGTTCCCGCTCGCCGCATAGGGCTTGCTCGCCAGCTTGCCGCCGTCGGCATAGAGCACCATCGCCGCGACATTGGGCAGCTCGACCCATTCATAGGCGTCGGCATAGACGACCAGATACCATTCCTGCACCGCGCGCGGGTTCACGCCGGCGAGCAGTGCGAAATTGCCGAGCACCATGAGCCGCTGGATATGATGCGCATGCGCGTTGTCGCGGGTCGAGCGGATGCAGTCGGCCATGCAGGCCATCTCGGTCTCGCCGGTCCAGTAGAATTCGGGCAGGCCGCGCTGGGCATTGAGCGCATTGGCTTTCTGCAGGTGCGGCATCTGGTGCCAGTAGAAGCCGCGGACATATTCGCGCCAGCCGATGATCTGGCGGATGAACCCCTCGACCGAATTGAGCGGCGCCTTGCCCTCGCGGTAGGCCTGCTCCGCGCGGCGGCAGAGGTCGAGCGGGTCGAGCAGGCCGAGGTTGATGCTGGTCGAGAGCATCGAGTGGAACAGATCGTCCTCGCCCGCGACCATCGCGTCCTGATAGGGGCCGAAACATTCGATCCGCTCGGCGAAGAAGGCGTCGGCGGCTTCCTCGGCTTCCTCGCGCGTGACGGGCCATTCGAAGCGCTCGAGCGAGCCGAAGTGATCGCCGAGACGGTCCGCGACAAGATCGATGCATTCCTGTGTTGTCGCGTCGGGCTCGAATTTCGGTCGCTCGGGTGCGGCGAGCCCTTCCTTGGGCGGCCTGCGGTTCTCGCTGTCGTAATTCCACTCGCCGCCCTCGGGCCTGCCGTCCTCGTCCATCAGCAGGCCGGTCTTGCGCCGCATTTCACGGTAGAAGAACTCCATGCGGAGCTCCTTGCGATCCTTCGCCCATTCGTCGAACTCGGCCTGGCTGCAGACGAAGCGGTCGTCGCGCAGGATTTCGACGTCGCAGGCGAACTTGTCCGCCCATTGCTCCATCTTTTGCCGCACGCGCCATTCGCCGGCTTCAGTCACGCTGACGAGGCGCGGATCGTGGCGCTCGATCGCGCGCGCGACTTCGCCGGTGAAGCTGCCCGCATTGTCCGGATCGTCGAGGCGGACATAGTCGACCGTCCAGCCCGCATCGCGGAGTTCCTCGGCGAAGTGGCGCATGGCCGAGAAGATCAGGACGATCTTCTGCTTGTGGTGTTTCACGTAGGTCGCCTCGTCCCAGACCTCCATCATCAGGACGACGGTGTCATCCTTGGTCCGCCCGCGGAGCGAGGCGAGGTCGCGGGTCAGCTGGTCGCCGAGGATGGGAACGAGGACGGGGCCGGGCATTGCGTCTCCAATGCACCGGCCCCGCCTTGGTGCCTTACAGCTTGGCGATTTCCTGCTTCGCCGCCTCCATGCCCGCGGCGATCGCATCGGGGCCGAAGCCCGCCTTCTCGACGCGGACGAAGTGCAGGTCGTCGACCCCGATGAAGCCGAAGAAGGTGGTCAGCAGGCTTTCCTGGTTCTCGGCCATCTGGTCGGTCGAATATTCGCCACCGCGTGCCGAGGCGACCACGACCTTGCGCCCGCCGGCGAGCCCTTCCGGCCCCTTTTCCGAATATTTGAAGGTCACGCCGGGCACGCCGAGCCGGTCGAGCCACGTCTTGAGCTGGCTGGCAATCGAGAAATTGTACATCGGCGCGCCGACGATCACGATGTCCGAAGCGAGGAATTCGTCGAGCACCGCGCGTTCCGCCGGATAGGCCGCGTTGACCGCTTCCTCGTGCGTTTCGGGGGGCGTGCGGATCGCCTTGGTCGTGATCGGGTCGATATGCGCCAGCGGATCGGCGACAAGGTCGCGGGTGACCAGCTTGGCATCGGGATGCTTGGCGGTGAAATGGGCGACCAGCTCGTCGGTCAGCTTGCGGCTGATCGATTGCTCGCCGGTGACCGAACTGTCGATGCGAAGGATTTGCATGTGAAGAACTCCATAGTTACTATCGATAACCTGGAGGTCATATGGAAACTGCACCCCGCCCAGCGCAAGAAGGCACTTTGATGTCCGATAGGAACACCGGTGTTACCCTCGAGGTTCACGACGCCCCGCAATGCACCGCGGTGAACGACATCCTCGCCCGCGTGGGCGACAAATGGTCGGTCCGCGTGGTGATGGCGCTGACCGACGATTCGCGGCGGTTCAATCAATTGCGGCGCGAGATACCGGGCATTTCGCAGCGTATGCTGACGCGTACGCTGCGCGGACTGGAGCGCGACGGGCTGGTCAGCCGTGCGGTGACGCCCACCGTCCCGCCGCGCGTCGACTATGCGCTGACCGCGCTTGGCAAGTCGCTCTGCGATCCCGTGGCGCGGCTGGGCAATTGGGCGATCGCCAATATCGGCAAGGTCGAGGCCGCGCGGGCGGTCTATGACGGCGGGCAGGACTAGACAAAGCTGTAGGGGTCGACGTCCACCGCCACGCGCACGCCGGGCGGGTGGTCGACCTGGCGCAGCCAGCCGCGGATGACCTCCTGCAATTGCACGCTCCTGCGCGCATTGATGAGGAAGCGATAGCGATAGCGGCCGCGCAGCAGCGCCATCGGCGCGGGGGCGGGGCCGAGGATCAGGCATTCCTCCACCTGCGGGCGGAAAGCGCCCAGCCGGTTGGCCGCTTCGCGCGCCTCGGCATCGTCCTCCGAGGAAATGATGATAGCCGCCCAGCGACCGAAGGGCGGGGCGCCCGCCTCGCGCCGCATCTCGGTCTCGGCCGAATAGAAGGCATCGCGATCGCCCGCGGCCAGCGCGGCGATCACCGGGGCTTCGGGATGGCGCGTCTGGATCAGCACCTCCCCCGGCTTCGAGCCGCGCCCCGCGCGTCCCGCAACCTGCGCGACCTGCTGGTAGGTCCGCTCGCCCGCGCGCAGGTCGCCGCCCTCGAGCCCGAGATCGGCATCGACCACGCCGACCAGCGTCAGCTCGGGGAAGTGGAAACCCTTGGTGACGAGCTGCGTGCCCACGATCACATCGACCTCGCGCGCCTCGACCGCGGCGATGAACTCGGCCGCGCGGCCAGGCGAATTGAGCGTATCCGAGGTGGCGACGAAGACCCGCGCCTGCGGCAGCCGCTCGGCCACCTCGTCGGCGATCCGCTCCACTCCGGGGCCGCAGGCGACGAGGCAATCGGGCTCGCCGCATTCGGTGCATGCCTGCGGGGCGGGGGCCTCGTGCCCGCAATGGTGGCAGGCGAGCCGGCGAGTGAAGCGGTGCTCGACCAGCCAGGCGCTGCAATTGGGGCATTGGTAGCGGAAGCCGCAATTGCGGCACAGCGTCAGCGGGGCATAGCCGCGGCGGTTGAGGAACAGCAGCGACTGCTCGCCGCGTTCGAGCCGCTGCTCGATCCCGTCGACCAGCCGCTGCGCCAGCCACATGCCGTGCGGCGGTTTTTCCTCGGTCAGGTCGATGGTGCCGATCGCGGGCAGTTCGGCGCCGCCGAACCGGCTCGGCAGGTCGACTTTCGCATAGACCCCGCTTTCGGCCATCTGCAGGCTTTCGAGCGCCGGGGTGGCACTGGCGAGCACCACCGGCACGCCTTCGAAATACCCGCGCATCACCGCGACGTCGCGCGCATTGTAGCGCACGCCCTCCTCCTGCTTGAAGCTGGTCTCGTGCGCCTCGTCGACCACGATCAGGCCGAGCCGCGCGAAGGGCAGGAACAGCGCCGAGCGCGCGCCGACCACGACCTGCGCGGTCCCCTGCGCCACCGCGCGCCAGGCGCGGCGCCGCTCGGTCGACTTGAGCGAGCTGTGCCACAGCACCGGGGCCGCGCCGAAACGCTCCTCGAAGCGGTGGAGGAAGTTCTCGGTCAGCGCGATTTCGGGCAGCAGCACCAGCACCTGCCGCCCCATCCGCAATGCCTCGGCGACGGGTTCGAAATAGGTTTCGGTCTTGCCCGATCCGGTCACCCCGTCGAGCAGGAAGGGGGCGAATGCGGCCTCGCGCACGGCGGCTGCAAAAGTCGCCGAGGCCTCGGCCTGCGCGGCGCTGAGCTCGACATGGGCGAAATCGGGGTCAGCGCGGTCGTAAGGGCGGTCGCAATCGACCTCGACGGGTTCGAGCACGCCCTGGTTGACGAGGCCGCGCAGCACGCCTTCGGAGACGCCCGCGATGCCCGCCAGCTCGCGGATATTGGCCTGCTCGCCCTCGAGCGCCTCGATCGCCGCCATCCGCTGCGGAGTCATCCGTTCGGGCAGGCCGCCGGTGAGGCGGTATTCGGTCATCGTCGCCGGGCCCTTGAGCGCGCCGCCCGAGGACAGCGCCATTCGCGCCACGCTCGCCAGCGAGGCGACGTAATAGTCGGCGGTCCACTCGATCAGGCGGCGCAGCGGAGCCGAGAGCGGCGGTACGGGCAAAACCGCGCGCAAATTCCGCAGCTTCTCTACCGGAACCTCAGTCCCGGGCAGCCGTTCAGCCTCCCAGACGATTCCGATCACGGTGCGCGGCCCCAGCGGGCACTCGACCACTGATCCGGGCTCGACCGCCACCCCTTCGGGTACCGTGTAGTCGAGGGGGCCGAGGGCGGCATTGAGGATGAGGCAGCGCACGCGGTTCATGGCCCGGCCATATGGGCGGCGCGAGGCGGCAGAAACAAGGGTGGGATGCAGTGAGGAGCAACGATATGACCCAAATTCTCGAACGACCCACCGGCCGCCGCGCATTCCTGGGCGGACTGTCGCTGGGGACCGCGGCGCTCGCGCTTCCCGGCTGCACCAGCCTCGGCGGCTTCGGCCTGGTCGATGCCGTCCAGCGCATCCTGTTCCTCTCGAGCGAGCGCGCCTTTTCGCGCATGCTCCAGGGCGACGGCTTCTGGGACCAGCAGGTCGCGCAGCTCGGCCTCGGCAACCTCCTCGGTACGCGCGGCGATGTGCTCGGCCGCATCCTCACCTCTTCGCTGTTCAAGAGCCGGCTCGAGAATGCCTTCGGCGATATCGCCTATGAAGGGGCCGAACGCGCCGCGCCGCTGGTGACCGAGGCGGTGCGCACGATCGGCATCCAGAACGCCATCGACCTCGTGCGCGGCGGCCCGACCGCGGCGACCGGCTTCCTGCGCGGGTCGATGGGGACGACGCTGGTCGAGGCGATGGTCCCAGAACTCGGCAGCGCCATGCGCGTCGCCAGCGATCCGCTCGTGGGCGAGCTCCTGCGCGGCCTCACCGGGGTCGATGTGGCCGGCGCGACCAGCCGTTTCGCCACCAATATCGACGACACCATCTGGCGCGAAATCGGCGCCGAGGAAGCGGGCATCCGTGCCGATCCCGAGGCGACGCGCGACCCGCTGATCATCGGCGTCTTCGGCGCCGGAGCGCGCCTCTAGAAGCTCCACCCCGCCGACATCAGCGGTGCATGGATGTGCCGCGCGGGCAGCCCGTCGCGCGCCGGCGCGACGATCAGCGTGTAGCCGAGGCCGGCGTGGAAATGCGCGTCGAAGTCGTGCTTCAGGCTGGCTGCCGCGCGCCATTGATCGCGCGCGGGCAGGGTGTCGCGATTTTCCGAGCGTACCGCGTCGATCCACTCGCCCGACAGGCTGAGGCTGGTGTCGCCGCCGAGATCGGCCCGGTAGCGGAGCTGCACCCGTTCGCGCAGGCCCATCCGGTCGACGCCCGCGCCGATGATTTCCTCGAGCCGGAAGCGCAGCGAGACATCGCCATGCGACAGCTGCACCTGCTGGAAGGGGCGGAAGGAATCGGGGCCGACCACGTAGGTCAGCCCGCCGCCGAGGCTGACGGCGCCCGACAGGTCGTGATCCACCGCCGCGCGCAGGATCAGCTGGTCCTGTCCGCGCGAGGCATCGCGGAAGCGCGGCATGACGAGGAAGGAAAGGTCGGTGCGCGCATCGAGCGGCATCGAGCTATCGAACATCAGCCAGAGCTGGGTTTCGTCCTCGGCTGCACGTGCCGCAGCCGGTTGCCATGCTGCCGCCAGACCGGCAAGGAAGGTTGCAACGAAGCGACTGGTTCTGAACATGCCAATCGCATAGGGGCGAGCGCAGACTTCGCCTATCCGGATTCGGGAGCCATCATGAAATTCTTCGTCGACACCGCAGACATCGCCGACATCAGGGAACTGGCCGAGACCGGCCTGCTCGACGGCGTCACTACCAACCCCTCGCTCATCGCCAAGTCGGGCCGCGACTTCATGGAAGTGACCAAGGAGATCTGCGGCATCGTCGACGGGCCGGTCAGCGCCGAAGTGGTCGCGCTCGATCACGAAACGATGATGAAAGAGGCGGAAACGCTGCGCAAGATCGCCGACAATGTCTGCATCAAGGTGCCGCTGACGATCGACGGGCTCAAGACCTGCAAGAAGCTCACCGGCGACGGCACCATGGTCAATGTCACGCTTTGCTTCTCGGCCAACCAGGCGCTGCTCGCCGCCAAGGCGGGCGCGAGCTTCGTCTCGCCCTTCGTCGGCCGGCACGACGACAACGGCTTCGACGGCATGGCGCTGATCCGCGACATCCGCCTGATCTACGACAACTACCCGGCCTTCTCGACCGAAATCCTCGTCGCCAGCGTGCGCAACCCGGTCCATGTGCTCGAAAGCGCGCGCATCGGAGCCGATGTCGCCACCATGCCGCCCGCGGTGATCAAGGGGCTGTTCAAGCATGTCCTGACCGACAAGGGTATCGAGGGCTTCCTCAAGGACTGGGAAACCACCGGCCAGAGCATTCCGACCGCCTAAGTGACCGAGCAGACTCCTCTCGACCGCTTCAAGCAGGCGCTGACCGGCGCGGCCCGCGCGCTGGCGCACGAGCCCGAGATCGAGGTCGCGTGGAGCGCGGATGCGCCGGCGCAGAACGGCAAGAACTTCCGCGTCCCGCTGCCGGGTCGCAATCTGCCGCGCGAGCAGGCGACCGAGGCGCGCGGTTTTGCCGACAGCTTCGCGCTGAGGCTGCGGCACCATAACGAGAAGCTCCATGCCAAGGGCGCACCGCCCGAGCCGATCGCGCGCGCCTGCTACGATGCGATCGAGCAGGTCCGCTACGAAGCGATCGGGTCGAATCGCTACGCCGGCATTCGCGACAATCTTAACTCGGCGGTGGAATTGCGTACCGCTTCGGATGCGATCGTGCGTGCCGACGAGGCAAGCCAGGTCCCGCTCGCCACCGCGCTTTCGCTGATGCTGCGCGAGGCGGTGACCGGCGAGGCCGTCCCTGACCGGGCCAGGGCCGGGGTGGATCTGGTGCGCGAAGACATTCTCGCCAAGATCGGTACCGACATGGACGGGCTGGCCGATGCGCTCGACGACCAGCGCGCCTTCCAGGACCTGACGCTCGACATGCTGCGGCATCTCGAGCTGACCTTGCCCGACAATCCCGAGGCCACCGATGCGGAGGATGGCGAGGAGGACGAGGGCGAGAACCCCGAGGACCAGGACAGCGACGAGGAGGACGACGGCGGCGCCGAGCCGCAGGCCGCCGATGCGCGCAGCGAGGTGACCGACGGCGAGGCCGATGGCGATGCCGACCAGGAGGTCGACGGCGAGCAGCAGATGGCCGACGGCGATCCCTCCGACGAAGGCGAGGAGGGGATGCAGCCGGTCCGCCCGAACCGCCCCTGGACCGATCTGCCCGAAACCTTCGAATACAAGGCCTATACCGACAAGTTCGACGAGGTCGTCGAGGCGCCCGAGCTGTGCGACAACGAGGAACTCGATCGCCTGCGCGCCTATCTCGACAGCCAGCTGGCGGGGCTGCAGGGCATCGTCACGCGGCTCGCCAACCGGCTCCAGCGCCGGCTCATGGCGCAGCAGAACCGCAGCTGGGATTTCGATCAGGAAGAGGGCCTGCTCGACGCCGCGCGGCTGACCCGCGTCGTCGTCAGCCCCGGCCATGCGCTGTCCTACAAGATCGAACGCGACACCGAGTTCAAGGACACGGTGGTCACGCTGCTGATCGACAATTCGGGCAGTATGCGTGGACGGCCGATTTCCATCGCCGCGATCAGCGCCGATATCCTGGCGCGCACGCTCGAACGCTGCGGGGTGAAGACCGAGATCCTCGGTTTCACCACGCGGGCGTGGAAGGGCGGGCAGAGCCGCGAGATGTGGCTTGCCGACGGACGCCCGGCCAATCCCGGCCGGCTCAACGATCTCAGGCACATCCTCTACAAGCAGGCCGACGAGCCCTGGCGCCGTGCGCGACGCAATCTCGGCCTGATGATGCGCGAGGGGCTGCTCAAGGAAAACATCGACGGCGAGGCGCTGCTCTGGGCGCACGACCGCCTTCTGCGCCGCCCCGAGGATCGCCGCATCCTGATGGTCATTTCCGACGGCGCGCCGGTCGACGACAGCACGCTTTCGGTCAACCAGGCCGGCTATCTCGAAGGGCACCTGCGCAAGGTGATCGACTGGATCGAGAAGCAGTCGCCGGTCCAGCTTGCCGCGATCGGCATCGGCCATGACGTAACCCGCTACTACAGGCGTTCGGTGACCATCATGGATGTCGAACAACTGGGCGGGACGATCATCGAACAATTGGCCGATCTGTTCGAGGTGGATTAGCGTTTTTCCGTATTGCCGCGATTTTTGCGTCTGGTATTTCTGCGCGAAACAGGGAATCGGGAACCTCCTTCAAAATGAGAAGATGTGCTGTCGGCCTGCTGGCCGTCGCCTTCGCTGCTGGCTCCGGCTTGGCCGCGCCGGCGTCCGCGCGCGCGCAATCCGTCGCAGCGGAGGGCGCAGCTGAAGCCGCCGAAATGCCGCGCGATCCGGGCGCGGCCATGGAAGGGCCGGCGGAGCGTGTCCTCCTCGAAAAACTCACCCCCGTGGTAATCGAGATTCTCGAACCGCTGGGCAGCAAGACCAGCGCGTCGCTCGACGGCTACCGCATCCGTCTCGCCGAACCGATCGTGGTCGACGGGACCGAAGTGGTGCCGGCGGGCGCCGAGGGCATGGGCGAGGTCGTCCACGCCAAGAAGGCGGGCGGCATGGGCGCCGCGGGCGAGCTGGTGCTCGCCGCGCGCTATCTGACGGTAGACGGGCGTCAGCTGAAACTGCGTAGCATGGAACTGCTCGAGACGGCCGAAGGCAAGGACCGCATGGGCACCGTCCATGCGCTGAATGTCGCCTCGGCTGCGTCGCCCATCCCGATCGGGCTGATCGGCTATTTCATCGGCGGCGGGAATATCGAGATACCCGCTGGCGCGCTGGCATCGGCCAAGCTCGCCGCGCCGTTCGAGATCGTCCCGCCGACCGAAGTCGCGGCGCTGGCGCCCGCAAACGAACTTTCCGCTCCCGAGGGGGGAACGGACGAGACCGAAGAAGGACTGCAATAATGAAAATGACCAAGGTTCTGGCGGCGTCGCTGCTGGTCGCAACCGTCGGCACGCCCGCCATGGCCGGGGAGAAGGTCGGCGGTGCGGATATCTCCATTCCCGAGGCCCCCGAAGGCACCGGCCAGATCGTCTTCTTCCGCCCCGGCGGCACCGGCTTCGCCCTCGGCTGCTCGGTCAACGAGAACGGCGAGAAGATCAGCTCGCTCGGCGCCGGTCGCTATTTCGTCCTGCGCACCACGCCGGGTCGCCATGAATTCACCGTCAAGAGCGAAGCCAAGGACGTGCTCGCGCTCGAGGTGGAGGAAGGCGAGACCCAGTTCGCCAAGTGCAAGATCAAGATGGGCATCATGGTGGGCCGTCCCGACCTTGCCCCGGCCAAGGAAGACGAGTTCCGCGGGATGAAGAGCGTCAAGCTCGTCGATGCCGACGACATGGGCCCGGCTCCGGGCGCGCTGCGTCCCGAGGAAATGGGCGTCGCAGCCACTGCCGAAGCCGCCGCCGAGTAATCCGCGCGCGACATCGCCGACAATCCGACGCGCCGGGGCGGGAGTGCTTGCACTTCTTCCCCGGCGCGTTAGCGTTCGGGCGATGACCATGTCAGTTTCCGAGGCAATCGCCACCCGTCGTTCCGTCCGCGCCTTCACCGACCAGCCGGTCGAGCGCGAGGTGCTGACCCGCATTCTCGAAAAGGCACAGCGCTCACCCTCGGGCGGCAACACCCAGCCGTGGCACGGGATCGTCCTCACCGGCGAACCGATGCAGAGGCTGTTCGACCGCGTGGCGCAGGACCTGCCCAAGGGGCGCGAGGCCTTCGCGCCCGAGTATCATGTCTATCCGCCCGAACTCGACGGCGCCTATGAGCAGCGCCGCCGCGGGGTGGGCGAGGACATGTACGGCGCGCTGCAGATCTCCCGCGAGGAGAAGGGCAAGCGCCTGATGTGGTTCGCCAACAATTTCCGCGCCTTCGGGGCGCCGGTGCTGATGCTGGTCCACACGCCCAAATACATGGGGCCGCCGCAATGGAGCGATATCGGCATGTGGCTCCAGACCATCGGCCTGCTGTGCCGCGCGGAGGGGCTCGACACCTGCTTCCAGGAAGCCTGGGCGGTCTACAGCCCGCAGATCCGCGAGGTGGTCGCCATTCCAGAAGACCATATCTTCTTCTGCGGCGTGGCCATCGGCTACCGCGACGAGGATGCGGCGGTGAACAATTTCACGGTCCAGAGGGCGCCGGTCGACGAGGCCGTGCGCTGGGAGGGGTGGTAGTGAGCCAAAACACAGTCATTGCGAGGAGCCGGAGGCGACGCGGCAATCCATCATCGGACCTTCCCGCACGTAGCGATGTCGGATGATGGATTGCTTCGCTACGCTCGCAATGACTGATTGTTGACCAGCCCGCGCACCCGCGCCATTGGCCCCGCATGACCGACGCGCCGCTGAAGCTGTTCAACTCGCTGACCCGCCAGCTCGAGGTCTTCGAGCCCGTCCACCCGGGCGAGGCGCGCGTCTATACCTGCGGGCCGACGGTCTACAACTACCCGCATATCGGCAATATGCGCGCCTATGTCTTCGCCGACATTCTCGGCCGCACGCTGAGCTGGAAGGGCTACGATCTCACCCACATCATCAACATCACCGATGTCGGCCATCTGACCGACGACGCCGACGCGGGCGAGGACAAGATGGAGAAGATGGCTGCCGAACGCGCGCAGTCGATCTGGGACATCGCGAAGCATTACACCGAGGCTTATTGGGCGGACATCAAGGCACTCAACATCCGCGAGCCGGCCAAATGGTCGGTCGCCACCGATTACATCGACGAAATGATCGCCTTCGCGAAGAGCATCGCCGAGGAGCATTGCTACGAGCTCGACAGCGGGCTCTATTTCGATGTCTCGACCGTGGCCGATTACGGCCGCCTCGCCCGCGCGGTCACCGAAGAGGGTGAGGGCCGGATCGAGACGGTGGAAGGCAAGCGCAACGCCGCCGATTTCGCCATCTGGCGCAAGACCCCGGCGGGCGAGACGCGGCAGATGGAATGGGACAGCCCGTGGGGCAGGGGGGCGCCCGGCTGGCATCTCGAATGCTCGGTCATGGGCGAGAAGCTGCTCGGCTTTCCCTTCGACATCCATACCGGCGGGATCGATCACCGCGAGATCCACCACCCCAACGAGATTGCGCAGAACCAGGCCTTCTGCGGCTGCGGCGGGCTCGACGTCGCGACGCATTCGGGCGCGAAGATCTGGATGCACAACAACTTCCTCGTCGAACGCAGCGGCAAGATGAGCAAGAGCGCGGGCGAGTTCCTGCGGCTGCAGCTGCTCATCGACAGGGGCTACCACCCGCTCGCCTACCGCATGATGTGCCTGCAGGCGCATTACCGCAGCGAACTGGAATTTTCTTGGGACGGGCTCCAGGCGGCGCTGACACGACTCAAGCGGATCGTGATGGGGGTCGAGCGGCTGCGGGATGCGGGCGCGGGTGACGCTTCGCATCCGAAGTTCGAGCCGATGCGCGCAAGATTCGCCGAAGCGATGTCGGACGATCTCAACACGCCGATCGCGCTGGTCGCGCTCGAAGAGGCGCTTGCGGTCAAGAAGGTCGATGCCGGCGTCAAGCGTGCGGTGGTCGAAGAAATGGACCGCGTCCTCGGTCTGAATCTTTTCGGCCTCACCCGCACCGATCTCCGCATCCGCCCCAAGGACGCACAGGTCACCGAAGAGGAAATCGAGGCCGAACTCCTCCGCCGCAGGGAGGCGCGCGCGGCCAAGGATTTCGCCACCTCCGACGCGATCCGCGACAGCCTTGGGGAAAAAGGCGTCGAGGTGATGGACGGCGACCCCCTGGGTTGGGAATGGAAGGTGTGACCAAGGCCGACCCACAGACCCTCCTCTGGCAGCATCTCGAGCATGCGCCGCAGGGTCTGATGTTCGTCCGCGACCACGAGGCCGAGGGCTTCGTCCTCCCGCTCTATTGCGCCGAGGCGCATCTCGCGATCGAGGTCGACGACGATCCCTTCAGGCGCAGGGACGACGGCGCGCGCGAGCGCTGGCAGGAACGCCATCGGGTCGACATCATGCAGGTCCCGCCCAGCCACGTACTGCGCAATGCCAGCGAAGTGGCCGAGGCGATCCTGGACATCGCCAGCCGCCGCAAGGAACGGTTTGCGAAATAGCGCCCGAACGGCAATGGAGGCATCGAGGAGACATCGATGACTAAAGCCGTGCTGTCCGCCCTGATCCGTCCGCTGGTCGAACCGCGCTTGCCCGAATGGGTCGAGCCGCTGTGGTTTGCAAGCAAGGAACAGGCGCTCGAATTCGCCCCGCAGGCGGAAATCGGCTGGTTCGACCTCAACGAGAAGGAGCCGATGATCGAGATCGCCAAGGCGGCGACCGGTCTCAAGTGGATGAATTCGATTTACGCCGGGCTCGATTTCATGCCGCTCGACCTGCTGAAGGAACGCGGCGTCACCGTGACCAACGGCGTTGGCATCAACGCGCTGACCATCGCCGAATATGTCGTCATGCTGATGCTGGCGCATGCCAAGGGCTATCGCGAGGTGGTGCGCGCGCAGGACCGCCACGAATGGCTGCTCGACAGCCCGGGCAAGCGCGAACTGGCGGGCGAGCGCGTGCTGCTGCTGGGCATGGGGGCGATCGGATCGCTCATCAAGACACGGCTCGAGGCCTTCGACATGAAGGTGGTGCCGGTGCGCCGGTCGGGTGCCGACGGGGCGCTCAAGCCGGGCGAATGGAGGGCGAAGCTGGGCGATTTCGACTGGGTCGTCCTCGCGGTCCCCTCGACCCCCGAAACGCGGCACATGATCGGTGCGATGGAGCTGGCGCAGATGCGCCCCAACGGCGTGCTGGTGAACATCGCGCGCGGCGACGTCGTCGACCAGGAGGCGCTGGTCAAGGCGCTGCAGGAGAAGAAGATCGAGGCCGCGCTGCTCGACGTCACCGATCCCGAACCGCTGCCCGAGGACCATCCGCTCTGGGGCCTCGACAATGCACAGATCACCATGCACCTTTCGGGCCGCGCGCAGACCAGGATGTTCCAGCGCAGCGCCGACCGCTTCGTGGAGAATCTCGAGCGCTGGCACAAGGGCGAGCCGGTCGCGCCGCAGCTCGATCTCGACCTCGGCTACTGACAGGCGCGCGGGCCTCTGTTAGGCCCGCCGCAGCACACACCGGGACAACTCGGGTCGCGATTCCAGAATGGCTTGCAGGGGGCAGGTCGCGGAGGGGGAAATCGCGAATGACCGAGACTAGAAAAGCATCCGACCTGTTCATCGAATGTCTCGAGGCCGAAGGCTGCGAGTATATCTTCGGCGTGCCGGGCGAGGAGAACCTCGACTTCCTCGACAGCCTCAGCCGATCGAAGCAGATCAGGCTGGTGCTCACGCGGCATGAACAGGGCGCGGGCTTCATGGCCGCCACCTATGGCCGCCACACCGGCAAGACCGGCGTCTGCATCGCCACGCTCGGACCCGGGGCGACCAATTTCGTCACCGCCGCCGCCTATGCCCAGCTGGGTGGCATGCCGATGATGATGATCACCGGGCAGAAGCCGATCAAGAAATCGAAACAGGGCCAGTTCCAGATCCTCGATGTGGTCGCCATGATGGACCCGATCACCAAATATACCCGCCAGCTCCACGCGGGCGACAACGTCCCCAGCCGCGTGCGCGAGGCCTATCGCCTGGCCGAGGAGGAAAAGCCCGGGGCGGTCCATCTCGAACTGCCCGAGGACATCGCCGAGGAACCGACCTCGGCCACCCCCATCCCGCGCAGCATCGCCCGCCGGCCCAGCGCCGAGCCCAAGGCGGTCGACCAGGCGGTCGCGGCGATCACCCGGGCGAAAAAGCCGATCCTCGTCATCGGGGCGGGCGCCAACCGCAAGATGACCGGCAAGATGCTCGCCGAATTCGTCGAGAAGACCGGCATTCCCTTCGTCACCACGCAGATGGGCAAGGGGGTGCTCGACGAGCGGCACCGGCTGTTCCTCGGCTGCGCGGCGCTTTCGGCGGGCGATTTCTGCCACCGCGCGATCGGGGAAGCCGACTGCATCGTCAATATCGGCCACGACGTGATCGAAAAGCCGCCCTTCTTCATGAAGGACGAGGGCGTGACCGTGATCCACGTCTCGAATCGCAGCGCGGAGGTCGACCCGGTCTATTTTCCGCAGATCGAGGTGATCGGCGACATCGCCAACGCCATCTGGCAGATCAAGGAAGACATTGCGCGGCAGGACCATTGGGAAAGCGCGGGGCTCAAGCGCTACCATCAGGCCGAGCTCGACCATACGGGCAAGCTGGCCGAGGACACGCGCTTCCCGATCTTCCCGCCGCATCTCGTCCAGCAGGTGCGCGACTGCATGCCCGAGGACGGGATCATCTGCCTCGACAACGGGGTCTACAAGATCTGGTTCGCGCGCGGCTATTGCGCCTACCGCCCCAACACCGTCCTGCTCGACAATGCGCTCGCCACCATGGGCGCCGGCCTTCCTTCCGCGATGATGAGTGCGATGCTCTATCCGGACCGCAAGGTCATGGCGATCTGCGGCGACGGAGGGTTCATGATGAACAGCCAGGAGATGGAGACTGCGGTGCGCCTCGGGCTCAACCTCACCGTGCTGATCCTGCGCGACGATGCCTATGGCATGATCCGCTGGAAGCAGGCGAACATGGGGTTCGAGGATTTCGGTCTGACCTACGGCAATCCCGATTTCGTCGCCTATGCCGAAAGCTACGGCGCCACCGGCCACCGGGTCGAGAGTAGCGACCATCTGCGCCAGCTGCTCGCCCATTGCCGCGACACGCCCGGCGTCCACCTGATCGACTGCCCGGTCGACTATTCGGAGAACGACCGCATCCTCAACAAGGATATCAAGGAACTGAGCAAGAAGCTCTGAGGTTGATCGGGTTACAGGAGGACCTCTTGCCCACTCTCAAAGATACTTACCCGCTTTACCTCAACAACAAGGCGCAGCAGCCCAACACCGACCTCGAGGTGACCGACAAGTTCACCGGCGAGGTCGCGTTCCGCACCGCGCTGGCGACGCCCGAGATCATCGACCGGGCCATCGCAGGCGCGGTCCATGCGACCGAGCCGATAGCCAGGCTCGCCAGCTACGAACGGCAGGCGGTGTTGCAGCATTGCGTCGACCGCTTCACCGAGCGCTTCGACGAGCTCGCCTATGCGCTGTGCGTCGAGGCGGGAAAGCCGATCAAGGACTCGGAGGGCGAGGTCACCCGGCTGATCGACACCTTCCGCATCGCGGCCGAGGAATCGGTGCGCATGTATGGCGAGGTCATGCCGCTCGATATCTCGGCGCGGGCGAAGGGCTACCAGTCGATCTGGAAGCGCTATCCGATCGGGCCGTGCAGCTTCATCTCCCCCTTCAACTTCCCGCTCAACCTCGCCGCGCACAAGGTCGCGCCGGCGATCGCGGTCGGCTGCCCCTTCGTGATGAAACCGGCAAGCAAGACCCCGCTCGGCGCGATCATCATGGGCGAGGTGCTGGCCGAGACCGACCTGCCCGAAGGCGCCTTCTCGATCCTGCCCGCGAGCCGCGACGGGGCGGACCTGTTCACCGTCGACGAGCGGTTGAAACTGCTCAGCTTCACCGGCTCGCCCGCAGTCGGCTGGGACCTCAAGGCGCGCTGCGGCAAGAAGAAGGTGGTGCTCGAACTGGGCGGCAATGCCGCGGTGATCGTCGACCGCGATGCCGACCTCGACGACGCGCTCGAGCGGATCATCTTCGGCGCCTTCTACCAGAGCGGGCAGAGCTGCATCGGGGTGCAGCGGATCATCATCCACGAGGAGGTCTACGACCGCTTCAAGGAGATGCTGGTCGAGAAGACGAAAGGCCTCGTCGCCGGCGACCCCAAGGACCGCGAGACCTTCATCGGCCCGATGATATCCGAGGGCGAGGCGAAACGCCTCAAGGGCTGGATCGACGAGGCGGTCGAAGGCGGCGCGAGCCTGCTGTGCGGCGGCGGACGCGAGGGCAACATGCTCGAAGCGACGCTGCTCGAGCATGTCCACAAGGACGCCAAGGCATTGAACGAGGAGGCCTTCGGCCCGCTCGCGATCCTACAGAAATTCAGCGACTTCGACGAGGCACTGGCCGAAGTGAACCGCTCGACCTTCGGCCTGCAGGCGGGGATATTCACGCGCGACCTGTTCAAGATGTTCGATGCCTGGGACCGGCTCGAGGTCGGCGGCGTGGTGATCAACGACGTGCCCAGTTACCGCGTCGACAACATGCCATACGGCGGCGTGAAGGACTCGGGTCTGGGCCGTGAAGGCATCAAGTTCGCGATGGAGGACATGACCGAGATCAGGAACCTCGTGATCCGGCGCGGGTGATCAGGGGCGGGGCGAAGGGCGGCTGTTCCGTTCCACCAGCCGATACCTCGTGACAGGAATTATCATGACATCTTGCTGGTAAATCAGTCTGAAGCGTTTAGCCTCAACGTTGGGGTCGGATCGGGGGGAATTCATGCGGTACATTTTAGGTTTGGCGATGTCCGGCATCACGGTGGCGATAGCCGCCATGGCATTCTCGGTCGCTGCGCCCGGTGCGAAAGCGGCACCGACCGGCCAATGTCTCGAGGCGATGCAATTCATCAAGCACCAGATGGATGCGGGGGTAGAGCTGGCCAGCTACTCGCGCGACGAAATTCAGTGGGCGCTGAGGAATAACAACGCCCAGACATGCGAACCCGTGCCGAACATTCTGAGCCAGCGGATGCGCGGCGAACCGGTCACCATTCCCCACCATGTGCGTATGAATTGTCACATCGCGTTCGATTACCTGTTGAACGAATCCGAAGAGGGCAGCGGCTTTTTGACCGATGACGATCGCGAATGGGGAAAGGAATATTACGAGGCTGCGGAAAATGGCGAAATGTGCCCGAAGGTTCCGGCATCCATCGCCCTGCGCGCTCGTGGACATGACATCGAAAACCAGGAAATGAAAAAGATTCTGGCGGTGGCGATGGATCAGGCCGACGACGGCGAGGCTGCACTTGAGATCGCAATGGCGTATTTCAACGGTACGCTGGTCGCCAAGGATGCGCAGAAAGGGATGGGCTATCTGGTCGCAGCCATGGAGAAAGGCTCGCCGCAAGCCCAATACGAAATGGGCATGATCGTCGCTAGCGGGAAAACGAGCGACATGAAGCCGATAGAAGGTATCGCCTACCTCGAACGCGCAGCTAGCGGGGGCATCGTTCCGGCCATGATGACCCTTGGTGTGATCAACATGGATGGAATGTACGGTGCGAAGAAGGATCAGGCGGCCGCGACCAAGTACTTCGGGATGGCGGCAGAACGCGGCGACATCAATGCACTGATCATTTATGCAGATCGCCTGTTCCGTGGGCAGGGAGTGCGCGCCGATACCAAGCAAGCGATCGAACTGATCCGCACCGCCGCTATCGCCGGTGAACCCGCAGCAATGACCTCGCTTGCTTCGTTCATGCTCCGCGAAAAGAATACCGATTTGCTGACGAACGAGGGTGAGGTCTGGTACTGGCTCGACAAGGCGCGCGCTGCCGGCAACCCGGTTGCGATCGAATTTTATGCAGAAAAGGCAGGCGAGCTCGAGGCGCTTTACAAGCGGGTGAAATTCCCGCCTCCGACGGTGACCGTATGTCCTCGGGTCCTCAACTGCGACGTCTATTATTACAACAACGGTCGCAACAGTCAGAAGATCTGTTCCGAGGGTCCCAGCTGGCGCGCCTGCCGCACTGTTCCGGCATCCTGATTGGCGAGCAGCTCTGCCGGTCAGGTACCCTTGGGAGCTTCACGCTTGGGGGTTTGAGCGCCAAAACAGGCGTCCTCGCAGAGGGCCTCAGCTCTCCTCCAGCAGCAGCAACTCGCACCGCACCACCAGCCGCGGTTGGGGAACGAGGCGATGTTCGACCTCGGTCATGCCCGCATCGGCGACCAGCTGGCCCGGAATGGCGAATTCGTGCTCGGGCAGTTCGGCGACGAAGGCCTCGCCCGCTTCGACCGCCTCTTCGCCCGCAAAGAGCAGCGCGAGGCAATGGCGCGTGCCGGCGAAGGTGATGCTCGCCCAGGCCTTCTCGGTATGCGTCAGGACTTTGCCGTGATGGCCGTGGAGATCGGCCAGCGCCGCGCGCACGCGGTCGGCGGCGGTGCGGCGCGGGCGGCGGGCGCGGGGAGGGGCGGGTTCAGCCGACATTGGTGACCTCCTGCTGCGCGAGGGCGATGGCGCGGGCGGCTTCGAAGCCGGCAATGAAGCCGCGGATCCGCTGCTCGGTGCGCGCGCGCGGCTCGCGGCCCAGGCGCAGGTCGAGCACGAATCGCGGGTCGTGCGCGGCGAGGCGACCGAATTTAGTCGCCGCCATCTCGTTCTGGCGGAGGAAGGTCTCGATGGTGCGGATCAGCATGGCGGGCTCCCCAAATGATGGCCGGAAAGGGCGATTCGCTGTCAATGTTCCGCATATGTTCCAATCCAAATCCTACTTGTCTAGGAAAAATCCTATGCTATAGGAAAAATCATGGAAGACATTCCGCGAAGCGAACGCCACGCAAGGGGCAGGCTACAGGAACTGGCGAAGGATCAGGGGGTCAGTCTCGCGGGTCTGTCGCGGCTGATCGGGCGCAATCCGGCCTATCTCCAGCAATATGTGGCGCGCGGGAGCCCGCGCCATCTCGACGAGCCCGACCTTCTGAAAATTGCCGAGTTTCTCGGGGTAGGGCGCCGTGTGATTGCGACTCGACCGGGCGGGGCGGCGGCGAGCGATGAACCGGCGGGCGAGGGCGCCGACTGGGTCGAGGTGCCGCGCCTCCCGCTCGATGCCTCGGCGGGGCCGGGCGCCTTCTCGGCGGAGGAAATTTCCTTCGATGCCTTCCGCTTCTCGCGTCGCTGGCTGCGCGAAATGGGGCTCGAGGGCGCCGATCTCACCGCGATCCGCGTCGAAGGCGACAGCATGGAGCCCGCGCTGCGCAGCGGCGACGAGATATTCGTCGACCGCAACAAGCGCGCGGGGGAGGGCATCCACGTCGTCCGCATCGGCGACGCACTCCACGTCAAGCAGGTCCAGGCCAGCGCCCCGGGCCGGATCACGCTGATCAGCGCCAACGACAGCTACGCCCCGATCGACCTCGCGCGCGAAGAGGTCGAGGTGATCGGGCGGGTGGTTTGGAAGGGTGGGCGGGTGTGAGGTTAGTCAAGCAGGTGGAATTCGGAGTCTAGTTGGCCGGCAGGTGTCGCGATTTGCCAAATTCGAGATTCTCGCGGCGCTTTGCTGACCTGTGCCTCAATACTGGCAGCGTCATATTCGGCTTCTAGATCAGTGAAAAATGTATGCCCGGTCTTTGGAAGTCGCCAGCCACGCATTGGACCAAGCTTCCAGCCGTCGACGCAGAGGATGGACAGTTTCGACTGGCCGGGTGCAAGTGTGGGCTGTGTTTTCCACTCGTGCGCGAGAATTTCAACGGCCTTGGCTTGGGCATCTTCAAGTGTCTCAGCCCTGACAGTCCTTCCCGTGTAAAATCCGGCGTAGTCCGGACGTTCGGGTTCCCACAGTCCACGCAATATCATTCTATAGCGAGCCATGGGTTCAGCTATGGTTCCAGCTGGTTTCGCGCTCAAGTCGTAAGGCAAAGCGCATCGACCATTCCGCGGCGATCACCGATATCTCCGCGATGCAATCCATATGTGCAAGCTTCGTATCCGGACCTTGGTGCAACAAGGCTGTCGGCTAATCTGGTGTACCGAGATCAACAGGGCGGGCGAATCTAGCCCGGCCGCCTGACGTAATCGTCGGTCTGCAGCGTCATCATGTAGTCGGCGATGATTTCAATATCCTCATCGACCAGGTCGACATCCATCTGCATCGGGTAATTGTGCGCGTCTGAGAGGAAGACGACCAATGTCTCGCGCGTCAGGCCCGGGCTGTTGGCGATATCGACCCAATTGGGCGCCTGCGGATTGGGCGAGACCGAATTCGGCCGCACCGCATGGCACTCGCCGCAGATCGCGGTGACATAGGTCGGGACCGCGCTGCCGTCGGCGGCAACCGCGCTTGCTGCCGGGGCCGGTTCGCCCGCGCCGGTGGTCTGGCACGCGACAAGTGCAAGGGAGGCTGCGAGAATCGCGGCGGCATGCTTCATCGATCGGCTCCTTCTGCGGCTTGCATAGCAGCTTGCCCGAGATGCGGCTTGTTTTCGATCAAGAAGCCGACCATTTTCCCCGGCGATGGACAAACCCGCCGAAACGCCCGCCCCGCCGCCGATGAAGGCCGGCATCGTTCCCGTGACCCCGCTGCAGCAGAACTGCTCGCTGATCTGGTGTACCAAGACCAACAAGGCCGCGCTGATCGACCCCGGCGGCGATCTCGACAAGCTGAAGGCAGCGGTCGCCAAGACCGGGGTGGAACTCGAGAAGATTCTCATCACCCACGGCCATATCGACCACTGCGGCGAGGCCGGCGTGCTGGCGAAGGAACTGGGCCTGCCGATCGAGGGGCCGCACGAGGCCGATCGCTTCTGGATCAGCCGGCTCGACGAGGACGGGCGCAAATACGGCGTCAACGGGCAGGTGTTCGAGCCCGACCGCTGGCTCGAGGACGGCGATACGGTGACCGTGGGCGACTTGACGCTCGAGGTCATCCATTGCCCCGGCCACACGCCGGGTCACGTGGTCTTCTTCCACCGGCCGTCGAAATTCGCGGTCGTCGGCGACGTGCTGTTCCAGGGCAGCATCGGGCGCACCGATTTCCCGATGGGCAATCACCAGGACCTGATCGACGCGATCACGCAGAAGCTGTGGCCGCTGGGCGAAGACGTCACCTTTATCCCCGGCCACGGCCCGACCAGCACCTTCGGTCACGAGCGCAAGACCAACGCCTTCGTGAGCGATTACGCGCTTTCCTGAGAAGTGCGGGAAGCGCCTCCGCGCTTCCCTTGCGGCTGTGCCATCCCACGCCCCCACCCGGCCACCCACTGCACGGTATCTTATGGGTGGCCGGGTGGGGGCGTGGGATGGCACAGCAAGGTCGGGACGGAGGTCCCGACCGCACGCAACCAAGGACTCTGCCCGTCCGTCAATCGCGGGCCGCCAAACCCCCTACATAACCCCGAGGACGATCAGCACCGCAACGATCGCCAGCCCGAGCAGCGTCAGCATGGTGATCAGCGTGCCGATCATGCGCGGCTTGGTGCCGGTTTCCGCATCCATCCCGAAGCCATGCGCCACGCGGCCCAGCATGTAGATGCCGGCCACCCAGGCGAGCCAGGGCGCGCCCTTGCCCGAGAGTTCGATGGCGGCGATCAGCACGAGCACGAAGCCGGTATTCTCGACGAAATTGAGCTGCGCGCGCATCCGGCGGGTCAGCGGCCCCCCGGCATCGTCGCCGTGGATGGTCTTGGTCGCGCCGCGCATCTGGCCGACGCGAACTGCCAGCCACAAATTGATGATGGCCGCCGCGGCCGCTGCTGTCAGTGTAACCGGCAGGATAATGCCCATGCTCGTCCCTCCCTTGTGTTTTCGATGAACACGACCCTCCTCCAGTGCTAGGGAGATGCCCCGGACCGCGCAATCCCGACCACCGGGCGACACGGCTTGCATCCCCCGAGATTTTCGCTATAGCGCGCGCCTTCACCGCCACGGTCGGGATATTCGGGTTCACGCGCTCTTGTGCGGTGCCGGACCATCCCCTAGGGCGGCCACCGAAATTGATTGTAATTGTTTGAGGAACAGGTGCCGCCATGGCCGTCCCCAAGAGGAAAGTATCGCCCCACCGTCGCGGCAATCGCCGTGCGCATGATTCGCTCAAGGTCGAAGCGCATCACGAGTGTTCGAACTGCGGTGAACTCAAGCGTCCGCACAACCTGTGCCCGCACTGCGGTCACTACAACGGTCGCGAAATCATCGCCGTCGGTCTCTAAGACCGTAAGCAAAGCCGGAGTCGTCGCATGAGCCTGCCGCGTATCGCTGTTGATGCGATGGGCGGCGATGAAGGCGTGCGCGTGATGATCGACGGTGCCGCGATGGCGCGGCGCCGGCACGACAAGTTCAAGTTCCTGCTGGTGGGCGACGAGACGCGGATCAAGGCCGCGCTCGAAACGCATCCCGGCATGGCGGGCGCTTCGGAAATCCTGCATTGCGACGACGTGGTCGGTGGCGAAGAGCTGCCGAGCCGCGCCTTGCGTCGTGCCAAGACCACCAGCATGGGCCTGACGGTCAATGCGGTGAAGCAGGGCGAGGCCGGTGCCGCCGTCTCGGCCGGGAATACCGGCGCGCTGATGGCGATGAGCAAGCTTGCGCTGCGCACCATGCCGGGGCTCGATCGCCCCGCGCTGGCGGCCCTGCTGCCGACGCTCGGCGAGAACGATGTCGTCATGCTCGACCTCGGCGCGAATCGCGAATGCGACGCGCGCAACCTGGTCCAGTTCGCGATCATGGGCGCCGCCTATGCCCGGATCGTGACCGGTCGCGAGCGTCCGCGCACGCGGCTGCTCAATATCGGCACCGAGGAAACCAAGGGCACCGAGGACATCCAGGCCGCCGCCGAGGCGCTGCGCGCCGCCACCGGACTGGCGATGGACTTCGAAGGCTATGTCGAAGCCGACAAGATCAACCGCGGCGAATGCGACGTGGTCGTATGCGACGGGTTTTCGGGCAATATCGCGCTCAAGGCGATCGAGGGCGCGGCGCGCTTCGTCACCGACCTGCTGCGCACCGCCTTTACCAGCTCGCTGCGTTCGAAGATCGGCTTTCTCGTCTCGCGCCCGGCGACCGAGCTGCTGCGCCACCATCTCGATCCCAACAACCACAATGGCGCCGTCTTCCTCGGACTGAACGGCGTGGTGGTGAAGAGCCACGGCAGCGCCAATGCCAAGGGCGTGGCCAATGCGGTCGAAGTCGCCGCACGCCTGCTGGAGGACGACATCACCAACCGCATCAAGCACGACCTCGGCGAAATCGATGCCGCGAGCCTGACCGCCAAATGATCCGCTCGGTCATCACCGGCACCGGATCGGCGCTCCCTCGCGACTGCGTGACCAATGCCGAATTGGCGCAGCGGGTGGATACGACCGACGAATGGATCGTCGAGCGGACCGGCATCCGCCAGCGCTATATCGCGGGCGAGGGCGAGACCACCTCTACCCTCGCGATCGACGCTTCGCGCAAGGCGCTGGAAGCCGCCGGGATCGAGGCTTCGGAGATCGGTCTGATCGTGCTCGCCACGGCCACGCCCGACCATACCTTTCCCGCCACCGCGACGCAGGTGCAGGCCGCGCTCGGTTGCGGCGGAGGCGTCGCCTTCGATGTCGCCGCGGTGTGCTCGGGCTTCCTCTATGCGCTCTCCACCGCCGATTCGCTGCTGCGCACGGGCATGGCGAAGAAGGCGCTGGTGATCGGCGCGGAAACCTTCAGCCGCATTCTCGACTGGGAAGACCGCACGACCTGCGTCCTGTTCGGCGACGGCGCCGGCGCGGTGGTGCTCGAGGCGCAGGATGTCGCCGGAGACGGGCCCGGCATTCTCGCCAGCCGACTCCACGCCGAAGGCGCGCACAAGGACATGCTCTTTGTCGACGGCGGGCCCTCGACGACGGGCACCGTCGGCAAGCTGCGGATGAAGGGACGCGAGGTTTTCCGCCATGCGGTAGTCAATCTTGCCGACGTGCTTCGGGAAGTGCTTGAAGAAACCGGCAAAACCGCAGCCGACATCGACTGGGTCGTGCCGCACCAGGCCAATGCCCGCATCCTCGATGCCACCGCGCGCAAGCTCGACCTGCCGGCCGAAAAGGTCGTCGTCACCGTCGACCGGCACGCCAATACCTCGGCCGCCTCGGTCCCGCTCGCGCTCGATACGGCCACGCGCGACGGGCGGATCAAGCCGGGCGATCTCGTCATGTTCGAGGCGATGGGCGGCGGCTTCACCTGGGGCGCCTCGCTCGCACGGATGTAGTATTTGCCCGAAAACCGGGCCATGCCATTGCGAAATCAAGCAAATAGCTCTATTGATGGGCAGAGTTTCAAGCGGGTCGCCAATTCGCTCCGGGTCGTATCTGGGGGAAGGGAAATATGGATATGATGCGCTCCGTGGGCACGCTGACCAGAGCGGACCTGGCCGAAACGATCAATCGCAAGATGGGCCTGTCGCGAGCCGAGTCGCTCGAGATGGTCGAAGCGATCCTCGGCAAGATGTGCGATGCGCTGGGCGAGGGCGAGAACGTCAAGATTTCCGGCTTCGGCAGCTTCGTGCTGCGCGACAAGAAGGAACGCGTCGGCCGCAATCCCAAGACCGGGGTTGAAGTGCCGATCACGCCGCGCCGCGTGATGACCTTCCGCGCCAGCCAATTGCTCAAAGAGCGAATCGCGAACGGTTGAGGATATCGATGGCGGTTTTCGACGACGGCAAGGACAAGGGCGCGCTGCGCACCATCGGCGAAGTCGCCAAAGCGACCGGAATCAAGGCGCATGTGCTGCGCTATTGGGAACAGCAGTTCCCCATGCTCAAGCCGCTCACCCGCAGCGGCGGGCGGCGCTATTATCGCCCCGAGGACATCGAGCTGATCGAGCGGATCGACCGTCTGGTCAATCGCGAGGGCTATACGCTGAAGGGCGCCAAGGCCGCGCTCCGCGGCACGCCCGACCCGCAGGCCGCGGCGCAGGAGGCTGCCGCAGCTCCGCCTTCGGGGGATTTGGTCCGCCGGCTGAAGACGATCCGCGACGATCTCAAGGCGGCGCTGGCAGCCTAGGCGCTTAGCCTGCACTCTCCGGGTTCGGCGCCAGCCTCGATCGTCAGTTCCTGCACCGGTCGCGCCTTTCCGAACAGGTAACCCTGGCCGTAGCTGCAGTTCATGAGTTGCAGGATGCGGTGCTGCTCCTCGCTTTCGATGCCCTCGGCGACCACGGTTATACCCATGTTACGTGCCATGCCGATCATCGCCTGCACGATCGAAAGCGACTGGTCCTCCTCGGTCATCGCCTGCACGAACGACAGGTCGAGCTTGACGGCATCGATCGGGAAGTCACGCAAATGGGTGAGTGAGGAGTAGCCGGTCCCGAAGTCGTCGAGGGCGATGCGTACGCCGGCCGCGCGTAGCTCGCGCAGCACGGCCTGGATGCGGTCCGACTGGTCCACCAGCAGCATGGTTTCGGTCACTTCGAGCGTGATCATCGACGGATCGACGCCATTCGCGCGAAACCGTGACAAAAAGCGCTCGACGAAGTCGCGCGACACCAGATCGCCTTCGGTGGCATTGATGCTGATCCGCTTCAGTTGCCGGTGCGCGGCGAGGAGGGCTGGAGCTTCCTCCGCAATCAGGCTCATCATGCGCTCGTCGACCTTGCGCGAAAGTAGCGGATCGACCAGCGCCGGCGCGACTTCTGCCGCCGTCATGCGACGTCCTGTGGTTGTCGTCAGCCGCATCAGCGCTTCGAGACCGACGGTCACACCGCTTCGCAAGTCGACGATCGGCATGTAGCCGACGAAGACCCGGTTGGTCCGCAGTGCCTCGCTGACCTCGTCGATCGCCGATTGGCGCTCGGACTTCTGCCGTTCGAGTTCCGAATTGTAGCGCTGGACCGACGAGCGGTTGGTGCGCTTGCCGTGGTAGAGCGCGGTATCGGCGTGGCGCACGAGTTCCTTCGGCCCGACCGCGCCGTCGGCTGTGACGAGCCCGGCCGTAGCGCTCAGTTCGAAGGTGCGGCCGCCGATCTCGGCGCAATGACGAATCCCGTCGAGCATGGCGTTTGCCTGGCGTTCCGCCGTGGCACCGTCGGAATCGCGCGGCAGGATGACCGCGAATTCATCGCCGCCCCATCTGGCCACCGTGGAATGTGGCGGTGCCGCCCTCGTGATCCGCCGGGCGATGTCCTTGAGCACGTGATCGCCCATGACATGGCCGAAGGTATCGTTGAGGTCCTTGAACCCGTCGAGATCGAACAGGACGAGGTGGACGCTTCCGTCGCCGCCACGGGGGGCAGCGATGCGTGCCTTGAGCTCCCGGTCGAAGGCAGCGCGGTTGAGCAGGCTCGTAAGCGCGTCGTGATCGGCTGCGTGGCGCAGGGACAGCTCGGCGCGATAGGTTTCGGAGATGTCCTGGAAGACGCCGAGGACGCGGCGCGGCTTGCCATCGACGACGTCGAAGCCTTCCCCCATCGAGCGGACGCGCTTGATGGTCCCGTCGAGCGCATGAAGGGTGGCGTCGTAGCAGAACAATTTCTGCTGGCTCACGGCCTGCTCGACGTGGCGCGAAACCGATTCGCGGTCCGCGGCATCATAGTATCCGATCGCCTCATCGACGGTGACGGGCCGCCGCTCGGTGAGGCCGTGGATCGCGTAGACCCCGTCCGACCAGTGGAGTTCGTTGGTCTCGATATCGAGTTCCCACGTGCCGATCTTGGCGATGCTTTCCGCTTGCTGCCAGATGCGCAGCGACTTCTTGAGCTCCTCGCTCTGCTGCGAGATCTGCCTGTTGAGCTCGGTCGCCTCGAGGTGCAGCATATGGAGCTTGAGGATGTCCTCGACGACAGTTGCATGGCGCTTCAGCCTCGCAACGTCGTGCTCTTCGAAGAAGTTGGGCCGGGGATCGACCAGGCACAGCGCGCCGAGAAATTCGCCGTCGCAATGGCGGATCGGGATGCCGAGATAGGAACGCAGATTGGGTGGGCCGGCTACCAGCGGATTGTCTCGGAACCGGTCGTCCATGCTCGCATCGCCGACCAGCATCGGGCTCTGCGATTCGAGCGCGAATTGGCAGAAGGATAGGCCCCGTGGCGTCTCGCGCAGGTCGGTTCCGTGCGTTGCCAGGAAGCATTGCCGATCGGGTTCGAGCGCGGTGACCAGCGACATCTGACAGCCGAACTCCTGGGCACACTGCGACACCACGCGATCGAGCGACCGCTGGGCTTGCAGTTCGAGGTTGGTGTAGAGCTGTGCCGGGGAAACGATCGAATTCCGTTCCTCCAGCATGCCCGTTTCGCTGCGACTCGAAGAAGACATGCAGTCCGCCTAGTCGGAGAATGGTAAATATTTTCCCGAGGATGCGGTGGATGCCCGTGTCCAGGCGCTCGAGCGAAGTGTGGGCGCTATTCCGCAGCCAGCAATTCTTCCGCTCCGCCGAGATCGACGCTCACCAGACGGCTGACGCCCCTCTCGATCATCGTGACGCCGAACAGGCGATGCATGCGGCTCATGGTCACCGCATTGTGCGTGACGATGAGATAGCGGGTCCTGGTCTCGCGCGTCATCGCATCGAGCAGGTCGCAGAAGCGGTCGATATTGGCATCGTCGAGCGGCGCGTCGACCTCGTCGAGCACGCAGATCGGCGCAGGATTGGTGAGGAACAGCGCGAAGATCAGCGCGGTCGCGGTGAGTGCCTGCTCGCCGCCCGAGAGCAGGGTGAGCGACTGCAGCTTCTTGCCCGGCGGCTGGGCGAAGATTTCGAGCCCCGCCTCGAGCGGATCGTCGCTGTCGATCAGCGCGAGGTGCGCCTCGCCGCCCTCGAACAGCCGGGTGAAGAGCCGCTTGAAGTGATCGTTGACCTGTTCGAAGGCGGCGCGCAGCCGCTCGCGGCCCTCGCGGTTGAGATTGCCGATCGAGCCGCGCAGCCGGCTGACCGCCTCGCACAGTTCCTCCTGTTCGGCGGCGTTCGAGCCATGCTCGCTCTCGATCCGCTCGAGTTCCTCCGCCGCGACCAGATTGACCGGGCCGATCCGCTCGCGGCTGGCGGTGAGACGATCCATCTCCGCGCTCTCGGCCTCTGCGGCGCTGATCGCCTCCTCGTCGAAAGAGAAGCGCTCGGGCAGCAGCGGGGGCGGGCACTGGAAGCGCTCGCCCGACACGCGCGCCATCTCGATCCGGCGACCGTCCTGGTTTTCGGCACGCTCGGTCAGGCCGGCGCGGCTTTCGCGGGCTTCGGCCAGCGCCTCGTTGGCGGCGGCGAAGGTCCGATCGGCCTCCTGCGCTTGCGCATTGGCCCCGGCGACGGCCTTTTCCGCCGCGGCGAGATCGGTCGTGAGCCGCTCGCGGACCTGATCGCCCTGTTCGATCTCGCGCATCAGCCCCTCGGGCTTGGCGGCGGTGATCGCGCGCTCCTCGTCGATCTCCTCGGCGCGAATCTCCATTTCCGAGAGGCGCCGCGCGGCATCGCCGCTGCGCGCCTGCCAGTTGGCGATGTCGCTGCGCTGCGCCGAAGCGCGTTCGCGCGCCACTGCCAGTGCCTGGTCGTGGCTCGCCAGCTCGGCGGCGCGTGCCTGCAGCGTGGTGCGCGCGGCCTCGTTCTTCGCCCGTGCGGCCTCGAGCGCGGCGCGCCCGGCGGCGGGGTCGGGCAGGGCGTCGCGCTTGCTCTCGGCTGCTGCAAGGTCGGACCGTGCCGCGGCGATGAGTTCGGCGTGCTCGGCCTCGCTGCGATCGAGTTCGGCAAGCCGCGCGGCGAGCCTTTCGCGCGCCGCCTCGGCCTGGTCGAGCATGCGAAGCGCCTGCCGCTCGGCTTCCGCCGCGCCCGCGAGTGCGCGTTCCGAAGCGACTAGGTCACGCTGCACTTGCGCCAGTTCCTCGCCGGCGCCGTCGAGCGCGGCCTGTGCGGTCTCCGCCGCCTCACGCAGCGCGGGGAGGCGCGCATCGAGCTCGGCGAAGCGGTTTTCCGCCTCGAGCCGCGCCGCCTCGGCCGACCCTTCGCCGCGCACGACGAGCCCGTCCCAGCGGCGCAATTGCCCGCCCAGCGTGGCCAGCGCGTGGCCCGGGCCGAGCGCGCGCCCGTCATCCTCGCCGGCGACATGGACCAGCGCGAGCAGCGCGCGCAGTTCGGCGGGACAGGCCTCGACATGATCCGAAAGGCTGTCGGCCACGGGCGAGGGAGCCTCGGCCCCGGTCCAGTAACGGCCCTCGGCGTCCCCGTCGGGCAGGCCGAGCAAGGCCTTGCCGTCGCGCCCCAGCGCAGCGGCGACCGCGCGTTCGTAGCCCCTGGCCGCGCGCACGCCGTCGATCGCCTGCTGGCGTCCGCTGCGCTTGGCCGCCGCGCGTTCGCGCGCCTCGCGGTCGCGCGTGAGTGCCTCCCATTCGCGCTGCACGCCCGACAATTCGGCCTTGGCTTCAGCGAGTGCTGAGGAAGCCTCGTCGCGCGCAGCCTGCAGCTCGGCCTTGCGCGCCTGCATCTTGTCGAGCCTCGCCCGCAGCTCGCCCAGCGTCTTTCCTGCCTCTTCGGCGGCCACCTTCGCCGCATCGACATCGGCATCGGGATCCTCACCCGCCAGCGCGGCGCGCTGCTCGGCCATGCGCCGGCCCTCGGCTTCGACGCGGTCGAGCCGTGCTCTCGCTTGCGCGACCTCCGCCTCGGCGACGCGCCATTCGGCCTCGACCCCGGCATTGTCGGCGGTCGCCTTGGCGAGCGCGAGCTCGGCGGCGCGGCTGTCGCGCTCGGCCTGTTCGCGCGCGCGTTCGAGCGCGGGGCGACCTTCCTCGTCGCTCGCCAGTGCCTTCTCGCTCTGCGCCAGCTCGCGCTCGAGCCGCGACAGCGCCTCGGCGGCATCCTTGGTCAGTCGGTCGGCATCGCCGCGGTCGGCCTCGAGCCGTTCCTTCTGCCGGTCGAGGTCCGCGAGCCGCTGTTCGGCAGCCTCGAGCTGGCTGGTGAGCGCCGCCATGCGGTGGCCGTGCGCACTGGCATCGTCGCGCCGGTCGGCCTGTTCCTCGCGCGCCTCGGCGAGCGCCTCGGCCGCCGCGCGCTGGGCCTTCTGCGCCTCCTCGGCCGCCTTCTGCGCCTCGGTGACGCGGGCTTCGGCTGCAGCAGCGGCCTGCTTCGCCTCCGCCGCCGCGGCCGCAGCATCGCGCCAGCGGGCGAAGACCAGCCGCGCCTCGGCGGTCCTGATCTCGTCGGACAGTTTTTTGTAGCGCTCGGCTTGCTTGGCCTGCCGCCGCAGCGAGGCGATCTGGCTGTCGAGTCCGGCCATGATGTCTTCGAGCCGTTCGAGGTTGGTCTCGGTCTGCCGCAGCTTGCTCTCGGCATCGCGCCGGCGGACGTGCAAGCCCGCGATACCCGCCGCCTCTTCGAGCATCTGGCGCCGTTCGGTGGGCTTGGCGGCGATGACCTGCGCGATCTTGCCCTGGCTGACCAGCGCCGGGCTGTGCGCGCCGGTTGCCGCATCGGCGAAGATCAGCGCGACGTCCTTGGCGCGCACGTCGCGTCCGTTGAGGCGGTAGGCGCTGCCCGCGCCGCGTTCGATCCGGCGCACGACTTCCATTTCGTCGCCCTCGTCGTCGGCGCCGTGAAGCACGACTTCGGCGAAGTCGCGCTGCGGACGGCTCTGCGTACCGGCGAAGATGACGTCTTCCATCCCGCCCGAGCGCATCGACTTGGGCGAGTTCTCGCCCATCACCCAGCGGATCGCTTCGAGCAGGTTGGACTTGCCGCAGCCATTGGGACCGACGACGCCCGTCAGCCCCGGCTCGATATGCAAGGTGGCGGGTTCGACGAAGCTCTTGAAGCCGCTCAGCTTGAGCTTCGAGATCTCCATCGTCGCCGCGCCCCCCTCAGGCGCGCCTTACCGGGCGCCGGCGCGCTGGAGGATGGGTTCCAGCGCGGCCCAGGTGTTGGCATCGACGTCGCGGCCGTTCAGCTTGAAGGTCGGCGTGCCGGTGATGTTGAATTCATTGCCGTATTTCTGGGTGAAATCGGCCTGCGCGGTGAGCTTGGCGGTGTCGGCGAGGCACTGGCGGCCCTGGTCTTCGCTGATCCCGCGCGCGGCGAAGAAGTCGAGATAGCCGAGCTGCTCGGCCGCCGCCACGAAGCGCTGCTCGATCGGCAGGCTCATCGCCTGTTCGAACACCGCCTGATTGGTCTGGATCGGCTCCATGATGGTCTCGTAATTCTGCCACACCTGGTCCGACAGCGGCACCACAGCCTCGACCGGGCCGCATTGCGTCAGCCGGCCCAGCAGCAGGTCGAGCGGGCCGTGGATCGCGTACTGGCGCAGTTCGAAGCTGACCACGCCGGTGTCGATATAGTCGTGCAGCGGCTCGCTGCCTTCGATCGAGAACCGCGCGCAGGTCGGGCAGGTGAGCGAGCCGTATTCGATGAGCTTGAGCGGGGCGTCGGGATTGCCGACCAGCACGCCGCCATCTTCGGTCATCGCTGCGGTGGTGCGCCACTCGGTGCCCTCGGGCGCGGGGATCGCGGCGATCGCGTCGCCCTGGATCTCGCCGGTCTCTTCGGTCGTCGACGAGCCGCAGGCGGCCAGCGCGAGGGCGAGCGGGGCGGCAAGGGCGAAACGCAGGGTCTTGATCATCGGATTCCTCGTGTCTGGACGGATTAGGCTAGGACAGGGCGCGCGGGCAGGGGAAGGCGCGGTTGGGCGTTTCCACAGGCCTTTCCCCCGAAAAGGCGGATATCGGCGGCCTCAGAGCGCTTTCTTGAGCTGCGGCTCGAGCGAACTCCAGTCATGCGCGTCGAGCAGCGTGCCGTCGAGGATGAAGCTGGGCGTGCCGGTGAGGCCGTATTTGCGGACATCGGCGGCCGAGGTATCGGCGATGGCACGGGCCTGGGCCTCGTCCGACAAGCATTTGTCGAGCTGCGCCCGCGTATAGCCGCGCCGCTCCATGATGTCGTAGAAATCGAGATCGCTGGCGATCGCCTGCAGCCGCGCCGAGAGCGAACCGAACTGCCAGCGCGATTGCTGCGCCCGGGTGGCGGTGCGTGCCTTCTCGATCCACTCGTCGTAGCGGTACATGATCGCATCGTGGTTGCCGCCGAACTTCTTGGCATCGCCGCACTGGGTGAGCAGCGCGGCGGTGAGGTCGACCGGGTCGCGGATCAGATGGCGGATTTCGTAGCTGACCTTGCCGGTCGGGACATAGGCGACCTTGATCGCCCCGTCGCCCGTCTGCGCGAAATGGGCGCAGTGCGAACAGGTATAGCTCATGAATTCGACCAGCCTGGTCTTGGCCTCGGGATTGCCGAACAGATGGCCGCCTTCGGTCTCGGTGAGCATGCCGGACCAGTTGCCGCCCGGCAGGATCGGTTTGTCCGCCGCGCCCGCCGCGATGGCCAGGGGGACTGCGCTCGCCAGCGCCAGCGCCTTCAGGATACCCGTGTTGATCGTCACCTGTCCTCGTTCCCGTCTTCTTGCGACCCGAGGCTGCGTGCGAGCGATTCGAGCACCGTCCTCAGCTCGGGGTCTCCGATATCGCGCAGACTGTCGCCCAATTCCATCGGAATCGGCTTGAGCGACGGTGGCGCCTTGGGCTTGTCCCTGCCCGGGGGCGGCTTAACCGCGCCTTGCCGCAGCTTGATCCGCGCGACCGCGCGATAGCCGAAGAAGCGGTTCACTCGCTCGACGATCTCGGGGATGACCTGCTGCACCAGCGGCGCATGCGCCGGCTTGACCACCAGATGCATGATCCCCTCGGACTTCTCGCCGGGGGGAAAGCGGATCATCTCGGGGGTGCAGACGCGCGCATGGGTTTCGCCGACGATCTCGGGCCAGCGGCTGATCACCGAAGACTGGACGAAGCCGAAACGGCGAAAGGCGCTGCGCCCGATTTGCGGCATGAGGTCGCTGATCGCCCTGGCACTGCCGCCGCGCGGGCGAGTGTAGGCTTTGGCGGGCTTGCCCGATTTCGTCTTGTCGCGTTCCATTGTGCGAGCGCTCATGCCATAGGCGGGCCGTGGCCGCCACCGTCTCCGACCTGCTTCTCGACTGGTACGATAGTCATGCGCGCGATCTGCCATGGCGCGCGCGGCCCGGCGAAGCGCCGCCCGATCCCTATTGCGTATGGCTTTCGGAAGTGATGCTGCAGCAGACCACCGTCGCCGCGGTGAAGCCCTATTTCGCGGCCTTCACCACGCGCTGGCCGAGCGTCGAGGCGCTTGCCGCCGCGCCCGAGGCGGACGTCATGGCTGCATGGGCGGGGCTCGGATATTATTCGCGCGCGCGCAATCTGGTGAAATGCGCCGCCGCCGTCACCGAGCGGGGCGGTTTTCCCGAGACCGAAGCCGGCCTGCGCGAGCTGCCGGGGCTGGGCGCCTATACCGCCGCGGCCATCGCGGCGATCGCCTTTGGCCAGCGCGCGGTGGTGGTCGATGCCAATGTCGAACGCGTGGTCGCGCGGCTCTTCGCGATCGAGGAGCCGCTGCCCGCCGCGCGCAAGGCGATCAGGCGGCGGGCGGACGAAGTCACGCCACGCGAACGTGCGGGCGATTTCGCCCAGGCGATGATGGATCTCGGCGCCACCATCTGCACCGCGCGCGATCCCAAGTGCCTGCTGTGTCCGCTGTCGTCGGTCTGCGAGGGGCGCGTTGCGGGTGATCCGGCGCGGCTGCCGGTCAAGGCCGCGAAGAAGCCCAAGCCCCTCCGGCAGGGGCAAGCCTTCTGGATCGAGCACGAGGGCGCGGTGTGGCTGGTCCGGCGCGCCGAGACGGGCATGCTCGGCGGCATGCGCGCGCTGCCCGACGATGGCTGGAGCGCGCGGGGCGACGGGACCGGCGAGGCTCCGTTCGATGCGTCATGGGATAGCGCCGGGCTGGTCCGGCACAGCTTCACGCATTTCTCGCTCGAGCTGTCGGTCCTCGCAGCAAGCACTGCGCAGGAACCGGGCGGCGAGGGCGAATGGTGGCCGCTCGAGCGGCTCGACGAGGCGGGGCTGCCGACGCTCTTCGCCAAGGCGGCGCGGCTGGCGCTCGCCTAGAACAGTCCGCCGGTGATCGACAGGCGGATGGCGATGATCACGATCACCAGCAGGTTGAGGTTGCGCCCCGCATTCTTCGACGACAGTCCGCCCACGACCGCGCCGACCACGGCGACGGGCAGGACGAGCCACAGGCCGAGCCCGAGGATCGGCAGCTGGAGCGGGATCGCGAGGATCAGGCAAACGAGGCCGATCAGGATCGAAACGATGTTGAGCATGTGTCCTATATGAATAGCACACTTGCCGATTGCAACAGTTTCGATTGGCAATTGACGCTTCGTCGACGCTCCCGCACAAACCCGCCGAACGCAAATCCGGAGAGACGAGAATGGCCTATCGCGAGTTCGACACCCCGCAGATGTCCCGCCGCGCGCTGCTGCGCGGGGGCGCCTGGCTCACCGCCGGGGCGGCGCTGGCGGGCCACCCGATGGGGCGCATGGCCTTCGCCCAGGGTACTCCGGCTGGCTGGACCAATGTCCGGACGATGGTCGACAAATACGTGTCCGAGCGCAAGGTCGCCAACATGGTCGCCACGCTCGGCTGGGGCCAGCGCGACCCGCTGACCATCGCCGAGGGGACGCTGGCGCTGGGCGGCACTTCGCAGGCGAATGCCGACAGCCTCTATCGCATCTATTCGATGACCAAGCCGATGACCGGCATGGCCGCGATGATCCTGATCGACGAGGGCACGCTCGGGCTCGACCAGCCGATCGCCGAGCTGATCCCGGCCTATTCCAAGATGATGGTGCAGAAGACCTACGACGGGTCGGTCACCGATCTCGTCCCGGCGGAGCGTCCGATCACCGTCCGCATGCTGATGACGCACACCGCGGGCCTCGGCTATGGCATCGTCCAGAAGGGTCCGATCCAGAAGCTCTACGAGGAACAGGGCCTGATTCCCGGCCAGGTCAGTCGCCTGCCGATTCCCGGGCTCGGCCGCGCGGTCGCGGTGCAGGGCCTCGACGTGTTCGCCGAGCGTCTCGCCAAGGCGCCGCTCGTGCTTCAGCCGGGGACCAAGTGGAGCTATTCGGTCGGGCTCGACCTGCTCGGCCGCGTGATCGAGGTCGCCAGCGGGCAGAAGTTCGACGCCTTCCTCAAGCAGCGCATCTTCGAGCCCGCAGGTATGACGAGCACCTTCTTCACCGTGCCGCAGAACGCGGTCGACCGTTTCACCACCAATTACGGCATCGCCAATGGCGTGCCGCTGCCGATCGATCCGGCCAAGGCCTCGATCTATCTCGACGTGCCGCCTTTCCCGATGGGCGGGGCCGGGCTCGTCTCGAGCCCGCGCGATTACGACCGCTTCCTGCGCATGCTGCTCGGCTATGGCAAGATCGACGGCAAGCGCGTGATGGGCGAGCTGGCGGTGCGCGTCGGTACCTCGAACCTGCTGCCCGAAACCGCCACCACCCAGGGCACCTGGGTCGAAGGTCAGGGCTTCGGCGCGGGCGGCCGGGTGAGCGACGGCTCCTACGGCTGGGGCGGCGCAGCCGGGACGGTGGCCTTCGTCAATTACAAGGCCGGGCTGCGCGCAAACCTCATGACGCAGTACATGCCGTCCGAAGCCTATCCGATCCACGAAGCCTTCCCCAAGGCGGTGGTGGCCGATCTCGCCGCGATGCAGGGTGCGAAGAGCTAAACGGTGCTCTCCTTTACCGGCTCGCGCCTCGATCGCGCCGACCACGTCCGGGCCGATCCCGAGCGGCTGGCCGGCTATATGAACTGGAAGGCGCGGTTGCTCGCCCTCGACGGCTTGATGCCCGCGCTCGACGACGAGGGCCGCCTCGCCTGGGGCACACTCGCCGATGCCGCAGAGGATGCCGAACTGTGTTTCCTCGGTCTTGACGAAGGGAAGGCCTGCTTCGCCGCGGTGCCGCCGCGCGGCGATGCCAGCCCGCGCATGGCCAACCCGCAGCTGTGGTCGCTGATGGCCACGCTGAAGCCCGACGACCTCGCGCTCTACGGCGGCGCGCGCAGCCTCGTCGACTGGCATGCGCGGCACCGCTACTGCGCGCAGTGCGGGGGTGACACGAAACTTGCCAAGGGCGGCTGGCAGCGCGACTGCACCGCCTGCGGGGCGAGCCATTTCCCGCGCACCGACCCGGTCACGATCATGCTCGTCGAGCATGAAGGGCGGCTGATGCTGGGGCGCGGGCTCGGCTGGCCGGAGGGCCGCTTCTCCGCGCTCGCGGGCTTCGTTGAGCCGGGCGAGAGCATCGAGGAGGCGGTCGCGCGCGAAGTGCTCGAGGAAGCCGGCGTGGTCGTGCGCGACGTCACCTATGTCGCGAGCCAGCCCTGGCCGTTCCCGAGCCAGCTGATGATCGGCTGCCATTCGCATGCCGACAGCGACGAACTGACCATCGACGAGAGCGAAATGGCCGAGGTAGTCTTCTACACGCGCGCAGAGGTCGAAAGCGCGCTCGCGGGCGAGGGTCCCTTCGTCGCCCCGCCGCCGCATGCTATAGCGCATCACCTGATGCAGTGGTGGGTGACAACATGAGCGAACCGAGAACCTTGCGGATCGATATCTGGTCCGACGTCATGTGCCCCTGGTGCCTGGTCGGCTGGGGCAATCTGCAGAAGGGCCTCGCACAGCTCGAGGGCGAGATCGAGGCGGACATCCGCTGGCACGCCTTCGAGCTCAATCCCGACATGCCGCGCGAGGGCGAGGAAAGCACCGCGCATATCGCGCGCAAATACGGCTCGACCCCCGAACAGTCGAAGGCGGTGCAGGGCCGGATGCGCGAAGCCGCGCAGGGTGCCGGCGTGTCGCTCGATTACGAGGGACCCGCGCCCGAGCCACAGCGCTGGATGTGGAACACCTTCAAGGCGCACAAGCTGCTGACCTGGGCGGGCGAGACCTTCGGGCCCGAGAAGCAGACCGAATTGAAGCTCGCGCTGTTCCGGGCGCATTTCAACGAGCGGCGAGAGATCGACGACGAGGGCGTGCTGCTGGACGTGGCGACCGCCGTCGGCCTCGACCGCGCCGCAGCCGAAGCCGCGCTGGCGAGCGAGGAGTGGGCGCACAAGGTCCGTACCGAGGAGCGCGCCGCCTGGGACCTCAACATCACCGGCGTCCCGGCGATGGTGGTCGAACACAAGTTCATGATCCCCGGCGCGCAGCCACCCGAAGCCTATGCCACCGCGCTGCGGCGGGTGGCGGAGAAAGTGCCCGCGTGAGCGAGTGGCTGCCCGCGAGCGCCGTCATCACCGGCGGCGCCTCGGGTATCGGCCTCGCCATCGCGAAACTGCTCGCGGACCGCGGGGTCCGCGTCATGCTGGCGGACCTGCCCGGCGACCGGCTCGAACAGGCGGTGGCCTCCATCGAGGGCGCGCTGGCGCAGCCCTGCGACGTTGCCGAGCCTGACCGGGTCGAAGCGCTCGCCGATACGGCTTTCGAGCGGCTCGGCACGGTCGAACTGCTGCTCAACAATGCCGGGGTCGGCGCGCCGCGCGGCCGCTTGTGGGAGGTCGATCCCGCCGAGGCGCGCCGCCATTTCGACATCAACTTCTGGGGCGCCTGGCACGGCTGCCGCGCCTTCGCGCCGCGCATGATCGCGCAGGATGTTCCGGGCGCGATCTACAATACCGGCAGTGAAAACAGCCTCTTCTGCGCGGTTCCTCACACCGCCGCCTATATCGCGGCGAAGCATGCGGTGCTTGGGATGACCGAAAGCCTGCGCGAGGATCTGCCCGAACAGGTCCACGCCGGGCTCGTCATCCCCGGCTGGGTCTTCACCCCGCTGGGCGATCCGCAAGTCATGCGCCACGGCATGGATGTCGACGAATATGCCGCGATCGTCGTCCCGCAGATTCTAGCCCGCAGGCGCTTCGTGGTCAGCCACCGGAGCAACCTCAAGCGCATCGACGAGCGTATGGAGACTTTGCACGAAAGCTATGCCGCCTACGGCGTCGACGACGACATGGACGTGCGCGACGTGATAGCTCGCCTGCGCGGCGCCTAGCGCAGCCTTTGCCGCTCCCGCGCTAGGCGGCCCGCACCGAGTTCTCGAATTCGCGCGAGCGGGAGTCGAGTTCGCTCGCGGTTTCGTCGAGCACGCCGGCCGAAGCGAGGACTTCGCCCGCCGCGGCGCCGGTTCCGCGGGCCATTTCGCCGATCTGGACGATGCTGCCCCCGATGGCCGCGACGCCGTTGGCCGCAAGATCGAGGTTGCGCGCCAGTTCGCGGCTCGAGACCGATTGTTCGTCGACCGCCTGTGCGATGGCGGTGGCGGACAGTTCGACCTCGCGGATACGCTCGCCGATCCGCGTCAGCGCCTCGGCGCTGTCACGCGTCATCACCTGCATGCCGACGATACGCGAGGCGACATCGCCCGTGGCCTGGCGCGTCTGGCGGGCCAGATCCTTCACCTCGGAAGCCACCACGGCGAAGCCGCGCCCCGCTTCGCCGCCACGCGCAGCCTCGATCGAGGCATTGAGCGCAAGCAAATTGGTATGGTCGGCGATCGAGCCGATCAGGTCGACCACAGCGCCGATTTCCTCCGCCGCGCACGCCAGCTCGGCCATCTTGCCATCGGCCAGTTCGGTGGAATGGCGCGCATCCTGGACGATGACCGCAGAATGGCCCGCCTGGCGTCCGATCTCGGCGATCGACATGGCGAACTGGTCGCTGGCCGAGGCCGCCGCGGTCACGCCGATCTGCGTCTCGCTCATGTCGCGCGAGACCTGCTCGGCGAAACCGATCGTCTGCGTCGCTGCGCCCGCCATTTCGCTCGAGGTCGCCTGCAGTTCGCGGGCCGATTGCGCCACGCTGCCGACGGCCTCGCCCACGCCGCCGCGAAAATTGTCGACCAGGCCGCGCAGGAGCGCGCTCTGATCGTCGCGCGCCTTGCGCTGGAGGTCGGCGAGCGCGTCGGCGCTTTCGCGAAACACCACCAGAGCCCGCGCCATTTCGCCGATCTCGTCCTCGCGGTCCGTGCCGGGAATGGCGATCGACCGGTCTCCGTCCGCCAGCCCCGTCATGGCTCCGGTGATCTCGCCCAGCGTGCCCGAGACCTGTCGCGAGAGCCCGCGCGCCCCGAACAGGACCATGGCGATGCACCCGGCGATGAGGGCGAAGGTGACGACCAGCGTCCAGGCCTTGAGCGTGTCGAGTGCCTCCTGCGCCCGGACCGATTCGGCGCGCAATTCGTGTTCGATCCCGGCCGCCTGTTCCGCGAGCTGGTCGCCGCTGATATCGATCGCATCGGCCAGCGCGTCGCCCGTCGCCGAAGGTCCGTGGCTGGTGATCGAGGATTGCAGCGCGCGCAGTTCGGGGTCGAATCCCTCGACCTGCGTCACCAGCCATTCCATCCGTTCGCGCGACTGGCTGTCGCCATCGTCGAGCGCGATGGTGGCGTCGATCTCCTCGCGTGCCTGCGCCAGCGTGGCGAAGGCTGCCTCGATCGTCTCCGCCTCGCCGCCGGCGGCATAGCGCGAGGCGAAGTAGCGGCTTTCGGCGATCGAGGTCGCCAGCTGCGAAGCCGCCAGCGCGCGCGCCGCGCCGACCGCGGCTTCGTTGGAACGAGCGGAGAGGGCTGCGAAGGCACCGCCGAGGATGGTGCCGAGCAACAACAGGATCAGCGTGAAGGACAGCGCGAAGACCCGCACCTTGCCCGAAATGCTCCCGCGCAGCCGCGCCAGGCGGGTGGGCCAGCCGGGACGACGAAGCTCGGGTGTAACGGGGTCGAGCGCCGCGAATCCCGGGTCGGGATCCTCGTCGCGGGCAAAGGTATCGGCAAAATCGGGCTGCGCGGTCATCGGGGGCTGCCATGCAATGGATGTCGAGGCGCGCGCTACGCCCCAGCGGTTACCAACGCGTGAAGCATGATTCAGAAAAACCTGAAAAAGCAGTGACTTAAATCAGAAACCTTGTTGTCGGCCTGATGTCATAATCGCCTGAAATCAGCACTTTGTGCGTTGCAACACGCCGATCAGATGAGCCCGAGCCGTTCGAGCTTGCCCGCGAGCTTGCCGGGCAGCGCGTCGCCGATGTCCTCGTCCTCGGCGAGATCGCGCGGCGGATCGCCCTTGAGATAGCGCCAGCCCTGGTGCGCGCGCTTGGGGCGCGGGTGGACGCGGATCAGTTCGGGCTTGAGGTCGATCGACCAGCGCCCGTCCTTCGTCTCGCTGAAGCCGATGATCTCGCTCCGCGCGACGATGGCGTGCTGGTGGATCCAGTAGAGCGAGCCGCCGATGCACTGTTCCCACTTGGTCGGGCGATAGCGCGTGGTGAGGTTCGGGCTGCGCCGCTGTGCGTACCAGCTTTCGATATCGCCATAGCTTTGCGCGCCGAAGGCGATCTTGGTCAGATTGAGCGGCATGGGGGCAGGAGATAGGCGATTTGGCAGGCAATGAAACCCCCTCCCGCCTGCGGGAGGGGCGGCGAGACCTGGCGGCGTGCCGCCTGGTCGCAGCGGGGTGGGAACGAGGTGCCGAGGGGGCAAGGCCCACCCCCAACCCCTCCCGCAGACGGGAGGGGGGAATAGCGCTTTCCTACATTGGACCGTCGGTGGCAGGATGCACCGATGCACGCGTCTCTGCCCTTCCAAACTCCGCATTTCCGCGGTTTCACGGTGCATCTTCCGCCCGCAGGTTTTTCCGCATTGGACCGTGTAACACCCGGTCCATGTCGTAGGAGATCAGCCGACGATCCCGCTCGCCACGGCGAGGCCGAGGAAGGCGAAGAAGCCCATCGAATCGGTGATCATCGTGACGAAGACCGAGGATGCCACCGCCGGGTCCTGCCCGAGCCGGTCGAAGCCCACCGGGACCAGCACACCGGCCGATCCGGCGATCGCCACGTTGATGACCATGGCCAGCGCGATCACCCCGCCCAGCTGCGGGGTGAAGATCAGCGCGGTGGCGATGCCCACCAGCGTCGCCACCGTCGCGCCGTTGAGCAGCGCGACGCGCATCTCGCGCCACAATATGCGCCGCGTGTTGCTGCGGGTCAGCTGGTTGGTGGCGATCGCGCGGACGGTCACCGCCATGGTCTGCGTGCCGGCATTGCCGCCGATGCTGGCGACGATCGGCATCAGCACGGCGAGCGCGACCAGTTGCTCGATCGCGGCACCGAACATGGCGATGATCAGCGAAGCGACCAGCGCGGTGCCGAGATTGGCGACCAGCCAGCGCACGCGCGCCGAATAGGCCTCGCGGATCGGTTCGTTGATGTCGCCGTCGCCCGCACCGCTCATCAGCAGCGCGTCCTCGCCGGCTTCTTCGGAGATGATGTGGACGACATCGTCGACCGTCATCTGGCCCACCAGCCGCTCGTTCTCGTCGACCACCGCGGCGCTGATGAGGTTGTACTTCTGGAACATCAGGCCGACCTCTTCCTGGTCGAGCATGACGGGGATCAGCGTCTGGTCGCGCTTCATCACGTCGGCCAGCGGAATCGTGCGCGGCGCGCGCATGATCCAGCTCAGCGCGCAGGTGCCGACCGGGTGGTGTTTCTCGTCGACCACGAAGATCTCGTAGAATTCGTCGGGCAGGTCGCTGCTGTCGCGCAGATAGTCGATCAGGTCGCCGACGGTCAGATGCTCGGGCACCGCGACGAGATCGCGGCTCATCAGGCGCCCGGCGGTCTCCTCGGGATAGGCGAGGGCGGACTGGATCGCGATCCGGTCCTCGACCTCCATTTCCGCCAGCACCGCGCGCTGGTCGGCCTCGTCGAGATCCTCGATCAGCTGGACCGCGTCGTCGGTCTCGAGCTGCTCGACGATCTGCGCCACCGCCTCGGCGGGCAGCGCCTCCATCATGTCCTCGCGGACATAGTCGTTGAGCTCGGCGACCACGTCCGAAGTCATCAGGTCGGTGATCGCCGCGGCGAGCTGGTAGCGCTCCTCGCGCTCGAACAGCTCGAGCAGGTCGGCGATGTCGGCCGGGTGCAGCGGCTCGACCAGTTCGTAGACCGTCTTGCCATCGCCCTCTTCGAGCGCGTCCTCGACCGAGCGAACGAATTCGGGCTTGAGCGTGTTTTCCTCGTCCATCCGCTCGTCGTCGATGCGGTCGTCGGGACGGCCTTCCTCCGCCGGCGGGTCCGCCAGCATGACGTCGTCTTCGTGGAGGGGCGTCTCGTCGACCATGCCAGCGGTCTAGGCAGGGCGGCGCATAAAGCAAGCAACAGGTGTCACTCGGCTGGTGACTCCGTGGCCACAATCCCTATGTAGGCGCCAATCGAATTACAGGAGACACGACACATGGCCGAAAAGCTGACCTTCACCCTCGATACCGGCGACGGCGACAACAAGGACGTGGTGATCAAGCTGCGCCCCGATCTCGCCCCCGGCCATGTCGAGCGCATCACCACGCTCGCCAGCGAAGGCTTCTACGACGGCGTGGTCTTCCACCGCGTGATCCCGGGCTTCATGGCGCAGGGCGGCGATCCGACCGGCACCGGCATGGGCGGTAGCGAAAAGCCCGACCTCAAGGCCGAATTCAACAGCGAACCGCACACCCGCGGCACCTGCTCGATGGCCCGCACCCAGGTCCCCGACAGCGCCAACAGCCAGTTCTTCATCTGCTTCGACGACGCCGAGTTCCTCGACGGCCAGTACACCGTCTGGGGCCAGGTCGAGAGCGGCATGGAACATGTCGACGCGCTGCCCAAGGGCGAACCCCCGCGCGAGCCGGGCAAGATCGTCAAGGCGACTGTTGGGTAAGCTTCGCAGCCTTTCCGTATGGTTGGCGGGTGCGGTTGGACTCGCGCTCGCCGCCTGCGGCGCAAGGAAGCCGGCTCCGGAAATCGGCGAGGGCCTGCCGCAGACCGCAACCGAAGGATACGACGCTTTCGACGCTCGCGTGAAAGCGCGCTTCCCGGTGGGTTCGGAAGTCGCCCCTATGGTTCGGGGGCTCAAGGACCAAGGCTTTAAGCTGTCCGCTCCGGAAAGCGCCAAATTCAAGACCTTGGATTACCGGGATGGCGGATTTCCAGTTCACACTCTCTGGTCGGTCAGATGGCGCGAGGACCAAGGTAGGATCACGGAGATCTGGGGCGTCTTCGGCCATACCGGCCCCTGATGTCCTCGATTGAAATGTAGGACTTCAGGCGCTAAAGCGCCCCCTCTCATGAGACCGACTACCGCCCCCAGGACCTACAGGGTCAAGAGTTTCGGCTGCCAGATGAACGTCTACGACGGCGAGCGCATGGCCGAGATGCTCGGCGCGCGCGGCATCGTGCCGGCGGCCGAGGGGCAGGATGCCGACCTCGTGGTGCTCAACACCTGCCACATCCGCGAGAAGGCGGCGGAGAAGGTCTATTCGGACATTGGCCGGCTGACCAAGGGCAAGACGCAGGACAAGGCACCGATGATCGCGGTCGCCGGCTGCGTCGCGCAGGCCGAGGGCGAGGAGATCATGGCGCGCGCCCCGGCGGTCAGCATGGTCGTCGGCCCGCAGGCCTATCACCGCCTGCCCGAAATGCTCGACAAGGCGGTGCAGGGCGAGCGCTCGACCGATACCGACATGCCCGCGATCGCCAAGTTCGCCGCGCTGCCCGAGCGTCGGAAGATCGGCCCGACCGCCTTCCTCACCGTGCAGGAAGGCTGCGACAAGTTCTGCACCTATTGCGTGGTGCCCTATACGCGCGGCGCGGAGATCTCGCGCCCCTACAGCGATTTGGTGACCGAAGCGCGCAAACTGGTCGAAGCCGGGGCGAAGGAGATCACACTGCTCGGCCAGAACGTTTCGGCGTGGTCGGGCGAGAACGACAAGGGACACAGCGTCGGCCTCGCCGGCCTGATCCGCGACCTCGCGCAAGTCGATGGCCTGGCCCGCATCCGCTACACCACCAGCCACCCGGCCGACATGGACGACGCGCTGATCGCCGCGCATGGCGAGGTGGGCAAGCTGATGCCCTTCCTCCATTTGCCGGTGCAGGCGGGCAGCGACCGCGTACTCAAAGCGATGAACCGCAGCCACACGGTCGACAGCTACCTCCGCCTGCTCGAGCGCTTCCGCGCCGCGCGGCCCGATCTCGCGCTGTCGGGCGACTTCATCGTCGGCTTCCCCGGCGAGACCGATGCCGAGTTCGAGGAAACGCTGAAGCTGGTCGATGCGGTCGGCTATGCGCAGGCCTTCAGCTTCAAATATTCGCCGCGCCCCGGCACCCCCGCCGCCGCCATGGACGGGCAGGTGGCGAAAGAGGTGATGGACGAGCGCCTCCAGCGCCTCCAGGCCGCGCTCAACCGCGACCAGTTGGCCTTCAACGAGGCGAGCGTCGGGCGCACCTGCGAGGTCCTCGTCGAGCGCAAGGGCAAGCATCCCGGCCAGTGGCTCGGCAAGACCCCCTGGCTGCAAAGCGCCTGGTTCGAAGGCGATGTGGCGATCGGCGACCTGCTTCAGGTCGAACTGGTCGAGGCGGGTCCCAATTCGCTCGCCGGACGCTTGCGCGAAACGGTGGCAGCGTAGCTCCCGCCCGGCCGGGTTACTCCTGCGAGTTTTCAAGGCTCTGCGCGCGGCGTCCAGCGTTACGATCGAGTGACTATCCACCGCCTTCGCGTGGTGGCCAGCTTGCCTAGCGCGGGATGAAGCCTACATTCCGATTCGCACAGGAAAGGAGCATATGGCTCGCAAACCCGCACCGAAGGCCACGCAGTCCTTCACCCCGCCGCCGTCCCCGCAGCGCGAAGTGCGCCGCGCACAGGTCGATCTCAGCTTCGACAACCAGAGCCTGCTCGGCGCGCTCTTCGGCCAGTTCGATGCCAATCTCGTCCAGGTCGAGAACCGCCTCGGCGTGTTCATCGCGGCGCGCGGCAACGAGCTGCATATCGAGGGTCCGGAAGACAGCGTCGCCCGCGCGCGCGACGTGCTCAAGGCGATGTACGACAAGCTCGCCATCGGGCAGGATCTCGACCAGGGCGCGATCGAGGCGCTGATCTCCATGTCCGACGAGCCGACGCTCGACGGGATCGTCGACGCCGAGCCCAAGGGCCCGCCGATCATGATCCGCACGCGGCGCAAGACCATCGTGCCGCGCAGCGCGATGCAGGCGATCTACATGCGCAGCCTGGTGCGCGACGACATCATCTTCGCGCTCGGCCCGGCAGGGACCGGCAAGACCTATCTCGCGGTGGCGCAGGCGGTTGCGCAGCTGATCAACGGCAGCGTCCAGCGCCTCATCCTCAGCCGCCCGGCGGTCGAGGCGGGCGAGAAGCTCGGCTTCCTCCCCGGCGACATGAAGGAAAAGGTCGATCCCTACCTGCGACCGCTCTACGACGCGCTCTACGATTGCATGCCGCCCGAACAGGTCGAGCGCCGGCTGGCCTCGGGCGAGATCGAGATCGCGCCCATCGCCTTCATGCGCGGGCGCACGCTGGCCGATGCCTTCGTCATCCTCGACGAGGCGCAGAACACCACGCGCGAGCAGATGAAGATGTTCCTTACCCGCTTCGGCCAGAACAGCCGCATGGTCGTCTGCGGCGACCCGCGCCAGGTCGACATTCCCGGCGGCGACGGCATGAGCGGTCTCGCCGATGCGGTCGGCAAGCTGGAAGGCGTCGAGGGTTTCGGCACGATCCGCTTCACCGCCGCCGACGTCGTCCGCCACCCGATCGTGGGGCGCATCGTGGAGGCCTACGAGGGGCCGACCTCATGATTGAGCAGCCGTCGTCACCCCCGCGAAGGCGGGGGTCCCGCTCCTTAAAAGCGTGAGGTTCGAGAGGGGCGGCTACGTTTACATCATGACCGACCGCTATCGCGGCACGCTCTATATCGGGGTAACTGTCGATATCGCGGCAAGGACGGCGCAGCATCGCGACGGGAAGGGTGGAGCATTTGCCCGCCGCTACAAGCTGAAGCGGCTCGTCTACGTTGAACATCACGGTGCTATCGATGACGCCATTGCCCGAGAGAAGGCGATGAAGAAATGGAACCGTGCCTGGAAGATCAGGCAGATTGAAGAGCAGAACCCCGAGTGGAACGACATGTTCGAAACGCTGAACATGTGACAGGAGCGGGATCCCCGCCTGCGCGGGGATGACGAGGTTGAGTATGGTGGAATTGGACATTGCCATCGATGGCTGGCCGGACGGCACCGATTGGGAGCGGCTGGCGGAGCGGGCTCACGCAGCCACGGCGCAGGTCGAACCCGCGCTCGCCAACCCCCGCCTGACCGCCTCGATGCTCTTCACCAGCGACGAAGAAGTCCATGCGCTCAACAGGGAATGGCGCGGAAAGGACAAGCCGACCAACGTGCTGTCCTTCCCGATGCTCGAGCGCGACGACTTGCTGGCGCTGGCACCAGACGGGCCGCCCGAAATGCTCGGCGACCTCGCGCTTGCCTATGGCACCTGCGCGCGCGAAGCGGAGGAGAAGGGCATTGCGCTCGAGGACCACGCAGCCCACCTGATCGTCCATGGCCTGCTCCATCTCGCGGGCCACGATCACGTCGATTCGGACGAACAGGCCGAGGCGATGGAGGCGCTCGAAATCGCGGCGCTTGCAAAACTGGACATCGCCGACCCATATGGGGATCGCAACTGACTGGAGTGCATTGTTAGGGCCATGCCCGATTCGTCATCACCCGCAGGAGATGCGGAGAGTAGCAGCGGGCTGATGCTCGCGATCCGGAAATTCTTCGACCCCGATTACGGCGAGCGCTCGCTGCGTGCGCAGCTTGAAGAGGCGATCGACGAACACGAGGGCGAGAATGGCGACGATGCGCCCAGCAATGGCGCGACCGGCGACCTGTCGCTGGTCGAGCGCCAGATGCTGCGCAACCTGCTGCATTTCTCCGAACACGACGCCGACGACGTCGCCGTTCCGCGCGGCGAGATCATCGCGATCGACGCCAAGGCCAGCTGGGACGAGCTCGTCGAGACCTTCGCCGAGCACGGGCATTCGCGGATGCCGGTCTATCGCGACCAGCTGGACGACGTGATCGGCATGATCCACATCAAGGACGTCTTCACCATCCTCGCGCGCGAAGAGACCCCGCCCGGGGACTGGACCGTGCTGATGCGCCAGCCGCTCTACGTCCCTCAGACGCGCAACGCGCTCGACGTGCTCGCCGACATGCGCTCGCAGCGCATGCATCTGGCGGTGGTGGTCGACGAATTTTCCGGCACCGACGGGCTCATCACGATCGAGGATCTGGTCGAGGAGATCGTCGGCGAGATCGAGGACGAGCACGACGAGACGCCCGAGGAGTGGATCGTCGACATCGGCGAGGGCATGTGGGACTGCGATGCCCGCGCCGAGCTCGACGATGTCGCCGAACAGGTCTCGCCCGCCTTGGCCGAGGTCGAGGAGTCGGTCGATACGCTGGGCGGCCTCGCCTTCGTCCTCGCCGAGCAGGTGCCCGCGGTCGGGAGGGTCCTCGAACACCCGAGCGGCTGGCGGATCGAGGTCACCGATGCCGACGAGACGCACGTCAAGCGCCTGCGCCTCCATGCGCCCGAGGAGAATGCAACGACGGTATGACGTCAGTTGCAGATTTTCGCACATTGATGCTCGACAGGCGGGCTTTGCGTCCATAGCTTGCAACCCACATGGCGACCCGGCGACTTCCCCCCCTGCGGGCCCTCGAGGCCTTCGTCCGCACCGTCCGGCTCGGCTCGGCGAGGGCCGCGGCCGACGAACTGGGGCTGAGCCCTTCGGCGCTGTCGCGCCGGATCGGCAATCTCGAGGAATTCGTCGGCAAGAAGCTGTTCACCCGGGCGCGTCAGGCGATGCAGCTGACCGATGACGGGCATGCCTTCTACGAGGCGGTCAATCCGCAACTCGAGGCGCTGGCCCGGGCGGTCGAAAGCCAGTCCGAAAATCTCTCGGTGCTGCGACTCCATCTCGGCGTGCTTCCGCTGTTCGGTACGCAGCGCCTGTTCCCCAAACTCGGCGAGCTGCGCGAACGCCATCCGCTGCTGCATATCGACATCGATACGGGTGCGCATCTCGAGGACCGGGTGGGCGACGTGCTCGACGCGGCGATCATTCTCTCGCGCGGCCCCTCGCGCGGGCTCCATGCGGTGCGGCTCGACTACAACAAGGTCCACGCGATCTGCAGCCGCGAGCTGGCCGACAAGCTGGGAGCGCAGCCCGATGCGGAGAGACTGGCGCGCCAGACCTTCCTCATCCACAACGAATTGTCCGAAAGCTTCACCGCCTGGCGCAACGAGATCGGCATGCCCGATTTCGAGCCCGCCGCGATCGACCATTTCGATTCGGGCCAGCTGATGCTCGAAGCGGCGGCACAGGGGCTCGGCATTGCGATCATGCATGACGACCACATGCGCCGCGCCGCCGACGGCCGGCTGGCGACGCTGTTCGATGTCGATGTCGAAAGCCCCTACAGCTACTGGTTCGTGTGCAAGCCGACCGCTCTCGAGGAGCGCCCGGTGCGACTATTCCACGACTGGCTGGTGAAGGCCGGGCTCTAGTCTTCGGCGGGGTCAGGCGGTTTCGGCCGGTAACGCACCGCCTCGACGACATGCGCGAAATCGCGCAGCGGCGTGCCGAGATTGGCCGCCAGCTGGGTCTCGATTTCTTCCCGCGCCTTGGCCGCGATCGCCTTGCGCCCGCGATATTCGACCGGGCTGAAGGGTTCGAGATAGTAGAGGGTCAGTGGGAAGCTACCCTTGCGCGCCATGACCCGCATGGCGTTGTGCAGCCCGCTTTCCTCGCCCACCCAGGCGATCTCCTCCGAATTCTCGCCATAGTCGAGCACCACCGGCTGCACCAGGACTCCGGGCGGGGGCGGATCGAGCACCGAGAGCATCGAGCTCTTGAACGGCAGCAGCGAATGGCCGTCGGTCACCGTGCCTTCGGGGAAAACGGTCACCGACCAGTTGTCGGCCAGAGCCTCTTTCAGCGCGTTGATCTGTTCGGCCACGCCCATGCGGTTCTCGCGTTTGACGAAGACCGTGCGATTCAGCCCGCAGAGCCAGCCGATCACGGGGACCTCGGCCAGTTCCTGCTTGGCGACGAAGGCGGTGCCGCTGGCCCCCGCCATGCTGAGGATATCGACCCAACTGATGTGATTGGCGACGAAGAACACGTCGCGCCGCAGCGGCGTTCCGACGACCTTCAGCCGCGCGCCGACGATCCAGGCCGTGTAGCGCAGGAACAGCATCGGGAAGGGCGAGCCGTAGGCGAAGATGCGATAGAGATAGTGGAGCGGGACGAACACCAGCAGCAAGGCCAGGATCCCGAGCGTACGCAGGATGAACCGCACCCAGCCGATCGCGGACAGGGGAACCTTCTCTCCCCGCGCGGCAGCCAGCCGTCGGGCGGTGTATTTCGCGAGCCGGCGCTCAGCCTTCGCGGTCGAGACGGACGCCATAGAGTTCCAGCCGGTGATCGACGAGGCGATAGCCGAGCTTGGCGGCGATCTGCTTCTGCAGTGCTTCGATCTCGGGGTCGACGAATTCGACAACCTTGCCCGTCTCGACATCGATCAGATGGTCGTGATGTGCCTCGGGCGCCGCTTCGTAGCGCGCGCGACCGTCGCCGAAATCGTGCCGGTCGAGAATGCCGGCCTCCTCGAACAGACGCACGGTGCGATAGACCGTGGCAATCGAAATGCCCGAATCGATCTTGTTGGCTCGTTCGTGCAGCAGTTCGACATCGGGGTGATCTTCGCTCTCCGACAGCACCCGCGCAATGACGCGACGCTGCTCGGTAATGCGCAGGCCCTTGTCGGCGCAGAGCTGCTCGAGGTCGATCTTCTGGTGCAATGTGGGTTCCCGCATGAAAAACGCCCCGTACCCTTATCGGGCCGGGGCGTCTTCCTCAAGGCGAACCGGAGGGCTTTATGCAGCCTTCTTGTTGCGACCGCGCTTCTGGCCCGGCTTGCGACCGAGGCCGATCTTTACCGCGAGGTCGCGGCGGGTTGCGGCATAGTCGGGCGCGACCATCGGATAGTCCGCCGACAGGTTCCAGCGCGCGCGATATTCGTCGGGGGTCAAGTCATGCTCGGTCGACAAGTGCCGCTTGAGCATTTTCATTTTCTTGCCGCAGTCGAGGCACACGAGATGATCTTTCTTGACCGAAGACCGGATCGAAACAGCCGGGTCGGGGACTTCTTCCGAAGCGCCGCCAGCGGCGCCGAGGCCCGAAAGAGCCGAATAGACATTCGAGATCAGCGTGGGGACCTCGCTCACGTCCACATTGTTGTTGCTGACATGCGCAGCGACGATGTCCGAGGTCAGGGTGATTAGCGTCTCGGTCATGTCGGTATCGAAATCTTCCATTATTTACCCTTTTGAATCGAAGGAGATCACTCGCGATGCGACCCGCTCTAGGCGTCATTGTATAAAATCGACAAGAAAATGCAACGCGAGTTATTACGGACTATTTCTGGCGCATTCTTACAATTTTCGCCCGAAGGTAATGGCGTCGAGAAACGATCCGTCGAGCGTCCGATAGTAGTTCGTGCGTCGCCCGATAGGTTCGAAACCACAGCTGCGATAAAGGCTTTCGGCGGGGTTGTTCGCCCGCATTTCCAAGAAGATACGCTCCGCTCCCGTTGTCCGGGCGAGGTCGGCGAAGCGCTCGATGAGCAGACGACCGATCCCGCGCCCGCGTCGGTCGGGACGGACCCCGATCAGCAGCAGCTCCTCCTCGCCGGGCGCCCTCCGGGCAAGTACGAACCCTGCCGCTTCTTTGCCGTCCGCCAAGTTTTCGCCAGTGTCATCGACGAGGATGGCGTAGGTGTGGGGCATGGCCAGCGAATTGGCGACCTGCTGGCGGGTCCACGCCTCGCGCCAGTGGGGGTCGAAGGCGGCCTCCATCACCGCCATCAGCTGGTCGAGCTCGCTCATCGCACCGTCGGTCTCGCGTCAGGGGGGCGACCGTAGAGCGGGGCGAGACCGGCGCCCAGCAGGCTGTCGGGCAGCGCCAGCGCATGGCGGGCGTCGGGAAGGCGGATCGCGGCCACCGGCGCGCGCGCGATGTCGCCAAGTTCTTCCGCCTTCGATCCCGCCAGAACACCCTTTGCAGCCCGCTGGGCCGCCACCTCGGGGACGAGCGAAACGACTTCGTCCGTCGGCAGGCCATCGGTGCCAAAGTCCTGCACGAACCATTCGCCGTGACCTCCGGCCATGCACACGGTGACCGGCTCGTCGCTCTCAGCTTGCGCCATGGCGGCGACCAGGGCGAGCGTGGGGTAGCCGCGCACCTCTGCCTGCCACGCGATGCCCAGCGCGCGTGCGACCGCGAGGCCGATCCGGACACCGGTGAAGCTGCCCGGTCCGAGCGAGACGCGGATCTGCTCCGCGCGGCCCTTGCCGGGCAATTCGGCGATCATCGGGACGAGCCGTTCGGCATGGCCCCGCCCGAGCACTTCATGGCGCGCGTCGAGCAGCGCGCCGTCCTCGAACAGCGCGACCGAACAGGCCTCGGTGGCAGTCTCTATCGCCAGGATACGCATCATCGCGCACTGCCCCAGCCGGGGCGCGGCTGCAAGTCAGGCGATGCGGTTGAAGCGGTCGAAATCGGGGCGGGGGCTGCGCTCGAAGATGCTCGCCGGGTCGCCATAGCCGATGGAGCAGATGAAATTGCTCTTGTGCCGGGGGTTGTCGGCGAAAAAGGCCTTGTCGACCGCGGCGTTGTCGAAGCCCGACATTGGCCCGCAGTCGAGCCCCAGCGCGCGCGCCGCGAGCATCAGGTAGGCGCCCTGGAGCGAGGAATTGCGGAATGCCCCCTGCTTGCGGCCTTCCTCGTCGCCTTCGAACCAGCTCTTCGCATCGGTATGCGGGAACAGCCAGGGCAGCTCCTCGTGGAAATCGATGTCGTAGCCGATGATCGCAGTGACCGGCGCGGTGAGGATCTTCTCGCGGTTGCCTTCCATTGCCAGCGACGCCAGCTTCTCTTTGGCTTCGTCCGATTTCACCCAGACGATCCGCGCGGGCTGCATATTGGCCGAGGTCGGAGCCATCTTCATGAGCTCGTAGATCGCGTGGATCTGCTCGTCGCCGACGGGCTTGGCGAGCCAGCCATTGTAGCTGCGTGCTTCGCGGAACAGCTGGTCGAGCGCGTCGGCGGACAGCACCGTGTCGTGAAACTGCTTGGTCATGGAAATTCCCGGTCTTGAAAACGGACGGTCAGGCGGCGCGGACTTCAACGACCTCGGGGACGTAATGTTTCAGCAACCCTTCGATTCCGTGCTTCAGGGTCGCGGTGGAGGAGGGACAGCCCGAGCAGGCGCCCTGCATCTGGAGATGGACCACGCCGTCGCGAAAGCCGCGATACTGGATGTCGCCGCCGTCCCCGGCCACAGCGGGGCGCACGCGGGTTTCGAGCAGTTCGTTGATCTGCGCGATGATGTCGGCATCTTCCTCGCGCTCCTCGACCGCCATTCCCTCGTCTTCGGGAGGAACCGCGATGCCGCCGGCCGAGCCCGGAGCGAACAGCGGCGCCTGCGACACGAAATGATCGAGCAGGATCGCCAGCACCTGCGGCTTGAGATCGGTCCAGCTGACGCCCGGGGCCGCGGTGACGGACACGAAATCGCTACCGAAGAAGACGTTCTCGACTTCGCCCGTGTCGAAGATCGCCTGCGCCAGCGGGCTGGCCTCGGCAGCTTGGGGCGTGGCGAATTCGCGGGTGCCCTGGCCCATGACCTGCTGGCCGGGCATGAATTTGAGGCTCGCGGGGTTGGGAGTGGTTTCGGTCTCGATGAACATGCTGGCGATGTAGGGAGCGCGGGAACCATGGGCAAGGAAGGAACGCTTGTCGTGCGAACATTCACCTAGCCTTCACCCATGGCCCGCCTATATGCCCCCCATGACCAAATTCCCGCGCGCCATCAGGCGTCTCGCGCTCGTCCTCCCCGCCGCGCTGCTGGTACCGCAGCCCCTGCTTGCGCAGGAACCGGCCGCACCCGCCCCGGAGCATCTCACCCCCGCAGGCGGAACGCCGTGGATCTACGAGGGCAGCGACGTTCCGCGCGATGCGGAATGGACCTTCGGCACGCTGCCCAACGGAGTGCGCTACGCAGTGCGCAAGAACGGCGTGCCGCCCGACCAGGTCTCGGTCCGCGTGCGCATCGACGCGGGTTCGCTCTACGAGGAGGACTCCGAGCGCGGCTATGCCCACCTGCTCGAGCACCTGCTGTTCCGCGAGAGCAAATATCTCGGTCCGGCCGAGGCGATCCCGACCTGGCAGCGGCTCGGTGCGACCTTCGGCAGCGATACCAATGCCGAGACGAGCCCGACGCAGACGGTCTTCAAGCTCGACCTGCCCAATGTCGATTCCGCCAAACTCGCCGAGAGCATGAAGCTGCTGTCGGGTATGGTCCGCAGCCCGGTTCTGAGCGATGCCAACGTCAAGGCGGAAGTGCCGATCGTGATGGCCGAGAAGCGCGAGCGAGCCGGCGCCGCGGAGCGGGCGGGCAATGCCAGCCGCGAAGTGTTGTTCGCCGGCCAGCGGCTGGCCGACCGTGTGCCGATCGGCACCGAGGCCTCGCTCCAGGCGGCAACCGGGGCCAGCGTCGGCGCCTTCTACAAGCGCTGGTACCGCCCGGAGAACACCGTGGTCGTCGCTGCCGGCGACATCGACACGATGCAGCTCGCGGCGGAAATCGAGAAATGGTTCGGCGACTGGAAGGGGCAGGGGCCGAAGACCCCGGCACCCGATTTCGGCGACCCGGTCGCGCCCGCGGGGGCCGACCCGGCCAATCCGGTGGGCGAGGTCGGCGTGGTTGTCGAACCCGACCTGCCGCGCTCGTTCAGCTATGCGGTGATGCGCCCCTGGCGGCCGGTGCAGGATACGATCGCGTATAACGAGGGCCTGCTGCGCGATGCGCTGGCGCAGGCGCTGATCAATCGCCGCCTCGAATCGCGTGCGCGTGCCGGAGGCAGCTATCTCTACGCCCAGGTCGCGCAGGACGATGTCAGCCGCTCGGCCGACATGACCTTCGTCAATTTCACGCCGCTGACCGGCGACTGGAAGGCCGCGCTCGACGACGTGCGCGGGGTGATCTCCGATGCGCTGGCGACACCGCCCTCGCAGGAAGAGATCGACCGCGAGCTCGCCGAGTTCGAGATCGTCTTCAAGAGCCAGGTCGAACAGCAGCGCGTGTTGCCCGGTCCCCGGCTGGCCGACGACATCGTCAATGCGGTCGACATTCGCGAGGCGGTCGCTGCGCCCGACACCGTACTGAAGGTGTTCAATTCCATGCGCGCGACCGTCACGCCCGAGAAGGTCCTCGAACACACCCGTGCGCTGTTCTCGGGCGCTGTGATCCGCGCCGCCTATGTCACGCCCGAAGCGGGCGAGGCGAGCGAGGCGGCGATCCGCGATGCGCTGCGGGAAGACGTGGCCGCCGACGGCAATGCCCGCCTCGCCGCGCAGGCGATTTCTTTCGACGACCTGCCCCCGGTTGGGCCTCCGGGTGAGATAACCGCGCAGGGGCCGATCGGCGTGCTCGACATCGAACAGGTCGACTTCGCCAATGGGGTCAAGGCGATCCTGTGGGCCAACGATGCCGAACCCGGCCGTGTGGCGGTCAAAGTGCGCTTCGGCGCGGGCTATCGCGCGATCGAGCCCGACGATGCCGTCTATGCCAATCTCGGCTATGGCGCCCTTATCGGCTCTGGCATCGGCGAACTGGACCAGGAACAGCTCGACCTGCTCTCCACCGGACGCAAGTTTGGGTTCGATTTCCAGGTCGGGGACGGCGCCTTCACCTTCTTCGCCCAGACGCGCGAGCAGGATCTCGACGAGCAACTCTATCTCTTCGCCGCCAAGCTGGCGATGCCGGGCTGGGATCCCAAGCCGGTGATCCGCGCCAAGGCTGCGGGCAAACTCGCCTATGAAAGCTATTCGGCCAACCCCGGGGGCATCCTCCAGCGCGATCTCGAATATCTGCTCAGCAACAATGACCCGCGCTTCCGCACGCCGACGCCCGAAATGTTCGATGCCGCGACGCCCGAGGGTTTCCGCCAGGTGTGGGAGCCGCTGCTCGAGCAGGGGCCGGTCGAAGTGCTGGTGTTCGGCGAATTCGACAAGGCGGCGACGATCGAGACCCTGCGCCGCACCTTCGGCGCGCTGGCGCCGCGCGAAGCTCCGCCCGAAGCGGTGCTCGACCGGACGAGCGATTTTCCGGAAGCAGGCGAGACGGTCGTCCGCCGTCACCGCGGCGATGCCAACCAGGCGGCGGCGGTGATCGCCTGGCCGACCGGCGGCGGGGTCGACGAGCTGCGCGAATCGCGCCGTCTCGAAGTGCTCGCCTCGGTCTTCAACAACCGGCTGATGGAGGCCATGCGCGAACATGCCGGGGCGAGCTATGCCCCCGTGGTCCGCTCCGACTGGCCGAGCGACGTGAAGGACGGCGGCAGGATCGCCGCGATGGCCCAGCTGCGCCCCGAGGACGTGCCCGTCTTCTTCGCGGAGGCCGAGCGGATCGCCAAGGATCTCGCCACCACGCCGGTGGGCGAGGACGAATACAATCGGGTGGTCGAACCGCTGCGGCAATATGTCAGCCGTGCCTCGACCGGGAACCTGTTCTGGCTCTACCAGCTCGAGGACGCGACGGTCGACCCGCGGCGGATCGCCCTGTTGCGCTATCTGCTGTCCGACTACACCCAGACGCAGCCATCCGAGCTGCAGGGTCTGGCGCAGAAGTATTTCGGCGACCGAAACGGCTGGCGACTGGCGGTCATCCCCGAAGGGCAGGAACTGGCGACGGCGGTGGTCGAGGGCAGCGCCACCGGCCGCTGACCCGGTCACTGCAATCGGGTTTTTAAGCTGGCCAAGCAAATGCTGCTTGCGACATGATGCGTGCTCGTCTGCTACACGCGGGCAATCAGGCGCCAATCCTGGCGCCGCAAACGGAAGAGATAATGGCGACCAATTGGGCACCCGACAGCTGGCAGGGGTTCGAGGCACGGCACCTGCCGACCTATCCCGACGCAGCGGCTCTCGCGGATGCGACGGGCTCGCTCGAAACGCATCCTCCGCTGGTTTTCGCGGGCGAGGCGCGCGCGCTCAAGGCCGACCTCGCCGAAGTGGCGCAGGGGCGCGCCTTCCTGCTGCAGGGCGGCGACTGCGCCGAAAGCTTCGCCGAATTCCACCCCAACAATATTCGCGACACCTTCCGGGTGCTGCTGCAGATGGCGGTGGTGATGACCTTCGCCAGCAAGAAGCCGGTAGTGAAGGTCGGCCGCATGGCGGGCCAGTTCGCCAAGCCGCGCAGCTCGGATACCGAGACGCAGGGGGCGGTGACGCTGCCGAGCTATTTCGGCGACAACATCAACGGCATCGAGTTCGAGGAATCCGCCCGGACCAACGATCCGCAGCGGATGGTGCGCGCCTATTCGCAGGCGGCGGCCACGCTCAACCTGCTGCGCGCCTTCGCCACGGGCGGCTATGCCAATCTTCGGCAGGTCCACCAGTGGACCCTCGATTTCATGGGCCGCAGCCCGTGGGCGGACAAGTTCTCCGACATCGCCGACCGGATCGGCGAGGCGCTCGACTTCATGGAGGCCTGCGGGGTCGATCCGCAGGTGCTGCCTCAACTGCAGCGCACCAGTTTCTACACCAGTCACGAGGCGCTGCTGCTCCCCTACGAGCAGGCGCTGACGCGCCGCGACAGCCTGACCGGCGACTGGTACGATTGCTCCGCGCATATGGTGTGGATCGGCGACCGCACCCGCTTCGACGGCAGCGCGCATGTCGAATTCGCCCGCGGCATCGGCAATCCGCTGGGCATGAAATGCGGACCGAGCCTCGAGACCGACGCCATGCTGCGGTTGCTCGACACGCTCAATCCCGCGCGCGAGCCGGGGCGGATCACGCTCATCAGCCGCTTCGGCCACGACAAGGTCGAGGAGGGCCTGCCGCGCCTCGTCCGCGCGGTGAAGGCCGAGGGGCATCCGGTGGTGTGGAGCTGCGATCCGATGCACGGCAATGTCGTGAAATCGGAGAGCGGCTACAAGACCCGCCCGTTCGACCGCATTCTGTCCGAAGTGAAGGGCTTCTTCGCGGTTCACCGCGCGGAAGGCACGCATCCGGGTGGAATCCATGTCGAGATGACCGGTCAGGACGTGACCGAATGCGTCGGTGGCGCGGTGGCGATCACCGACGATGCGCTCAAGGACCGCTATCACACGCATTGCGACCCGCGGCTCAACGCGGCGCAGTCGCTCGAACTCGCCTTTCTCATTGCCGAAATGCTCAACGAGGAGCAGGCGGTGCGGCAGGCCGACGCCGCCTGACGGAAGCGTTATGGCAGGGACGCAGAGCCCTGCCTCGTGGAACCTGCGCGCGATCCCGGCATTGGTCGGAGGAATGCGAAACACACGCTTGTTCGGACACGCCTTTTCGACCCCGGCCTTTAAACGGTCACGGATTTGCGCCATGGTGGGCCGTGGTTGCCACATCCCGGCGACCGCTACGAAGGGGGGATGGCGATGACCCGTGCCCAGCCCGAGTCCAGCTTCGCGACTGGCCACTCGCTCGCGGCGCGCTACCTTGCAACCCGCAGCTTGAGCGAGGCGCTTGTTGCGCCGCTCAGCGAGGCCGATGCGACCCTGCAGTCGATGGAGGATGCGAGCCCCGCCAAGTGGCACCTCGCACATACGACCTGGTTCTGGGAGACCTTCCTGCTGCGCGATCACTGTCAGGGCTACCGGCTCTACGATGAGAGCTGGCCCTTCGTGTTCAATTCCTATTACGAGACCGAAGGCGATCGCATCGCGCGCTTTTCGCGCGGCATGCTGTCGCGCCCGACCTTGGCGGACATTCTCGCATGGCGCGCGCATGTCGACGATGCGATGACCCCGCTGTTCGCGCGTGAAGACCTCGCGCCGCTGATCGAGCTCGGCCTCAGCCACGAGCAGCAGCACCAGGAACTGCTGCTGACCGATATCAAGCACGCGCTGTTCCAGAACCCATTGGGCCCCGCGATGTGGGAGGCAGCGGCGGACAACGTCGGCGCTGGCAAGGATGGCTGGCACAGCCACCCCGGCGGGATCGCACGGATCGGCCACCAGGCGAGCGGTTTCGCTTTCGACAACGAAGGTCCCGCGCACCGGGTGCTGCTCGAACCCTTCGCGCTGGCATCGCGTCTCGTCACCAACCGCGAGTGGGATGCCTTCATCGCCGACGGCGGGTACGAGACCGCGACGCTGTGGCTCTCCGACGGCTGGGCCTGGGTATGCGAGAACGCGATCCGCGCGCCGCTCTATTGGCGCGAGGGCGAGCACTTCACCCATGCCGGCTGGCAGGACCGCGATCCCGAAGCGCCGGTCACGCATATCTCCTATTTCGAGGCCGATGCCTTCGCTACCTGGGCGGGTAACCGTCTGCCGACCGAATTCGAATGGGAAGCCATAGCCCGCGGTCAGGAAGGCGAGGCACCGGCGCATGATCCGCATGGCGGCAACCAGCTCGACGGTGCAGCGCCGCCGCTGCCTCGAGGCAGCGAGGGGCTGTTCGGCGACTGCTGGCAATTCACCCGTTCGGCCTATCTGCCCTATCCGCGCTTCCGCCCTGCCGCCGGCGCGGTCGGCGAATACAACGGCAAGTTCATGAGCGGGCAGTTCGTGCTCAGGGGGGCGAGCTGTGCCACGCCGCGCGGCCATTCGCGCGCGAGCTACCGCAATTTCTTCTACCCCCACCAGCGCTGGCAATTCACCGGCCTCCGACTGGCAAAGGATTTGTGATGAAACGTGAAAGCGGAATAGCCTTGGTCGATCGCGACGAGGACGGCGTCGACCGCGCCTTTCGCGCCGACGTTCTCAAGGGGCTGCGCCAGCGGCAGAAGGCCATACCCGCGCGCTGGTTCTACGACGAAGAGGGCTCGCGGCTGTTCGAGGCGATCACGCAGCAGCCCGAATATTATCCGACTCGCGCGGAGACCGAGATACTCGAGACGCGCGGCACCGAATTCGCCGAACTGATCGGGCCGGGGAGGGTGGTGGTCGAGTTCGGCTCCGGCAGTTCGGTCAAGACCCCGCTGCTGCTCCGCGCGATCGAGCCGGCGGCCTATGTTCCACTCGATATTTCGGGCGACTTCCTGCGCGAAAGCGCGGCGGGACTGGCGGAGAAGTTTCCCGGCCTGCCGGTCCATCCGGTCGAGGCCGATTTCATGCGCCGTGTGACGCTGCCCGAGGAGGTCGAACCGCTCAAGAAGCTCGGTTTCTTCCCCGGCTCGACGATCGGCAACATGGTCCCGCGCACCGCGGTCGACCTGCTGCGCTCGATGCGCGCGACGCTCGGCGCGGACGAGGGCGAAAGCCCGCTGCTGCTGATCGGCATGGACCTGGTCAAGGATCGCGCGGTGCTGGAGGCCGCTTATGACGATGCCGAAGGCGTGACTGCGGCCTTCAATCACAATCTCGTGACCCGCATCAACCGCGAGCTCGACGGCACCATGCCCGAAGGCGCGTTCGAACACCGGGCGGTGTGGAGCGACGCGCTGGCGCGGGTGGAAATGCATCTCGTCGCGACGCGCGACCTCTCCTTCGAGGTTTCGGGCGAACGCTTCGCCATGCGCAAGGGCGAGACGATCCACACCGAGAACAGCCACAAGTTCACCCGGCGCAGCGCCAATGTGCTGCTGCTCGCGGGTGGTTGGACTCCCGAAGAGCGCTGGCTCGACCCGGACAAGAGGTTCTCGGTGATCCTCGCCCGCGCAACCGAGCAGCGCGACGCGCCGTAGCGCCCAGCGGCGAATTCATGGACGCGCCACTGCCGCGATCCTATATGGTGAGCATGGAACTCGAGCCCGTCTTCAGCGCCGCAGCCGACACCTTGCGCGCGATTCCGCGCTCCGAACTGCTCATGGCGGCGGTGGCGGCGATGGTGCTCGGCTGGATCGGGGCGATCGTCGCCCGGCGTTCGGCGCTGGGCGACATCCTGCGCACGGCCAGCTCGCTCGCGCTCGGCGTGATCCTGCTCACCGTGGTGCTCCAGCTCTCGCGCTTCGATCCGCGTTTCGATGTCGCCGTGCCGCAGATCGGCCTCCCCGAGCAGCTGGTCGAGGGCGGCGAGACGCGTATCCCGCTCTCGGCCGACGGCCATTTCTGGGTCCGTGCCGAGGTCAATGGCGTGGCCGGGAATTTCATGATCGATACCGGCGCAACGCTCACCGCGATTTCCGCGCCGCTGGCCGAGCGCGCCGGCCTCGAACCACGCCGCGGCGGCATCCCGATCATGCTCGGCACAGCGAACGGTACGGTGCAGGCCTTTGTCGCGACGGTCGACAGCCTCACCTTCGGCAATGTCAGCGCCACCGGTACCGATGCGGCGATCGCGGAGAATTTCGGCGACTTCAACGTCATCGGCATGAATGTGCTCGCCCGTCTCGGTTCGTGGCGCGTGGAGGACAACACGCTCATTCTCGTCCCGCGCGCCGAGGATACGATTTCATAGCGCAGGCGTTTGACGCACCGTCACGAACCGCTAGGTCTGCGGGCGATGGATAGCCCGGCCTCGCTTCCACCCCCGCCGCCGCTGGCGCAGCTGCTCGAAAGCGGGCCGGCGGCGCTGTTCCTCGACTTCGACGGGACGCTGGTAGACATCGCGCCGCGTCCGGGCGACATCCATGTCCCCGACCGGCTTCACGGACAGCTTCATGCCCTTCGCGACCGGCTCGACGGTCGCCTCGCGCTGGTCAGCGGGCGGGCGCTCGACGACCTCGAACGCCATCTGGGCCACATCGCGATCTCCCGTGCCGGGTCGCATGGCGCCTCGCGCTTCCTTGCCGACGGCTCGCGCCTGGGTACCGAGCCGCGCGGGCTGTCGGCGGATTCGGTTGCCGAACTCAAGGCCTTCGCCGAGGAACATGGCCTGTTCTACGAAACCAAGACGCATGGCGGCGCGCTGCATTTTCGCGGTGCGCCGGAGAAGCGCGAGGCGACGCTGGCCTTCGCCGAGCGCTTCGCCGCCTCGCGCGAATTGTGCGTCACCAGCGGCAAGGGCGTGGCCGAACTCGTCCGCCCCGGGGCGACCAAGGCGGCGGCGGTCGAAGCCTTCATGCGGGTCGCTCCTTTCGCAGGCGCGGCCCCGATCTTCGTCGGGGACGATGTGACCGATGAGGACGGCTTCGCAGGCGCGGAGAATTTCGGCGGATTCGGCATCGCCGTCGGCGAACGGCTGAGCGCACGGGCACGATACCGGCTCGATAGCGTTGCTGCAGTGCACAAATGGTTGGAGATATGATGCAGGCGGATCTCGAGCTTTCCCCGATCGGCAATTGCCAGGTCAGCGCGCTGGTCGACCGCGAGGGCGGTTTCGTCTGGGGCTGCGTTCCCCGGGTCGATGGCGACCCCGTGTTCTGTTCGCTGCTCAACGGCGATGTGCGCGACCGGGGAATTTGGCGCTTCGAACTCGACGGGCAGACGCATGCGAGCCAGCGCTACGAGCGCAATACCGCGATCCTCATAACCCGTCTCGAAAGCGCCGACGGGAGTGCGGTCGAGATTCACGATTTCGCCCCGCGCTTCGAGCGTTCGGGCCGGATGTACCGCCCGGTCGCCTACGCCCGCGTCGTGCGCCCGGTGGCGGGCGCGCCGCGGATGCGCGTGGTTCTTTCGCCGATGAAGGAATATGGCGCGCATTTCGCCGATACCACCAACGGCACCAACCACATCCGCTACCTCATCGGCCCGCAGGCGCTGCGCCTGTCGACCGATGCGCCCGTCGGCTATGTGCTTGAGGGGCGCAGCTACCGGGTCGAGAGCGACCAGCATTTCTTCCTCGGCCCCGACGAACCCTTCGTCGGCAATATTCGCAGCGAAGTGCGGCGGATGGAGGCGATGACCGCGCGCTATTGGCAGCACTGGGTCCGCGGGCTGCATATTCCGCTCGAATGGCAGGAAGAGGTGATCCGCGCCGCGATCGCGCTCAAGCTCTGCCAGCACGAGGAGACCGGCGCGATCGTCGCCGCGCTGACCACATCGATCCCGGAGGCGGCGAACAGCCAGCGCAACTGGGACTATCGCTACTGCTGGATCCGCGACAGCTATTACACGGTGCAGGCGCTCAACCGGCTCGGCGCACTCGACGTGCTCGAGAAATACCTCGCCTACCTGCGCAATATCGTCGACCAGGCACGCGGCGGTCAGATCCAGCCGCTCTATTCTGTCATGGGCGAAACCGAGCTCCACGAATTCGAGGCCGACAACCTGGCCGGCTATCGCGGCATGGGGCCGGTGCGCGTGGGCAATGCGGCGTACAAGCAGGTGCAGTACGATTGCTACGGCCAGATCGTCATGCCGACCGCGCAGGCCTTCTTCGACAACCGCCTGCTGCGGATGGCGGACGAGACCGATTTCGCGCATCTCGAGGAGGTGGGCGAGGCGGCCTGGGCCAAGCACGACAAGCCCGATGCCGGATTGTGGGAATTTCGTACCCGGCAGGAGGTTCATACCTATTCGGCAGTGATGTGCTGGGCCGCTTGCGACCGGCTCGCCAACGTCGCGACGCGGCTGGGCAAGGACGACCGCGTGCTGCACTGGAAGAAGCGCGCCGAGGCGATCCGCGCGACGATCGAGGCCAGGGCCTGGAAGGAGGATGGCGAGCATTACGGCGCCAGCTTCGAAAACGGCTATCTCGACGCGAGCCTGCTGCAGATGGTCGAGCTGCGCTATCTCAAGCCCGACGACGAACGCTTCCTCAAGACCTTCGCGGCCATCGAGCGCGACCTGCGCCGCGGCGACCACATGCTGCGCTATGCCGCCGAGGATGATTTCGGCGCGCCCGAGACAGCCTTCAACGTCTGCACCTTCTGGCTGATCGAGGCGCTCGGCCTGGTCGGGCGCAAGGAGGAGGCGCGCACAATTTTCGAAGCCATGCTCAGCCACACCACCCAGTCCGGCCTGCTGAGCGAGGATCTCGATTACGAGTCCGGTGAGCTGTGGGGGAACTTCCCCCAGACCTACTCGCTGGTAGGTATAATCAATTGTGCCGGCCTGTTGAGCAAACCCTGGAGCGAAGTCCGCTGACTTCCGACCCCCGCCTTGTCGTCATTTCGAACCGTGTCGCGGTGCCCAAGGCGCGTGGCGCCGCCGGTGCGCAGGGCGGCCTCGCGGGCGCGCTCCACGCCGCGCTCAAGTCGCGCAGGGGGCTGTGGTTCGGCTGGTCGGGGCAGGAGAGCGAAAGTGGTCGCACCGGCCATATCGACACGCAGACGAACGATGGGGTGACCACCGCGACGATCGACCTCTCGCAGCGCGACATCGACGAATATTACAACGGCTATGCCAATGCGACGCTGTGGCCGCTGTTCCACTACCGCCTCGACCTCGCGCAATACGAGCGCGAGACCGCCAAGGGCTACGAGCGCGTCAACGAGCGCTTTGCCGAACTGTCCGCACCGCTGATCGAGTCCGACGATGTGGTGTGGGTCCACGACTATCACCTCATCCCGCTGGGCGAGCGACTGCGTTCGCGCGGGGTGAAGAACCGGATCGGCTTCTTCCTCCATATCCCCTGGCCGGCGACGCGGCTGTTCGTTTCGCTGCCCTATCACGAGCGACTGGTGCGCACGCTGCTCTATTACGACGTGGTTGGCTTGCAGACCGAGGAATGGCTCGAGAGCTTCCTGCATTATTGCGAGCACGAGCTGGGTGCCGAGATCGACCGTGCCAGCGGCAAGATCAGTTTCGAGGGGCGCACGACCATCGCGCGGGCCTATCCGATCGGCATCGACTGGGACCATTTCTCGCAACTGGGCGAAACCGGTGAAGCGCGCCAGGCGCAGCAGCGTCTGATGAGTTCGACCCGCCGCCGTGCCGCGATGATCGGTGTGGACCGGCTCGATTATTCGAAGGGTATCCCCGAACGGATCGACGGGATCGGGCGCTTCTTCGATCGCAACCCGGAGCGGGTGCGGGATCTCGTGTTCATCCAGATCGCTCCACCCAGCCGCGAGGATGTCGACAGCTACCAGAGGATCCGTGCCGAGCTCGAGCAGAAATGCGGCCAGATCAACGGCGCACGCAGCGAGGTCGACATGGTGCCGATTCGCTACGTCAATCGCGGCTATAGCCATGAAGAACTGTTCGGCTTCTTCCGCGCCGCCAAGATCGGCCTCGTCACTCCCTTGCGCGACGGGATGAACCTCGTCGCCAAGGAATATGTCGCGGCGCAGGATCCCGAGGATCCGGGTGTGCTCGTCCTCTCGCGCTTTGCGGGTGCGGCGGCGCAGTTGCAGGACGCCGTGCTGGTCAATCCGCACAGCCCCGACGATATCGCCCATGCCATCCGCACCGCGCTCGACATGCCGCTGGAGGAGCGCAAGCGACGCTACCAGGCGATGATTGCCACCGTGCGCGACGACAATGTCCAGGACTGGACGGCGAACTTCCTGCGCGATCTCGGGACTGGTTGAGCCGGTCGCGCGATTGCGCATGTCACGCGGCGCTGCCACGCTCGCGCACATGATTCGCGACCCATTTCTCGAAACCCAGGGCATTCACAACTTCCGCGATTACGGCGGCTGGAGAACGAAGGGCGGGGGGCAGGTGCGCACCGGCCTGCTCTACCGCTCGGGTCATCATGTCGAGGCGACCGACGAGGATCTCGCCGCCATCGCCCCGCTCGGCATCCATACGGTGATCGATCTGCGCGGCGAGAGCGAGCGTTCGGCCAATCCCTGTCGCCGGGTCGAAGGGTTCGATGGCGAGGTGGTGTTTTACGAGGGCGAGACCACCAGCAGCCCGCCGCATATGGATATCGATCCGGAAATGACCGCAGCGGACTTCGCGCGCGAGCGAATGCTGGCGGTCTATACCCGGATGCCCGACAATCCGGCGATGATCGAGATGTTCGGCCGCTATCTCAACATCCTTGCCGAGCGGGACGGAGCGAGCCTGGTCCACTGCTATGCCGGCAAGGACCGGACGGGCGTGGCGGCCACCATGCTGCTGCACATTCTCGGCGTGTCGGAAGACGACCAGCGGCGCGAATTCCTGCGCACCAACGAGAGCCCGACCTTCGAGATCCTCGCGCGGCAGTCTCTCCCGGGGATCGAGGCGCGTCTCGGCCGCAAGCTCGACGAGGGTGCGGCCAGGGACCTGCTCGGCGTGCGCGAGGAATATCTCGATCGCTATCTCGGGATCGCGAGCGAGCGCCACGGCAGTTTAGACGGTTATCTCGAGCGCGCGATAGGTGTGGATGACGCACTGCGCGATGCGCTGATTGCACGCTTCGTGGCGTGACTCTCGGGCCGGCGGTTCCCATATAGCCGCGACACCTATTCAGACTGACGGATTTGACGACATGGCTACCCATCGCACCAAGATGCTCATCATCGGCTCGGGCCCTGCAGGCTACTCGGCCGCCATCTATGGCGCGCGCGCGATGATGGAGCCGATCGTGGTGCAGGGCCTCCAGCCCGGCGGCCAGCTGACCATCACCACCGATGTCGAGAACTATCCCGGCTTCGCCGACGTCATCCAGGGCCCCTGGCTGATGGAGCAGATGCAGAAGCAGGCCGAGCATGTCGGCACGCGGATGATGTGGGACACGATCGTCGATGTCGATGTCGCGGGCGGCTCGCCCGTCAAGGCGGTGGGCGACAGCGGCGACGAATATATCGCCGACGTGCTGGTGATCGCCACCGGTGCACAGGCGAAGTGGCTCGGCGTGCCCGGCGAGATGGAACTGGGCGGCAAGGGTGTGTCGGCCTGCGCGACCTGCGACGGCTTCTTCTACCGCGGCAAGAAGGTCGCGGTGATCGGCGGCGGCAATACTGCGGTCGAGGAGGCGCTCTACCTCACCAACCATTCGGACGACGTGACGCTGATCCACCGCCGCGACGAACTGCGCGCGGAAAAGATCCTCCAGGAACGCCTGCTCAACCACCCCAAGATCAGCGTCATCTGGAACAAGACGGTCGAAAGCTTCGAGGCTGGCCCGAACGGCGCGCTGCACCATCTCAACCTGCGCGACACGGTGACCGGCGACGCCAGCACGCTGGATGCGGACGGCGCCTTCGTAGCCATCGGCCATGCCCCGGCGACCGAGCTGTTCAAGGGCAAGCTGCCGATGGACGAGAGCGGCTATCTGCTGACCGAGCCGGGATCACCCAAGACCGAGGTCCCGGGCGTCTTCGCCGCCGGCGACGTGACCGATCACGTCTATCGCCAGGCGGTCACCGCGGCCGGGATGGGCTGCATGGCCGCGCTCGATGCCGAGCGCTTCCTCGCCCATCTCGAGATCGACGCCGACGGTCACGCCCATGCCGCCAAGGAAGCCGTGGCGGGTTAACCCTCTGCGGTTCCGCAGCGGACGATTTCGCGCGGGAGCTGCCACGACAGGGCGACGGTCGCGGGGGCGTCTTCCAGCGTCACCCCCCCGTCGCTCTCCTCGCGAAAGCGAAAGATTTCGCCCGCGCTGCCCTTGTCGATCAGCGCGCCGTCCTGCCGGTACTGCGTCTTGAGCGAGTCCCAGTCGCCGCGCACCTGGCCGAGCGCGGCATACTGGATGCGGTCCTCGCCGACCACGAGCACGTCGAGATTTCCGCGACAGTTGAAGTCGGGCATTGTCGTGGTGGTCCACTTGCCCGTGGTGAAATCGCTTTCCCCGCAGCCCGCGAGCAGCAGGACGCAGCCCATCAGCGCGGCGCGCCGCGACAGATTCGTCGAAATCATCGTCATCCCCCCATCGACCTCTACTCACGGTGTCCCCTTCGCGCCTGCGGGCGAAGGGGCAAAGCACCTAGAGGTGGATGTCGAACACCGCGATCGCGGCGTGCAGGATCAGCGCCATCAGTGCGAGGCTCGACAGCGCGTAGAGCACGAAACGCACCATCACCACATTGGCGGTCGCCTGGACCAACGAGTGGATCACGCGCAGGCCGACGTAGATCCACGCGATCAGCGCGTTCATGCCGTCGCCCCAGCCGATCATCGCCAGCAGCAGCGCGACGGCGTAGAAGACGGTCGGCGCCTCGTGCAGGTGGTTGTAATTGTGCGCCTTCCACTGGACTTCGGCGGGCAGCGTGTCGTCGAGCACCTTGGTCTGGCGCGCCTGGTTGGGTTCGAGCCCCGCCTTCGACATCGCCGGGATGCGGGTGGCGTACATCCACAGCCACATGACCATGGTCCACGCCATCAGCGCGACGACGGGCTGGAAGATTTGCGAGTGGATCATCGGGTTTGTCCCATCAGGCCGGCGCGAGGCCGGGATCGTTGAACAGCGTCAGCGCGATCGCGCGCCAGGCGAGATAGAGCAGCGCGAGCGTCCCGAGCACGAAAAGCGGAAAGCGGACCGACACCTTGTTGACCGTAGCCTGCCAGATCGAGTGGACGATCCTGAGCCCGACATAAATCCAGGCGAACAGTGCATCCGTGGCGCTCGCCCCCATCAGCGCGATGATGACGACGGCGGCGTAGAAGATCGTCGGCTGTTCCATGAGGTGCGCATAGTTGTGCGACTTCCACTGGACATTGTCCGGCACCACGCCTTCGAGATCCTGACCGCGACCGCCCGGCTTGGCATTCTTGAGGTCCATGCCGCTCTTGGACATGGCCGGAAAGCGCGTGAACGCCATCCAGAACAGCATGACGAGCGACCACGCCACGAGCACCGCCGCCGGCGCGAGCATCTGAGCTTGCATTGGTGAATCCTCCCCCTCTCGACCCTGGGCGGCGAGAGTGCTGACCCGGCACCCGCTTGTCAATTGCCACCTACTCCCGCGGCCGGTGCAGGCGCGCGCGCTGGAAATAGTCCCACGGCCCGTTTTCGAAATGGCAAGCGAGCGAGTGGCCGGCACCGATCCGCAGGAGCGCCTCGTGCAAGTCGGTGCGCGGCGCGACGTGGAATCGTGCGAGCCAACCGCGGAGGGCGCGCGCCAGCGGCACGGGCATCCGCGAGAGCGTGCCGAAGTCGACCACATGCAGCGATCCGCCGGGCGCAACGAGCCGCGCGGCCTGGCCGAGCGCGGCTTCCCAGTCGGGAATCATCGACAGCGAATAGGACAGCACGACATGGTCGAAATGCGCATGGCCGAAGGCGGCCTCTGCGTCGAACCCGCAGGCATCGCCCTGGGCGAGTTGCGCGCAATGGCCCAGTGCCGTCCGCGCGCTCTTGAGCATTTCGCGCGAAATATCGAGACCGTAGAGCTGCGTTCCCGGCCAGCGATGCGCGATGGCGGCGAGATTGCGCCCGGTGCCACAGGCGATCTCGATCACGCTGGTGCCGCGAGGGGCATTCAGTTCCTCGATCAATCCGTCGCGCCCGAACAGGTAGTATTTGCGCGTCAGGTCGTAGATATGCCGCTGCCCGCGATAGATGCCGTCCATCAGCGCCGCATGGCCTGCAGCTTGCGCCGCGCTCATCCGGCGAACTCGTAGAGATGCACCCCGCCATAGATGGACGAACGGTCGCGCGCGGTGAGCGCGGCGGAGGTTTCCGCGCGATAGGCCCAGCGCGCCAGCAGCGCCTCCGACAGCCGGCCCGGCAGCAGGCTCGGCTCTCGGGCCGTGCGGAACAGCACGCGGGCTTTGGGACGCGCGGTGCGCGTGATCTGCGCCCACAGATGAGTCAACTGGCCATCGTCCATCCAGTCCTGCGCATCGAGCAGGACGTAGCGGTCGTGGCTCGCCGCCTCGCTGCCGCGCAGATAGTCGACCATGTTGGCGTTGCGGATATCGAGCCGGTCGATTCGCTCGCGCATCACCGGCCAATTGCGGCGCTCGAGATAGGGCGGCAAAGGCCCGGTCGGCGCGCGGTCGTAGCCACGTGAAAAGGCTTGCCAGGCGAAATAATTGTCCTCGACCCGAAAGCCGCAGGCGAGCTTTTCGAGCCGCCGTTTGAGCACCGCAGCCATCTTCTCGCCGCCCGCCAGCGCCTTGTACTGCGCGGGCGGGATGCCGAGCCCGAACAGCGAAGCGGGGTGGTCGGTCAACCAGCGGACGAAGCGCTTGTCGAAGACCGGCGCCAACTCGGCCTCGAAGATTTCGCGCTGCTTCTCGAGCGAGTCTGCCGCAAGGACCCGGGCGAGGTCGATGCGATAGAATTTCGCCGCGAGATGCGCGATGCCGATGAAGCCGCCGAGCAGCCCCTGTCGGTAGATCCCGCGGGTGAAATGGCCGATTCGCCGCCGGCCGGTGAGGTCGCGACCTTCCCAGTATCTGACGCTCTCCCGGTCGAGATGCGGCGCGATATGCTTGGCGTAGATCGCGGCGTTTTCCTTGTGGTTCGCCTCGGCGAGGAAGCGGCGGAGGCGCTCGTAGTTGGGCAGGTGGCGGATCGCGGCGATCTTGAGCCTGCCCAGCGCGACATGCGCGCGGTTGAGGTCGACCGCGACGATGTCGGCGGGGTCGGCGGTGAGATAGGACAGCGCGTTGCAGCTGCCGCTGGCGATGCACATCACGCGCATGCCCGGGCCGATCTCGAGGCCATCCATGTCGACCACCGGATCTTCCCAGATCTGCGGGTAGACCAGCCCCTTGAAGGCCAGCGCGAAGGCCTTGTCGAGCAGCTTCTCGCCCGCTTTCGCGTCCTTGCGGACCACCGCGTCGTCGATGATCCGTTTCGCCACTACCGCCATGCACGCGCGCCTTGAAGCTACGATCTCCGGTCGCCCCTAGGTCCTGCGCGTGTCGCTCTTGTGACGGTCCGCGCGGGTCAGCCCTGCAGCGTCTCCGCATAGCTCGCGGCATCGGTGTTACCGCCGGTGAGCATGATCACCGTGTCCTGGTCGACCGGGACCTTGCCCGCCAGCGCCGCAGCCAGCGCCGCGGCCCCGCCGGGTTCGACCACCAGCCGCAGCTTCGAAAAGGCGAAACGCTGCGCCGCGCGCACCTCCTCGTCGGTGACGGCGACGCCCGGTTCGGCGCGGCCCTGCAGCACGCCCATGTTGATCGGCTTGGTCGCATCGGGCTGGAGCGCGTCGCAGATGGTTGCAGGCGGGTTGGCGCCGACGCGCACGATCTCGCCTGCGGCAAGCGACTGGCCGACCATGTCCCAGCCTTGCGGTTCGACCACGTGGATTGCGGCATGCGGGCAGGCGAGGGCGAGGCCGGCGGCGAGCCCGCCGCCGCCGCAGCAGACGATGAAGCGCGAGGGACGCCGTCCCGTGCCGAACTGCGCCTGCGCTTCGTGTCCGGCGCTCCCCTGGCCTTCGATGACCCAGGGGTCACCGAAGGCATGGACCAGCACCGCGTCGCGCTCTTCGACCAGCTTCGCCGCCACCTCGTCGCGGTCCTCGCCGGGGCGTTCGTAGAGCATGATTTCGGCGCCCAGCGCGCGGGTCGCCTCGAGCTTCACCTGCGGCGCGTTGCGCGGCATGACGATGGCTGCCGGGATGCCGAGACGCCGGGCGGCCCAGGCGACGCCCTGGGCATGGTTGCCCGAGGATACCGCGACGACGCCGCGCTTGCGCTCTTCTGCGTCGAGATTGACCAGGCGCCACCACGCGCCCCTGATCTTGAACGCGCCCACGGGCTGAAGCACCTCGGCCTTGGCCCAGCACTGCACTCCCGCGATCTCAACCGGGAGCAGCGGGGTCATCGGCAGGCCGATCTGCTGCAGGCTTTGCAGCGCCGCGAGGGTGCCCGTGGCGGTCGGTTCGCGCATATCGTCTCGGATCATTTGGCGGCCTTAACGCATTTCGCTAGGGGACCCGCCAAGAATCGAATTCGGAGAATGGAAAAATGTCGACAGTCCTCGTGATCGGTGCCGGCGGCGTCAGCTCGGTCTGCGTCCACAAGATGGCGATGAATCCCGATATCTTCTCGGAAATCCACCTTGCGAGCCGCACCAAGTCGAAATGCGATGCCATCGCCGCGAGCGTGAAAGAGCGCACCGGCGTCGATGTCGCGACCTACGAGATCGACGCCGAGGAAGTCCCGGCGATGGTCAATCTGATCCGCAAGCTCGGCCCCGAACTGGTGGTCAATCTCGCGCTGCCCTATCAGGACCTGCCGATCATGGACGCCTGCCTCGAGGCCGGCGTCGCCTATCTCGACACCGCCAATTACGAGCCCAAGGACCAGGCCAAGTTCGAATACCACTGGCAATGGGCCTATCACGACCGCTTCAAGGACGCCGGACTGATGGCGCTGCTCGGCTCGGGCTTCGATCCGGGCGTGACCAGCGTCTTCACCATGTGGCTCAAGAAGCACAAGCTGAAGACGATCCGCACGCTCGATATCCTCGACTGCAACGGCGGCGATCACGGCCAGGCCTTCGCCACCAACTTCAACCCGGAAATCAACATCCGCGAAGTGACCGCGCCCGCGCGCCACTGGGAGAACGGCGAATTCGTCGAGACCCCGGCGATGGGCAAGAAGGTCGAATTCGACTTCGAGGGCGTCGGCCCCAAGAACATGTACATGATGTATCACGAGGAGCTCGAGAGCCTCGCCAAGTTCAACCCCGAGATGGAGCGCGCGCGCTTCTGGATGACCTTCGGCGATGAATACATCAAGCACCTGACCGTGCTGCAGAATGTCGGCATGACGCGGATCGACCCGGTGCGCTACCAGGGCAAGGACATCATCCCGCTGCAATTCCTCGCCGCGGTCCTGCCCAAGCCCGAAACGCTGGGCGAGACGACCAAGGGCAACACCAATATCGGCGTCATCGCGACCGGCGAAGCGCTCGACGGCTCGGGGGAGAAGACCTTCTACATCAACAATATTTGCAGCCATGAGGCGGCTTACGAGGAAACCGGCAACCAGGCGGTTTCCTACACCACGGGCGTGCCCGCCATGGTCGGCAGCGCGATGATGGTGACCGGCAAGTGGAGCGGCAAGGGCGTGTTCAACATGGAGGAAATGGACCCCGATCCCTTCCTCGAAATGCTCGGCGACCACGGCCTGCCGTGGCAGGTGAAGGAGCTCGACGGCCCGGTCGAGTTCTAGTCTTGCGGCCAGTTGCAGCCATTGCGAGCGATGCGAAGCGTTCCGTCCCGGTTCGCTTCGGATTGCCGGGAAGCCTCAAGCTTCTCGCTTTGGCTGCCTGCCTCTGCGTGGCAGGCTGCGGCCGGCAGGCACCGCCCGAGAATGCCCCGCGGGCCGAGGTCGATGCCGACTGGGCGCAGGTGCCCGAGGGTAACGCCTGGGGCGATGTGAGCGCGGTCGATACCGACAGCCACGGGCATGTCTTCGTCCTCCAGCGTGCCGGGCGGGTGTGGGAAGAACCGTTCCCGTCCGATCCGATCGCCGAGCCGGTGGTCTCCATGTTCGCGCGCAACGGCAAGCTGCTCGCCCGCTGGGGCGCGGGCGAGACGGTGATGCCGCACGGCCTGTCGGTCGACGCGGAGGACAAGGTGTGGATCACCGATGTCCAGCGCGAGCAGCTGCTGCGTTTCTCGCACGACGGCACGCTCGAAATGACGCTGGGCGAGCGCGGCGTCTCGGGTGCCGATCACACGCATTTCGGACGTCCCGCCGATGTCGCCTTCGACGGCGACAAGGTCTTCGTCGCAGACGGTTACGTCAATTCGCGCATCATCGTCTTCGACCGCGAGGGACACTACCTCGCGAAATGGGGCCACGAAGGTTCGGGCAGCGGCGGACTGGCCATCCCGCATGCGGTCGCGGTGAAGGACGGCAAGGTCTATGTCGCCGATCGCGAGAACGCCCGGATCCGGATCTACAGCGAGGCGGGCCGCCTGCTGCAAAGTCTCGACACGCCCGGCTACCCCTATGCGGTGAAGCCGCTGGGGCAGGGCTATTTCGTCTCGCTCGAGGGGCGCGATGCGGGCGAGCGCACCGGCGCGATCATCCGCGTGTGGCGCCCCGACGGGACGGTCGAACGCATTCTCGACGCGCGCGGACCGGGGCCGACCAAAGGCCATGACCTTGCGATCGGCGCCGACGGCACAATCTATGTCGCCGATGTCGAGGGGCGCCGCGTGCTGGCGCTCGAACTGGCGCAACGAACGAAAGACCACTGATGGAAACCAAAGCCGGAGATCCGGGCGCCTTCGCGCATTTCGACCTGGGCCGCGTCAACAGCCCGGCCTTCGTGGTGGACGCGGCGAAGCTCCGCGCCAATTGCCAGGTGCTGGCCGACATCCGCGACGCGGCGGGGATCAAGGTGCTCGCCGCGCTCAAGGCCTTCTCGATGTGGTCGACCGCGCCGATCATCGGCGAGTATCTCGACGGGGTCTGCACCTCGGGCCTGTGGGAGGCGCGGCTGGCGAGCGAGTTCTACGACGGCGAGATCGCGACCTATTCGGCCGCCTACAAGCCCGACGAGCTGGAAGAGGTCTGCCGCCTGTCCGACCACGTGATCTTCAACTCGCCCGGTCAGCTCGAGCGTGCGTCGCTGATCCTCGAGCAGGCGCGTGCGGCGGGGCAGGATTTCGACGTCGGCCTGCGCATCAACCCGATGCACCCGACCGGTGAGGTGCCGCGCTACGATCCCTCGAGCCCGGGCAGCCGCCTCGGCTTCCCGCTCGACCAGCTGACGCCCGAGATCATGGAGCAGGTCGACGGCATCCATTTCCACAATCTGTGCGAGCAGGATTTCGAACCGCTGCACCAGACCTGGGACAAGGTGTTCGATGCGATCGAACCCTGGTTCGGCCATCTCAAGTGGATCAACATGGGCGGCGGCCACCACATCACCCGCGCCGACTACCAGCGCGAGGAACTGGTCGAGTTCCTTCGCGATGCCAAGGACGACACCGGCGCCGAAATCTACCTCGAACCGGGCGAGGCGGTGGCGCTCGACGCCGGCATCCTCGTCGGGACGATCCTCGACACCGGCTATAACGAGGTGCCGGTCGCGGTGGCCGACATTTCGGCGACCTGCCACATGCCCGACGTGATCGAGGCGCCCTATCGCCCGGCCATGCTTGGCGAGAGCACCGATCACGAGGTGCCCGCGGTGCGCATCGGCGGGCCGTCCTGCCTCGCGGGCGACGTTATCGGCGATTACCGCTTCGAGGGCGGGGCCGAGGTCGGCAAGCGTTTCGCCTTCCTCGACCAGGCGCATTACTCGATGGTCAAGACCAACACCTTCAACGGCGTCCAGTTGCCCAGCATCTACCTCTGGGACAGCGAAACCGACCAGCTCGAACTGGTGAAGGAATTCGGTTACGAGAGCTTCCGCGACCGGCTGAGCTGATCGCTCGGTCGATCCCCGGAACGCAGGGCCGCGCGAACCTTTGTTCCTGTGAAAACCGACAGGCCGCAGGCGCCGAATCCGCTTGCTTTCTTGCGCATATCCCCTATTTGCGCCGCTCCGCTGCCCCAAGGGGACTCGAACCGCAAGGCAGCCTTGTCTGAAACCTAACCGTTTTGGGGGTCCCTTGAGTTGCCGCATTTTCCTGACGCCCGGTCCGTAGTTCGCGCTCTCGCGCCCGACGAGCCCGTAATCCTGAACCGCCCGCACGCTGCTGCGCGCGCGGCCCGTTTCTTCGTCGAGAAGTTCCCGGGCAAGTCGCTCTATGCGGTGAAGGCCAATCCCTCGCCCGATCTCATCCAAATCCTGTGGGACAACGGTGTAACGCATTACGACGTTGCCTCGATCGCCGAGGTGCGTCTGGTGCGCCGCGCGCTGCCCGAGGCCACGCTGTGCTTCATGCATCCGGTCAAGGCGCCCAGTGCGATCCGCGAGGCCTATCACACGCATGGCGTGAAGACCTTCAGCCTCGATTCGGTCGAGGAGCTGGAAAAGATCGTCGACGCCTGCCGTGACGAGGATGGCGAGCCGGCGCAGGACCTGCGCCTGTGCATCCGCCTGCGCGTCTCCAGCGAATATTCCGAGCTGAGCCTCGCCAGCAAGTTCGGCTGCGACCTCACCGAGGCACCCGCGCTGCTCCAGCAGGCGCGCCAGCATGCCGACTGGCTTGGCGTGTGCTTCCATGTGGGCAGCCAGGCGATGACGCCGTTCGCCTATGTCCAGGCGCTCGAACGCGTGCGTGTCGCCATCGGCGAGGCCTCGGTGGTCATCGACATGATCGATGTCGGTGGCGGCTTCCCCTCGGTCTATCCGGGGATGGAGCCCCCGCCGCTGGAAGACTATTTCCAGATCATCCACCAGAACTTCTACAATTTGCCGATCGCCTACAACGCCGAGCTGTGGTGCGAGCCGGGCCGCGCGCTGTGCGCCGAATATTCGTCGCTGATCGTCAAGGTCGAGAAGCGCCGCGGCGAGGAACTCTACATCAACGACGGTGCCTATGGCGCGCTGTTCGATGCCGCGCATGTGGACTGGAAATTCCCTGTCCGCGCGCTCGAGGACGACCTCATCAAGCCCGATATGGACTTCGCCTTCTACGGCCCGACCTGCGACGATGCGGACTACATGCAGGGCCCCTTCGTCCTGCCCGAGGACATCCAGGCCGGCGACTATATCGAGATCGGCATGCTCGGCGCCTATGGCGCGGCGATGAAGACCGATTTCAACGGCTTCGGCGCGGCCGAGCGGATCGTGGTCGAGGACGAGCCGATGGCGAGCCTCTACGACGGCAGCCGCCAGCGCCCGGCGGCGGACAATGTGGTGAGCCTGCGCTGAGCCGCTGGCCCGCGAAGACATCCCAAAGCCCCGGCAGCCTCGCGCTCGCCGGGGCTTTTTTCTTGCATCGGCACGGTCGCGGCGGAATGCTGCTCGCCGAAAGAAGGGGAGACAGCGCTGCATGATCGAATTCTTCACCGCGCCGGCGCCGAACGGGTGGAAGGTCGCGATCATGCTCGAGGAGTGCGGGCTCGCCTACGAACCGCGCTGGGTGAACCTTGCGGCGGGGGACCAGCACAGCGAAGACTACCTCGCGATCAATCCCAACGGGCGTATCCCGGCGATTACCGACCATGCGCCCGCCGATGGCGGCGAGCCGGTGACGGTGTTCGAGTCGGGCGCGGTGCTGCTCTATCTGGCCGAAAAGTCGGGCAAGTTCCTGCCCACCGACCTGCGCGGCCTGTCGCGCGTGCGGCAGTGGCTGTTCTGGCAGGTCGGCCACCTCGGTCCGACGCTCGGCCAGCACGGCCATTTCCACCTCTATGCCGAGGAGAAGCTGCCCTATGCGATCGAGCGCTTCCACCGCGAGGCGCTGCGCGTCTACGGGGTGATGGACCGCCAGCTGCAGCAGGAAGAATTCATCGCCGGACCCGACTATACCGTGGCCGACATGGCCTGCTTTCCCTGGGTGCGGACGTGGAAGGCGCAGGGCATCCCGCTCGAGGAGTTCGGCCACGTCAAACGCTGGTACGACACGCTCAAGCAGCGCCAGGGGCTGCGCCGCGGCGTGGCGCTGGGTGCCGACATGGCGCGCAGGGGCGCAATGAGCGAGGAAGAGCGCAAGAACCTGTTCGGCACTGCCAAGGCGCGGGTTCAGTGACCGCGAAAATCGACTTTTTCTTCGACCTGTCGAGCCCGTGGACGCGGCTCGCCTTCGCCAATATCCGGCCTGCGCTGGAGGGTCTGGACTACGCGATCGGCTGGCGGCCCTTCCTCGTCGGGGGAGTGTTCAACGCGGTCAATCCGGCGGTCTACGAGAGCCGCAAGCCCGAGAATGCCGCGCGGCTGGCGCGCAGCTTCGGCTGGCTCAAGGAATGGGCGGAGCTGGCAGGGGTGGGAATGAATTTCCCGAGCGAGCACCATCCGCTCAAATCGGTCTATGCGATGCGGTTCTGCTGCGCGCTGGAGAACGACCAGCCCGCGCTCGAACGTTTCGCCAAGGCGGCGTTCGAGGCCTATTTCACCGAGGCCCGCAATCTCGACGACCCTGCCGTACTGGTCGCCGTCGCGGCGGAGGCTGGCCTCGACGGCGAAGCGATTGCCCGCCAGGCCGCCGGCCAGCCGATCAAGGATCGCCTGCGCGCCAATACCGAGGAAGCGATTGCGCGTGGCGCCTATGGTTCGCCGACGCTGTTCGTCTCCGGCGAGGCGGGCGAGGAGCACATGTATTTCGGCAACGACCAGCTCCCGCTGGTGCGCCGGAAAGTCGCCGCGCTCGCCTAGCCGTATTCCGCGCGATGCGCGTCGAGCACGGGCTTGACCCGGCCGAGCGCCTCGCCGAGCAGATCGGGCAACTTCTTGCCGTCGAGTTCGAGCACTGCATTGTGCGCCGCGGCCACGCGCCGCGCATCGGCCCAGTCGATCCCCAGGCCGATCGCCCATTCGCGGAACTCGTCCGCCGCGCCCGCTCGGGGTTCGAGCGCCTTGGCCAGCGTCGGGTGGAAACCGAGCCGCCCGGTGATGGGCAGCAACGAGAGCGGGAAGCCCTTCCGCAGATAGACGAAGGTATCGTCGACATGGATCGTTCCGCTGGCGCGGTGGAGCGCGAGGACCGAGGAGAAATGCACGCTCTCGTCGGCGCAGACCAGCGGCACGCCGCGCGGGATCGAGAAAGCGAAGTCCCCGCTGTAGTGGTCGGCGAGTGCCGCGTCTTCGCAACGCAGGCCCTCCCACGGCAAGTCGGGCAGGAGGTCGTGGTGCCGCGCCGTGCCGTAGAGCTTTGCTTGCGGGAAGGCCTCGTGCATCCATTCGCAGTGCAGCGTGTGGAACGGGTGCACATTGAGCACCGCCTCGACCTTCTTGCCACCGTCGCTCAGCACGTCGACCTGCGCGCGGACATCGTCGGTCAGCGTATAGCTGTCGAGGAAGACGAAATTGCCGCTTGCCAGCCGGACGAGCGAGCACTGCGTCCCGACATCGAAGACGCCGCCGATGCGAAAGCTGCCGCGAACGGTCCAGAAGCCGTCGCCCAGGTCGATGAAATCCTTGCTCATTCGAACCCCACGAACCGCGCCGCCTCGGCCACAGGCTTGCGCTCGCTCACCACGGCATTGGCGGGGAAACTGTCATCCGGCCACCCCATGGCGACCGCCTTCATTATTACCTGATCGTCCGGGACGCCCGCATGTTCCCGCACGACCGGAGATTGCATGATGCCCTGCGAATTGATCACACAGCCGAGTCCGCGGCTCCAGGCGGCATTGACCAGCGCCGTGGTGACCGCGCCGCAATCGAAGGGGGTGTCGTCGCTGCCCGAAAGTTCCTTGTCGTAGGCGACGATGACGCAGACCGGTGCGTCGAACTGGCGGAAGCCGCGCAGCACCCAGTCCTGCCGCCCCTCCTTGTCGTCGCGCTCGATCCCCATCGCGCCGAACAACTGCTTGGCGACGCCGACCTGGCGCTCGCGGTGGACCCCGGCGAAGGGTTCGCCGCGGCGGAACTCGCGGCTGTCGGGAACGCCCGCGAGGATGTTCTCGGTATTGCCCTTGCGGATCGCATCGAGCGGTTCGCCGGTGATCACGTGGAAATGCCAGGGCTGCGTGTTCATCGAGGTCGGCGAGCGCATCGCCATTGTCAGCACGTCCTCGATCAGCGCGCGCGGCACCGGCTTGTCGAGATAGCCGCGGATCGACCGGCGGCCCATCACCACCTCTTCGTAGGTCATATCCGGATTGCCGCTCATCCACTCTCTCCCTTGCGTTGGAGAGGAGGATTAGCGCGCCGAATCGGGGGCGCCAAATCCGTTACGGCCTCGCGGGCAGGCAGGTGCCGATGGCGGGTGCGGGGAAGGTCCGGCAATCGAAGAAGACCGCTTCGGCCCCGCCAGCGCTGGCGGCGACAAAGCTGAAGCGAAGCGTGCGGCGCGCCTCGTCGTCAAGCGGAAGGCGCGCCGGGATCGCACGGGCTTCACTCCAGCCCTGGACGCGGCAATAGCCTTCGCCCGTACACAGGGATCGCGCGCGCTCGACCAGCGCCTCGGGAGAATCGCCGCTCCCGACGAGCACGAAATGCACCCCTGCGCCGGGCGACGCGGGGGCGGCTTCGGTGGGGCGCTCGATCGCGGCTGAGGTGATGCTGCGCACCGCCGTGCCGCTCTGCAGCAAGGTTGGCAGCGGGTTGGCCTCGGCCACCGTCAGCGCGGTTTCGCGCAGTCGCAGCGGATCGGGCTCGTTCCCGCCATAGCTTGCCGAGAGCGCGGTGCGGCTGCCCCAGAAGCCGCGCCAGCGGAAGAAGAGGTGGGGGCCAACCCGCGCCACCTTGTCGAGCTGGTCGCTCCACCAGGGATAGACGTAGTCGGCATGGAAATGGGTGGCATTTCCCACTGCGGGTTCGGTCGCACCGTTCAGCATGGCCTCGGCACGGGCGCGCGCCGAATTCCACGCGGCATCGGGATAGCGCCGGGCGAGCGAGCCGTCGCAGGTGAAGCTGAACTGGCATCCGGTCGGGCGCTGCGAGCCTTCGAACACCGCGCCGCAAACGGTCTTGGCGAAAGCCGGGTGCCGCACCCGGTTGAGCACCACCTGCATCACCGCGCGTTGCCCGGCATCGTCGTTCCCCGCTTCGGCCATGCCCGCCAGGGCCAGGCAGTCGCGCGCGCGCAGGCGATCCGCCGCGCTCCCGCGAAAGGCGAAGGGCAGGGGCTTGCCGGGGCCGATCGCGGCGAAGGCGACGAGCTCGTTGCGCGCGATAGCGTCGTCCGAATCGAGCTCGGACAGGATGACCGTGTCCTTGGCTGTGGCGGGAAGCTCGGGCGGCGCCACGGTAACCGAGGTCTCGCTTGCCTCGGGTTCGACGACCGGTGCGGGAGGGCTCGCAAAGAGCGCCAGCAGCAGGAACGGCAGCGCGATCAGCGCCGTGAAGGCCAGCAGGGCAGCGGCATCGCGCGGAGCACGCGGTTCGGGGGCGGGACCGTCCATTGCGATTATCTAGGACGGTTTGCGCCTGCTTCTACCCTCAGGGCTTGAAATAGGGGCGGTCACCGGCGATCGTCACGCGCTCCATCACCCGGCGCGCGCCGCGTCGCCATCGAGCATGGCATCGAGTTCGGGCGGGTGGCGTAGCGGAAATCGGGGTCAGCGGCTTGCATCGGGGCGCCTGCTCCTCTCGCTTAGATCGCATCCTTTCAGGCCGGTAGACGAATGGAAACCCCTAGGCCGGGGCCGCACCCGGCGGCCCGCCTTCGAGACGGGCGAGCCGTTCTTCCATCGCGCCGAGTTCGCGCCGCATCCTGTCCTGCTGCTCTCTGCGTTTGAGCGCGCTGCGCAGCGCCTCCGCCAGCGGTTCGGCGACGCGTTCGATGTTCGCCAGTTCGTCTTCGTTGTAGCGGTTGGCGTCGCTGCGCGGGCCGATCAGCAGCAGGCCGAGCGGGCCATGCTCGTCGGCGAGCGGAAAGCGCCACACGAAACGCGGGTCGATCGCGAGGTCTGCCCCCGGTTCGGCCAGCGTCTCAGGATCGGCCACGTCGCGCGCCGCAAGCAGTTCCCGCCCGAGCTTGCGATCGACCAGCACCGCGGCCGAACCGAAATGGACCGCAGGGGCGAGTGCGGCGAGCGCGCGCATGGCGATTTCATCGGGATCTTCCGAGGCCCGCCAGGCCGAGAGCTTGCCGAGCAGCGCAGAAATCTTGCCGCGGTCGCGGTCGAAGCGGCTCCTGGTGTGCTTCACCACGAACTGCTGCGTCGGTCCGAACAGACCCGCCGCGAGAACGGCGCAGAGCGCGGTGGCGAAGGTCTTGTTGTCTTCGCCCAGCGCCATTTCGATCGCGTTCTTCACCAGGTCGATGCTCGCCGCCCACAAGATCCCGATGACCAGCGCGACACCCGCCATGATGGCCGACCGCCCGATGACGCGGTCCGCTTCCCACAGGCGATAGCGGACCAACGCGATCATCAGCCCCAGCGCCAGGAGCATGAAGCCGAGATCGAAGCAGGCCAGCACGCCCAGTCCGTAGATCGGCTGCCAGGGGCCGGTGGGGTAGGGGTCGACGACGACCATGATGAAGGCGATGGCGACACTGACCAGTCCGGCGGCGAAGCCCATCCCCGCCCATTTGAGCTGCTGGCGTTCGATCCCGGGTTCGAAGTGCCGGTACTTGATGGCGGTGCCCCACAGCAGGGCCAGCGGCAGGATGAAGGCAATGACCGCCGAGGCCAGCAGCGGGAATTCGTCGATGCTCAGCAGGACTCCGGCCAACGGCGCGACGACAATCAGCCAGCGCGCCCATGCGGGCTCGAACCTGCCGTCGGGAAATATCGCGATGCCGATGACCAGCAGGACCCATGCCGCGGTCGAGACGAGATCGTACCACCCGCCGAGGCCGAACCCCATCCACATCAGCATTGGCGGATCGACCGTCGCCGCAAAGAGCAGGAAAGAGAACGAGAACATCAGACAGACCGGATCGCGCGGACGCCGCAGCACCAGCAGCGCGGCACAGGCGATCAGGACAAGGCAGGTGAGCAGCGACACCGCCATTCGCAGGCCCATGCGCGTGTCGCGGCTCAGCACCTCGCGCTTGCGCGTCTCCTGCGCATAGCGCGGGGATTTTTCGATGACCTGCGACCGGAGCGTGCCATCCGCGTCGCTGAAGGTGATCGTGGGTGCCGCCCCTGCGCCAGCTATGGCCTCTGCGGTATCGGCGATTTTGGCGTTGCGGGGGAGGGTCTTCCCGTCGATCGCGACTATGCGCGAGCCTGCGGTGACGGCCGGCTTTCCCGATTGCGGCAACAGCGTTTCGACCGTGGCGCTCCCGTCGTTCTCGACCTGGGAGACGAGGTTGATCGCGGAAAATGCCGTATTGCGGTCATAGACGTCGCGCAGCACATAGAGCGTGCCGAAAATATCGAGCAGGATGGCCGCAGCCAGCGCGAGGAACCACAAGGGGCGGATTCGCGCCAGCGCGATTGCGCTCAACTCCGGAAACCGGCTGGGGGGGAACCGCTTGGCTCCCTGCCCGGTCATGCCGCCTTGCGCAGCTCCAGGTCCATCCGGTCCCAGATCTCGACCAGCGCGGCGACGAGGTCGTCCATCATCGCGGGCGAGTGCGCCGGGCCGGGGGTGAAGCGCAGGCGCTCGGTCCCGCGCGGCACGGTGGGGAAATTGATCGGCTGGACGTAGACGCCGTATTCGGCGAGCAGGATGTCGCTGATCTTCTTGGCGCGCACCGGGTCGCCGACCATCAGCGGGACGATGTGCGTGACGCTGTCCATCACCGGCAGCCCGGCATCGCGCATCTTGCGCTTGAGCAGTTCGGCAGCGGCCTGCTGGCCTTCGCGTTCCTCGCTCGATTCCTTCAGGTGGCGCACCGATGCGAGCACGCCGGCCACCAGCGCGGGGCTGAGCGAGGTGGTGAAGATGAAGCCCGGCGCATAGGAGCGGATGCAGTCGATGATCTTGCGGTCGGCCGCGACATAGCCGCCCATGACGCCGAAAGCCTTGCCCAGCGTGCCCTCGATGATGTCGATCCGGTGGGCGGCCTCGTCGCGCTCCGAAATGCCGCCGCCGCGGGCGCCGTACATGCCCACCGCATGGACTTCGTCGATATAGGTCAGCGCGTTGTATGTCTCGGCGAGATCGCAGATCGCGTGGATCGGGGCGATGTCGCCGTCCATCGAATAGACGCTCTCGAAGGCGATCAGCTTGGGCGTCTCGGCATCTTCGGCCGCCAGCAGCTCCTCGAGATGCTCGAGATCGTTGTGGCGGAAGACGCGTTTCTCGCAGCCCGAATTGCGGATGCCCGCGATCATGCTGGCGTGGTTGAGTTCGTCCGAGAAGATCACGCAGCCGGGCAGTAGCTTGGCCACGGTGGAGAGCGTCGCGTCGTTCGAGACATAGCCGCTGGTGAACAGCAGCGCGGCGTCCTTGCCGTGGAGGTCGGCAAGCTCTTCCTCGAGCTGGACGTGGTAATGCGTGTTGCCGCCAATGTTGCGCGTGCCGCCCGAACCCGCGCCGACATCGTGCAGCGCCTCTTCCATCGCGGCAATGACCTTGGGGTGCTGGCCCATGGCGAGATAGTCGTTGGAGCACCACACGGTCACCGGCTTGGGACCGTTGTGGCCGGCGAAGCAGCGCGCATTAGGAAAAGCGCCCTTGTTGCGCAAGATGTCGATGAAGACGCGATAGCGACCTTCCTCGTGCAGCCGGGAGATCGCTTCGTCGAAAATCTGGTCGTAATTCACTGGCGTATTCGCCCGTCGCTGCGCCGCCCGTCCGCGGCTGTCCAATGGACCACGCCCTAGTCCAAACGGTTGCAAATCGCCACTGCGATCTTTGCGAGCCATTCGCAGCTCAGAAGGCGCGCAATTCGCCGATCCCATAGGCTTCGAAGGCGGGGACGAGGCGGCGGAAATCCTCGATCGCCCCGGTGGTTATCGCGAAGTCGGGCGCGCTGCGTTCGAAAGCCTGGCCTTGCGTCAGATGTGCGATCCGCCGCGCGATGCCTTCCGCGCCATGGACGAAGGCGACTTCCTTGCCAAAGGCTTCGCGAAGTTCGTCCTCGAGCAGCGGGAAGTGGGTGCAGGCGAGCACGATCGTGTCGATCTCGCGCCCGTGCAGCTGCAGCACCAGCCCCTTGGCGGCTTCGGCAACGTCCTCTACCCGCACGCTTTCTCCGCGCAGCTTGGCCTCGGCGAGCGGAACGAGCCCGTTGGTGCCGTGGCGCAGCAGCCGCTTGCCGACCGCGAATTCATGCTCGAGGTCGTCGACGTATTTCTGCCGCATCGTCGCCTCGGTACCGAGCAGGCCGAAGACGCCCGTTCGGGTCATCGCCGCAGCGGGCTTGATCGCGGGCACGGTGCCGACGATCGGCGTTTCGAGCACGTCGCGCACCATGCCGAGCGCGATCGTGCTGGCGGTGTTGCAGGCGATGCAGATCAGCCGCGGCTGGTAGCGTTCGGCCATGCGACCGAGGAGGCCGGCGACGCGCGCGGCCACTTCGGCCTCGCTCTTCGCGCCATAGGGCAGGCCGGCCATGTCGGCGGCATAGATGACCGGGGCGTCGGGCAGCAGCTTGCGCAGTTCGCCCAGCACGGTGAGCCCGCCGACGCCCGAATCGAACAGCAGGATGGGGGAGGAGGATGCGTCCAAAGTGGATTTTCCGTGCGGCCTGAGCTTGTCGAAGGGCCGTACTAGCTTTTAGAGCGTGTTCAAGGCGGAAGGGCGCGGCACGGGCCGCCCCGCGCAGGACCGGAGATTTGCGTGAACGAAGTTTTGGCAGCCCTGCTCGGCTACGCGATCGGCTCGATCCCTTTCGGCCTGCTGCTGACCCGTGCCGCGGGCATGGGCGACGTGCGCAAGATCGGTTCGGGCAATATCGGCGCGACCAATGTTCTGCGCACCGGCAACAAGGGGCTCGCCGCGGCCACGCTGCTGCTCGACCTGGTGAAGGGTCTCGTGCCGGTGGTCATCGCCGGCCAGCTGTGGGGCGAGGTCGGACAAGCCTTCGCCGCCGGCGCCGCGGTGATCGGGCATTGCTTCCCGGTCTGGCTCGGCTTCAAGGGCGGCAAGGGCGTCGCCACCAATGCCGGCGTTTCCTTCGGCCTCGCCTGGCCGGTCGGGCTGGCCTACGCCTTCGTCTGGCTGAGCGTGCTGGCGATCTTCCGCATTTCCTCGCTCGCCGGAATGGCCGCGGTGGTCGCGGCGGCGGCTGCCGCGCCGCTGTTCGGCTACCCCCAGTTCTTCCCCGTCCTCGCCGCGATCGCGCTGTTGGTCATCTATCTCCACCGCGCCAATATCGCGCGGCTGATGAAGGGCGAGGAGCCCCGGGTCGGCGGCAACAAGGGCACATCTGGGGAGTGAGCGACGCGGGCTCGCCCGCGCTGTCGCAGGACGAGGCCTTCGCCCGCATCCGCCTGCTGCGCTCGCCCCATGTCGGGCCGGTCAGCTATGCCATGCTGCTGCAGCGTTTCGGCAGCGCGATCGAGGGGCTCGCCGCGCTGCCCGAGCTCTCGGCGCGGGGAGGGCGGCGCTACCGCGCCTGCCCCGCCGATGCGATCGAACGCGAAGTGGAGGCGGTGCGCAGGGCAGGCGCGAAATATCTGTTCCACGACCAGAAGGGCTATCCCGCGCTGCTCGCCGCGCTCGAAAGCGCGCCTCCGATCCTGACCTGGCGCGGCGATCTCGCGCTGGCGGAAAAGCCCTGCGTCGCCATGGTCGGCGCGCGGAACGCGAGCGCGGCGGCGGTCAAGCTGGCGCGCGATTTCGCGGCGGGCCTCGCCGAGGCGGGCTTCGCGGTCGTCTCGGGCCTCGCGCGCGGGATCGACGGTGCGGCGCATGAGGGCGCCTTTCCTGCCACCGTCGGGGTCATCGCCAGCGGGATCGACATTGCCTATCCGCCGCAGCATGCCACGCTGCAGGAACGGATCTCGGAGGAAGGTCTGTTGCTCGCCGAACAGCCGCCGGGCACCGAGCCGCGCGGCAGCCACTTTCCCAGCCGCAACCGCATCATCGCCGGGCTCGCCGCGGGCACGCTTGTGGTCGAGGCGGCGGTCAAGTCGGGCAGCCTTATCACCGCCCGGCTGGCGGGGGAGGCGGGGCGCGAGGTCATGGCGATACCCGGCAGCCCGCTCGAGCCGCGCAGCCACGGTTGCAACCACCTGATCCGCGAGGGCGCGGTGCTCGTGCAGTCGCCCGGGGACGTGGCCGAACTGCTCTCGGGTTTCGACGGTCGGCCCCGCTCGACCTTTCGCGAGAGTGCGCCGGCGTTCGATTTCGAACCGGGCGAACTGGCCGATGCCGAGCCCGCCGACATCGCCGGCCTGCTCACCACTGCCCCCGTCGCGGTCGACGAACTCATCCGCCAGTCGGGCGACAGTGCCAGCGCAGTGCAACTGGCGCTCCTCGAACTCGAGGTCGCGGGCAGGCTTGAGCGGCATGCAGGAGGGCGTGTCAGCTTGACCGGCTGAAGCTGGCCACCGTGTCCTCACTGGGTGCGTCGAAGTGCGGTAAAATTGGCGCAAATCTGCAAGCGCGCCTGTCGTTTCTGTCATATGTTCGTCGCCCGGAAGCGGTCGACTCGGCGCGTTTCCGTTCACCAGATCGGAAAGCGGGCACCCCCCAACGGCGCTCGCGACGGGCCGCCTCCGTACCTCCTATACGGGCGGCCCGTTCCGATTTTGGCGCTTGACGGTCTTCGGACCCGGTCCCCATTTTCGCGCGTATACGCACGTACACACGTAAGGGACTGCCCGAACCATCATGCAACTGGTCATCGTCGAATCGCCGGCCAAGGCGAAAACCATCGAGAAATACCTCGGCAAGGACTTCAAGGTCCTCGCCAGCTACGGCCATGTCCGCGACCTGCCGCCCAAGGACGGCAGCGTGCGCCCGGACGAGGGCTTCGCGATGGACTGGGAACTCTATCGCGACAAGCAGAGCCGCTTCAAGGAGATCGCCGACAACGCCAAGAAGGCCGACCGCCTGATCCTCGCCACCGACCCCGATCGCGAAGGCGAGGCGATTTCGTGGCACGTCCGCGAACTGCTGCAGAAGCGCAAGGCGCTGCCCAAGGATGTCGAGCGCGTCACCTTCAACGCGATCACCAAGCAGGCGGTGACCGACGCCATGAAGGCGCCGCGAGAGCTCGACCAGGATCTGATCGACGCCTATCTCGCGCGCCGCGCGCTCGACTATCTCTATGGCTTCACGCTCAGCCCCGTGCTGTGGCGCCGCCTGCCCGGCGCGAAGAGCGCGGGCCGCGTGCAGTCGGTCGCGCTGCGGCTGATCGTCGACCGCGAGATCGAGATCGAGCATTTCCGCGCCGACGAATACTGGTCGGTGATCGCGAAGCTGCAGCATGACGGGACCGAGTTCGACGCGCGGCTGGTCAAGTATGACGGCAGCAAGCTGGAGAAGCTGACGCTGGGCAACGAGGGCAGCGCCCTGGCCGCCAAGGCCGCGGTCGAAGGCGCCAACTTCACCGTCGAGGAGGTCGAGACCAAGCCGTTCAAGCGCAATCCCGCGCCGCCGTTCACCACCTCGACGTTGCAGCAGGAGGCCGCGCGCAAATTGGGCTTCTCGGCCAGCCACACGATGCGGCTGGCGCAGTCGCTCTACGAGGCGGGCGCGATTACCTACATGCGGACCGACGGGGTGAGCATGGACGGCAGCGCCATCGCCGCCTGCCGCAAGGCGGTGGCCGATCGCTACGGCGGCCACGCGCTCCCCGATTCCCCGCGCATGTACAAGACCAAGGCGAAGAACGCCCAGGAAGCGCACGAGGCGATTCGCCCGACCGACTTCAACCGCGACCGCGCCGGCTCGGGCGACGAGGGCAAGCTCTACGATCTCGTCTTCAAGCGCGCCATGGCGAGCCAGATGGCTGCCGCCAGCCTCGAACGCACCACGGTGACGCTGCGCGATCCGACCGGCCGGCACGAGCTGCGGGCCACCGGCCAGGTGGTGAAATACCCGGGTTTCCTCGCGGTCTACCAGGAAGGCCGCGACGATGCCGAGGACGACGAGGAAGGCCTGTTGCCGACGATCAGCAAGGGCGATGCACCGCTCAAGCGCGGGGTCGAGGCCAACCAGCACTTCACCCAGCCGCCGCCGCGCTTTTCCGAGGCGAGTCTGGTCAAGCGGCTCGAGGAACTCGGCATCGGCCGCCCCTCGACCTATGCCAGCACGATCCAGACGCTGCGCGACCGCGCCTATGTGCGGATGGAAAAGAACCGCTTCTTCGCCGAAGAAAGCGGGCGCCTGCTGACCGCCTTCCTCGAACGCTTCTTCCCGCAATATGTCGCCTTCGACTACACCGCCGGGCTCGAGGACGAGCTCGACGTGGTCTCCGACGGCAAGGAGGACTGGAAAAAGCTGCTCGAGGCCTTCTGGCGCGACTTCAAGCCCAAGACCGAAGAGGTGATGGACAAGAAGCCTTCGGAAGTGACCGAAGTGCTCGACGATTTCCTTTCCGACTATCTCTTCCCCGAACGCGCCGACGGCAAGGACCCGCGCCATTGCCCGCTGTGCGAAAGCGAGGGGCGCGAGGGTGGCCGGCTCGCCCTGCGCGGCGGCCGCTACGGCGCTTTCGTCGCCTGTGCCAATTACCCCGAATGCAAGTTCACCCGCCAGTTCGCCAAACCCGGCGGCGCCGATGGCGACGAGAGCGCCGATGACGGCGTGATGGGCGAGGATCCGGAAACCGGCCTGCCGGTCGAACGCAAGAGCGGCCGCTTCGGCCCCTATGTCCAGCTCGGCGAGGGCAAGGAGGCCAAGCGCGCGAGCATTCCCAAGGACCTCGACGATTTCGATCTCGAATGGGCGTTGAAGCTGCTCGCCCTGCCGCGGATCGTCGGCACGCATCCCGAGACCGGCCAGGAAATCGAAGCTGCGATAGGCCGCTACGGACCGTACCTGCGGCACGATGGCAAATACGGCAAATTGCAGAGCACGCGCGAGGTGTTCGAGGTGGGGATGAACCGCGCGGTCGATATTCTCGCGCAGGCCGCCAACCGCAAGAGCGGTGGGCGCGGCAAGGCCGAACCGATCAAGACGCTCGGCGAGCACCCGACCAGCGGCGGCGAGATCAAGGTCATGCCCGGCCGCTACGGCCCCTATGTCACCGATGGCACCACCAATGCGACGATCCCTAAGGATGTGAAGCCCGAAGACGTCACCGAGGCGCAGGCGATCGAACTGATCGATGCGCGCGCCGCCAAGGGGCCGGCGAAAAAGAAGAAGGCGGCGCCGAAGAAGAAGGCCCCCGCCAAGAAGAAGCCTGCTGCGAAGAAGAAGGCCCCGGCGAAGAAGCCCGCAGCGAAGAAGGCCGCGGGCTGATGGCCAAGGACCGTTTCGAGCGCCACAAGCAGCCCTGGACCGGCGAGGAAGCGGGCCAGCTCCGCACGCTCGCCGCCAAGGGCAAGGGACTCAAGGAAATCGCCAAGGCGCTGAACCGCAGCGAGGAATCGACCAAGGACTTCGCCAAGAAGAACAAGATCGGTATCGCGAAGAAGCGGTAGGGCGCCCCCCGTCGGCGGTGTGCGCTGCCTCTTCCGCCTTGTCCTGCAGCAAAGCGGGGAGGCTAGTCGGCGGTCATGCGCCGCTCACAACCGCAGATACCCCGCTACGAGGCTCACCCCCAGCACCGCCATGCTCGCCGCCAGCGCCAGCGCCGCGGGGCGCGCCTCTCGCCGACCATAGGCGAGCGTCACGCCCAGCTTCACCGCCATATTGGCGAGGATCGTGCCGGCGATTGCCAGCGCGGCAAGGGGGGCGGCGATGGCGGCGGGGTCGAGTCCCCCGGCGGTGACGATTGCCGCATCGACATCCATCGTGCCCATCACCAGCAGCAGCACCGCGATGCCCTGCTCGCCGAAGCTGCCTTCGGCCCAGCGCGCCACCACCGCGGCAATGGCGACGAAGGCGACGAAGGTGAAGGCGGGCAGTAGCGCGATGGGATTGCCCGGCGGAGCCGCATCGCCCCCTGACGGCGCCTTGCGATAGAGCCACCAGGCGACTGCGAAGCCGGCTACCAACGCAGGCGCGACGACCACCACGAAGGGCACCAGCAACCGCGTTGCGAGCAGGGCGACCAGCACGATGACGCGCAGGTACATCACCGCCGTCGCCAGCGCGATCCCCGCATTTTCAGCACCGCCGCCTTCGCTCGCGCCGAGCTTCTGCGCGAAGGAATAGGTCACCGCGGTCGAGCTGTAGGCGCCGCCGATCACGGCGGTGGCGATGGTTCCGCGCCGCGCACCGAACACGCGGTTGGCGACATAGCCGGCGAAGGAAAAGCCGGTGACCACGATCACCACCAGCCACAGCGTGCGCGGCTCCCACGCATCGTACGGGCCGTAGCGGCCCTCGGGCAGGAAAGGGTACACCGCCAGCGCGATGACGGCGTAGCGTGCGAAGGCCTTGATGTCGGCCTCGTCGAGCGCGCCGACCCAGCTATGCATCTCGGTCCGCAGCGCGAGGATGAGGACGGTCACCGCCGCCCCGGCCACCGCCAGCGCGGGTTGGCCGACGCCCGCGAGGAAGCCGAGCCCCAGCGTAACCATGGCGGCGACCGCGCTGGTCGCATCGGGCCTGCCGCTGTCACCGACCGAGCGCGCATAGCCAATCGCCACGACAGTTGCGGTCGCGGCGACCAGCAGCCCCGATACCACCGCGAAGCCGCTCGCCCCAAGCAGGCCTGAAAGCCCGGCGCCGAGGCCCAGCAGCGTGAAGGTGCGGATTCCGGCGACGCGCGATCCGGGTTCCTCTTCGCGCAGGTTCCAGCCGCGCTCGATGCCCATCATCAGGCCCACGGCGAGCGCCGCCCCGAGATGGAGCAAGGCCTGCCCGTCGCCGATTATCGCCGCCTCCGCATCAGCTCTTCCAGTCGAGCCCCATTTCCTCGAACATTTCCTTGTCCTCGCTCCAGCGCTCGTCGGTCTTCACGTGGAGGAACAGGTGGACCTTCTGGCCGAGCATGTCGGACAGCTCCTTGCGCGCCGCCTCGCCGATCGCCTTGATCCGGCTGCCGCCCTTGCCGAGCACGATCGCGCGCTGGTTGTCGCGCATGACCACGATCTGCTGGTGGATTTCGAGGCTGCCGTCCTGCCGCTCGACGTATTTCTCGGGCCGCACCGCGCTATCGTAGGGCAGTTCCTCGTGCAGCTGGCGATAGAGCTGTTCGCGCGTGATCTCCGTCGCGAGCAAGCGTTCGCTGGCGTCGGAGACCTGGTCCTCGGGATACATCCAAGGGCCCTCGGGCATCATCTCCGCGAGCGCGATCTTCATCTCGGGCACGCCGTCGCCGGTCAGCGCGGAGACGAAGTAGATTTCGGCGAATTCGACCTTGCCCGACAATTCCTGCGCCAGCGCGAGCAGCGGTTCCTTCTTGGCAACGTCGACCTTGTTGAGCACCAGGATCTTGCGTTCCGGGCGCTGCGCGATCTGCTCGATCAGCGGTTCGAGTTCGTGGCGACGCTGCTTGACCGGGTCGACAAGCAGCAGCACCGCGTCGGCGGCCTCGGCGCCTTCCCAGGCCGCGCTCACCATCGCGCGGTCGAGCCGCCGCTTGGGCGCGAATATGCCCGGCGTATCGACCAGGATCATCTGCGTTTCGGCATCATCGCCATGGTGCAGCGCGATGCCCATCATCCGGGCCCGCGTGGTCTGCGCCTTGGCGCTGGTGATCGCCACCTTCTGCCCGACCAGCTGGTTGACCAGCGTGCTCTTGCCCGCATTGGGGGCGCCGAGGACGGCGACGACGCCGCAGCGGGTCATTGCCCCCCTCCCGCTTGCGGGAGGGGCCGGGGGTGGGCGAGGGGCAGCGGCCGTGACAGGCCCACCCCTGACCCCTCCCGCTTGCGGGAGGGGGATGTGGTTGCTCGTGAGGTATTCACCCGTATTTCTCCATGAATTCGCGCGCCGCTTCCTTTTCCGCTTCCTGTTTGCTGTTCGCCGTGCCCACGGCCTCGCCGACCTTGTGGACTGTCACCCGGACGGTGAAGCGTGCCGCGTGGTCGGGGCCCGAGCGGTCGATCAGCTCGTATTCGGGCGGGCGGCGCTGGTTGCCCGCGGCCCATTCCTGCAGCGCGCTCTTGGGATGTTTCGACTTGCCCGCGCCGCTTTCCAGCGCCGGGCGCCACAGCAGCCTGACGAGCTCCTGCGAAGCCGGAAATCCGTTGTCGAGGAACTGCGCACCCAGCAGGCTTTCCATCACATCGCCGAGGATGTTGTCGCTGTCGCGCCCGCCGTCGCTGCTCGCCTGCTTGGAGATGCGGACATGCGGTGGCAGGCCGATGCCGCGCGCCACCTGCGCGCACATGGCGCGGCTGACGATTGCATTGAGGCGCTGGGCGAGCTTGCCCTCGGGTGCATCGCTCTGGGCATAGAGCCAGTCGGCGATGGTCAGGCCGAGCACGCGGTCGCCGAGGAACTCGAGCCGCTCGTAATCCCGCTTCTCGCCCATGCTGCCATGGGTCAGCGCGGCGAACCACAGCGCCTCGTCCTTGACCGTGAAGCCGGTCTCGTCGAGCCATATGCGTGTTTCGGGCTTCAGCGCGGTCATATGTCGCTCGCGATCCGGTCCCAGCGCGCGGAGGTGAACCAGGTCCACGGCTTGATCCATTCGAGGCTGCCGTCGGTCGACCACAGCACCATGCTGGCGCGCCCGATCAGCAGGTCCGCGTCGACCAGGCCGACGCCGCCGTCGGGCACGGCCGGATAGCGGCTGTCCATCGAATTGTCGCGATTGTCGCCCATCATGAACAGCTTCCCTTCGGGCACCACGACGGGGGCGGTGTTGTCCGGATCGATCCTCAGCGGGCGGCCGTCCCTGCCGAGGGCGATGCCGCCCTTTCCGTCGCCGAGGAAGCGCGGGCCGACCGTGCCGAAATCGAGCGTCATGTAGCTCTTGCCCGAAGGCAGCGTCTCGCGGAAGCGGTGGTAGCGGCAGATGGTGCCGTCCACCACTTCGCCGCCGTCGCGACGGCAGCCGGTGTTGGCGCTCATCGGGATGTCGGCATAGCCCGCGTCCTGACGCTGGAGGGGCTCGCCATTGAGCATCACCACGCCGTCCTTGACCGCGACCGTGTCACCGGGCAGCCCGATCACGCGCTTGACGTAATCGGCGCCGGTCACCGGATGCTTGAAGATCGCCACGTCGCCGCGCTCTGGCAGGCTGGCGAATATCCGCCCCTCGAACAGGTCAGGCTCGCCGGGGAGCGAATAGCGCGAAAAGCCGTAGGGCCATTTGGCCGCGACGAGGTAGTCGCCGTTGCGCAGATTGGGCAGCATCGATTCGCTGGGAATGGTGAAGGGCGAGAACATGAAACTGCGGAATATCAGTACCGCGATCACCAGCTTGACCACGAACCACAGGAAACTGCCCAGCGTTTCCTTGTCTTCGGGTTCGGCCGCCTGGGTTTCGGGCGCGGATCCGTCCAGCGCTTGCTCTGTCATGCGGGGTTCTCAATCATCGCCGAGTTCCCTAGTCGCGCACCTCATCAACCGAAAGGATTTTTGAACGATGACCGTAGCCGCCGCGATCTGGGACAAGCTCGAAGCCCTGCCGCGCCCGACGCTGGGCGAATTGTTCAGCGCCGCGCGCGATGGCGGCGAGGGGGCCGACGAGCCGGGCGGTGCGGACCGCGTGGCAATGCTCTCGGGCCGGATCGACCTTCCCGGGGAGAGCGGCGGCGGCGGAATCCTTTTCGACTGGTCGAAGACGCATCTCGATAGCGCGGTGATCGCCGCCTTCGAGGACCTCGCCGAAGCGATGGATTTCACCGGCATGCGCGCCAGGCTGTTCGGCGGCGAGGTGGTCAACCCGACCGAGGGTCGCGCCGCCGACCATGCCACGCTGCGCGGCACGGGCGACGAGGCGAAGGTCGAGGAGGCGATGGCGCTGATCGACCGCATGGGCATGCTGGTCGAGGCGATCCACCAGGGCGCGCTGGGCGAGGTCGAGCACCTCATCCACATCGGCATCGGCGGCAGCGCGCTGGGCCCGGCGCTCGGGGTCGACGCGCTGAGCCGCGACCTCAGCTATTGCGACGTCCATGTCGTCTCGAACATCGACGGCGTCGCGCTGGAAGCCGCTTTCGCGAAATGCGATCCGGCCAAGACGCTGATCGCGGTGGCGAGCAAGACCTTCACCACCATCGAGACCATGACCAATGCCGAGAGCGCGCTCAAATGGCTGCGCGACAACGGCGTCGCCGATCCGGGCGGACGGGTGATCGCGCTGACCGCCAACCCCGAGGGCGCTGTCGAATGGGGCGTCGACGAGACGCGCATCCTGCCGTTCCAGGAAAGCGTCGGCGGGCGCTATTCGATCTGGTCCTCGATCGGCTTCCCCATCGCCATGGCGGTGGGGATGGAGGATTTCCGCGCTTTCCTCGCCGGCGCGAAGGCCGTCGACGAACATTTCCGCGACACCGACGGGGCCGCCAACCTGGTCCTTCGCGCGGCCTTCGCCGATCTCTACTACACCCGCGTGCGCGGCTGCCAGACCCGCGCGGTGTTCGCCTATGACGAGCGGCTCGGCCTGTTCCCCGACTACCTCCAGCAGCTCGAGATGGAATCGAACGGCAAGCGCGTGACCGCCGACATGCAGCCGGTCGATGGCCCGACCGCGCCGATCACCTGGGGCGGGGTGGGCACCGATGCGCAGCATGCGGTGTTCCAGCTGCTCCACCAGGGCACGCATCTGGTGCCGGTCGATTTCATCGCCAGCGTGGCGCCGGGCGACGAACTCGATCCCGCGCATCACCGCATCCTGCTGATGAACTGCTTCGCACAGGGCGCCGCGCTGATGGCGGGCAAGAAGGGCGAGGATCCGGCACGCAACTATCCGGGCGACCGGCCGTCGGCGACAATCCTGTGCGACGATCTCGACGCCGCCGCGCTCGGCGCGCTGATCGCCTTCCACGAACACCGCACCTTCGCCAATGCCGTGCTGATGGGGATCAATCCCTTCGACCAGTTCGGCGTCGAGCTGGGCAAGCAGATGGCCAGGGCGATCGAGCAGGGCGGCGAGGAATTCGACGCCAGCACCGAAGCGCTGCTCGCCGCTGCCGGGCTCGGCTAGGAATCGTTTTCCCTCGCGCGACACCGTGCTAGTCGATACGCATGGACAGGGATCGGGCCAGCAGTGACGCGCAACTCGCTGCAATCGTGCAGCATTCGAGCGATGCGATCGTCTCGAAGGATCTTGATGGCGTGGTGCGCAGCTGGAATGCCGCGGCCGAGCGCCTGTTCGGCTGGACCGCCGCGGAAATGGTCGGCCGATCGATCCGCCGGGTGATCCCCGAGGACCGCCAGGCCGAAGAGGACGCGATCCTCGCTCGCATTCGCGCGGGCGAGATCGTCCCCAAGTTCGAGACCCTCCGTCTGCACAGGGACGGCACGGCGATCCCGCTGGCGATCACCGTGTCGCCGATCCGCGATGCCGACGGCAAGGTCGTCGGCGCCTCCAAGATCGCCAACGACCTGCGCGAGATGACCGATCTGCGGCGCGAATTGCGCGAATCGCAGCGGCAGTTCGAGGCGCTGGCGCAGAACATTCCGCAGCTCGCCTGGATGGCCGACAGCGAGGGCTGGATCTACTGGTACAACCAGCGCTGGTACGATTACACCGGCACCACGCTCGAGGATATGCAGGGCTGGGGCTGGAAGGCGGTCCACCACCCCGACCATGTCGACCGCGTGGTCGAGCGTATCCAGCAGGCGTGGGACACGGGTGAGGATTGGGAGGACACTTTCCCCTTGCGCGGCACCGACGGCGAGTTTCGCTGGTTCCTCTCGCGCGCCAGCGCGCTCAAGGACGATGCCGGCAATGTCGTGCTGTGGTGCGGCACCAACACCGACATCACCGAGCAGCGGGAATCGAACGAGCGCATCCGCCTGCTGATGGACGAGGTCAACCACCGCGCGCGCAACATCCTCGCCACCATCCAGGCGATCGTCCGCCAGACGATGCGCGGGGCCGACGGCGACATGGTTGCCGCGCTCGACCGGCGGATCGAGGCGCTGTCGGCGAACCACGATTTGCTGAGCGACCAGAACTGGAGCGGGGTTCTCCTGCGCGATCTCGTCGTCTCGCAGGTGAGCCATGTCGGCGGGCTGGCGGATGGCCGTATCGAGCTGAGCGGGCCCGACGGGTTGCGGCTCCAGCCGCGCCCCGCGGAAGCGCTCGGCCTCGCGATCCACGAACTGGCGACCAACGCCATGAAATACGGCGCATTATCGGTTCCCGAAGGCCAGGTTGCGGTGAGCTGGTCGGTCGAGGGCAAGGGGGCCGAGGCCGTCTTCCGGATGGAATGGCAAGAGAGCGGCGGCCCCCCGGTCGAGCCCCCCACACGGACCGGTTTCGGCTCGGTCATCATCGCCCGCAATCCACAGATGGCGCTGCGCGGCACGGTCGAATGGCGCCCCGAACCCGACGGCGTCGTGTGGACCGTCAGCGCCCCGGCGGATGGCGTGGTGCTGGGTTAGCGATGGGCAGAGTCACCACAGAGCGATGAGGAATTCGGCGTGAGCACAGATGCCTTGCGGCCGGCCACGAGTATGGAGTGAATAGGCTGAAATCTTGGCAAGAATATCAGGAAGAAGCTGCTGATTTCTTTCGCTCAATCGGCTTGGAGGCTGAAACCGACGTTCGGCTTCAAGGTGCACGCACTACAAGCGATGTCGATGTGTTAGTCACTCAGGAAATGGCTGGGTTCGAGGTTCGTTGGATCGTGGAGTGCAAGCACTGGAAGACGGCAGTAAACCAACTTCACGTATTTGGCCTTCGCGAGATAGTGCAGGATTTGGGGGCTGACCGAGGGATAATTCTCTGTGAAGCAGGGTTTCAAAAAGGCGCCGGCGAAGCTGCGGCGCTAACGAATGTTCAATTAGCTTCGATAGCGCATCTAAAAGCTCAAGCGGCGCAAGATGTGTTCCGCTATAGGCTGACCGAAATTTTTGACCGCTGCGTGAGAGCGAAAGACCAATATTGGGAAATTCCAAAGGGCACTAGAATAAAGTTCGGCTTGCGAGGTGATTACGATCCAACCGTTAGGAATAGGGGACAAATTCTTGAAGGTGCAATTGGTATCTTGGGGCGCGCGATGCGAGGCGCGTTCCCAATCACCATCGACCATGTGGACGCGATGTATCTTGGTCTACCTTGGATCTCATTCCTTAGTCCGCAAGCGCTCTTCGAAGCGCTCGAACCTGAAGTCGAAGAGGCAGAGGTTCTCATCGCACAAGCTATAGATGCGCATCCCGAATTTAGGTTACAATAATGTCGCGACGACCGGAAGATCACGCGCGTTGCCGGTATTCCCGTGACCCATCCCCCGCATCCATGTTAAACTCCAGCCATGAAGCAGTGGTTCGCGCGTCGCTATCTCGACCTCCTGGGGTCGATCTACATCTATAACGAGCATCGCGGCTATACCGCGCTCGACCGGGTGCTCGAGGCGGTGCGCGCCAAGCATCCCGAGGCGACCGAACTGATCGCCGCGGTCGAGAAGCATCGCGCCGACGAGCGCAAGCACTACACCATGTTCAAGCGCTGGTTCGAGCTGCGAGGGACGATGCCGATCGCGCTCGACCGCATGTTCGGCCATATCGACCGCTTCATCGAGATCACCTTCGGCTGCACCATCGACAGCCTCGATACCGACGCGATCATCGCCAGCGACGATCTGTTCGAACGCCTCTGCCGGGTCATCTCGCTGACCGAGAAGCGCGGGCTGAAGCAGGTCGACATCCTGCTCGCGCATCCGATCGTCAGGCAGGACAAGGCACTCCACCGCATCTTCGAGGTGGTCCATGTCGACGAGCCCGACCATTTCCTGCCCTATGACAAGTGGCTCGCCGAGAACCAGCGGCGTATGCCCAACCGTCGCGAGCAGTGGATCGACCGGCTGATCCATTCGGAACTGCTGTTCATCAAGCTGCCGCTGCTGTTCCTGTGGTTCGGCGCGCCGCGGCTGACCGAATGGCGCGATGCGGGCGAGGACAATCCGCACCCCGCACCGAAGGGCCTGGTCGCCGCCTAGGCCGCGCCAGTTGCCATGATCGCTCGCTTCTTCAGGCGCCGCGTCGGCGGCATGCTGCTGCGCAACACCGTGGTCAGCACCGGGGTCTTCCTTGTCGGGCTGGGGGTATTGTGGGGGCTGGTCGAGCGGGTGGGCGTCGATCCCGTTCTCGCCACGGCACTCAGCTTCCTCATCGCCAATTCGATCCATTACGTATTCGGGCGCACGTGGATATTCGCCGGATCGGAGCGCCATGTCGCGACCGGCTATGCGCTGTTCCTGGTCAACGCCATGGTCGGCCTCGCGGTGACGGTCGGGCTGTTCTGGGTGCTGACCGAGTTCACCCCGATGAACTACCTCGTGGCGCGGGTGGTGGTCTCGGTCTTCGCAGGGCTGGCGGTCTTCGCGCTCAATGCCACGATGAACTTCCGCCAGGTCTGACGCGGCTCAGACCAGCACGAAATACATCACCGCCAGCGCGCCCATCACCGCCACGCCGGTCAGGCTCAGCGCCTTCATTGCGGTGCTCGGGTGGGCGTCCTCGGGCATGGCGCAGCGCGTCACCACGAGATAGTTGAGCAGCGCGAGCAGCGGCGCGACAACGAAGGTCGCGCTGGTCACGAAGTCGAGGAAAGTGGTGAAGTCGCGCATCAGTGTGTACAGCACCAACATCGCCAGCGCAGCGAGCACGAGGCAACTCGCGACATACTCCGCCCGCGTCCCGGTCTCGTTGTCGCCGCCGCGCAATACTTCCATCGCGGCGGGCAGGGTGCGGGCATAGGCATCGATCGCGGCGATCACCGTGGTCAGCATCACCGAAAGCGCGGCCACCGCGGCGAGCGCGGCAGCGGTAGGCCCCAGCGCCTCACGGTAGAGATCGACCAGCTGCCCCGCGAAGCCGGGGGCGTCGGGCAGGGGGGCGATGTGCTGTGCATGCATCACGCCCGCGCCCATGATGCAGAAGCACACCGCCATCAGCGCGGTCATCACATAGGGCCACAGGAAGCTCGAGCGTGCTTCGCCGATCGACGGGTGCGCGCCTTCGGGCAGGCTACGGTCGGCCTCGACCTTCCACAGCGAGAGCGCCACCGAGACGTCGACCGGATTGGGCATGAAGCCGGCCAGCGCGACGATGAACAGCAGCGCCTTGGTCTGGCCGGTCCAGGAAATGTCGGTCAGCGTCCCCCATTCGACGCGCGGCAGGACCATCAGCGTGGTGAGGACGGTCGAGATCACGAGAAAGGCCAGCAGCACGCCGTTGACCCGGTCGAGCAGGCGGTATCCGCCCACGAGCAGCAGCAGCGACGCCAGTGCGATCACCAGCGCGGCCATGACCGGCATCGGCAGCAGCGGCCCGAATATCGTCGCGAAGATCCCCGCCGTCGCCGCGCCCAGCGCGGCATAGACGATCGGCACCAGCGGGATCACCGCGATCAGGAACAGCCAGACCGCCCAGACGCCCAGTTCGCGATAGCCCGACAGCAGCGAGCGGCGGCGGACCTGGGCATAGTCGATACCGAAGCGATAGGCCGGGTATTTGAGCAGGTTGGCGAGGAGGATCACGCCCACCAGCGCGACTCCGAACATCGCGCCCGCGCGGGTCGACTGGACGAGGTGCGAGGTGCCGATCGCCGCACCGGTGAAGATCAGCCCCGGTCCCGCCAGTCGGCGAAGTATTGACTTGGTCATCGCATCGCATCCCCCCGGTTCGACGCCCCTCGATGCTACCGGGGGGATCGCTTGTCCATCCCGGTGTCGCGACCGGGGGGTGAATCAGGACCGGGCTGCGAGAAGCGCTACGACCGTCGCGAACCCCTCCTCGCTGGCAGAAGCCAGGTCGAGCGGTCGTGCATCGATCACGCGATCGAAGGTGTTGAGGAACTGCATCGCGGCGTCGCGTCCCCCCAGCTCGACATAGGCAAGCGCCGCGATGGCGCCCTGCCTCTTGCCCTGGTCGGGCGGCATGCGGTGGCTCTGGCGGGCGGTCCTTCGCCGGGGTGCCGGTGTGCCGCGTTCGTCTTCGTCGCTACTTTCGCCGGTCATCGCTGCACCCGGGGCCTCACCGACCCGATCGCCACCGGAGCGGCTGTCAGGTCGCCGGGACGGGGCATCGCGCACAGTTTCGCCGTATGAGCGCAGCGCAGCGCGGTCCCCATTCGCACCGGGTGGCGGCTTCCGATGCCGATCACGGCTTCGCACCCCTGGCATCGTGCGCGCGCTTTTCGGCGCGGCGAAAGGCTCGCTCGCGCCCGCTCCAGCTCTTCGCACGGCTGTTGCGAATGGTCCCCCAGGTTATGATCGCTCCGACAATCACGAGCATGACAATCAGGGCTGCGGCGACGAGATATCGCTCGGTCATTGGACGGTGTGCGACCAGATTATCGGGTTCAGCGCAGCCTCGTCCGTAGCCAGGCGGTCCCGGATGCGGCGCGCATAGTGATCGACGAGGGATGGTTCGTCACGATCATCGGGCAGCCGACGGCTGACGCGCAGGAGCGCAAGCTGGTGGTGGTAGAGTAGCTGGTTGAGGTCCAAGGCCTGTGCTCCATATTGCGGGGAGCACGTTCGGTCTCTCAGTCGCAGGGTCGCGTAGCTCGGCCTGCAATGGAAGTTTGGGTAGGCCAAAAGTGCCTTTGCCGCAAGGATTTTTGCAGTTGCACACACTTCGATTGACTTTTGCGCAACATGCGTCCACATGGGCCCATCGAAGCGCGCTAGCCAGCGTGAAGCGGCGATCGGCATACATCCATCGCCCCGGCCGCGCCTCGGTCCTTTTCCCAGACTTCCCTTTTCACGCGGGTGGTTATTCAACCCCGCGACCGCGCCCGGATTCCGCCCAGGAACTGTCGGCGCGCCGCATCACGAATGCGAGTTTACATGACACAGTTTTCAGACCTCGGGCTGTCGCAGCCCGTCCTCCAGGCCCTCGATCTCAAGGGCTATAACGAACCCACGCCGATCCAGGCACAGGCGATCCCGCCCGTACTCGAAGGGCGCGACCTCATGGGTATCGCGCAGACCGGCACCGGCAAGACCGCCGCCTTCATGCTGCCGTCGATCGACCGGCTGCGCGACGCCGACCGGCAGACCCCGTTCAAATCGTGCCGCATGCTGGTGCTCGCCCCGACGCGCGAACTCGCCGGGCAGATCGCCCAGAGCGCCAAGGATTACGGCGCGCTCGCCGGTCTCAAGGTGCAGTCGATCGTCGGCGGGACCTCGGTTAACAAGGACCGCAACAAGCTCCATCGCGGCACCGACATCCTCGTTGCCACGCCGGGCCGCCTGCTCGACCTGATCGACCAGAAGGCCTTCACCCTCGACAAGGTCGAGGTGCTCGTGCTCGACGAGGCCGACCAGATGCTCGACCTGGGCTTTATCCACGCGCTGCGCCGGATCAGCCAGCTCGTGCCCGACGACCGCCAGACGCTGTTCTTCAGCGCGACCATGCCCAAGCAGATCCAGGAACTGGTCGGCAAGTACTGCCGCAACCCGATCAAGGTCTCGGTCACGCCCGAAAGCACCACCGCCGAACGGATCGACCAGTACCTCTTCATGGTGCAGCAGGACGAAAAGCAGACGCTGCTCGAGATGATCCTGTCCGAGCGCCACCGCGTCCCCGGCAGGTTCGAACGCGTCCTGATCTTCGCGCGCACCAAGCACGGCTGCGACCGGATCGTGAAGAAGCTCAGCCAGAGCGGCATTCCGGCCAATGCCATCCACGGCAACAAGAGCCAGCCGCAGCGCGAACGCGCGCTCGGCGAGTTCCGCAGCGCCAAGACCCCGATCCTGATCGCGACCGACGTCGCCGCACGCGGGATCGACATCCCGGGCGTCAGCCACGTGATCAATTACGAACTGCCCAACGTGCCCGAGCAGTACGTCCACCGCATCGGCCGTACCGCGCGCGCGGGCAAGGACGGCATCGCCATCGCCTTCTGCGCCGAGGATGAGCGCGATTACTTGAAGGACATCCGCAAGAAGACCGATGCGGAATTCGAGCGCCTGCCGCTGCCCGACAATTTCCGCGCCGTGGTCGAGGGCGTGGGCCCGACCAAGCGCGAGCAGAAGCCCAAGCTGGCGCGGCCCAGGGTGCGCCCCACCGGCGATGCCGCGGCGCGCAAGCCCAAGCCCAAGAACAAGCATCCGAACCGCGCCGGCGCACCCAAGCGCGACGGAGCCCCGGCGGGCGGGCGGCCGCAGGGCAAGCGTCCCGGAGGTGGGGGCAACCGCCGTCGCCGGTCGGGCGCGCATCGTCCGGGTTGAGCCGCGGACGGCTGGACACCTTTTCGACCTGGGCGCATGATCGCGCTCAGGTCGCCCTGCCTGGAGCACCATCGATGGAGCCGGCTTTCAAGCCCAAGATCACCCCGATCGACCGCATTCAGGAAAATCTCGTCGCGCGGGTTGAACGCCGCGCCCTGAACTGGCTGTGCGCGCGCCTGCCGCGTCGCGTGTCGCCAGACATGCTCACCGCCTTCGGCATGCTCGGCGCCCTGATGGTCTTCACCGGCTATGTGGGCAGCAATGCCGAGCGCGACTGGCTGTGGCTCTCGGTGGCCGGATACGTGGTCCACTGGTTCGGCGACTCGCTCGACGGCAGCCTCGCGCGCTTTCGCAAGATCGAACGGCCGCGATACGGTTATTTCCTCGATCACAGCTGCGACGGGCTGGCGACCACGCTGCTGGTCGCGGGGATCGGGTTCAGCCCCTACGTCCAGCTCGAAGTGGCGCTGGTGGCGCTGGCCGGCTACCTGCTGATGTCGATCCACGCCTTCCTCTCGGTGCGCGTGCTGGGCGAATTGCGGCTGTCCTACCTCAATGCCGGCCCCACCGAGCTGCGGTTGCTGCTCATCGCGCTGACACTGACCATGTATGCGGTCGGGCGCGAGCATCCGATCGCCTGGGGGCTGAACGGGTTCGATCTCTTCGTCGGCGGGGTCGGCCTGCTGCTCATCGCGCTGTTCGTCATCCAGACATTGCAGGTCGCCCGGCGGCTGGCGGTGGAAGAACCGCCGCTCAACTAATCGCTCCGCCTGTAACTCGCGACTTGCCGAATGCGTATGGCGGGCCATATCGCACGCCTGCGCAAAGGGAGCCGCTGCATGTCCGAGAGTTACGATTTCGACCTTTTCACCATCGGTGCAGGCTCCGGCGGAGTACGCGCCAGCCGTGTATCGGCGGCGCATGGCGCGAAGGTCGCGATCGCCGAGGAACACCGCGTGGGCGGGACCTGCGTGATCCGCGGTTGCGTGCCCAAGAAGATGCTCGTCTACGGCGCGCATTTCGCCGAGGACCTGGAAGACTGCCAGAAATTCGGCTGGGAGATCGAAGGCAAGAAATTCGACTGGAAGGTCCTGCGCGACAATGTGCTGGCCGATGTCGATCGGCTCGAGGGCGCCTACACCGAAACGCTCGAGAACCACGAGGTCACCATCTTCCACGAGCGCGCCGAGATTACCGGCCCGCACGAGATCACGCTGGCGAGCGGCAAGGTCGTCACCGCCAGATATATCCTGATCGCCACCGGAGCGCGCCCGCGCATGCCCGAATGCCAGGGCGCGGAACACGCGATCAGTTCCAACGAGGCGTTCCATCTCGACGAGTTGCCGAAGAAGATCATCATCGCCGGCGGCGGCTACATCGCCAATGAATTCGCCGGCATCTTCAACGAATTCGGCTGCGACGTCCATGTCGTCAACCGCGGCGACCGGCTGCTGCGCAGCTACGACGAGGCGGTCCGCGACCGGCTCCTCCAGATCAGCACGACGAAGGGGATCAAGTTCCGCTTCAACACCACCTTCGAATACATCAAGCCATGCGACGAGGGCGGCTATTTCGTGAAGTTGTCCGATTGCGACGAGGAGAAGGCCGATCTCGTGATGTTCGCGGTGGGCCGCCTTCCGAACACCGAAGGGCTGGGGCTCGACAAGGCGGGCGTCGAGCTGGGCAAGGGCGGCGAGGTCAAGGTCGACCGTCTCTCCAAGACGAATGTCGATCACATCTACGCCGTCGGCGACGTGACCGACCGCGTGCAGCTGACCCCGGTCGCGATCCGCGAGGGCCAGGCTTTCGCCGACAGCGTGTTCGGCGGGCACGATCCGGTCGCGGTCGACCACAGCTGCATCCCGAGCGCCGTATTCAGCCACCCACCGATCGCGGCTGTCGGCATGACCGAGGGCGAGGCCAAGAACAAGCTCGGCAGCGTTAAGGTCTATCTGTCGGACTTCCGCCCGATGAAGAACGTGCTCGCCGGGCGCAACGAACGCAGTCTGATGAAGATGGTCTGCGATGGCGATAGCGGGAAGATCGTCGGCATCCACATGATCGCGCCCGAGGCACCCGAAATGATGCAGGCCGCCGCGATCGCGGTGAAGGCGGGACTGACCAAGGCCGATTTCGACGCCACCACCGCGATCCACCCGACCATGGCCGAAGAGCTGGTGCTGATGCGGTAACCCGCCGCCGCTTCCGGCAACCGGGAGTCTTCCGGCGATACAACAGGCCCCCGCCAGTCGGACTGTCGGGGGCCAGGGGGGAGAGTGGGAAAGCCAAGCTTTCCTTCGGGGGGCGGGATCGCCGGTGCGGCTTTCGATCAGGCTGCGAGAAAAGCCAGCGGCGAGGTCGAGGCAGCGACCGAAATGGTCAGCAGCGACACGAAGGCGGCTGCGACGAAGGCGGACGTGTTGGTGATGGTCATGGCGTAACTCCTGGTGTTCGGTTTCCAATCGGGCGGTGGAGCATTCCATCGTCGTGCATTCTTGATACGCTTGGGCACGCGGCCGCGCTAACACTGCTCTTGCGTGGTCGTTATGCATAATTGCATAACAGCCGGCAGGCGGAGAACGGCGATGTTCGACTGGAACGACCTACGATATTTCCTCGCGGTGGCGCGGACCGGCAGCACGCTCGCCGCGTCGAAACAGCTCAGGGTCAGCCAGTCGACCGTCTCGCGCCGGATCACGGCGCTCGAGGAAGAGGTCGAGGTCTCGCTCTTCATCCGCAAGCCCTCGGGCTACGAACTCACCGAGCGCGGGCGGTCGGTTCTGGCTTCGGCCGAAGGCGTCGAAGCCGCGATCCTCTCGTTCAGCGACGGCATCGCGGCGGAATCGCGACGGCTGTCGGGCACGGTCCGGCTCTCGACCGTCGAATCCGCCGCCAATGCCTGGGTCATCCCGGCCATCGGCCTGCTGCGCGCCGAGCATCCCGAGATCCGCGTCGAGCTGCTGACGAGCGAGCACTATGTCGACCTGCTGCGCGGCGAGGCCGATGTGGCGGTCCGCTTCGGCCCCCGGCCGGAGCAGGATTCGCTGATCGCGCGTCACCTCGTCGACATGCTCGAAGGCTGCTACGCGACCGTCGAGATGGTCGAGCGGCTGGGGATGCCCGAGGAGGTGGTCGACCTCGCGCGCTATCCGCTGATCGCCTCGACCGACGCCAACAGCGTGACCAATCGCTGGTTCGCCGAGCATGTCCCCGATGCCGAGATCGCCCATCGCGCCAGCTCGATGTCGAGCATCATCGCCAGCGTCCGCTCGGGGCTGGGTGCGGCGATCCTGCCCTGCATGATGGCCGATGCCGTGCCCAGCCTTGTCCGCCTGCTCCCGCCGATCGACGAGCTGACCACGCCCGGCTGGATGGTCACCACCGACGAGGCGCGGCGCCAGCCGCATGTCCGCGCGGTGATTGACCGCGTGGTCGAGCAGATCCAGCGGACGATCGCGCAGCGCCCCGTGCATCTCGCGACCGTGCAGGCCGCCTAGCCGGCGGTACGCACCCGTTCCACCGCCAGCATATCGGCGGAGACGCCCACCGCGCGCAGCTCTTCCGGCCATGCGCCGCGTGTCGCCAGCGCCTCGACTGCCAGCGCCATGGCGGGCGAGGTCTGGAGTCCGAAGCCGCCTTGCCCGGCGAGCCAGAAGAAGCCCGGCGCCTGCGGGTCGAAGCCCGCCACGGGAAGCCGGTCGGGCGCGAAGCTTCTGAGGCCCGCCCATTTGCTCGCGAGGCGCGGGATCGACAGCGTGGTCGCCTGCTCGACCCGCCAAGCGGCGAGCGCGATATCCTCTTCCTCGGGCTGCACGTCGCCGGGTTCGCTTGCGCCTTCGTCCATCGGGCTGGCGAGCAGCCGGGTGCTGCCCTCGGGCTCGATGTAAAAGCCCGGGCCGACGGTCTTGGTGAAGGGCCAGGCGGAGACGTCCATCGGTATATCGAAGGTGATAACGGTGCGGCGCAGCGGGCGGATGCCGATGGACGTCACTCCCGCGAGTGCCGCGACCGCATCGACCCACGCCCCGGCGGCGTTGACGACAATGCGCGCGGCATAGCTGGCGCTCGGGGTCTCGACGATCCAGCATGTGCCGTCGTGCCGCAAGGAATTGACCGGGGCACTGGTGGCAAGCGTTCCGCCGGCTGCGATCAGCGCCTTGCGGTGCCCCTCGAGTAGCGCGTGCGCATCGAGCGTGCGGCCGCCCGGGTCGAGCAGTGCGCAAACGATTCCGCCTTCGTCCGCGCGCAGAATGGGCACGCGCTGCAGCGCCTCTTCCACCGATAGCCGCTCCACCTGCGGGGCCCATTGGCGGTACTGGGTCTCGAGCCGGTCGAGCTCGGCCTGCTGACCCTCGAGCGCCACGAACAGCGCGGGATGCACCCGCGCACCCGGTTCCTCGAGCAGTGGCAGGCTCGCCGCGGTCAGCGCGCGCACCAGCGGGGCATCCATGTCGAAATGGGCGAAGGCGGCGCTGCGGCCCGAGGAGTGCACGCCGGGCGCGGGTTCCGCCTCGCACACCAGCGTCTCGCCATGCCGCGCCAGCCGTGCCGCCGCCGACAATCCGGCGATCCCGGCACCCATCACGAGGAAATCGACCTGCTTCATGCGCGCTCCGTTGCTTGATGCAACCAATCCTCCTAACCTCCCGCCTGACAAAAGACAGGGGGAGCGAGGCCATGGCAGGCACAGTACTGGTAACCGGCGGCACCGGCTATATCGGCGGCGAGGTGATCGACCAGCTGCTGGCCAAGGGCTACAGCGTCCACACCACCGTCAGGAACAAGGCCAAGAGCGAGCGGAAACTGCGCGCGCGCTGGGCCGATGCGGGCGACCGGCTCAAGATCTTCCAGGCCGATCTGATGAGCGATGCCGGCTGGGCGGAGGCCAATGCCGGATGCGACGCGGTGGCGCATGTCGCCTCGCCATTCCCCATCGGCGTGCCCAAGGACAAGGACGAGCTGGTAGTCCCCGCGCGCGAAGGTACGCTCCGCGCGCTCAAGTTTGCGCACGAGGCGGGGATCGACCGTTTCGTCCAGACCAGCAGTGCGGCAGCCATCGCCTACGGCCAGCCCGAGAAGGACAATTTCACCCATCTCGACTGGACCAATCTCACCGCAGGCGTGCCGCCCTATATCGAAAGCAAGACGGTGGCCGAGCGCGCCGCGCGCGACTGGGTGGCGGTCCATGCGCCGACCATGACCTTTTGCTCGGTCAATCCGGTCGCGGTGTTCGGCCCGGTCTATGACGACGACATGTCGACCAGCGTCGAGCTGGTGAAGAAGATCGTCGACGGTTCGATCCCGCTGATCCCCGACATGGGCATTTGCGTCACCGATGTGCGCGACGTGGCCGAGGCGCATGTCCGCGCGATCGAGGCGCCGGCCGAGACGGTCCGCGGCGAACGCTTCCCGACCTCGGAAAAATTCCTCTGGTTGCGCGAGATGGCCGAGATCGTCCGCCAGCGCGTGCCCGAGCATGCGGGCAGGGTCCCCAGGCGGCCGATGCCCGACTGGCTGGTCAAGCTTCTGGCGCTATTCATGGACGAGATGAAGCAGATCAAGGGCGAGCTCAGCAATGTGCGCGATGTCTCGGGCAAGCATACCGAGGAAGTGCTCGGCTTCAGCTTCATCCCGGCGGAACAGACGCTCGAGGATACCGTTCGCAGCCTCGTGGCAAAAAGGAATCGTGAAAGCCTGATGGACATGAACGGCAAGCGTGTGCTCCTCACCGGAGGCACGGCAGGTATCGGCGAACAGATGGCGCACCAGCTCAAGGCCAAGGGCGCGGAGGTGGTCGTCACGGGCCGCTCGCTCAAGCGGCTGGAGGCGATGCGCGCGGCTGGCTTCGAGGCGATCGAGGCCGATTTGCATTCGCCGCTGGGGTCGGAGCGTATCTTGCAGGCGCTGGGCGACCGCTCGCTTGACGTGCTGGTCAACAACGCCGGGCAGGGGGTCGATCACGATTTTCGCGAGGAAGTGCCCGATCCGGACGCGGCAGACGATTGCATCTATGCCAATCTCAACACGCCGATCCGGCTGATCACCGCGCTGGTCCCGCGCCTGAAGGAGCGGCCCGAGGCGGCGATCGTCAATGTCACCAGCGGCCTTGCCATCGCACCGCGCGCGGGTGGGCCGGTCTATTGCGCGACCAAGGCGGCGCTCCGCAGCTACACCCAGGCCATCCGCGCGCAGCTGGCCGACACCAATATCACGGTGATCGAGGCACTGCCGCCGGTGGTCGACACGCAGATGACCGCCGGGCGGACGAACAAGAAGATGCCGCCGGCGGAATGCGCGCGGCAGATCGTCCGCGCGCTCGAGAAGGGCCACGGCGAGGCCAATGTCGGCATGGTCAAGGTGCTGAAGGCGGTCCATTCGGCCTCGCCCGCGCTGGCGCGCAAGGTGATGCTGCGGTTTTGATCACGGCGACCCGTCGTGGCACGATTTCGTCCTGTCGCATTGCCACTGCGCACAGGCCTCGCCAAAAGGCGCATGAAACGAATCGTTGACGGGAAATCGACATGAACATGCTGGCGTCGCGCGGGCAGCTGCGCGCAAGTTTCATTCGTTGGGCGCTGTTCACCGTCCCGCTGGTGGTGCTGCTCGGCTTCCTCGCCGGCCAGCTCGGCAGCGCCAACACCGCGTGGTTCGCCAGCCTCGAAAAGCCCGCCATCTTTCCCGAGCCCAAGTGGTTCGGGATCGTCTGGACGGTGCTCTACATCATGATCGGTTTCGCCGTGGCGATCGTCGCGGCGGCCTGGGGTGCGCGAGGGCGCACCGCGGCACTATGGGCCTTCGCGGTGCATTTCGCGCTTAACCTGTCGTGGAGCTACGTCTTCTTCGGCGCGCAGCAGATCGCCGGGGGTCTGGTGCTGCTGGGGCTGATCGTGGTGACGCTGCTGGTCGTGATCGCGCTGTTCTGGCGCATCCGCCGGGGCGCCGCGCTGCTGCTGCTGCCCTATCTCGCCTGGGTCTGCTTCGCGACGCTGCTCAACTACCAGTTCCTCCAGCTCAACCCGCAGGCCGGCGACGGAAATCCCGACGGCGCTGTCGAGCGGGTAAGAATTTGAGTTTTTAGGTTCCGAACCCGCCTCCGCGGGTTCGTCCTCGCTAGACGCGCAGCAAGCTGCGCCCGCTGCGGGCGGCCAGTCGGCCTTGCCGTCCACCGGCGGTGGACGGACCTCGCGCGATCAAGTCGTCTCGCACCCATCCGAGCCGTAGGCGAGGCAAGGGCGACCGCCCGCCCGCAGCAACGCGACCGCAAGGTCGCATGAGCGAGGATAGCCAAGGCCGCGCAGGCGGCCGCCGGCGCTTGAGGCTAGACAAAAGAAACATCCCGGCCCATCTGGCCGGGATGCAAAGCCAGAACCCTTTGATCGCCGACTTCGTCAAACTCGCCAATTCGGCGGCCGGTACGCTTGCCGGCATGACCCGCGAGGCGCGCGATGCCGCGCGCGAACGCGCCAAGGGGACCTTCGGCGGGATGGATTTCGTCAGCCGCGAGGAATTCGATGCGGTCAAGGCGATGGCGAGCAAGGCGCGCGAAGAGGCCGAAGACCTCAAGGGCCGCGTCGCAGCGCTGGAAGCCAAGCTGAAATAGCATCCATGCCTCGCTGGGTTATTATGCTGGGCCTTGCCGCTACGGCAATGCTCAGTGTGATCGTGACGTGGTACGTCATCGATAGGGATGGTCTGATAGTCGCCACGTGCGAAGCTGGAGTGCCCAACCTGACCCACTCAGGGTTCGGTCGATCAAGTACTTATCCTTGTGCGGTCCTTGGATCCGACAGAGAATATTTCGGTCTTATCCGCCAGCTGCCGCATGGCTACGTCTTCACCAGTTCCGATCTCAGGACGGTCTTCCCTGACGGTCACGAGGTGAACGGCGCGACGCTCGTATGCGATGAGGGCGAGTGCCTCGCTCCCTTTGCTCGATCGCCGGAGGTCGAGGAAATCGAAGTATGCGGCTTCGGTCTGCGGCTAGCTGGTGCGACGACAAAGGGACGGCTTTCAGCCAATTTCGTCAATCGAAGCCGCATTCTGGTGGTGGATCGTATCACTGAGATGTTCGCGCCGCCGTCGAGCGAAGTCGAAGTCTATAAGCGCTGGCAGCAACGCTGTTCCGAGGGCTAGGGCCATGCACCTCACCGCACCCGCCGTCCTCGTCGCCGCGCGCCCGCATGGCGAGACGGCGGTGATCGCGCGCATGCTGACCGAGGCGAACGGGCTCGTCGCTGCCTATGTCGCGGGCGGGCGCGGGAGGGCGCTGCGCCCCGTGGTGATCCCGGGCAACATCGTGCAGGCAGAAATCCGTGCGAAATCGGACAGCCAACTGCCCTTCGCGCGGCTCGAACTGGTCACCAGTCGCGGGCCGTGGCTCGGTGAACCGCTGCCCGCCGCGGCGATCGCCTGGGCGACCGCGCTGACCGCCGCCGCGCTGCCCGAGCGCAATCCCTATCCCTCGCTCCATGCAGCGCTCGGCGGGTTGCTCGACGCGATCTGTTCGGCGGGCGCGGCGCGCGACTGGGTCGCGGCGCTGGCGCTCTACGAGGCGCTGCTGCTGCGCGAACTGGGCTATGGCGGCGAGCGGCCCGCGATAGCGGACCTTGGCCAGGCCTTGGAAATTCTCGACCGCCAGGAGCCGCTGATCGCGCGCTACCTGCTTGCCGACACGCGCGCCGACGTCCTAGCTGCGCGGCAACTCCTGAGGCAGCGACTGGCACGGATGGTGGAATGAAGATCGCAATTTTCCCCGGCGACGGGATCGGCCCCGAAGTCACGGCGCAGGCGCTGCGCGTGCTCGAGACGCTGTCACTGCCCGGCCTGACGCTGTTCGAGGGCGATGTCGGCGCCGCTGCCTACCGCCGCCATGGTCATCCCTTGCCGCCCGAGACACTGGAAATGGCGCGCGCGGCCGACGCGGTGCTGTTCGGCGCTGTAGGCGATTTTGCCTGCGACGATTTGCCGCGAGCGCTTCGGCCCGAACAGGCGATTCTCGGCCTGCGCAGCGAACTCGGCCTGTTCGCCAATCTGCGCCCTGCCGCGGGATTCCCCGGTCTCGAACACCTCTCCTCGCTCAAGCCCGAGGTCGCGCGCAGCATCGACCTGCTCGTCGTGCGCGAACTCAATGGCGACGTCTATTTCGGCGACAAGGGCGAGCGCGACAGCCCCGGCGGGCGCGAGGGTTGGGACGCGATGTCCTACAACGAGGCCGAGGTGCGCCGCATCGCGCATACCGCCTTCCGCGCCGCGATGGGGCGGGGCAGGCGGCTGACCAGCGTCGACAAGGCCAATGTGCTCGAAACCAGCCGTATCTGGCGCGAAACCGTGGTGGCGGTGGCCAAGGAATATCCCGAGGTCGCGCTCGACCACATGTATGTCGACAACGCCGCCATGCAGCTCGTGAAATCCCCCGGCCAATTCGACACCATCGTCACCGGCAACCTCTTCGGCGACATCCTCTCCGACCAGGCCAGCGCCTGCGTCGGCTCGATCGGCCTGCTCGCCAGCGCCAGCCTCGGCGAGCGGCAGACCGAATACGGCACTTTCGGGCTCTACGAGCCGATCCACGGCAGCGCGCCCGACATCGCCGGGCAGGGCAAGGCCAACCCGGTCGCCGCGGTGCTCAGCCTCGCCATGCTGCTCCGCCATTCGCTCGGACGCGAGCAGGACGCGGCGCGGATCGAGCGCGCGGTCGAGGGCATTCTTGCCGATCGCGTCTTCGGCGGCGACCTCGGCGGGAGCGCCTCGACCGAGGAGATCGGCGACGCGATTGTTAGGAAGATGGTAACCACATCTTGAGGATTGCGGCATAACCGGGTCATGCAATGGATATGACACCGGAAACGCAGCCCTCCATGGCCTCCGCAACCGCAACCGCAACCGGCGCCTCCGCGTTGGAACTCGCCATCATCCTGCCGACGCTCAACGAGCGCGACAATCTCGCCCCCCTGGTCGAGCGGATCGAGGGCGCGCTGGGCAAGGCCGGATGGGAAGTGCTGATCGTCGACGACAATTCGTCCGACGGCACCAGCGACGAAGCGCGTCGCCTGTCGCTGGCCGACCCGCGCGTACGGGTGCTTCAGCGGATCGGCCGCCGCGGATTGTCGAGCGCCGCGATCGAGGGCTTTTGCGCCACTGCCGCGCCCTATGTCGCGGTGATGGATGCCGACCACCAGCACGATCCCAAGCTGCTCGTCGACATGCTCGCAGCCGTCAAATCGGGCGAGGCCGATGTCGCCGTCGCCAGCCGCTTCGCCGAGGGCGCGAGCATGGAGGAATGGGGCCGCCCCGACCGTGAGAAGCTGTCGAGCGTCGCCAACATGCTCGCGCGCAAACTCACCGGGGTCGAACTCAGCGATCCGATGAGCGGCTTCTTCCTGCTGCCCTCCGCCACCGCGCGCGCACTGGTCCCGAACCTTTCGGGAATCGGCTTCAAGATCCTGCTCGACCTGCTCGCCACTTCCGAAACACCGCTCAAGGTGAAGGATTTCCCGATGAATTTCTCCGCCCGCCGCTCCGGCGAAAGCAAGCTCGACCGTGCCATCGCGCTCGATTTCCTCGCCGGCCTCTACGACAAGAGCTTTGGCCGGGTGATCCCGACCCGTTTCGCGCTGTTCGGCACGGTCGGCGTGATCGGCGTCGGCGTGCACATGGCGATCCTCTACGCCTTCCTGTTGCTGGGCGGGGCCAATTTCAGCTGGAGCCAGGCGGTCGCGACCTTCGGCGCGATGAGCTTCAACTTCTGGCTCAACAATTTCCTCACCTATCGCGACAAGCGGCTGAGCACGCCCAAGGGCGTCTTCTGGGGCTGGGCGACCTTCATCGCCGCCTGTTCGATCGGCGCCTTCGCCAATGTCGCGGTGGCGACGACGCTGCACGATCGCGGCCTCCACACGGTGCTCGCGGCGCTGGTCGGCATCGGCATCGGCTCGGTGTGGAACTACGCCCTGTCGAGCCGCTTCGTCTGGGGTCGGTATTGAGATCGGCCTCCCCGCAGCGGGAGGCCTACCGCCAGCTTTCGAGCCAGGTCCACACGGCGAAGCTGTCCGGTCCGGCGAGCGGCGCGGCGCTGATGATCGGGTAGAACCAGGCGAACACCAGCACGCTGCCGATGACGGGTGCCAGTGCGGTCTTGCGCCGGTCGTTTTGCCACAGCGCGTCGCAGGCGAGCGCCAGTGCGGCGAGCAGCGCCATGCTCGGCAGCGCGTAGTGATAATAGAATTGCACCGGCTTGGCGGCGACAATCCAGAAACCGAGGCTCGCGGCATAGAGAATCGTCACCGCCAGCGCGGCCCAGTGCCGGCGGACCACGCCGTGCCAGCCGCACCAGGCGAGCGCGGGCAGGCCGAGCAGCATGGTCAGCGGATTGCCGATCAGCATGATCCCGCGCTGCACTCCATCGACCGGCTCGTAGAGGTACCAGATCGAGCGGACGTTCAGCACCCACTGCTCCCACGTCGACTGGTACGGATGCGGCTTCAGGACCTGCTGCTGCTGCGAGAGCATGAACTGGTTGTGGTACACCAGCCCTTCGGTAATCGGGCTGATGCGGAAGAAGAACGCCGGGAGGAAGGTCGCGGCATAGACCGCCAGCGGGACGATGCCGAGCCATAGCGCGGCCTCGATCAGCGTGGTGCCGGGAACCGGCGCACCGCGGCGGCTGCGGAACAGGCGCCGCCGCCCGGCCGCCGCGCGGGCGAAGAAGAAGGCGAGGCCGGGCAGCATGGCGACCACCAGCGCGTTCCACTTCGATCCCATGGCGAGGCCCAGCGCAATGCCGGTCAGCGCCAGCCGCCAGCGGCCCTGCTCGGGCTGGCGGATCGCCGCGGCGAACTGCCACGCGGCGAGCGCGAGGAAGGCGAGATAGAAGATGTCCAGCATCGCAATGCGCGCGTGGATGAACAGATGGAAGCCCGTCGCCAGCAGCACGCCATAGGCGAGCGTGGCGAAGCGGCTGAGCGTGGCGAACCACAGCGCGCGCATGGCCGCGAACAGCGCCAGCGTGCCGAACAGGCTGGGCAGCAGCCGCCACCCCCAGGGATTGTCGCCGAACAGCGCGATGCCGAGCGCGAGCAGCTCCTTGCCCACCAGCGGATGCTCGCGATTGGTGAATTCGCCCAGCACCAGCAGTTGGCGCGCGGCGGGCAGGTAATGGATTTCGTCGAAATAGGGTTTCGCGACGATCGTCAGAAAGGGGAGGCAGGCGAGCCAGAAGACCAGCGCCAGCGCGGCGCACCAGCGGATCGGATCCTTGGGTTGCTCGGGCGCGCGGCTCATCGCCGAGCGGCTTAGAAAAGCCGCGCGCCCGCTTCAAGCGCTAAGCTGCGGAGGCGGGGCGCTTTTCCAGCCAGAACAGGCGCGCGACCATGGCGAGCAGGCCGATACTGGCGGTCGCGGCGACGAACAGCAGCCACAGCGGCACCGCCATGCCCTGCGCGCGGGCGCGCGGCACGACGAAGAAGCAGGCGGTGCCGAGCGAAAACAGCAGGTCCCACCACACCTGTACGCCCCACAGGTTGGAAGTGTGGTTGAGCCACACCGGCATTACGCCTTCGCTGACTATGGTCACTGCGGTGAAGGCGCCGAAGCCGGCCGCGAGCATCGCTGCGAGCAGCGGGCTCCCGGTCTCGTCGCGAGCAGTCAGAATATAGGCGAGGGCGGCCAGAGCGGCCAGGAGCCCGGCGAGGAAGAGGATTGCGTGCGGTGTCATGAAGGCAGGCTCCCGAGTCGGAATGTAGCGAGTGCTACACTTGTAGCGACTTGTAGCACTCGCTACAAGTATCTCATGTCGACAGCCCGCATGTCCCGCGAAACATTGCTGCCGCTCTTGGCGGCGCACGTGATGGAGCACGGCCTCGCCGATGCCTCCCTGCGCCCGCTGGCAAGGGCGGCGGGAACGAGCGACCGGATGCTGATCTACCACTTCGGTACCAAGGATGCGCTGGTCGCCGCGCTGCTCGACCATCTCGCGCATATGTTCGCCGCGGCGCTCGCCACCGCCTTCCCGACGGCGCGCAGTCCCTCGCGTCGCGCCTGCGCGGAAGGGGTCTACGCGATCACCGGACAGCGCGAATTCGCACCCTTCTTCCGCGTCTGGTGGGATATCGTTTCGGGCTGCGCCAATGGCGAGACCGCCTACCGCGAGGCGGCGGGCGGCATGATGGACATGCTGCTCGACTGGGTGGTCGACCATTTGCCCGCGGACGATCCCGACCCGCGGGCCGGCGCGCGTGCGGTGCTTGCCGTGGTCGAGGGCGCACAGATGCTCCGCGCGGTCGGCCGCGGCGAGATCGGCGAAGCGGGGCTTGCCGCGCTGGAAGGCTGAGCCGCTTGCCGCGCTGGCGCGCCGTGCTATCCCGCAGCGCATGAAGAAGACCACCGGTATGGACCGCTCGATCACCAGCACATGGCGCCCCGCGACGCAGGCCGTGCGCGGCGGCACCTGGCGCAGCGAGCATGGCGAGACCAGCGAGGCGCTGTTCCTCACCTCTGGCTACACCTACGACGACGCGCAGACCGTCGCCGACCGGTTTGCGGGCGAGGCCGAGGGGATGACCTATTCGCGCCTCCAGAACCCGACCGTCGCCATGCTCGAGGAGCGCATCGCACTGATGGAGGGTGCCGAGGCCTGCCGCGCGCAGGCCAGCGGGATGGCGGCGATGACCACCGCGCTGCTGTGCCAGCTCTCGGTGGGCGATCACGTGGTCGGCGCGCGCGCCGCCTTCGGCTCGTGCCGCTGGTTGCTCGATCATCTCCTGCCGCGCTTCGGGATCGAGACCAGCGTGGTCGACAGCGCCGACGATGCTGCCTGGGAAGCGGCGATCCGCCCCAACACCAGGGTGTTCTTCTTCGAGACCCCCGCCAACCCGACGCTGGACGTCGTCGATCTCGCGCATGTCTGCAGCGTGGCGAAAGCGCATGGCATCACCACCGTGGTCGACAACGCCTTCGCCACCAGCGCGCTGCAGAAGCCCATGGAATTCGGCGCCGATGTCGTCGCCTACAGCGCGACCAAGCTGATGGACGGGCAGGGCAGGGTGCTCGCGGGCGCGGTCTGCGCTTCGCAGCAATGGATCGACGAGGTGCTGCTGCCCTTCCAGCGCAACACCGGCCCCAACATAGCCCCCTTCAACGCCTGGGTGGTGATGAAGGGGCTCGAAACGCTCGACCTGCGCGCGCGCCGCCAGAGCGAGAATGCGGTCGAGCTGGGCAAGTTCATCGAGCCGCGCGTTCCGAAAATCCTCCATCCCGGCCTGCCGAGCCATCCGCGCCACGAACTCGCGACGCGGCAGATGGTCGCCACCGGCCCGATCTTCGCGCTCGATGTCGGCGACCGCGCGACCGCCTTCGCACTGCTCGACGCGCTCGAACTGGTCGACCTGTCGAACAATATCGGCGATTCGCGCAGTCTGATGTGCCACCCGGCGAGCACCACCCATGCGGGTATGACGCAGGAGGACCGCGACGAGATGGGCGTGACCGAAGGCCTGTTGCGGATTAATGTCGGGCTGGAGGATGTCGAGGACCTCAAGGAGGATCTCGACCGCGCGCTGACGGCGGCGGGGCTCTAGCGCCGCCAGCCGTTGCGGATCGCGATCCGCTCGAGTTCTTCGCCCAGCGCATGCGCGGTCGTCATCGCCACCGGACAGCGCGCATCGTCGGTCAGCGCGCCGTGGACGTCGAGGCCCGCGCCGCTCACCAGCGCCATCATCAGCCCCTCGTCGCGTGTCATCCCCGCAGCGCAGCAGGGCGCCAGCACGAGCCGGCGCTGAGAGGTGCGAGCGAGATCGACCACCAGTGCGCGCGCGAGCACCAGCAGCTTGCGGAAGTCGGTTCCCGCCGCATCGAGCGCGAGCAGGCTCGCACGCGCATCCTGGAGACCGTGCGCGGCCAGCCGCCGCAGGATCACCAGGCCGAGAGTCTGGTGGCGCCGCGCGGGCAGCGGCAGGTCGAGGGCGGGCGAATCATACGAATGGGCCATGCGATCTCCTTTCGGAACATCGTATGCTACTGCAACTCATTCGCAAGTAAAGTTTTGCTGAGTTTCCGCCTTGGTTCCGGCTGTCGTCCGTCTCGCCTAACGGCCGCGCCAGGGTTCGCAGGCGACTCCGTCATTGTCGCGGTCGAGTGCGGGGCGATAGCCGGGCTGGCCGCGATAGATCGGCGCCGCGCCGGCTGCGCGCGCGGCATCGCAATTGGCGAAATAGACGCCGCCCCGCAGTTGCACGGTGGGTGCCTGCTGCGTCGGGCGGCGGTTGCGGTGGCAGTGATACTCGCCGGTCTTGCGGTTGTTGTGGCAGCCCTCGGCATTGAGCCCGCCCGGATGCGCGAGCGCGGGCAGCGGCGGACTGGCAAGAAGCGCCAGCGGAAGAAGCGGGGCGAAGGCTTTCATCCGTGCAACCCTACCGACAAAGCGTTACCGAGGCGAAAAGGAGCGGCCCCATGTCGATCAGGACTGTCGAGTACATCTTCGATTTCGCCGCGCCCAACGGCTATCTCGCCTGGTATCCGCTCAAGGATATCGTCGCGCGGACCGGGGCGCAGCTCACCGTCACGCCGGTCTTCCTCGGCGGGATGCACAAGCTCACGGGCAATGCGCCGCCGATGATCCGCGATGCGGATGTGAGGGGCAAGGTTCCCTATGCCGCGCTCGAATTCCAGCGCTTCCTCGACCGCCACGGCATGGACCGCTTCCGCATGCACCCGGCGCTGCCCTTCAACTCGATCATGCTCCAGCGCGTGCTGGTCGCCGCGCAGGACGAGGCCGAGCGGCAGGCCATCGTCGAGGCGCTGCTGCCCGCGGTGTGGGAGCGCACTATCGATTGTGCCGACGGCGATGCGGTGGGGCGCGAACTGGCGCAGGCCGGGCTCGACGCCGGGCGCCTGCTCGCGGCGACACAGGACCCGGAGGTGAAAGCGCAGCTCGCGGCCAATACCGAGCATGCGGTCGATCGCGGCGCCTTCGGTATCCCGACCTTCTTCGTCGACGGGGAGATGTGGTTCGGCAAGGAGCGCCTTGGCCAGCTTGCCGACTATCTTGCCGGCGGCAAGCCTTGAGGTACGCGCGCATTCGCACCAAGCGCTTGTTAAACCGCGTTGAATCGCCCGCGCCTGGGGGATAAGTGCAACCCGCGGGTTGCGCCCTCTTGTGGTACCTCTACATAGGTGGTGTGATCAAGGAACTCTTCCAGCATGCCGCCATCACCCACGGGATCACCGTGCGCGTGGCGGTGAACTTCCTGCCCGAGCAGTCGCGGCCGGAGGCGGGCAAGTGGTTCTGGGTCTATCACATCCGTCTCGAAAACGGCTCGCACGAGCGCGTCCAGCTGATGACCCGCCACTGGCGCATCACCGACGGTCGCGGGCTGGTCAGCCATGTCGATGGCGAGGGCGTGGTCGGCGAACAGCCGGTGCTGATGCCGGGGCAGAGCCACGATTACGTCAGCGGCTGCCCGCTCGATACGCCGCACGGCTCGATGGAGGGCTTCTATACCTTCCACGCCGAAGACGGTTCGCCGCTCGAAGTGCGCATTCCCTTCTTCCCGCTCGCCGCGCCCGCCACCGCCAAGTAAGGCGCGTCAGCGCATCGGGGCGAGGTCGGATTCGCCCTCGGCGGTGATTTTCCGGTCGATGGCTTCCTTCGCCTTCGCTTCGAGCTCGGGCGTCAGCTTGGTCGAGCGTCCCGCGATGGGGTCGCCCGAGCCCATTTCGCCATTGGCCTCGATATCGGCGAGCAGCAGCTTCATCTCGGCGATTTCCTTGATCTGCGCCTCGATGATGCCGTCGGCCAGCTTGCGCACGCGCGGGTCGCTGATCTGCGCGCGCTTGCTGGTCAGGACGGCGATCGAATGGTGCGGGATCATCGCCTTCATCCAGGCCTCGTCATCGACCGTCCGCTGGCTGCGCACCAGCCACAGAAACAGGCCGCCGAAGGCGAAGGCGGCGGCGAACACCAGCAATTTGGCGGTACGCGAACGGTACATGCCCCACATGAAGCCGAGCATGACCACGATCATCGCGCAGCCCATCATCAGCGCCATCCACATGCGCGTCTGGCTGAAGAAATCGTGATCCACCGCCCAGCTGTTGAAATAGGTCAGCACGAACATGGTCACGATCGAGGTCGCGATCATGGCGAAGAAGGTGGTCCACTTGCCGTGCCCACCACGGCGGTGTGCGCTATCCATCGAAATTCCCCTGTCTTTCCCGATCAACGGGAAGTCCGGGGGGGCGGTTCCGGGGCTAGAGGTCCTCGTCCTCGCCAATGCCGGAAAAGTCGAAGCTGCCGATCTTGATCTTGGGCTTGAGGTCGAGCCAGCCGGCGAGGATCTCGAAATCGAGCGTTGCGGGATAGTTCGCCAGCGCGGCACGGCTTTCGTCGAGCCGCAGGACCAGCGTCTTCTTCTTGCGCCGCAGCGCGCTGGTGCTGAGCGAGACCTTGCTGCCGCCCCCCAGCCGCCGCGCGAGGCGGAAGCCGAGGCCCCAGGTCATGCCTTCGCGCAGATCGTCGTCGCTGGCGAGTTCGCGCAGCTTCCCGGGCAGTTCGGTGCGACCGAGGCTGCCGAACAGCGCGGCGCAGATCATCGCCCGTCCGCGCGCGTCGAGATCGATCCAGCGCTTGCCCAGCGACCATTCCACCGCATGGCTGTCGCGCAGATTGGGTTCGACGCGGTGGAGCGCGCCCGACAATTGCGCCGCGGCGAGCCGGAGCCGCTCGTTCACCCGGCCATCTCCATCGGCGAGGTCGACCGTCCAGGCGGCAAGCAGCGTCGCCTCGGTGATCGAGGCATCGCGCGGCGCGGCATAGGCGGTGACGCCCGCCAGCAGCGGGTCGGCCTGCATCTGCGCCGGTTCGAGCCGCGAATAGAGCAGGCCTTCGCGGATGCCCCATGACGAAAAGATCAGCTCGTCGGGCTCGATTTCGTCGAGCAGCGGGCGCAGCAGCGCGGCGGCATCGGGCAGGTAATGCGCGCGCATGGGCGTGATGCCGCTGATCTCCATCAGCGTCTCCGGCTTGGCGTCGACCAGTTCCTTGGCCAGCCGTCGCGCATCGTCGGGCAGCAGGGTGAAGCCGTGCGGATCGGTCAGCGGATAGTCGAAATAGCGCATCGCATAGGCCGCGAGGGCGCGCCAGGTGCCGCCGATCATATACATCGGGCCGGGATGCGCCGCGGCCCAGCCGACCGAGGCTAACTGTTCGTGCACTGCGGTGTCGAACGCCTCGGCTCCTGCGGCTCGCAATGCCGGCAGGCGCAGCGTGCCGAGCCTCAGGCTCGAGGCCTCGTGACACTCGTTGTCGGCGATCGACACCAGTTCGAGGCTGCCCCCGCCGAGATCGGCGACGACGCCCTTGGCACCCGGGAAGGCGCCCAAGGCGCCCATCGCCGAGGCGCAGGCTTCCTCCTCGCCCGAGAGCAGGCGCGGCTCGAGGCCCAGATCGGCCACGCGGGCCAGGAATTCGGCGCCGTTTTCCGCGTCGCGCGCGGCGGCGGTGGCAACCGTCTGGACATCCTCGATCCCGAGATCGCCGAGGATCAGCGCGTAGCGCGCGAGCGCGGCCAGAGCCTCGTCGGATGCTTCATCGGGGATGCGTCCGGTGTCCGACAGGTCGCGCCCGAGCCGGGCGGCGACCTTTTCGTTCCACACCACTTCGGGCGCGCGGCCGGTGCCTTCGTAGATCACCATGCGCACCGTGTTCGAACCGATGTCGATCACCGCGCGCGGGGGCTGGATCAGCCGCCGCTGCCACTTGGCCGAACGCGATTTGCTCACTTGGATGTATCTTTCAGGGTCAGACGGGGCACCTCGTGATCGCCCAGCGCCGCGCCGCGGCCCGAGAGCGAGGGGTTGGCCATGAAATACTGGTGGCAGTTGAAGCCGCCTTCGCCCTTGCGCAGCCGATGGTACTGGCCATCGGGATCGAGCTGCCAGCTCTGTTCGGTGTCGAGGATATTGGCGAGCATCACCTGGCCCAGCACCTGGTCGTGGACAGTCTTGTTGGAGATCGGAACCAGCACCTCCACGCGATGCTCGAGGTTGCGGCTCATCGCATCGGCGCTGGTGAGAAACACCTTGGCCTGGCGGCTGGGCAGCGCGCGGCCGTTGGCGAAGGCCCAGATGCGCGAATGTTCGAGGAAGCGGCCGATCACCGATTTGACGCTGATGTTCTCGGAAATGCCCGGCAGGCCGGCGCGCAGGCTGCAGATGCCGCGCACCACCATGCGGATCTCGACTCCGGCCTGGCTCGCCTCGTAAAGCTTGTCGATCACCGCCTTGTTGGTGATCGAATTGAGCTTCACCCAGATACCCGCGGGCTTGCCCTCCTCGGCGTTCGCGATCTCCCTGTCGATCAGCTCGTAGAGCTTTTCCTGCAACCCGATGGGTGAAACCGAAATCCGTTCGAGGTCGTCGGGCTCGATATAGCCGGTGATGAAGTTGAACATCTTGGCCGCGTCGCGCCCCAGCGCGGCATCGGCGGTGAAGAAGCTCAGGTCGGTGTAGATCTTGGCATTGACCGGGTGATAGTTGCCGGTGCCGAAATGGCAGTAGGTACGGTAGCCGTCCTCTTCGCGTCGCACCACCAGGCTGACCTTGGCATGGGTCTTCCAGTCGGTGAAGCCGTAGATCACCTGCACCCCGGCGCGCTCGAGCTCGCTCGCCCAGTGGATGTTGCGTTCTTCGTCGAAGCGGGCCTTCAGCTCGACCACGGCGGTCACCGCCTTGCCGTTCTGCGCGGCCTCGATCAGCGCCGCGATGACCGGCGACTGGTCGCCCGCGCGATAGAGCGTCTGCTTGATCGACATGACTGCGGGGTCGCGTGCCGCCTGGAAAAGGAAATCGACCACCACGTCGAAGCTTTCGAAGGGGTGGTGGATGACGATGTCCTTTTCGCGGATGGCGGCGAAGCAGTCTCCGTCGTGTTCGAGGATCCGCTCGGGATAGCGCGGGGCGAAGGGCTCGAACTTCAAGTCAGGTCTAGGTTCGTTGCAGATCGCGGCCAGATCGGCGAGGCCGAGCATGCCGCCGGTCTTGACGATCATCGCTTCCTCGACCTCGAGCTGCTCGCGCAGCATCGTCTCGGCGATCTCGTCGCAATCGTCGTCGAGTTCGAGCAATACGGTGCGGCCGCGGCGGCGGCGTTGGATGGCGGTGCGGAAATAGCGCACCAGATCCTCGGCCTCTTCCTCGACCTCGATATCGCTGTCGCGGATCACCCGGAAGATACCGTCCCCCAGCACCTTGAAGCCGGGGAAGAGTTGGTCGGCGAAGCGCGTGACCAGCTGTTCGATCGAGACATAGACCGCCTGCTCGCCCGGCACGCGCACGAAGCGCGGCGCGCCGCTGGGGATCAGGACCATCTCGATCAGATCGGCCTGCCGCTTGCCGCGCTTCAGACGGAAGATCAGGCCGATCCCCTTGTTGGCGACGAAGGGGAAGGGGTGGCTGGGGTCGATTGCCTGCGGGGTGATCAGCGGCAGGATGTCGCTTTCGAAATAGTCGCCGAGCCATTTCTGCTGGCTCTTGGTCAGATCGTCGATCGCCGAGATCAGGATCCCTTCCTCGGCGAGCAGGCCGCGCAGCGTATCGAGGCTGTCCTGCTGGCGATCCTCCAGCGCGGAGAGTTGCTCGCGGATCGCCTCGAGCTGCTGGCGCGGGCTGGCCCCGTCGATTCCCTGCGTCTCGATGCCGCGCTGGACCTGGCCTTCGAGGCCCGCGATGCGGACCATGGTGAATTCGTCGAGATTGCTCGCCGAGATCGACAGGAAGCGCAGCCTTTCGAGCAGCGGGTAGCGCGTGTTCTCGCTTTCGGCGAGCACCCGGCGGTTGAACGACAGCCAGCTCAGTTCGCGATTGGTATAGCGATCCTGCGGCGCGGTCGGCGCGTCCGGTCCGGCGTCGTTGGCCGGGATGGTGCGGGATGCTTCGGCGGTCATGCAGCTGTGCTTCCGGGCATGGTCCTCGAATATGACGGAACGGTTACAATGTGGCTGCCCGAACGGTTATAGCAAAGCATTTGTTTCGACGAGCGAATTGGCTGGATTGTTAAACGCCTGTCGGGAACGGAATTTCGCCGGCCGAACTTGCATGCAGCGCCGTGGCCGGTAGGTTGTGCGGGTTCTCAGGGGGTTGCCTACCATGTCTCTACTCCGGTCGCATTGCTGCCAGGCCCTGGCCTGCGCGCTGAGCCTCGTGCTGGTTCCTGCAGGCCTTGCCGCGCAGGACGATCCGCCGCCGCAGATCGATGCCACGGGGCGCCCGGCCAAGATATCGGTTGCAGCCTTCGCCGACTGGCTCGTGCTCGATGGGGCACGCCTTTCGGAAACGGGCCGCAGGATCGCGATCGGCGGCAATTCGGACGGCCACCAGATGATCCGCATCTACGATGCCGATACGCTGGAACTGGAAAAGGTGATCGACGGGGGCGATTCCGACGATTTCAACTGGTTCCGCTGGGCCGGCGACGACCGCCTGCTGCTTTCGGTGATGCGCCAGACGGAGAACGCCAATTACTGGGCGCGAATGTCGCGCCTGCTGGTCTACGACATGGCGACCGGGAAGATGTCCTATGCCGGCTTGAAGAAGGCTGCGGTCGATGGCGATACGGTGGTCCATATCGATCCGGCGGGCGAGTATGTCCTGCTCAACTATCAGAACCAGGCCCGGTACGAGGCCGAGGTGTGGCGCATCCCGCTCGATGGCACGGCGATGGAGCGATCCGAGCGCGTGGTCGACAACCAGGGCGGTGTGCAGTTCTGGTTCGCCGACAGCGATGGCGTGGTCCGGCTGGGCATGGGTCGCACCAGCCGCGGATCAGTCGTCGTGCTCTACCGTGGCGGACCGGGCGAGGAATTCGAGCGCGTCACCAAGATCGCGCGCGACGACGAGGACACACTCGAGAACTGGGACGTCATCGGGCTGCAGCCCGGCAGCGACATCGGATACACGTTGCAGCCGACCGAAGACGGGCGCGAGATCCTGCGTGAATTCAACTATCGTACCGCAACGGCGGGGCCGGTGGTCTACGAGGATGACAAGTGGAGCGTGGAAGGCGTCCGCCTCGATGACGACGGAAAGCCTGTTGCGGTCACTATCCGGGACGACCGGTTGCGCCAGGTCTGGCTCGACAAGGCGGTGGGTGGGGTGCAGGACAGTCTTTCACAGGCGCTCGGCGATCGGAGCGTGCGGATCATCTCGAATGCCGCTGGAAATCGGATGCTGGTGCTCCAGACGGGTCCGGACGATCCCGGCGCGCTCTATGTCTTCACCCCGGCGGAGAAGCGGCTCGCCTTCCTCGCCAATCTTCGCCCCGACATCGATTTCCGCCTGCTTTCGCGCGGCACTGCACACGATATCGTGACCCGCGACGGGCTGGCCATGCGCAGCTACCTCACCCTGCCGCGCGGCCGCGGAAAGACCGGCCTGCCGCTCATCGTCATGCCGCATGGCGGCCCCTTTGGGATCCGCGACGATCTCGAATACAACGACTGGGTGCAGCTCTTCGCCAATCGCGGCTACGCCGTGCTTCAGCCCAATTTCCGCGGCTCGGGCGGGTTCGGGTCCGATTTCGAAGAGGCCGGCGATGGCGAGATCGGCCGCAAAATGCAGGACGATCTCGACGACGCGACGCGCTGGGCGGTGGCGCAGGGTTATGCCGATCCCGAGCGGGTCTGTGTGGTCGGGGCCAGCTACGGCGGCTACGCCGCGCTGTGGGCGGTGATCCGCAATCCCGAACTCTATCGCTGCGCGGCGAGCTGGGCGGGGGTGACCGACTGGGACGCGATGCTGCTTTACGATGCTGAAGCGCTGACGCGACGCACCTACACCGAAAACTGGAAGCCAAAGGTACGCGGCAAGGATTCGGGCTTCGATCTCAGCAAGGTCTCGCCCATGGCGCAGCTCGACCGACTCACCCGGCCGGTGTTCCTCGGCCAGGGCAAGGACGACACGCGGGTGCCCTATTCGCAGTATTACCGCCTGGTCGAAAAGGCCGAGCGGATGGGCATCGAGCTCGACACGTTGATGCTCGAAGACGGCCACACGCCGGTGCGCGAGGGCAATCACGCAAAGCTGCTCGAGGCGATGGTAGCCTTTCTCGAACGGCACAATCCGCCCGACTGAACGGGCCGCGCGCAGGAGCATTTTCGACGCGCGAAGCAGGAGGCGACTTGTGCCGCAGCGCAGCATTGCCTAATTCGGCCATCCGATGAAGCGTACCCACCTGCCTCTCAACGCCCTGCGCGTTTACGATGCCGCCGCGCGGCACCTTTCGTTCACCCGCGCCGCCGACGAGCTGGCGGTGACGCCTGCCGCGGTCGGCCAGCAGATCCGCGCGCTCGAGGACCATCTCGGCACCGTGCTGTTCCGCCGCACCAGCAAGGGTCTCGAACTGACGCAGGAAGGGGCTGCCGGATTGGACGCGCTGCGCGAGGGCTTCCTCAAGTTCGAGGAAAGCGTCTCGGCGATGCAGGCGGGGCAGGCCAGCGACAGCTACACCATCGCCTGCCCGCGCGAATTCTACGCCCAGTGGCTCGCCCCGCGGCTGGCCAAGTTCGGCGAGACCAATCCCGAGATCAAGTTCGTTTTCGTCGCCGACGAGAACGCCGATTTCACCGAGGCCAATCTCGACTGCGCGATAAGGCTGGTCGACGGCCCGGGCGAACTGCAGGGGATCGAGCTCGACGAGGCCCGCCGGGTCACCGTGGCGCGCCCGGCCGAGCATGGCGGCGCGCCCGACAAGTGGATCGACTGGGGCCTGCCGCTGCAGGACGGCATCGCGGCGCATGTCACCGTCTCCAACGCCGGCCAGGCGCTGTCCTCGACACTCGCCGGGCTGGGCAAGGCGATCCTGCCCGAACTGCTGGTCAAGGAAGCGCTCGATGCGGGTCTGCTCGAGGTGCTCGACGGGCCGCACACCGGCACGCGCGCCTACTGGCTGGTCGCGCCGACCCCGCAGTGGCGGACCAAGAAGGTCAGGGCGCTGGTCGCCTTCCTCTCGCAATAGGGCCGCGCCGCGGAGCGCCCGCGCGCGCTAGCCCGCAGCCGAATCGAAATGCGCGAAGATGTCGGCGAGGCCCGGCGGATCGCTCTCCTGCCGCAGCCGCGCCAGCGCAGGCGCGACCTCGAGCAGATATTCCGACTGCGGCCCGTCCTGCCCGACGTGGCGCCCGCCGAGCCGCCGGATGAAGCCGCGCGCGGCCTCGTTCTCGGCCAGCACATGCGCGCGGAAGGCGTCCACCTGGCCGTCCTCGGCATCCATCAGCAGCGTCGCGGCGAGCAGCCGCCCCACGCCCAGGCCGTGATAATCGTCGACCACCCCGACCGAGAACTCGGCCTCGCGCTCGCCCGCATCGGGCCGCATCGCGTGGACCGCGCCCATCACCCGCTCCTCGGGATGCGACAGGTCGATCGCGCCCCAAGCGAGGTGGAGCACGCCGTCGACGTCGAGCAGCCGCTCGATCACCCAGTCGGGCGGGCTCGCCCCGCCGGAGAAGAAGCGGAGGTAGCGCGAGCGCGGGCTCATCCGCGCGATCCCGCCGCGCAGCCGCTCCTCGTCCCCCGGCCCCATGGTGCGGATGCAGATGTCGCGCCCGTCGGCGAGGCGGGTGACGATCGACGACGGCCCACAGCCGCCCTGCGAGCGCAGCGGTATCGGGCTCCCGGCAGTATCGGCCATTCTCGCACTCCATCGCGCATGTCGCCCCGCGCCGCGCAGCCTAGGGCCATTCGCGCCCCTGTGCCAGCGCGGCAGCGGCATGGGAATTCTTCCCCGGTCCAGCGCACGGACGCCGCGCCGGTTCCGCGGAGGACCACCGGCTCTCATCCGCGCCGGAACGCGAAGGGGCGGCACCTGCCGCGTGGCAGGCACCGCCCCGTTCTTCGCCAGCGCTATCGAGCGCCGACGGGGTCGATTACATGGTCTCGTCGACCTGGTCTTCGGCCGCGTCACCGGCTTCGCCCATGGCGTCGGCCTTGGCGTCGAGCGCCTCTTCCTGCGCTTCGTCGCCCTGTGCCTCGGCAAGATCGGCCTGCTCTTCGAGCACGTCTTCCTGCGATTCATACTGCTGCTCGGCCAGGTCTTCCTTGGCTTCCTCGGTGCTTTCCGAGCACGCGCCGAGCGTGCCGATGGCGAGGGCCGAGGCGATGATGGCGGTGTTCCTGAACTTCATGAAAGTCTCCCCTGTCGTGGGTTTGCGAATGCGCAAGAAATGCGCGGGTTCAGGGATAAGACGCTTCGCGGCCTCAATCGTGCCATATTTATTTTCGCGGCGCGGAGGGGGTAAGGGGGAGGGGCGGGTCAGAAGGGCGGGTTCTCCTCCATCTCGGCAAGGATTTCGCGCGCGCGGTCCATCCCCTGCGCGGCCCAGTTGGGCAGTTCGGGAAAGCCGTCGGGCCCGCTCGCATCCCAGGCGTCCTTCATCGGGCCCGCCTTGTCGCCCGCCGCCTGCTGCTGGCGCCAGAGGCGACGGCGCCGGAAGACCTGCAGCGCCATCGCGCGCGAGGTCACCTCCTGGCTCAGCTCGCGCCGGATGGCGGCGACTTCGGCCTGCGCCTGCCCGGCCAGTTCGTCATAGACGGGATGCCCCGGCCCCAGCTCGTGCGCCTGCGGGCCGTAACGCGCGGGCATGCGGTGGGCGAGGAGGAAGCGCAGCAGCGCATTGTCGGGCTTGTCCCACCAGCCGAGCACCTCGCCGCAGGAGACGATCGGCGTCCGCGTCCCGACCATTGCGCGCTCGACCGCCATGTCCTCGAGCCGCTGCACCCCGCGCTCGAGCGCCGCGTCCCACGCCTCGGCAAAGCCCTCCGCCCCGGGCCGGTGGCGCAGCCTGTAGAGCGCCTCCAGGCTCTTCCCGATATGCCGCGCGGCGACCTTGACGATGCCGGTGGCGGCGAGCGTCGCGACGAAGCGCCGCTGGAGTTCGGGCGTGATCGAATTGCTGCGCGGGGCGGGGTGGAGGAAGGGGGTAAAGGCGAGGAGCGGATCGTCGTCCTCGGGTTCGTCGGCGGTGAAGGCGACAGCGGAGGTGGCCTGGCGTGCTATTTTGCGGGAGGAGGTGGGGTGGTCTGACTCGAGCATGTCGGTGCGCAGGATGCACATTCGAGCAATGTAGGAAAATGCTTTCTGTCGTCGTTTGTCGACTTAAGGGTAAACAGTTGACAAGATTAATAGATTGGCGTCTCTCTTTCATGGGGGAGGGGACGTGCAATGGCTGTTGTTGAATTTGGCAGTGTGCTTGCAGGCGCGCGGCCATTTCATTTCAATGATAACGTGAATGACGTTTTTCGTGGCGAGGTCTTGTGCACCTCGGGTGGTATTTTAAGTGCGTTCATCAAAGACTTGCCGCTGCGGCAGCTGGTAAATGAGCTTATTGCGTCGACAATTGCTTCACATCTAGATCTGCCTGTGCCCACTCCGATTCTGGCGGTGGCGAAGAACGAGACTTTCAATGCGACCAACGTCCCGTACGGGGGTGACGCTCACTTGGTCTTTGCAAGTTCCGCCGCCGACGCACGCCCTGTTCTTCAAATCCTTAGCGATGCCGGACGAGCCAACGAAGTGTATGAAATATTAGCGAATTGGGAACGTCTGGGTGAACTGTATGGGTTCGATAGTTGGCTTGCGAATGTTGACCGGCACCGGGGAAATCTGCTCATGGGAGGCGAAGGCGATCTTTGGATGATTGACCATGGTCATTGCCTGACCGGTCCGACGTGGAATGCTAGAGACCTCAAAGTGGACTCTGAATTTAGAAACCGACTGTCTGAGTGGCTTACTCCGAGCCTTTCGGGCAGTCGTCGGGTACGTGCGGTTGAACAAGTCATGCATCTCAAATCGTCGGCTGAAAGCACCGATGTCGAGGAACTGCTCTCTCAGAATCGGATCGATGCTTTGTTGAAAGACGAGTTCAACAATGTGGTTAGGTTTTTGAAGGCGCGAGTCGAGTATATCGAGCCGCTCTCACGAAAAGCACTTGGGGTCTTGGTATGATTGAGCCAGGCGAAATCAGGTTTCCAAGTCGTGATCGACTTTCTGTTGGGAAGTGGCGCCCAATATTCTTCCGCCCACACCCGGATTCACCCGAACAATTTATTATTGGGCTTGTTGCGTGGAACGGCGAGGCAGCTGTGACCTTGCCTGCGAATGCAACTCGAAAACTCAAGTGTCTCTTCGGTGAATCTTCGGAAACCGTCTTACTGGCGCAAAAAGCTGCAATCACCTCGGTCAGGGATCATTTGAACCTAGCCGGGGTGCAGTCTCTTGAAGAAATCAAGTTCGGTTTCTCTGGAATATGTCTTGGAGACGAGAGGGTGGGCGAGGCGAAAGATGCACGGGCTCTCGCAACGTATTGGCTTAACCGAATTTCGTCATTGCACGTAAATACACCAGAGGTTGATACCGTTGAAGGTGATGATGAACCGACAGATGGCTTTGGTGCGAGGATTAGTAATGATCGTCTTCCGGTTCTTGTTTACCACGCGATTGAAAAAGATGAGCCAAATTTGGCTGATTTTTTCAGCTCCGAGATTCGTTATCGAGCCAAGAGAGCACCGAAACCTCCACCTCAGAAAATCTTCATTGGCTTTGCTGGAGACGGGCTTGTCGCGAACTTCGCGACACTTCGGCCATCGCGCTCGCGCGTGATGGTGGATCACGTCAAACGCCTTATGTGGGATTTGGCTCGTTACCGTGACAACGAGCAGGGCCTTCTACCGAGCGAACGGAAATTTGAGATGGTTGTTTACCGGCGGCCTGTCGATGACCCGGAACTGACTCTCGCTCAAGATGACCAGCTTCAAGAGATGATCTTTGATCTTGGCGAGCAAGGTGCGAAGGAAGACATCGGCGTCCAATCGCGAGACTCCGTTGAGGGTATAGCAAAATTTCTTCAACGTTCCGAGATGCGGACCATGGTAAGTCGCCGAGCATGATCGGACCTTAAGTCGCGCGAAATCAGTCGGCGGAATCGTTGACGATATAGAACGATTTGATTTTTCGATCGGAGCCGGAAAGGTTAACTTTTTTCCCAGTGTCTACAGCTTTTGCGGAAAGCTCCTTTAGTAGAGGGGTAATTGCGTCGACTACTATTTCGGTGCAACCGAGTTCGGTTTTCTTAAAGTTCTTCTCAAGATGAAATGTTTGACTTACGGCGAGACTTACCGGGTCGATATCTTTGATATAGGAAACCTCACCTAGGTGAACCAAACGTCTTGCTAGAAATGCTAGCCGCTTACTGTCAGATTCACTCAGCTCCGTTCCATGATCGAACTCAAATTCGGCTTCGTATGCATCTGAAAGATCTTCTAATGCCGACGTCAACTTGTTTGACCAAGCATAAACATCAGAGAAAGATGAGAAGATCAATAGTGTAGCATCACCAATATTTTTGCTAAAGGCGACATAGTTTTTAAGATCCAGTTCCCCGATGGCTTGAACACATGCTATATGGAAAAGCTCTATTCGCCTTTTTAGCGCTTCATTGCCAAAAATATTAGAAAATCTTGTGGCGTCCATCAAATCGGCCAGAACTATATAATAAAGTCCCGGTCGGAATTGTCTTGATCTTTCGAGTTCTTGCACTTTCTTAATTGCTGATACTGCCTCAGGCAGGGCGTAGCCGGGAATATTTGCGAGGCCGCCCTTCGGAAGGCCCAGGTAGTTTTCAAGCCGCTCAATATCCTCGAAAAAATTAAGACCATTTGGCATTACTTGGATCTCCGTTCCGCAAGGCCATTCGAAACATTTAGTTCTGAATAGTCAAGGCGATGGCCAATTTCCGGTAATCCCTATACTCTTATCCGCGCACCCATCACCCAAATCGCGCGCCCACCCGGTGTGAGGACAGCGCCGTGTGATACTCATCGGCTAGCGAGAGCTCATCACGCATCATGCCCCCCTAGGCACCCCACCACCCACAAGTTAACCATCCACGCATGTGCAATCTCTACCGCCTGACCCGCCCCAATGCCGAAGTCGCGCGCTGGTTCGCGGCGATCGACCGGCTTCGCGGCGCCAATTTCTCCGAAGAAGTCTTCCCCGGCACGCCCGGCGCGGTGATCGCCGATGGCGCGCTCACTTCGATGAACTGGGGCTTCCCGCTCCAGCGCACAGGCGCCAAGGGCCAGCCGCTCAAGCCCAGGCCGGTCGACAACACCCGCACCGACAAGCTCGACGGCTACGCAGGCCCCGTTGCTGTGACGGAATAGCTTGAGCGCCGCCTTGTAACCCTGCCTACGGCACCCCATCTCCTATCCAGCTACCAGTCGCGATCGACGGTCCCGAGGGCCAGTTGCCCTCCCTTCTTTCCATTTCGCCTTCTAGCCCCGCGCACAAGCGGTCGCTGATGAGCGCCTGCGCGAAATCGAAGGACGGTCTCCCATGACACATTTCGGCACCATCAAGAGCTACGACAGCGGCAAGGGCAGCGGCACGATCGCTCCCGAACAGGGCGGCGAGCCGCTCGGCTTCGGCAAGGACGACCTGCAGCAGCAGGCCGGCGAACCGAGCCAGGGCCAGCGCTGGGGCTATGAAACCCGGCAAGTCGACGGCGGCACGGTCAGCGCGACCAATCTGCGCCAGCAGGAGCAGGAGCAGGTCCGCCAGCAGGGCGAAAAGATCGCCGGCCGCCAGCAGGCCCACTAACCGGTCCCCGACCGTGATGGCCCGGCCGCGCCGCGGAGGCGGCGGCCGGGCCGTTCCCACATCCTCTCGACCCGGAAGGGGCGCATCATGGACCTCAACGAACTGCTTCACCAACACCAGGCCTCGGTCATGCGGGCGGGCATGGCGGGCGACGACGACGCGCGCGACGACCACTTCGCCAAGGTCGCCGAATATGCCGAGCGCGTGCGGCAATTGCGGGAGTTACGCCAGATGCCCGATACCAAGCCCCCGGTCGCGGCGCCGGAAACCATCATCTACGGCACCTATGCCGGGGACCCCGCACCCGCGCCGGCGGAAAAGGCGGTTAATTCCTGGGAAGGCGAGGGCGGCGCGGTCGATCCGCCCGAAGCGCCTTTGCCCGAAGGCGTCACCGTGAAGCTGGTGCGCGAATATCACGTGGGCCCCTATGTCTACACCGACCTCGGCCTGGCGCTGGCCGCACACATGCGCCAGCTGTCGCAGGAGCCGGACGAGCGACCGGCTTGACCCCGCACCCCCATCGCACTATGTGCGCGCCCATCCGGTGTTGGACCCACCTCGCGTGATTCCCTCGTCGGTCAGATAGAGCTGAACATTGCCGGTCATGTCCCGGGGCCTGGTGCGCGATGCACTCGGGCTCTTTTCTATTGCAGCGATAAGCTGGGGGCAGCCGTCAAAGTAACCCGGTGGCCGTGGGGCCCGCGGGTGGAGCGTTTCAGGCTCGTGCGAATTGGCCGCCCCGGTGCTTCTGGCATCGCGTGCGTCGCCAGCACGAACCCGCAACACACCATCCCCGAACCCCTAGTCGCCGCCACATAACGGTGAAGTGAGAAATCATGCCGACGATCAACCAGCTGGTCCGCAAGGGCCGCGTTCCGCAGAAGGCCAAGAGCAAGGTCCCTGCAATGGAGCAGAACCCGCAGAAGCGCGGCGTTTGCACCCGCGTCTACACGACGACCCCGAAGAAGCCGAACTCGGCTCTGCGCAAGGTGGCCAAGGTCCGCCTGACCAACCAGCGCGAAGTCATCTCCTACATCCCGGGCGAAGGCCACAACCTGCAGGAACACAGCGTCGTGCTGATCCGCGGCGGCCGTGTGCGCGACCTTCCCGGCGTGCGCTACCACGTGCTCCGCGGCGTGCTCGACACCCAGGGTGTCAAGGACCGCAAGCAGAGCCGCTCGAAGTACGGCGCCAAGCGTCCGAAGTAAGGGTTTTTGTTGGGTGCGCTGACGACGTCCGTCGTCAGCTTCGGCACCGGCCCGCTCCCCCACCCGGCCACCCATGGCATTATCCCGTTGGGGTAGCCGGGTGGGGAAGCGGACCGGAACCGAAGGCCCAAGGTTTCAACGCGGGGACAGTCCTCTCCTCCGCCCGGACACCATACGAAGGTAGTCTCTGGGTGGCCGGGCGGGGGAGAGGGCTGGCACCGCAAGGCGAAACGGAGGTTTCGCCGCACTCCGAAGGAGTTTGAAAAATGTCACGTCGTCGTCGTCCCGAGAAGCGGGAAATCCTGCCTGATCCGAAGTTCGGTGATCAGGTCCTGTCGAAGTTCATGAACAACCTCATGTACGACGGCAAGAAAGCCGTCGCCGAAGGTATCGTCTACACCGCGCTCGACACCGTCGAAGCCAAGGCGAAGGCGAACCCGATCGAGCTGTTCCACAATGCGCTCGAGAACATCAAGCCGCAGGTCGAAGTGCGCAGCCGCCGCGTCGGCGGCGCGACCTACCAGGTGCCGGTCGAGGTTCGCCCCGAGCGTGCCCAGGCGCTCGCCATCCGCTGGCTGATCACCGCCGCGCGCGGTCGTCCGGAAACCACCATGGCCGCCCGCCTCTCGGGCGAGCTGATGGATGCGGCCAACAACCGCGGCAACGCCGTCAAGAAGCGCGAAGACACGCACCGCATGGCGGACGCGAACCGCGCCTTCTCGCACTACCGCTGGTAAGCGGGGCGGATTTGGGACCGGGCGAGCGCCTTGCGCGCCGCCCGGTCTCGAAACCGTCGCATTAATCCCTACATGGGGGCCGAGGCAGCTCACCCCCGAACTCTGAGGAATTCCACATGGCCCGCGAATATCCGCTGGAGCGGTACCGCAACATCGGCATCATGGCCCACATCGATGCCGGCAAGACCACCACGACCGAGCGTATCCTCTACTACACCG
>NZ_JBLYYF010000044.1:0-106318 GCF_048550555.1 Qipengyuania sp. | reverse complement strand
GCCACATATGCGGCGCGTCGCTCTCGTAATCCCACATCGTGTAGCCGAGGTAGGAATTCAGGAAGATGTTGGGCTGGTGCATGTGGCAATTCATGCACTGTGCGGTGGGTATCGAGCGGGTGAAGCTGTGCCGCAGCGGATGGCCCTTTTCCTTCTCGGCACCCCCTTCGTGGTCGTCGTGTCCCGGCTTCTTCACCGCACCATGACCGCCGCCATGCGCATCGCTGCGCGCGCCTTCGTAGAGCGAGGCTATCGTCGGATCGACCGTCACGCTCTGCCCGTCGCGGCCGTATTGCGAATAGATCAGCGAGTGTCGCGGCTCGCGATCGTTGGCATAGACCACATGGCAGCCCGCGCAGCCCGAATGACGATAGTCGCCCGGCTGGTCGTTGGTGCCCATGAACCACATGAAGGGATCGTTGAGGCGGGTCTTGTGGATGTTGAGCACGGGGATCGCGACGCGCAGACCGGTGGCAGGTCCGCGGTTCGACTGCTTCAGATCGGGCCGGCCCGGCTCCTCCAGCCGCTGGATGCTGCCGGTCGGGTTGGGCAGGCCGATCTCGGGGAACTGGCTGGCAATGTTGCGCCCGCCGCGCTCGAACACGCGGAAGATGTCGCCGGGCGGAATGACGTGCCAGGTCGGCAGCGGGTAAAGCGCCGCCAGCGCGCCGCGCGCCTCCTGCTTCTCGGTGACGCTGGCGACGGGCGCCCCCGGGCTCTCGATCTTCGCCGCCTCGCCCTCGCGCGTGTAGGCCTCGCCGACGATGTAGCGTTTGAAGGGCAGGATGCCGTTGTTGTATGCTGCGCCGCCCCACAGCATCGCGCCGGTCGCCATGATCGAGCGCTCGGCCGCCTCGATCGTCTCGATATGGCAGGCACCGCAGGCCTCGCGCACCACGCGATAGTCGCTGGGATTGACGAAGCGGATGAAGACCGGGTCTTCCTTGTTGAGCAGCGCGTAGCTCGCCTTCGGATTGGCCGAGGAGGGCCAGTGCCAGCTTTCGGGATATTTCGGCAGGACGTGCGCGGCATTGCGCGCGGCGACATAGGCCGGATCGTCATGCGGTAGTTCGCTATTGCCCATGACGCTGGCATTGCCGCCGTGGCAGTCGACGCAGCCGAGGCGGACCGCAGGCGTTTCGTGCATGGTCGGCTGGTCGGTGCGGACATGGCAGGAGAAGCAGCCTTCGGACTTGGCCGCCATTGCCTCCTCGGTCTGGATGCGCGGAGCTGCTTCAGCGGTCACGAGGCTGTAGTCGCGCTCGACCGGCTTCTCCTCCTCCGCCGCGCGCAGTCCCACCGCTCCTGCCAGGAGCATGAGCGCGAGCCCGAGCAGGAGGCGGGAGAACGCGCGCATCAGTAGCTCAGGATCACATTGGCAAGCACCGAATAATAGGTGCCCGGATTGCCGAGGGACGTGAACAGGTCGTCGAAGCCCTTGCCCGAGACCAGCGCCGCGCCCGACAGGCGGAAGACGATGTTCTGAGTCGCCTTGGGTCGCCAGATCGCAGCGGCGGAAAGGTCCCAGCCGATCGACTTGGGGATCGAGCCCTCGTTGCGTAGCGCCTGCAGCGTGGCGGTGTTCTCGAACCAGAGGTGATTGGCATTGGCCGAGAGGCGCAGTTCGGGCGTGAGGTCGAAATCGGCACCCGCCCCAAGCAGCATCAGCCCGGGATTGTTGAAATTCGATTGCCCCTGCTCCTTCGAGCTGCGCAGCGAATTGAGGATGCCGTTGCGCCCGTTGACGCTGATCACCCGGCCGCCGCCGGCGAAGGGGATCGTCTGGCGGATCCAGTACGAGGTGTCGGCCCCTGCGAAGACGGGGTTCTCGAAGATCGCGTCGTAGCCGGTTTCGGTGTCGTCATAGGGATCGCCGTCGCCGCTGGCGTAGGCGGCCGAGAGGCGAAAGCGCATCCAGTCCTTGTCGTAGCTCGCTTCCACCGCGGCGAAATAGGCGCTGATGTCGGCGGGCCGGTCGGTGAAGAAGGAATTGCGATCCTCGCCGAAGACGTAATAGGCGCTGCCCGTCAGGTTCACGCGCCCGATCCGCCCGTCCGCATTGTAGCCGATGTAGAACGCATCGTAGTCGCGCCCGCGCAGCGTCCCGAGCAGGGCCGGACGTACGGGAAAACCGTTGTCGTCGATCTGGATGTCGTCGGCTTCGCGATTGGCGTTCCAGACAAAGGTCAGCTGGCTCGTCAGCGCGGGGATCAGGAAATCCTGCCGGTAGGCGTTGGCGAAGAACACGAAATCGTCGCGCGGCGTCTGCAACACCGCGTTGAGCCCGCTGTTGGTATCCTTCTCCAGTCGCCAGAAACCGCCGAAATTGTACTGGAAGCGGTTGTTGTCGCGATTGCCGAAGAAGCGCACGCCAAGCTGGTTGTCGTTGAACAGGAAACCGCGGAAATCGGCCTGGAACGGCTGGATGCCGATGCGCACGCTGTCGAAGTCGTAGCGATCGGAAACGTTGCGGAAGTGATAGTCGACGAAGGCTTCCTGCACGCCCACGAAATGGTCGAAGCGGTGCGTGGGCTTGCTTGGTTCGACGAACAGCACACGCCGCTCGGGCACGTCGACATAGTTGAAGTTCGCCGCCAGCGTGACGCGGTATTCGATGTTGGGCGGCTTGTAGGCGGTGCTGCCCTTGAGCAGCGCCGCACCGACGATGAAGGTCTGCGAGAGGACATAGCTCGCATCCTTGCCGAAGACGTCGAGGCTCCCGGGCCGCTCGGTCGTCTGCACGCCCACGGGGATCGGGAAGGTGCGTGGCTCGAATACTGTGTCGCTGACCCCGTTGACGACGAAGAACCAGTCGTCGCCGGTAATCGGCAGCCACTTCACCTTCTCGGGATTGATCGGCCGGTCGCCCTTGTAGGTATTCTGGTTGTAGGGATCCCACCAGCGTTCCTTGACCACGCCGAGGCTCTCGATCAGCCGCCAGCGATCGGGGATCGGCACCTGATCGACGGGGAAGGCTTCCGGCGGCGGCGCGCGCACCGCGCCCTCGTTGGTCTGGGTGACTTCTTCGGGCAGTGGAGCCGTATAGTCGGGCCGACGGCGCCCCTCGATGATCTCCTTGTCGACCGGCGGCGGCTCGGCGGGCTCGGGCTCGACCACTGGCTGCCGTTCGGCCTGCGGCTCGGGCGGAAGCTCCGCCTGCGCGGCCAGGAACAGCGCCAGAGGGGCAAGCGCGACCGGACCCATCATAGTCCCTCGCAGACGTTCTGCTTGGGGTCGTCGAGGAAGGGCGCGAAGGGGCAGTTGACGAAGCGCAGGCGGACGTTGCGCCCGTTGACCGTGACCACGATCCTGTCGGCCCGGATATCGACCCGGGCATTGCCGATCCCGCCTGCCCGCTGGCCGCCATTATGCAGCCCGAGGAAGCTGACCATATCGTCCTGGTCGATCCCGTCGCCCGACACCCCGATCCCGCCGACCAGCTCGCTGCCGCGGTAGATCGGCACCGAGCCGGGGAAAATCTGGATGCCGTTTGCCAGTCGCTTGCCGCCACCCGGCGCATCGGGGACCTGCGTGCAACCGCGGGGCGTATCGGGATTGGCGCCGCCAGACAGCACGAAGCCGAGATGCTGGACGAGATTGGGGATGACGAGATCGGTCTGCAGCCCGGTCATGAAGGGGCTGAACTGGCCGGGCCGTTCGACCGAGAGCGGTCCCGCCACGTCGCCCACTTCGCCATCGGGGAAATAGGGGCGCGACAGATTGCCGCCCGACCTGTCGGCGAAGGCATGCGTCCCCGTCAGCGCGGAGGGATTGCCGAGGAAGCTCCGCACGCGCTGGACGTATCGCGCCACGTCGGGCCCTGCGGCCTGCAACTGCGCTGCTGCCACCGGATTCGAGAAGAAGGCCGCGGTGCGCGCCTTCTGCAGCGAGACGTCGGTGCCGAAGATCGGGCCGTCGGGCGACCGCACGATACCGAGGACCTGACCATGCGTGTCGACCAAGCTCACGCTCGCCTGCATCCGGCTGTCCAGCGGACGACGGATCTGTGCGCGTGCCCGGCTGAGAACGGCAAAGGCCTCTTCGAGCACCGCGCGCACTTCGGCGAGGGTAAGCGGCTGGGCGACGCTCGCCCCATCCGTGCCCCCACGTGCGGGAAAGCGCGGATTGCCCGCCCCGTCGACGAGGATATAGGCATCGGGATTGGCAAACTCGCTCGACGAGCTGCGGCGAATACCCGAAGCGGCCGTGCCATAGGCTACCCCGGCCCTGATCGTACCGTTGTTGTAGCCGAACACCCCCACGAGCCCGCCAAGGGGGCCGTTGACCGCCCCGAAGCTGGTCTGGAGCGGCCCGATATCCGAGGCCGAGGCATCGCGGTAGCGCAGGCTGGTTCCATCGACCGGGATGCGGTCGGCCTCGATATCGCGCGGAGGTGTGAAACCCTGCGTTCCGGCGAGTGCGGCGAACTCCTCGGCATCGTTGTCGCGGTCGAGGATATTGGGATCGAGCCCGTAATCGCCGTCGCCGGCGACGCCGATGCCGCCTACCACGACACCGTCCTTGTAGAGCGGGAAGCCACCCGGATCGGCGGCGAGACCGAGCGGCGAACGCTGCGGGCCGATCATCCCGTCGCTCATCCGGGTGGACAGATCCGAACAGGGCAATTGGCTGAACTGCACCCCGAACAGCGGGCCGCTCTCGAGCCCGAGGGTGCTCGGCGCTGGAGGGAAGTGTTCCTGCACGATCTGGCTGGCCGTGCGGGTGGAGAAGGCATTGCCGCCGCTCGACAGATAGGCTCCGGTTATCGCCTTGGCGATCGCCGCGGCCGCGGTGGGCACCTGGATGCCCTGCAGCCCGACTTCTTCGCCCGGTGCAGCCTGTCCGGCAATCGTCCGGCGACTGATCCGGGTGTTCGCGGGGGTCCCGGTCATCGCGAAGATGCCGAGCACATTGCCCACCCGGTCGACGACGGCGATCGTCGCGGACAGTCCGCGCGCCTGCGCCTCCCCCGCCGCCTGGGCGATGATCTGCTGGACGTCGCCCGCCGTAAGCGCTCGCTGGGCGGGATCGGCATAAAGGCGCCCGCCGGAGGTCGGCGCAGGCGTCGGAGTGGGTGTCGGCGTACCGCCGCTTCCACCGCCCGAAGAGCCGCCCCCTCCGCCACAGGCGACCAGTGCGAGCGCAAGTAAGCCGGGCAGGCAGGCGAACGCCCTGCGCCGCGTCGTCATTGCAGACTCCCGATGGCACCCGCCGCACTGGCGAGCGCGCTGCGGAATTCGGCGGGCCGATAGGTTTCTGGTGCCGCCACGGCGGCATAGGCGCGGTTGACGTTGGCGCGGATTCCCGCCGCCGCCCCCACCGTCACGCGCCGCTCGCGCACCAGCGCGTTGAGCAGCGTATCGACCGCCATCACGGCCTGCACCGATCCGGCATAATCGGTGAACCGCGGGGCGGTCGCCTTCGAGGCGATGGCCGCGATCACCCGATACGTATCGTCGCCCCCACAAGAGCGCGCAGCCAGGGCATTCGACAGCGCCTGCGCGCGTTCGCGCAGCGTGACGGCTGCCTGCTGCGCGCTTGCCCGGTCGCGCCCCATCGCCCGGTGGAAATCGAGGCTTGCGGAGGCGAAGCTCGCGCCAGCTTCGGGTGCCAGCGTGCCGGATACGGTCGACAGCATGATGATGTTCTCATCGTTGAACGGCGGATTGCCGAAGGGGATCGGTCGCCCCGGATTGGTCTCGAAGGTCAGCCGCCGAGCGGGACCGTCGGTGATCTGGCGGTGGCAGGAATGGCAGTCGTAGAAATAGAATTCGGGGAACATGCCGCGCATCCCGAAGGCGGGACGAGCGAAGAGATCGGTGGCGCGGGCGACGGCTTCGGCCTGCCCCACGGCCCAAAGACGCACGCTTTCGGTGCGCGGCTTGCGGCGAGCATAGTCGGCATCCTCGTCGTGATGCTGCTGAAGCGAGGAGAAGAGATCGAGCTCGAAGGAAATTCGCGGATGGCCCGCCGCCATCATCGAATGGGTGACGAACTGGCCGGTATCGCTGCTGCCATAGTGGCAATCGAGGCAAATCTTCGCGCGAACCTGCGGGTTCTCCAGTGGCACCAGCCCCGCGCGCACATTGGAGGCATGGCTCGCGGCCTTCTCGTAGTGAACCTGCAGCCAACCTTCGGCCGCGCCGTGACAGCTTTCGCAGCCGACCCCGTCGCTGGTGTGGAAGCGTGCGCCGCGTTGCGCCTGCGGGACGAAGGTCGCGTGGCAGCCGAGGCAGGCGGGCGCGGAGGTAGCGGCGCCCAGCCCCAAGGTCTCGGCGATCTGCCGCCCCCGCCGGCTGGCGAGGACCGAATAGGCGCGGCTATGCGCGCCGCTGGCCGACGACGGCTCCTGCCAGCTGGCGATCTCGTCTTGCCGCACGACCGCGCCATTGCCTTCAGACCGCCCGTGGCAGGTCGAACCCGCGCAGGTCGCCACGCCTTCGTAGCGCGCTCCCGGGGAACTGGCGCTTGCGGAGGTAGGACCGGAGGGGATGGCGGCAAGTGTGCCGAACACCACGAGCAATGCGAAAGCCAGCATGCGAAGCGCTTGGCCCCACCCCCCATGCCAGCCTGCTGCCCGGCGTTCCATTGGCTTTCCCCCGTCGCGTGCTCCGCGCCGCCGCCCCCCTGCGGCAGCCCCCATGCCCCGTACCCGCGGGGCCACCGGTTCCGGTCAGTTCGACAACTTGTCGCTCAGCAGGTCGAGCTGGCCGGTGCAGCCGTTTTCGGCCAGCATCACCGCCAGATCTTCCGCATTGTCGGGCATGCTGGCCAGAGCGACGAATTCCATCCGCTGCTTGGCCCCGCCCGCCGGTCCGGACAGATCGTAGAGGCGGTTCTGCGACAGCGGCAATTCCTCGGCATTGAGCGATGCGGTGGCATCGCCGTCGCCGAACTTCACATGGACGTGGAAATCGGACACCGCCGATCCGAGCACCCAGGTCTCCTCGCCCTCGACGGCAGGGCGCCAGAAGGTGACCGCATCGCCCGCGGGCAGGCAGACCTTGCCCGGCTTGCTGGTGTCGACGTTCCACAAATTGGGATTGCTGGACGAGGCCGCCGCCCCGCCACGCACCGCCCCGGTCCGCACCCGCGCGCCCGAGCGCTGGCGAGTGAGCATGGCGAAGGCCGTCCGCTTGCTCGCGCCCCGCTCGCCCACGCGGTGGGTGCCCGGGCCGGTGATGACCCGCGTCCCGCTGTCGGTCAGCACGGTGATGCTGTCACCGCTCTTGAGCGTGACGCTGGCGGCATCTTCGAGCTTCTTGCCGACAGGGTAAGTGCCAGCCGAGGGGCCGCTCGACTTGACCACCACCCCGGCCTGCGCCGCCGCCGTGCCGAGAAAGCCGATGGCGGCGATCGCGATCGCACCCTTTGCGAAAAGTGCCTTAACCGAGGACATAAGCTGCTCCCTCACCGAGATTCTGCATGCGATATAACAGGTTTTCGAGCGCGCGGTCAGCCTGATGACGGCCGGCCACGTCGCGGACGATATCGACAGCGCTAGCATCGCCTTCGCGCGACAGCTTGTATGCTTGCGCCAGACGCTCGCGGTCTTCGTCGGGAAAGTCGGGCGCGGGCTCCATCAGCTCGACCGGCTTCGCCCGGCCGCGCAGGACCACGCGACCCATCGGGCGCCACCAGTCTAGGTTCGAACGCTCGGCGAACTCGCGGCTCGCCATGACGCTCGAATCGAGCGCCTTGTTGGCCGCTTCGAGCCGTGCGGCGGTGTTCATGCTGTCGCCCAGCGCGGTGTACTGGATGCGGTTGTCGCCGCCGAAATTGCCGACCACCGCCTCGCCCCAGTGCAGCCCGACACGCGTCTTGCCGATCTTGGGCAGCCCCGCGTCCATCGCCGCGACCTCTTCGCGAAACGCTTCGCCCGCCTGCCACAGTGCATAACCGGCGCGCGCCGCGCGCTCGCCGTCGTCGGGGCGGGCGATCGGCGCCCCCCAGAAAGCGACCACCGCATCGCCGACGAATTTGTCGATCACCCCGCCATGGTCGAGCACCACGTCGGACAGCAGGTCGAGATAGCGATTGAGCAACTTGGCGACCATCTCCGGCTCTATCGCATGGCTCATCTTGGTGAAGCCCTCGAGATCGGAGAACAGCACGAACAGCTCCTTCTTCTCGCCGTGGAGCGAAAGGAGCTGCGGATTGTCGAGGATTTCCTGCGCCATTTCGCGCGGCAGGTACTTGCCCAGCGCGCCTTGCGCGAAGTTGCGCTGCACCGCGCCGCTCGCGCGCGCGGCCGAGACGACCGCGGAGAAGGCGATAATCCAGCCGAGCAGCCAGCCCGCCGCGGGCACGCCGAGCGTGTCGACACCCTGCCATTCGAGGACGAAAGGCACGCCGATGAAGGTGGCGAACTGCCCTGTCAGCAGCAGGTAGATGCGCCAGCTGCCCCATTCGAGCAGGCCGGTGAGCACGGCGGTCGTGACCACGAGCAGCGCCATCAGCCACAGCGTGAGGTCGGACACCTGCGGGCGCCGGTCGCCATCGAGCATCTGCGCGATCATGTCGGCGTGAACGCGCAGCCCGGCGGGGTTCTCCCCGATCACGCTCGACAACGTGGTCTGGACGCGGTCGTAGTCGATGATGTCGCCGCCGACGAGGACATAGCGGCCTTCGATCTGTTCGCGCAGCATGGCGCGGACTTCGGGAATTTCCATCAGGACGGGATCGAGGAAATTGTCGATCTGCAGGCGTCCGTACATGGGTTCGTTCTCGAACGCGGGGTGACGGTAGCGTAGCGAGCCTTCGTAGCCGGGGAAGCTCTTGTCGCCTTCCCCCGCCGCGCGCAACATCGCCCGGCCGAGGACCGGCGGCAGATCGGGTTCGATGCTGGGCCACTTGCGCGTCACGCCGTGGGTGTTGTCGAGGCGGATGCTCGCGGGCCTGGCATTGCTGCCTTCGAGCTGCGCGAGAAACTGGTCGAGATAGACCTGCTGGTCGTAGACGATGTCGTTCTCGTTGGTGGCGAAATTGGCGTAGCCGACCAGCGTCGGCGTTTTCATCGCGCGCAGCGTCGCGAGCAGTTCGGCATCCTCGTCCTGCGGCTGGTCGAACAGGATATCGAGCCCGATGGCCTTGGGGTGCATCTCGTCGATCACGCTCAGCGCCCGCGCCAGCATGCCGCGATCGAGCGGCGAGCGCTTGCGCGCATTGATCAGCGTCTGGTCGTCATAGACGACCATTGTGATGCGATCGTCCTGTTCGATCTTCTCCGCCAGCAGCGAGCTGCGCAGATCGTAGAGTGCCCGCTCGGCATCGCCCGTGCCAGGCGTCTTCATGTCGGTCCGCTCGGCGCCTTCGGTGCGCATCGATGCCGGGATCGCCTGCCACGGAATGTCCCAGCTGTAGCGCGCGACGAAGAGCGCAACGATGACCAGCGCGGCGGTAAGGGCAAGCCGACGCGGCCCGGCCTCGCGCACATTGCGCCAGCCGCGGATCAGTAGATTATCGCCCCTGTCCTCGTCCAATCCCCGCCTCCCTGCGGCGCATCGAACGACCCGTTTTTCTTGTATTATCCGGTGCTTCTAGAGCAGTCGCGCAAGCTCGCAACCCCTCTTCGCATCACGCCATGTCGGGATCATTCCACGCCAGCACCGGCTTTCTCGCCGCCTGCGTCTCGTCGAGCCGGCGACGCGGTGCGTAATGCGGCGCCGTCTTGAGGCTGTCGTCGCCCGCCTTTGCCCGTTCCGCCACGCTGCGCAGCGCCATGATGAACTGGTCGAGTGCCGCCTTGCTCTCGGTCTCGGTCGGCTCGACCAGCATCGCGCCATGGACGACCAGCGGGAAATACATGGTCATCGGATGGTAGCCCTCGTCGATCATCGCCTTGGCGAGGTCGAGCGTCGAGAGGCCGTCGGCGAAACCCTTATCGCTGAACAGTGCTTCGTGCATGCAGGGCCCGCTCGGACCGAAGGGCGCCTCGAGCACGTCCTCGAGGCTGCGCAGCACGTAATTGGCATTGAGCACCGCATCCTCGGCGACCTGCTTCAACCCGTCGGCGCCGTGGCTGAGAATATAGGCCAGCGCGCGGGAGAACATGCCCATCTGGCCGTGAAAGGCGGTCATCCGGCCGAAGGCCCTGGTGTGCTCGAACTCGGCGGCGTTCTCTTCCTCGACGAGGTGGACCACCCCATCGCCGTCGCGCGCGGTGAAGGGCAGCGGGCCATAGGGGCTGAGCGCTTCGGACAGCACCACCGGCCCCGAGCCCGGTCCGCCGCCGCCATGCGGGGTGGAGAAGGTCTTGTGCAGATTGATGTGCATCGCGTCGACGCCGAGGTCGCCGGGGCGGACCTTGCCGACGATCGCGTTGAAGTTCGCTCCGTCGCAATAGACGAAGCCGCCCGCCGCATGAACCGCGTCGGAAATCGCCTTCATGTCGCGCTCGAACAGCCCGCAGGTGTTCGGATTGGTGATCATCACCCCGGCGACGTCGGGGCCGAGCCGAGCCTTCAGGGCTTCGAGATCGACGCGACCCTCGGGCGTCGCGGGAATGTCCTCGACCTTGTAGCCGGCGAAGGCGGCGGTGGCAGGATTGGTGCCATGCGCGCTCTCGGGAACAAGGATGACCTCGCGCGCATCGCCGCGCGCTTCGAGCGCGGCGCGGATGCAGAGGATACCGCACAGCTCGCCATGCGCGCCCGCCTTCGGGCTCATCGCCACGCCGTGCATGCCGGTAAGGTCGATCAGCCAGAAAGCCAGTTCGTTGATAACCTCGAGCGCGCCGCGCACCGTATCGACCGGCTGCAGCGGATGGACGTCGGCGAAGCCGGGCATTCGCGCGATCTTCTCGTTCAGCCGCGGGTTGTGCTTCATCGTGCACGAGCCGAGCGGGAAGAGGCCCAGATCGATCGCGTAGTTCTGGCGCGACAGGCGGGTGTAGTGGCGCACGGTCTCGGGCTCGGAGAGGCCGGGCAGGCCGATGGCAGCCTTACGGTCGAAGCTGCCGAGACGGTTGGCCCCGCCTTTGGGTTCAGGCAGATCGACGCCGGTGGTCTCGACATGACCGATCTCGAACAACAGCGGTTCTTCGAGCATCAGCGCGCGGTTACCGGTGGCGGTGTCGGGACCGCTCATCGCGTTATGGCCTTCGACAGGGGTGCCGGGCTTCCAGCCCGATGCGTTGGGATTGCTCATGCCAGCACCTCCTCGAGCGCGGAGGCGAGCGTTTCCACGTCCTCCTCGGTGGTGGTTTCGGTGACCGCGACGAGCAGGCCGTTGGCGAGGCGGTCGTTGTGGGGGAACAGGCGGCCGAGCGAGACGCCCGCGAGGATGTCGCGCTTGGTCAGGTCACGAACGATGCCGCGGGCATCGCCTTCGAGCAGGAGGGTGAACTCGTTGAAGAAGCTGTCGTTGAGCACCGTCACGCCGGGCACCTTGCCCAGTCGGTCGGCGGCGTGGCAGGCGAGGCGGTGGTTTTCCATCGCCAGCCGACGCAAGCCCTTCTCGCCCAGCAGCGTCATGTGAACGCTGAAGGCGAGCGCGCAGAGGCCCGAATTGGTGCAGATGTTCGAGGTCGCCTTTTCGCGGCGGATGTGCTGCTCGCGGGTCGAGAGCGTGAGGACGAAGCCGCGCTTGCCCTCCGCATCCACTGTCTCGCCGCAAAGACGGCCGGGCATCATGCGGACATGCTTTTCCTCGCGCACCGCGAAGAGGCCGAGATAGGGTCCGCCGAACTGCAGCCCGACGCCGATCGCCTGGCCTTCGCCGACGACGATGTCGGCGCCGAGTTCGCCCGGCGAGGTCACAGCGCCCAACGCAACGGGTTCGGTGTTCACCGCGATCAGCAGCGCGCCCTTCTCGTGCGCCGCTGCGGCGATCTTGGCGAGATCGGGCAGGCGGCCGAGAATGTCGGGATATTGCACCACAACGCAGCTCGTATCCTCATCGATCCGCGCGATGAGGCCGTCATCGTCTGGCTTCGCCGTCAGGCTCGGCGGGGCACCGGCGATCTCGTCGTCGGTGAACTTGGCCATGGTCCTGACGACCTCGGCATAGTGCGGGTGGAGCGCGCCCGAGAGCACGACCTTGCGCTTCTTGCCGCGCGCCACGCGCCCGGCCATCGCCACCGCTTCCCAGCAGGCGGTCGAGCCGTCGTACATCGAGGCATTCGCCACCGCGCAGCCATAGAGGCGCGCGACCTGCGTCTGGAACTCGAACAGCATCTGCAGCGTGCCCTGCGCGATTTCGGGCTGGTAGGGCGTGTAGGCGGTCAGGAATTCGCCGCGCTGGATGATGTGGTCGACGGAGGCGGGAATGTGATGCTTGTAGGCCCCCGCCCCGAGGAAGAATGCCGCATCGGCCGCCGCAAGGTTCTTCTTCGACAGCCGCCGCATGTGCTTTTCGACCGCCATCTCGCTGGCGTGCATCGGCAGGCCCTCGATCGGGCCGTTGAGCCGGGCCTCTTCGGGTACGTCGACGAACAGCGCATCGACATCGGGCGCGCCGATCACGTCCAGCATCGCCGAACGGTCGGTATCGGTCAGGGGTAGGTAGCGCATGTCAGTCCCTTATGTGTCCCAGCGAAGGCTGGGACCTCATGCAATGCGGCGCTTGGCCGAAGGAGGCCCCAGCCTGCGCTGGGGCGAAGAGCCATCAAAGACCGTCGCAGAAGCTCTTGTAGGCGGCTTCGTCCATCAGGCCGTCGAACTGCGATGTGTCGCCGATCGACATCTTGAAGAACCAGCCGCCTTCCTCGGGCGAGGTGTTGACCAGCGCCGGATCGTCTTCGAGAGCGCCGTTGGTTTCCATCACTTCGCCGCTGATCGGGGCGTAGACGTCGCTGGCCGCCTTGACGCTTTCGACCACGGCCGCGTCCTTGCCCTTGTCGATCACGGTACCGACATCGGGCAGTTCGACGAACACGATGTCGCCCAGCTGGCCTTGCGCGTAATCGGTGATGCCGACGGTGGCGGTGTCGCCCTCGACGTCGATCCATTCATGCTCGTCGGTGAAATAACGGGCCATTTCGATCATTTCCCTCTGTGATAGCGATGGGGCACGAAGGGCAGCTTGGCGACCTTCGCTGGCAGTCTCTTGTTACGAACCTCGACCTCGAGATCGGTTCCCTCTTCGGTCAGAGCGGTGTCGACGTAGCCCATGGCGATGGGCCGCTCGAGCGTGGGCGAGAAGCCGCCCGAGGTGATGCGGCCGACCTGCGTGTCGCCGGAGTAGACGAGAGCGCCTTCGCGGGCGGGCATGCGCCCTTCGATGGCGAGACCGACGCGCTTTCGCGCCGGGCCGTTGTCGAGCACCTGCATCACCTTGTCGTGGCCCATCCAGCCGCCTTCCTCCCGGCGCTTCTTGGTCAGCGCGAAACCGAGGTCGGCGGAAACCGGGTCGGTCTCGGTGGTGATGTCGTGGCCGTAGAGCGGCAGGCCGGCCTCGAGGCGCAGGCTGTCGCGCGCGCCGAGGCCGATCGGGCGCACTTCGATCTCGGCGCAGAGCCGGTCCGCGAGGGACTCGGCGAATTCCGCCGGAACCGAGATTTCGAAGCCGTCCTCGCCGGTATAGCCCGAGCGCGTGATGCGCAGCGGCCATTCGCCGAAATCATGCGTGACGCTTTCCATGAAGACCATGTCGTCGATGACGTTGCGCATCACGCGGTTGAGCGCCGTCGCCGCATTGGGGCCCTGCAGCGCGACCAGCGCCTGGTCGTCCATGTGGGTGAGCGTCACGTCGTCGTCGAGATGCTCGCGCAGATGGCCGATATCGTCCCACTTGGTCGCGCCGTTGACGACGAGGTAGTAGGCCGGCTCGCCCCAGTGCCCTTCGACACCTTCCTCTTCGTCACCCTCGACCCACGGCGTGGCATTGGTGACCATGAGATCGTCGAGAATGCCACCTTCCTCGTCGATGAGCAGCGAATAGCGCACCTTGCCGGGCTTGAGCGAGGCGATCGCTCCGGGGAGCAGTTTCTCGAGCTCCTCGGCCGCCTTCTCGCCCGAGACCATCAGCTGGCCCATGTGGCTGACATCGAACAGGCCTCCCTGGCTGCGCGTCCAATTGTGCTCGGCGACGATGCCTTCGAACTGGATCGGCATGTGGTAGCCGGCGAAAGGCACCATGCGCGCGCCTTTGCGGCGGTGCCACGCATCGAGCGGCAGCGTTTCGATTTCCGGCTCTTCGAAGTCTTCCTGGTCGCTCATCAAAAATCCCGACAGCATGGCGGCCCCGTGGCCGGAGCGGCGAAAATCCATGCCCCCTCTGTCGGGAAACCTGAGAGACTGGCGCGCAGATGAGCGCGCTTACCCCTTCGGTGGCCCCGGGCGCGAACGGCCTGGGACGCTTTCCAGAGTGTCGATGGCAACGCACGGTCCTTGGGCCTGAGAGTTTCCGGGGCGGTTGCTCCTTCGGCGCCGGATGGACATCGCCAGCCGGTCTCTCCCGTGCGCGCCCGCGGCAGAATCGCTTCCGCCGCCGACACGAAATGCCCTGCGCGAAAGCGATGGGGGCGTCAATCCGCCTGCCCCCGGTTTTTAGCGCCAACGCTGGTGGATAATCATATCGGGCGAATAGAAGTTGAGATATTGCGCCAGTCGCGGCCGGTCGGACCGGTTGGGGCTGGCGCCGTGCGGCAGGTCCTGCCGCCAGATCACCAGATCGCCAGCGCGGCCCGCCACGTGGTGCTGCCCGGCATGGAGGTCGACCGCGCGCGGGTCGGCAGCCGGTCCCATGTCGTCCAGCCATTCGTCGATCCGCTTGTGAAAGCCGGGCACGCAGCGAAAGGCGCCCATGTCCACGCTCGTGTCGACGAGGTAGAGTACGGCCTGCGTCCCGAAGGGGATCGGCTGCGCGAGGCTGACGTCCCAGTGCAGGTCGGACCCCGCGAATTGGTGACCCGGCCGCTCGGGAGGATTGAAGCCCAGGCGATCGATCGTGCACCACAGGTTCTCGCTGCCCCACAATTGCGCGAAGGCCTTGGCGATGCGCGGCGAACGACGCGCCGCCTCCAGCGCGGGATGCTGGAAACGGGCGACCATGATCCCGTCTTCGCGCGGGTGGTACCAGCTGTCGGGGTCGTCCGGTGTACCGCCCACTTCCGCCCAGACGAGCTCGCGGACGGCGGCGATTTCGTCGTCGCCGATGGCGTCGGGCAGCACGACATAGCCGTGCTCGTCCCAGTGGCGCAGCGCCGCTTCGTCGAATACTGCTTCGGCGTTCTTGATCGCGGCGAGTCGGGCCTTCGCTTCCTCGCCGGGCTCGATCTCGTAGAGCCAGGCATGGAAGCGGTCGAGCAGCACGGGGTCGGGCAGGCCCGCCGTCTCGACAATCCAGCGGGTGAACTCGGGAAAGGAAGGCCGTTCGAGGATCAGCTTGCGATAGGCCTGCTGGTTGCCGAGGCCGAGTGTGTCGAGCAGCAGTTTGACGACCTTCTCGTCGAGCTTCATCGCTCCTTCGACGTGGCTCGCCCAGAACTCCTCGAGGCACGCGACGTCGAGTTCGGCGCCGACCTCGCTCATTGATCGGACGCCGCCAGTGCACGGTGCACGAGCGCAACCTCTTCGGGGGCGAACCCGCCGCTGTCTTCCTCGACGGGCTCGGGCACGGCGGTGACGAAATAGGCCATGCCGCGACCACCCTCCACGTCCATCCACAGGCCCGAGCGCAGGCCGTAGGCTTCGCCCGCGTGGCCGATGCGGGGGCGCCCGTCACCGAACAGCGTATCGTTGCAACCGTGCCCCGGTACCTCGATCATCTGGATGCCGGCGCCATAGCCGCAGAAGAAATCCGCATCTGTCGGCGTCGCCATCATCGAGAAAATGAGTTCGGCCATCACGCGTCCGGAAAATACGCCCGGCCGCGACGTCTGGATCAATGCTTGCCCGAGCTTCGCCAGGTCCATCATGCCGATGCGCACCCCGCCCTGCGGCGAGAAGATCGAGGCGTTGGTGCCGGGCACATAGTCCTCGAGGGAACAGGCTTGGCCCTCGGCAACCGGGATCGTGCAGTGGGGCGGGCGATCGGCGGCATCGTCGCGCGCCACCTCGCCCGTGCTGCGGTAGAGGATGACGGCCCTCCCGGCGTGCTGCCGCGAACATCCGATCCAGTTGAGGCATGCCTCGATGCCGAGCGGTGCGAACACCGCGCGCTCGACCAGCCGGTCGTAGCGCTCTCCGCTCGCCGCCTCGAGCACCGTCGCCACCACGGGCGAGCCGAGGTTGGCATATTCGAAAGGTGCCTCGCCGGGTGGCGCATCGGCATACCAGGCCTGCGGATCGGCAAGCTTGGCCTGCAGACTCTCGCCGAGCGGGATGACGTAACCTGCATCGTCGCGCAGGCCCGAGCGGTGCCGGAGCAGTTGCCCCAGTGTCACGCGCGCCGCCGGAAAACGCGGATTGCGCAGCGGCCAGCCGAGATAGTTCGACACGTCGATGTCGAGATCGACCTTGCCTTCGTCGACCAGCCGTAGTGTCGTCAACGCCATGACCAGCTTGGAGATGCTGGCGATCCGCACCGGGTCGTTCGCCTCGACGGCCCGGCCGGTCTCGCGATCGGCAAGCCCCTCGACGATCGTGGGTGTCGCAGTCTCGCGGTCGAACATGACGGCGACCGCAGCCGGCTTCGCCGGATCAGGCCCCGCAATGGTGGTGCATCCGGCGAGCGAGAGGGCAGCGGCGAGCAGGGCTTTGCGCATGGCGTTGGGATGCCCTGCCCCCGCCCACCAAGTCAATCATCCCCAGTTGAGCCAGAGGAGGTAGCAGGCCGACAGTACGATCCAGCTCCCGTCGAGCGTCTTCAGCCGCCGTGCGCCGAGCCACAAGGCTATCGGGCGCGCAAGGAACCCGCCAAGCGCCGCGGCCGGTCCGGCGAGCAGCACAACCTCCCACCGGATGGTTCCAGCCTCAATATGCCAGAGGGCGCCCGCAATCACGCTTACCGAGGAGATGAGGCAGGCTGCGCCCGTGCACAGCAGCACGGGATAGTGGCGGATGAAGAGGTAGAGCGCGACGAGTTCTCCCACGCCGACGGAGAAGAGGGCGGTCAGCACCCCTCCCGGAACGGCCAGCAGCAACAGGACCGCGAGGTCGATGCGCTCGATCCTGTCACGCTCGGGCCGCGCGAGGTTGACGGTCCAGGTCGAGGCGATCAGCGCGATGCCCAGGAGAATTGAAAAGGCCTTGTAGCCCATCAGCACCGCATGCTGGTCGAAATCGGTGAAGCGCTGGGTCAGCAGCATGGCGGGGAGCGAAAGCGCCAGGACGCCAAGCGCCACGATGAAGAAATCGCGCGGGGAGACCAGTGCATGGAGCGGTTCGGGCGCAGGCTGGTGGTAGAGCCGGTCGGTCCAACGCAAGGCTCCCATGGTCATCCCGAACGCCTGGATGCACATGGACACGCCGACCACCTGCAGCGGCTGCAGGTCCATCACGCCCCATTCGCGCAGGGCATTGAAGACCGGCACGAAAACGACCCCGCCACCCGTCCCGGAGGTGTTGGCGATGATCGCCCCGATCACGCCGACGCCGGGCAGGAACCACAGCCGTTCCATCAACGCTAGATCGGCGCGAACCGTAAGGAACAGCGCGAGATAGGCCGCCAGCAGCACGGTGCCGCCGATGGCTACCAGCCTTCCCATCGGCAGGGTGCTCAGTCGAGGTTGGGGCGAAGCCATCTTTCGGCGGTCGCGATATCGACTCCGCGCCTTCGCGCATAGTCTTCCAGCTGGTCGCGCCCGATTCTTGCGACGCCGAAATACTGCGCCTCGGGATGGCCGAAATAGAAGCCGCTCACCGCCGCGGTGGGATACATGGCGAAATTCTCGGTCAGCGTGATCCCGGTGTTCGTCCCGGCATCGAGCAGGTCGAAGAGGATCGGCTTGAGACTGTGGTCGGGGCACGCGGGATAGCCGGGCGCCGGGCGGATACCGCGATACTCTTCCTTGATCAGAGCCTCGTTGGTGAGCTGTTCCTGCGGCGCATAGCCCCACAGGTCGGTGCGGACATGCTGGTGGAGCCGCTCGGCGAAGGCTTCGGCGAAACGGTCTGCCAGCGCCTTCAGCAGGATATCCGAATAATCGTCCTTATCGGCGAGGAAGGCCTTCGAATGCTCTTCGATTCCGTGAATGCCGACCGCGAAGCCGCCGATCCAGTCGCCCGCCGGATCGATGAAATCGGCGAGGCACATATTCGCCCGGTCGCGGCTCTTCTTCACCTGCTGGCGCAAGAAAGATAGCACGGTGTGGGTTTCGCCCTCGGCATCGTGGATGGTGACATCGTCGCCATCGCGGGCGCAGGGCCAGAACCCCGCGACGCCCTTCGCGGTGAGCCATTTCTCGCCGACGATCCGGTCGAGCATGGCATCGGCTTCGGCCTTGAGCTGACGTGCGGTCTCGCCGACCACTTCGTCGTCGAGGATCTTGGGGTAGGTGCCGTGGAGCTCCCAGGCCCGGAAGAACGGCGTCCAGTCGATATAGTCGCGGAGATCGGCAAGATCCCAGTCGTCGAATACATGAAGCCCCGGCTTGAGGGGCGGCGCGGCCTTGTCGCTGAGATAGGCGTCGAAGAAATTCGCGCGCGCTTCCTCGAGGCTGAGCAGGACGCTTTGCGCCTTGCCTTCGCGTGCCTCGCGCACCTTGACGTATTCGGTGGCGGTGCTCGCGACGAACTCGTCGCGCTGCGTGTCGGACAGCAGGCGGCTGGCGACGCCGACCGCCCTGCTCGCGTCGAGCACGTGGATCACCGGCCCGTCATAGGCCGGGTCGATGCGCAGCGCGGTGTGGACCTTGCTGGTCGTCGCGCCGCCGATCAGCAGCGGCATGTTCAGGCCTGCAGCCTGCATCTCCTGGGCCACGGTGACCATCTCGTCGAGCGAGGGAGTGATGAGGCCGGAGAGCCCGATCATGTCGGCGCCATTCTCGTTCGCCGCCTGCAGGATCTGCGCCCATGGCACCATGACGCCGAGGTCGATCACCTCGTAGCCATTGCACTGCAGGACCACGCCGACGATGTTCTTGCCGATGTCGTGGACGTCGCCCTTCACCGTCGCCATCACGATCTTGCCCTTGGACTGGTCGGCCAGCCCGCTCGCCACCTTCTCCGCCTCGATGAAGGGGATGAGGTGCGCGACCGCCTTCTTCATCACGCGCGCGGACTTCACCACCTGCGGCAGGAACATCTTGCCGCTGCCGAACAGGTCGCCGACGACATTCATGCCGTCCATCAACGGGCCCTCGATAACCTCGATGGGGCGCCCGCCCGAAGCGGCGACGAGCTCGCGCGCTTCTTCGGTATCGGCGACGACATGGGCGTCGATTCCCTTGACCAGCGCGTGTTCGAGACGGCGCTTCACGTCCCAACCACGCCATTCCTCGGCCGCCTTCTGGTCCGCCGCGCTCTTGCCGCGATAGCTTTCGGCGAGTTCGATCAGTCGCTCGGTCGCGTCCGGACGGCGCATCAGGATCACGTCCTCGCAGGCCTCGCGCAGTTCGGCGTCGATCTGGTCGTAGACGTCGAGCTGGCCGGCGTTGACGATCGCCATGTCGAGCCCGGCCGGGATCGCGTGGAAGAGGAACACCGAGTGCATTGCGCGGCGCACGGTTTCGTTGCCGCGGAAGCTGAAGCTGAGGTTCGACAGGCCGCCGCTGGTCTTGGCATGCGGGCAACGTTGCTTGATCTCCCGGACCGCTTCGATGAAATCCAGTCCGTAGCGGTCGTGCTCTTCGATTCCCGTGGCCACGGCGAAGACATTGGGATCGAAGATGATATCCTCGGGCGGGAAGCCGATCCCGATGAGCAGGTCGTAGGCGCGGGCGCAGATTTCGACCTTGCGCTCCCGGGTGTCGGCCTGGCCGGTCTCGTCGAAGGCCATCACGACTACGGCGGCCCCGTAATCCATGCATTTCCGGGCATGCTCGAGGAAGGCCCCTTCGCCCTCCTTCATGCTGATCGAATTGACGATCGGCTTGCCCGATACGCATTTGAGCCCCGCCTCGATCACCGTCCATTTGGAACTGTCGATCATCACCGGGACGCGGGCGATGTCGGGTTCGGCGGCAATCAGCTTCAAGAAGGTCGTCATCGCCTTTTCGGCATCGAGCAGACCTTCGTCCATGTTTACGTCGATCACCTGCGCGCCGTTCTCGACCTGGTCGCGCGCGACCTCGACCGCGCTCTCGTAGTCGTCGGCGAGGATCAGCTTCTTGAACCGGGCCGAGCCGGTGACATTGGTGCGTTCGCCGATATTGACGAAGCGGGCAGTCGTGAGATCGGACATGGTATCAGGCTGCAATCGTGAAAGGTTCGAGACCGGCGAGGTGCATGTCGGGAGCGACAGTGGGCAACCGGCGCGGGGCAAGCCCTGCGACAGCCTTCGCCATGGCGGCTATATGGTCGGGCGTCGATCCGCAGCAGCCGCCGAGCGCGTTGACGCGCCCATTTTGCGCCCAGACGCGCACCAGCGATGCGGTGGTGTCGGGCAGCTCGTCATACTCGCCCAGATCGTTGGGCAGGCCGGCGTTGGGATAGGCCATCAGATAGGTATCGGCGATATCCGAGAGCAGCTGAACATGCGGGCGCAGCTGTTCGGCGCCGAAGCTGCAGTTGAGCCCGATGGTCAGCGGTTTTGCATGGCGCACCGTGTACCAGAACGCCTCCACCGTATGCCCCGAGAGGTTGCGTCCCGACAGGTCGGTGAGCGTCAACGAGATCATCAGCGGGATATCGCGCCCGAGTTCGCGCTCGAGCTGCTTGACCGCCATGATGGCGGCCTTGCAGTTGAGTGTGTCGAACACCGTCTCGATCAGGACGAAATCCGCCCCACCCTCGATCAGCGCCGCACATTGCTCGCGGTAGATTTCTACGATCTCGTCGAAGGCGACCTCGCGAAAGCCCGGGTCCTCGACATCGGGCGATAGCGAGAGCGTCTTGTTGGTTGGACCGACAGCGCCCGCCACGAACCGCGGGACACCATCCCTTGCACTGGCCTCGTCGACCGCCTCGCGAATGATCCGCGCGGCGGCGAGGTTGATCTCCCGGACCAGGCCTTCAGCCCCGTAATCGGCCTGGCTGATACGGTTGGCATTGAACGTGTTCGTGGCGAGGATATGCGCACCGGCATGGATATAGGTGTCGCAGATCGCCCGGATGACCTGCGGCTGGGTCAGATTGACGAGGTCGTTGTTACCCTTCTGGTCCTGCGCCAGCCCGGTATCGCCAGCGTAGTCTTCCGGTGCGAGCCTGGCGCGCTGAATCTCGGTGCCATAGGGCCCGTCCTTGATGAGTATGTGCTGCGCGGCGGCAGCTTCGAAGTCTTCACGTTTCGACATGGTCAGGCCTTGGGACGCAGGCCGAGCATATGGCATATGGCAAAGCTCAGCTCGGCGCGGTTGAGTGTGTAGAAATGGAACTGGCGCACCCCGCCCGCATAGAGGCGGCGGCATAGTTCGGCGGCGATGGTCGCGCTCACCAGCTGGCGCGCCTCGGGTTTCTCGTCGAGCCCCTCGAACAGTCCTCCCATCCAGGGCGGGATCGCGGTACCGCACAGGCCGCTCATCCGCTGGACCGCGGCGAAGCTCAGCACGGGCATCACACCGGGAACGATCTCACCGTCGATCCCCGCCGCGATCGCCTTGTCGCGGAAGTCGAAGAAGCATTGCGGGTCGAAGAAGAATTGCGTGATCGCCCGCGTCGCCCCTGCATCGAACTTGGCCTTGAGATTGTCCAGGTCGGCCTGGCGATCGGGCGAATCCGGGTGGACTTCCGGATAGGCGGCGACCGAAATCTCGAAGTCGGCGATGCGCTTCAGTCCGGCGATCAGTTCGACGGCATTGGCATAGCCGCCCGGATGTGGCGCGTATTTCGAATACCCGTCGGGCGGATCGCCGCGCAGGGCGACGATGTGGCGAATGCCTTCCTCCCAATAATGGCGGGCGATCTCATCGACCTGCTCGCGGGTCGCCTCGACGCAGGTCAGATGAGCTGCGGCGGGAATATGCGCCTCGTTCTGGATCCGGACGACCTGCTGGTGCGTGCGCTCGCGGGTCGTCCCGCCCGCCCCGTAGGTGACGCTGGCGAAGCGCGGGCCCAGCGGCGCCAGGGTTTCGACGCTGTGCCACAGCGTCTCGTTCATCTTCTCGTTCTTGGGCGGGAAGAATTCGAAGCTCACCTCGATATCGCCCGGCAAGCCCGAAAACAGCGGCGTCTCGAGCGCGCGTTGCGCTTCGCGCATCTGGTCAAGCGTGGGGCTCACGGGGCTGCCTTCCTGTTTTCGCCGCGCCGCTGCGCGACCCATATTTTCACGATCAGTTCGCCATCTTCGAGAGCAACCGGGTCGTCGCCCGCAAAGCCGGCCTCGGCCAACAGCTCCACCATCTGGCGATTTCCGAAACCGAGCCGGGCGTGCGCGTGGCGGTCACGCAGTTCTTCATGCTGATGGGCCGCGAAATCGACGATCGCGATCCGACCGTCGGACCGCGTCACCCGCGCTGCTTCGGCAAGCGCCGAGCCCGGGTTCTGCGCGAAATGCAGCACCTGATGAAACAGGACGGTATCGAAGCTCGCCGCCGCGAAGGGCAGCGAGGTGAAATCGCCCTGCACCAGCTCGACCCGTTCCGTCGGCAGGTGTTGCAGCTTGGCCCGGGCAACGCGGAGCATGGCGAGGCTCTTGTCGAGCGCGACGATGCGCTCGGCACGTTCGGCGAAGAGTTCGGCCATACGCCCGGTCCCGGTGCCGATATCGAGCAGGCGGCCGAGCGGCTCTTGTCCGAGCGCGCGGGCCAGTGCCGCCTCCACCTTCTCGTCGGAAGAATGCAGCCTGCGCAATTCGTCCCAGTCGTGCGCGTGTTCGGCGAAATAGGCCTGCGCTTCGCTTTCGCGGTGCTGGCGGATTTCGGCGAGCTTGCGGCGATCCTGTTCGCATTCCTCGGCAAATTCCGGATCGGCGGCCTCGGCCTCGACCAGCAGCCTCCCGAGCGCGGCGCAGAGCGGCGGGGCTTCGCTGGCATTGGCACGCGCCCTCAGGAACACCCAGCTGCCCTCGCGCCGGCGTTCGGCGAGGCCGGCGTCGCACAAGATGCCGATATGGCGGGAGACGCGCGGTTGACTCTGCCCGAGCACCTGCGCCACTTCGCCCACAGCCAGCTCCATCGAGCCGAGCAGGCGCATGATCCTGAGGCGCGTCGGATCGGCCAGCGAGCGGAAGACGGTCTCGGTACGCATCGTGCAAAGAGCATATAAAGATATTTTTATATCTGTAAATCTACTCTCGAATGCGTCCGGGCGGCCTGTCTGCACGACGAAAAACTCAATTCAAACCGGATGTTTACCAATCTGCGGAAAACTTGCCGCTCGATGGTCCGTCATCCGCCCGATCACGCCGCCGAGCGCGAGCGTTTTATCGAAGACCTTCTCGCCATCATGACGGCGGAGGAGAAGGTCGGTCAGATTGCGCTCGTCCCCGCTCCGGCGGGCGAGGCAGCAGATGGCGCCCTACACGAGCGGGTGCGCCGCGGCCTCGTGGGCGGCCTTACCGGTACCTGCCCTGCCGACCGCCTCGCCACGCTCCAACGCCTCGCGATCGAGGAATCACGGCTGGGCATCCCCCTTTTGCTGGCCGATGCGCCCGGGCGCGGAAGCGCCGTCGTCATGCCCAGCCCCCTTGCGCTGGCGACCAGCTGGTCGCCCGAAATGGTCGAACGCGCCGCCCGGCAGATCGCCGCCGAGGCACGCGACCGGGGCAAGACTTGGCTGCTCGGCCCAGAGGTGGTGCTGAGCGACGGAGCGGGCGAAGACGACCTTGAGTCCAGCTGGGGTAGCTCGGTCATGCTCGCCGGCCATCTTGCCTCGGCCATGGTGCGCGGATTGCAGTTCTGGGATCAGGATGAAATCGGGGTGCTCGCGTGCCTGCAAGCGGACCATCCCTCCTGGACACCGCGGCGCATCGACGAGCGCTTTGCGCAGAAGCTGCGCCTCGCAGCGCAGGTCCTGCGCGAGGCGGCGCCCGCCAGCGTCGCGCTCGGGCCCTTTCCGGCGACCGCACTCGACAAGGACGAACCCGGCGATGGCCCGAAACTATCCATCGGCTGGCCGGGGGGCTTCGGAGGGATCGACCTGGCCGAATGGGCCGACATGGCCCGTGCGGCCGGTCAGGATCCAAACCGGGCGCTCTCTGGCGGCCTCACATTGGAACCCCTTCTTGCTGCCGTGGCGGATGGCCGGATTGCCCCGCGGAAGCTCGACGACGTCGTTCGCCGGATCATCGGGGCCAAGTACGATCTCGGTCTCTTCCACACCGAGGCGCCCCGCGCGCCGCTCACTTCGACCGCCTCGGAAGAGGAAGCGCGCGTCGTTGCGCTCGACGCCGCACGCCATTCGATCGCCCTGCTGCGCAACAACCCCGCGCTGCTGCCGCTCGACAGGGACTCCGGCGAAATCCTGATCGTCGGCCAGGCCGCGGCCGACCGCAAGCTGCCCGTCGCCGGGGCGGGGTCCGAAGCGATCAGCCTGATCGACGGCCTCGCAGCGCTCGGCGTGCAGCATCGCTACGTGGTCGGCCTTTCCCTGCGCCGCGATCAGGACCAGCCGGGCATGAACACGCTGGTCGATGCAGACCGCATGGCGATCGGTATGGCGAGCGAGGCCGCGCGCCGCGCAGGGACGGTGATCGTCGTGCTGGGCGAGGTAGAGAAGCGTTGCGAGGCCGAACGGACCTTGATCGAGGCGCTGCAGGCGACCAATCCCAACATCGTCCTGGTGACGCTCGGCTCACGCCCCATTGACCCGGTGATCCGCGACGCGCGACTGCCCTGCGTCCTGCATGCCGGCGGCCTCGGCAGTATGTCGGGCAAGGCCATCGCCGAAGTGCTCACCGGTGCCTTCGCCCCGCAGGGTCGCCTGCCGCTGGCGCTGCTCGACAATGCGGGCGTCGGCCTGTCGTTCGGCCACGGCCTCGGCTATTCGGACTTCGGCCTCGGCGAAACGACGGTCGAGCTGAGCCACGACCGCGTAGTCGTGAGCACTGTGCTCCACAATGTGGGGCGTTGCGTCGGCACCGAGACCGTCCAGATCTATCTGCGCCGCCCCAGGGGTCGCAGCCGGACAGCATCCGAACTGGCCGATTTTCAGCGCGTGACGCTCGCTGCGGGGGAAAACCGCCATCTGACCTTCGAGATCGGCGGTAGCCAGCTCGGCCGGTTCGAGCGCGACGGAGGGTTCGTCATCGACACCGGCGTCTACGAGGTTGCGGTCGGCCTGAGCGAAGGACGCGCGCATGCCACTAGGCTCTCGCTTCCCCGAGCGGTCGCCGAGGCCATGGGCCGCGGTCTCAACTCCGGCCCGCTTCCCGCACTTTTCGGCAGCATGCGCTACGCCGGATAAGGCGAACGGGCGGCAGCTCGGATTTTTCCGTTTCGGCGGCGCGCGGCAGAGTGTAGGCCATGCGCATGCGCGATGCTCACGGCCGCCGGATCGACTATGTCCGCCTTTCGGTGACCGACCGCTGCAACCTGCGGTGCAGCTACTGCATGGCCGAGGAGATGGATTTCCTTCCCCGACGAGAGCTGCTCACTTTCGAGGAAATCGAAACGCTCGCCCGCCATCTCGTGCGCCGCGGCGTCACGCGGATCCGGCTGACCGGCGGCGAGCCGCTGGTGCGCAAGGGAATCATCGATCTGGCCGAGCGCCTCGGCAGGCTGGGGGATTGCGGGCTCGACGAGCTGACGCTGACCACCAACGGTACCCGCCTGCCGGAACTGGCGACGGGCCTGTACGCCGCCGGGGTGAGGCGGATCAACGTCAGCCTCGACACGCTCGACCGCGAGCGCTTTGCAAAGCTCACGCGGCGCGATGCATTCGACCAGGCAATGGCCGGGATCGATGCGGCACAGGAAGCGGGCCTCGCGGTCCGCATCAATGCGCTTGCGATGCGTGGCGTCAACGACCATGAGATCACCGACCTGCTCGCCTGGTGCGGGACACGCGGCTTCGACCTTGCGCTGATCGAAGGCATGCCCCTGGGCGAAGTCGCCATCGACCGCCGCGCAGAACACCTGCCGCTTTCCGAGGTCCGCGAGCAGCTCGAGCAACGCTTCACGCTGGTCCCCTCGCTGCACCGCACCGCAGGGCCCGCGCGTTATTTCGACGTTGCGGAAACGGGAACACGACTGGGCCTCATCACGCCCCTGAGCGACAATTTCTGCGCCGCCTGCAACCGCATCCGCATCACCGCCACGGGCACCGTCTACGGCTGTCTCGGCCATGACCAGAAGGTCGAGCTGCGCGATATCCTCCGCACCGGCGGAGCGGCCGCGCTCGACGAAGCACTCGACCTTCTGCTCGCGGGCAAGCCGCTGCGACACGATTTCGATGCCGGACAGAACGCCCCCGCGCTCGCCCGGCACATGAGCGTGACCGGCGGCTAGAGCGGGACGAACCGCACCGCGAAGCCGCCGCCCGGCGCCATGCGCAGATCGAGCGTTTCGCCCGCCGCCACCTCGCGCTGCTCGATCACGATGTCGAACCGCGTCGGCCCTTCGAAGTTCGAGGTCGCGGCATCGCGGTAGATCTCGGCGCGATAGCGCTTTCCCGGATCGAGGAAGTCTAGCGTGATCGGCATCTCGCGCGGCTCCGGATCGGTGCCACCCCCGAGATACCATTCCTCGCTATCGCGATCCTTGCGCGCGGTGACGACGTAATCGCCGATCTCGGCCGCGATGATCCGGCTTTCGGCCCAGTCGGTTGGCACGTCCTTGATGAACTGGAAGGCGTCGGCATGCTCGGCATAGTGCTCCGGCAGGTCGGCCGCCATCTGGATCGGCGAATAGACGAGGACGTATTCGGCGAGCGCGCGCGCCATCGTCATCTCCAGCGGCTGGCCGCGCCCCTCGAGACTGAGGATACCGGGCGTATAGTCCATCGGACCCGACAGCAGGCGGGTAAAGACCATGGTCGGCACGTGGCTCGGCCCGTTGGGCGGCGCACCCCAGGCATTGAATTCCATGCCGCGCGCGCCTTCGCGGGCAACCCAGTTGGGATAGGTGCGGCGCAGGCCCGTATCCTTGACCGGCTCGTGCGGATTGACCGCTATGTGCCGCTCAGCCGCCTCCGTCACGACCTTGAGGTGGTGGCGCTGCATGACCTGGCTCTCGGTGCATTCGCGTGTCTCGCTGCCGTCCTCGTGGACGTAGCGCAGATTGCAGGCGTCGGTGACATAGCCGCTCTTGATCGTCCTCACGCCCCGCGCGGCCATCAGGTCGAGCCCGGCTTCGAGCTGGGCCTCGTAATTGCCGACATCGCCGCTGGTTTCGTGGTGGCCGATGATCGGCACCCCTTTCTCGGCGGCGTAGCGCGCCAGTTCGACGAAATCGTAGTCGGGATAAGCCTGGGTGAAGCTGAATTCGCTGCCGTTGAAGAACCAGTTTCCGTCCCAGCCGATGTTCCAGCCCTCGACCAGCACGCCTTCGAAGCCGTTCTCCGCCGCGAAATCGATATAGCGCTTCACATTGGCGGTGTTGGCGCCATGCTTCGGTCCCGAGCCCCAGCTCTCTTCGTCGAGGTGGAGCGACCACCAGACGCCGACATATTTGTGAGGGCGAAACCAGCTGACATCGCCGAGCTTGTTGGGCTCGTTGAGATTGAGCTCGACAAGGCTCTCGGCCAGCCCTGCAGCATCGTCCGAAACGCGGATCGTGCGCCAGGGCGTTGCGAAGGGAACCTCACGCGTGGCACGCGCGGCGCCCGAACCGGTGGGCGCGAGTGTGGCCCGGAAATGGGTGCCGGTCGTCCGCTTGACCCACATGCCCGCGAAATCGACCAGCGCGGCCTCGTGGATCGCCACATGCGTGCCGTTCTCCATGCGGAAGGTCAGCGGCGTATGCGCTACCGACACCGCGTCGATCGGCGTTTCCTCATAGAGGTATTCGTAGCGGTTCCACTCGCCGCCGGGGATCCACCAAGCACTGCCGTTCTGCGCCAGGTTGAACTCGGTCAGCTCGTCGGCGATGTTCACCGTCTCGCCCATGCTGGTGTCGTCGAACACATAGCGGAAGGCCACCGCGTCGTCGAAGACACGGAAGGTGACGCCGAAACGGCGGTGCGCCTCGCTGTCCTCCTCGAAGCGGACCGTCAGCTCGTTGTGGTGATCGCGCACATAGCGCTGCTCGCCCCAAGGTTGCTCCCACGTGTCGTCATGGCTTTGGCGCGTCGCCCCAGTGACCTTCAGGCGGCGCTCGAGCTTGTCCTGGTCGGTCAGCAGGAAGCCGAGGCGGCTCTCGGTGAGGACCGCTTCGCCATGCCTGTCGACGCGGTAGAAGGGCCGCCCCTCGCCATTGACGTCTACCGTGACGGTGATCGCCCCGTCGGGCGAGGCAACGGTTTCCTCGGCAAGCGCAGGCACGGCCGAGAATAACGCGAGGGCGGCAAGGATGCGGGCAGGTTTCATAGTTCGATCACCAGGGCGCTGAGAGGGGGGAGGTTTGCCGGCGTGGCGGCGTTGGTCGCGGCGAGGACGCTGCCGTCCGCGAGCTCGGCGGGCGGGGCAACCTCGAGGGAGCCGAGGTTGAACAGGCAGCGGACATGCTGCCCCTCGCCCGTGCGCTCGATCACGAAGAGGTCGCCCACGCTTTCGCACCGCTTCACCGCACCATGGTGCAGAGCCGGATTGGCGCGGCGCAGGGCAATCATGGAGCGGGTGTGGTGAAGCAGGGATTCCGCGTCCGCTTCCTGCGCCTCGACCGAGCGGGCGGCGTTCTCCGCGCCCACCGGGAGCCATGGCTCGCCAGCGGTGAAGCCCCCGTGCGCGGCCTCCGCCTCCCACGGCATCGGGGTACGCGCGCCGTCGCGGCTCAGCGTCAGCGGCCAGTTGGCGATCGCCTCGGGATCGTGAAGCTGGTGGAAGGGAATATCGACCTGCGTCAGGCCCAGTTCCTCGCCGTAATAAAGGATGATGTTGCCGCGCAGGCAGGCGAGCAGCGTCATCTTCATCCGTGCGGCGCGGTCGCGGTGCTCGGGCAGCCACCAGCGGCTCACCGCGCGCGGCGCGTCGTGGTTCTCGAAGGCCCAGCTCGGCCAGCCGATCCCGTCGTCTTCGGGCCATTCGGCGAGCGCGGCGCAGATCGCGCCGGGGGTAAGCTTTTCGGCATAGAGGAAGTTGAAGCCATAGGCCGAGTTGAGATGCGTCTCGCCCGCAGTGAAGGCCTTCATCTCGCTCTCGGCCTCGTCGCCCCCGACTTCGGCGACGGTGAAGACGCCGTCGTATTGGTCGGTCAGCGCCCGGATCCGTTCGATGAAGGCGGGAATGTCGGGATGCGACATGTTGTATTTCTTGAGCTGGAAATCGAACGGCCGCGTGCGCGGCCTGTCGGTCGCCGGCGCGGGCGGATTGTCGCGCAATTCGGGGTCATGCATCGCGAAATTGAGCGCATCGATGCGGAAGCCATCGACGCCGCGATCGAGCCAGAAGCGCATCACGTTCAGAATGGCGTCCTGTACGGCGCAATTGTGCATGTTGAGCTGCGGCTGCGAGTTGAGGAAGTTGTGCAGGTAATACTGTCCGCGGCGGGCGTCCCAGGTCCACGCGGGGCCGCCGAAGACGGACTGCCAGTTCGACGGCGGCGACCCGTCGGGCTTGGCGTCGGCCCAGACATACCAGTCGCTTTTCGGATTGCTCCTGTCCGCGCGGCTCTCGGCGAACCAGGGATGTTCGTCCGAGGTATGCGAATAGACCTGGTCGATGAGGACCCTGAGGCCGAGCTCGTGCGCCCGGGCGACCAGCGCATCGAAGTCGGCGAGCGTCCCGAAGATCGGATCGACGTCGCAATAGTCGGAGACATCGTAGCCGAAATCCTTCATCGGCGAGGTGAAGAAGGGCGAGATCCAGATCGCATCGACGCCGAGCGAGGCGACATGCGGCAGGCGCCGGGTGATGCCCGGCAGGTCGCCGATCCCGTCGCCGTTGGAATCCTGGAAGCTGCGCGGATAGATCTGGTAGATCGCCGCGCCCTTCCACCAAGGGTTCGCATCTGCGGTATCAGAACGTTTCGATTGCGGATCTGCGCGGTTCATTCGGCGATCTCCGAGACGCGGCACAGCGCCCAGCCGAAGGCGGGCAGCGTGAAGGCCGCGCTGCCCGGTGCGGTCACCGCCGCAGGGCAGGCGCCGCCGAGCGTTTCGAAGCTGCGAGCGTCGTAGCCAAGCGCGATATTCGCCGCGCGCTCCTTGCCCGCCGTGTTGAAGACGGCGAGATATTCGCCGCCGCTTTCGGGATCGAACCGGCTCACCGCGAAGAACCCCGCCCGCTGTTCGTAGTGACGAACCACTTGCGGTCCGCGCGTCAGCGCCGGATGTGCCCGGCGGATCGCGCTGAATTCGGCGATCAGCCGGAATAGCGGGTGGTTCTCGTCGAAATTGCTTGCCGCCGTGGTCGCGTCGGTGCCGATCAGCGCATTGTCGTTATAGACCGCGGTGTTCGAGGGCATCATGTCCTCGCGTGCCAGCTGGTCGCCGCCGTCGCCGACGAAGCCCTGCTCGTCGCCGTAATAGATCACCGGGCTGCCGCGCAGCGTCAGCATCATGGCATGGCCGAGCATGACTCGGGCGAGCAATTCGTCCTGCGAGATCTCGGGCTTGTCGGCTTTGATCAGCGTCGAAAAGCGCCCCATGTCGTGATTGCCGAGGAAGGTCGGCAGCGAACGCGCCGTATCCTCCCCGCCCTCGTAGAGCACGTCGCCGTCGAACATGTGCGCGAGGACCACCGTGCCCTGGTCGCGACCGAGGAGCTCGCGCATCGCCGCCTGGAAGGCGAAGTCGAGCACCGCGGGCAATGCATCGCGGCGGGTGTATTCGGCGATGTAGCCGCTGTCGGGCGTTTCTTTGAAGACTTCGCCGAACATGTGGAAGTTGGGAATGCCGCTCTCGTGCGCGACCTCTTCCAGTGCCGGGACGAAGGCCTGCCAGAAGCCCGGATCGACATGCCTCGCCGTATCGATGCGGAAGCCGTCGACGCCGTAATCGCGCACCCAGCCGGAGAAGATCTCGATCATCCCGGCGCGCACGCGCGGGTGCTCGGTGAAGAGGTCGTCGAGCCCGGAGAAGTCGCCGAAGCGGCTGTCCTCGCCGGTGAAGCTGCTGTTGCCACGGTTGTGATAATAGATCGGATCGTTGAGCCAGGCGGGGACCTTCACGTCCTTCTCTGCCGCCGGAACGACAGGCTCGTAGGCATAGCCCGGATCGACCAGCCTGGCGAAATTCTCCTCCGAGCTGTCCCCGTCGCCCATGAAACCCGGATTGATCGGCGGGCCATCGGGGGTACCACGGGTCGAATAGGGATAGTCGCCCTTGCTGCGATATTCGTAATTGGTCGCATCGCCGTGGGCATAGGTAATCACGTCGGCGGTGTGGTTGGTGATGATGTCCATATAGACCTTCATCCCCCGCGCATGCGCCGCATCGACGAAGGCCTTGAACTCCGCGCGCGTGCCGAAATGGCTGTCGGGGCGGGTGAAGTCGGTCACCCAATAGCCGTGGTAGCCCGCGCTCTCTTGGCCTTCCGGGCCCTGCACCGGCTTGTTTTGGAAGATCGGCGCGAACCAGATCGCGGTGACGCCGAGACGTTCGAGATAATCGAGCCGGGCGGTCAGCCCCGTGAGGTCGCCGCCGTGGAAGAATCCCTTGGCGGTGGGGTCGTAGCCGGTCTCGAGACGGTCACCCCCGAAGCCGCCCTTGTCGTTCGCCTCGTCGCCGTTCTCGAAGCGGTCGGGGAGGACGAAATAGACGATCTCCTCGGACGGCTCGCGGGCGCGGAAACTGGCGTCACCTGCCCCCTCCTGCGCATGTGCACTTGTGGCGATCGCCAAGGCGCCGAGCGGCACGGCCAGCAGGGCGGATTTAAGTTTACTCACGTTGCTACTCCTTCGGGCTCGGCCATGGCGCGGGCCAGGATATCCATATGCGAAGGCAGGCTTCTGACATCGTCGAGCGCCGCCTGTTCGAGCGCGGCCAGGAATTCGCGCAGCTTCGGTTCGGGTAGCGCGTCGGCCATCGCGTTCCAGTTGTGGGGTTCGATCCCCTGCCCGACGAGCACCTGCAGCCAGCCGTCCTCGGTGAAGAGTTCCTCATGCACCTGGCGGAAGACGCCGTTGCTGCGGAACTGGTCGATCTTGGCCGCCAGCGTGTCGGGAATCTCCATCGCCCGGCAGCGGTCCCAGAAGGGTTCACCGATGCGGCCGTTAGCCTTGTAGTGGAGGATCAGGAAGTCGCGGATGCGCTCCTGCTCGAAATCGGCGGCACGATTGAACTCATCCCGCACCGCAGGATCGACATTGCCGCGTGGCAGCATCGTCAGGAATCGCGTGATGCTCGCCTGGATCATGTGGATGCTAGTCGATTCGAGCGGCTCCATGAACCCGCTCGACAAGCCCACCGCGAGGCAGTTGGCGACCCATTGCTTACGCCGCTTGCCGGTCACGAAGCGCAGGGGGCGCGGATCGCCCAGAGCCTCGCCGTCGAGATGGGCGAGCAGCAGGCGCGCAGCGTCCTCGTCCGACAGGAACTCGCTGCAATAGACGAGGCCGTTGCCGATGCGGTGCTGCAGCGGGATGCGCCATTGCCAACCCGCCTCGCGCGCTATCGAGCGCGTATAGGGGGTCAGCCCCCCCGCGGGCGCGCAGGGCACCGCCATCGCCCGGTCGCAGGGCAGCCAGTGGCTCCAGTCGTCATAGCCCGCGGCCAGTTCCTGCTCGATCAGCAGCCCGCGAAAGCCGGTGCAGTCGATGAAGAAATCGCCCGCGACTTGGGTCCCGTCCCCGAGCACGATCGCGGCAATGTCGCCGCTCTCGCCACGCCTCATCACACCTTCGACCATGCCTTCGCGGCGGGTCACGCCGAGCGCCTCGGCATAGCGCCGGAGGAAACCGGCATAGAGGCCCGCATCGAAGTGATAGGCATAGGGCACCGCCGAGCCGCGCCCACCGTCGGGCGCGCGCATCGTGCGCGCGGCAATCTCGTTGACCGAATAATGCGCGAGCGGCTTGGCGAAGCCCGCGCTCCGGGCGCGCGCCCAGTGGTCCTTGAAATGTACCAGGCCGAGCGGCCGGCCGATCGGGCCGAAGGCATGCATGTATTGCCCGCTGGGCGTACCCCAGCCTTCGAAGGCGATGCCGAGCTTGAGCGATCCCCTGGTCTCGCGCAGAAATTCCGCCTCGTCGATACCCAGCGCGTCGTTGAAAGTGCGGATGGCGGGGATGGTCGCCTCGCCCACCCCGACGGTCCCGATGGCATCGCTTTCGACCAGCGCTATGCGATGGCCCGGCGGGACGAAGCGGGCCAGCGCAGCCGCGCTCATCCAGCCGGCGGTCCCGCCGCCCACGATGACGATTGTATAGCCGTTCTCGTCAGCCATGGTTGCTGTCTCCTCGCGGGTCGGACCGCTTCGGAGCGGTCGGGCGAGTGAAGCCGGTTCGGTTCGTAGGATCAATCCGTGAGAGCGGGGAGGCCACAGTGGCGTCCCCGCTCCCCCGGCACATCGTCAGAACTTGTAGTTGAAACCGGCCATGAAGCGGCGGCCATAGGTCTGGTAGTCAATCACCTGACGCGGGTCGCCCGGGTTGGTGGTGACGAAGGGCTCGTCGGTCAGGTTCTGGCCCTGAAGGAAGAGCGACAGACCCTCGAGCGGCGACCCGTCCTGGAAATCATAGCCGATCTGGGCATCGATGATGGTTTCCGGCGCCGCGCGGCGACGCACACGGTTGGCCGCGAAGCCCGAAACCTCGCCGACGAAGGTCGAGCGGTAGCGGATCGAGGCGCGGGCGTTGAAGCCCCATTTCTCGAAGAAGGCGGTGCCGTTGGCGACCCACTTCGAATAGCCCGGAAGGTCTTCCGAGGGCGCACCCGGCGTCGGCGAGATCTTGGTCTTGGTGTAGGAGACACCGCCGGTGATGCCGAAGCCGTCGAGCGCAGCCGTGAAGGTTTCGAAGGGCAGCGTGCCCGCCACTTCGACACCGTAGAGGCTGCCGCCCTCGCCATTGATAGGAATGTTGAGGACCGCGGTCGGCGCGATGACGATGTCTTCGCCCGGCGAAGCCAGTGCCAGATCCGAAGTCTGGATGACCACGTCCTGGTTGTAGATGTAGCTCTTGAGGTCCTTGTAGAAGAACTGGGCGGCAAGGTAGCCCTTGTTGCCGAAGTACTTCTCGAACGTCAGGTCGAAGGCATTGGCGAGCCACGGGCGCAGGTTCGGGTTGCCCGAACTTCCAGTGACCGCTGCGAAAGTCGTGCCGTTGGGCAGCGTGACGAACTGGTAGCCGAAGCTCAGCGAATTGCGCATGTCGTCCATGCGCGGGCGGATGATCTCGCGCGCCGCGGCGGCACGGATCACGAAACCGCTGTCGAAACGCAGCGACAGGTTCAGGCTGGGCAGCCAGTTGGTGTAGCTGGTGCTGAACTTCTGGAACTGCGCGCCGATGTTGGGTGCGCAGGGCTCGCCTGCCGCCGCACAACCTTCGGGGACATCCAGCTGGCCGAGGTAGACCGCGGTTGCGCCGTTCGAGTTCTGGTCGGTGATGGCGGCCTGGACGCCGATGTTGCCGGTGAGTTCGGCCCCACCCAGCTGCGACGCGATGTTGAGCTGGACATAGGGCGTCAGCAGCTTTTCGTTCACCGAGTAGCTCTTCACCACGACGTCGCCATAGGCGTTGGGCACCAACTTGTAGATGCCCGCGTCGAGCAGATCGAGCGGGTTGTAGCTGATCACCGGACCGAGGCCGAGGTAGGTCAGGTCGGTGGTCCCGAGGCGGAACTGCTCGGGCACCTGGACGCTGGTCAGCCCGTCGGTATTGGCGACGAGGCCGAGGAAGTATTCATCGGGCACCAGCGACTTGCTGCGATCGGTGAGGTTGACGCCGGCCTGCAGGCTGCGGAAGAAATTGCCGTCGAATTCCTTCTCGACCTCCATTCGGGCCTGCCAGATGGTGTCCTTGATGATGCGGTTGTTGTAGTAACCGTCCTGGCCGCCGAGGATCGAATCCCCGTTCGGAGCGATCTGGTTGCCACCCCAGCCCTGCGGCGAGGTCAGCAGCATGGTGTTGAAATTGCCGTAATCGAGCATCGGGCTGAAGACCGTGCCCTGCGGCCCGCTCTGGAAGCCGATGTTGTCGGTCGCGCCGATGCTGCCGCGCCCCGTGCCCCAGTTGCTTTCGAGGCTCAGCTCGTTGCGGTCGGTCTTCGAATAGCTGAGGTCGAGCATGGCGTTCCAGCCGTCGTCGCCTTCGTATTCGGTGTTCCAGCCGAATGAATAGAGCTTCGCCTTGCGCTGGAAGACGTCACTGCGGCCGACGCCCTTGACGCCGTTGAACTGCCCGGCGGTGACGAAGCCATTCTCGACCGTGGTGTCGGGCTGGAGGACGGCGCCCGACCAATAGAGCGGCAGCTCGATCCCGCGCTTGATCTGGTCGTCCTTGAAGTCCGAATAGAAGGCGTCGAGCGTCGAGGTGACGGTCGGCGAGATCTCGAACTGCAGGGTGCCGTTGAGGCCGAGACGGGTCAGCTGGGTCGAGGTGACGTAGGACTTCGATCCGCCGATGACGAAATCGCCATCGCCCGTGGTCGGATAGCCCCAGGCGTTGAATTCCTGGATCTGGTAAGGCTCGTCGACATAGCTCGCGCCGAGCGAGAGGCCGATCTTGTTGTCGGCGAACTGGGTCACGATGAGGCCGTTGACGCGGTAGCCCATGTCATTGGATTCGACGTTCAGCTTGCCCAGATCGGCATAGCTCCCGCGCGCGCCGACCGAGAAAATCGTCTTGCCGGCATCGAGCGGGCGGATCGTGCGCAGGTCGACCGTGCCTGAGAGGCCTTGGCCGACGAGGCTGGCCATCGGGGTCTTGTAGACATTGACCTGGTTGATGACTTCGGCGGGATACTGGTCGTATTCGACCGCGCGGTTGTCGCCGGTGGTGGTCTGTTCGCGGCCGTTGAGCAGCGTGGTCGAGAAGTCGGGCGAGAAGCCGCGGATGCTGATCGAGTTCGAGCGGCCCGAGAGGCGCTGCGAGGTCAGGCCCGGAAGGCGTGCAATCGATTCCGCGATCGAGGCGTCGGGCAGCTTGCCGATGTCCTCGGCCGAAACCGACTCGACGACCAGGTCCGACCGGCGCTTCTCGGCGACGGCGTTTTCGAGCGAGGCGCGATAGCCCGACACGATGATCACGTTGCCGTCGGTGGTTTCGGCGGTCTCCGTCGCCTCGTCGGTGTCCTCGTCCTGCGCGAAGGCAGGGGTTGCCATGCTGCCCAGTGCCACGGCGAAGGCCGACAGGCTGATGGTAGCAGAAAAGGTTTTGCGAATTGCCATTTCAGTTCACTCCCCGTGAGGCCCGACTCCTTCGCTGGTCGCCTGGGCCGCAGTCCTAATCCCCACAGGCGACGAGCGCGTCGATGTGCCTGTATTGCGCGCTGCATACGGCCCGATCGGGAAGTCGCGGAAGAGAGCATACGTATGTGATTGCGCGGCAACGCCCGCCGCGGCAATTTTGCCATAGTAGCCCGGAAAGCGCGGAAACCCTCGCCGATCAGGGGGTTGGCGTTGCCTAATTGCCCACACATTCTTATGCATGGGACGAGAAAGCACGGGCCTGCCCGAGCGGGAGAGAGTGATGGGTCGAAAGCCTACGGGTCGGCCGACCAGTTTCGATATCGCCTATGCGGCCGGGGTTTCGCAACCGACGGTCAGCCGCGCGCTCCGCGGCGACAAGTCGGTCAGCCCCAAGACTCGCGCGCGGATCGAGGAGATCGCCCGCGACCTCAACTACACGGTCGACAAGAACGCTTCCTCGCTGCGTAGCCAGCGCTCGAACACCATCGCCCTGCTGTTCTTCGAGGACCCGACCCCCGACGAGAGCATGATCAACCCCTTCTTCCTCGCCATGCTCGGCTCGATCACGCGGGCCTGCGCCGACCGCGGGCTCGACCTGCTGATCTCGTTCCAGCGGATGGAGGACGACTGGCACGTCCAGTATCAGGACAGCCATCGCGCCGACGGGCTCATCCTGCTCGGCTACGGCGATTACACCAGATATCGCGAGCGGATGGAGCAGCTTGCGCGCCAAGGCACGCATTTCGCCCGCTGGGGATCGGTCTCCAGCGACGCCAGCGGAGTCACGATCGGGACCGACAATGTCGCCGCAGGCCGCCTCGCCGGCAAACATCTGATCGAACGTGGCCGGCGGCGGATCGCCTTTCTCGGCCATGCCGACGATCACTATCCCGAATTCGCCGGGCGCTATCGCGGCCTGCGCGAGGCGCTCGAAGCCGCGGGCATCGATGCCGATCCGCAGCTCCGCTTCGACGCGCTGACCACCGAAGAGGAGGGCCATGCCGCGGCCCGCGCGCTGATCGACAGCGGGCTCGCCTTCGATGCCATCTTCGCCGCCAGCGACCTCATCGCCATCGGCGCGATGCGCGCGCTCGCCGAAGCGGGCCGGAGCGTGCCCAAGGACGTCGCGGTAGTCGGGTTCGACGACATTCCCGCCGCCAGCCTCACCACCCCGCCGCTGACCACGGTGATGCAGGACATCCGCCGCGCCGGCGAAGCGCTGGTCGAAACGCTCACGGCGCAGATCGAGGGCGGCGAACCGCCCCCGCGCAAACTGCCCGGCCGGCTGGTCGTGCGCGGTTCGACCGGACCGATGCGCTAGGCCGACGTATTCGTATGCGCACTTGGCGAAGCCGCGCGAGCGTGCGAGCGTCTGCCACTTGCAAGACCTGACCGGGCGCGAAGACCCGCACAGGCTGGGACGAGGAACTTCGCATGAGTGAGGCGCTGCGGCAGAAACCGCGCCAGAATTTCGCCGGGCTGGCCAATATCAGCTTCGGCTTCTTTGGCATCCAGATCGGCTTCGTGCTGCAGAATTCGAACATGAGCCGGATCTTCCAGACCGTCGGCGCATCGCTCGACGACCTGCCCGCGCTGTGGGTCGCGGCGCCGCTGACCGGCCTGATCGTCCAGCCGATCATCGGCCACCTGTCCGACCGCACATGGAACCGCTTCGGTCGCCGCCGGCCCTATTTCATGACCGGCGCGCTGCTTGCGGCGATCGCGCTGCTGCTGATGCCGCTGGCGCCGGCCTTCGGCGCCCCGCTGCTGTTCGCCGCGGCGCTGCTGTGGATGCTCGATGCGAGCCTCAACATCTCGATGGAGCCCTTCCGCGCCTTCGTCGGCGACATGCTCGACAAGTCGCAGCATGCGACGGGCTATGCCGTGCAGACCGCCTTCATCGGCGCGGGCGCGGTGGTCGCGGCGATCTTCCCCTGGCTGCTCGAGCACTTCGGGGTGAGCAATGTCGCCCCGGCGGGCGAGATACCCGACACCGTCCGCTGGAGCTTCTGGGCCGGCGCCGCCGCGCTGTTCGCCGCGATCGGCTGGACCGTGGTCACGACCAGGGAATACAGCCCCGGGGAAATGGCCGCCTTCGAGGCCGCGCGCGAGACCGAGGAGGGCCACAGCGTCCGCGCGCTGGCGGCCAAGACCTATCTCTCCGCCGGCATCTGGATAGTTCTCGGCCTGGCGGTGAACCTCTCGGTCGGCCCGCTCGGGCTGGAGAAGGAAATCCTCCTGCTCGGCGGCCTGCTCCTCGCCTACGGCCTCCTCAGTGCGCTGGCGATTGCGATGGCGAAGCAGGGACGGCACGCCAACATGCTCTCCAGCATCGTCGGCGATTTCAGCGGCATGCCCGATACGATGAGGCGGCTGGCGCTGGTCCAGTTCTTCAGCTGGTCCTCGCTGTTCATCATGTGGATCTATTCGGGCCCGATCGTGTCGCAATATTTCTACGGCAGCGCAGATCCAACCACCCCCGCCTACAACGCCGGCGCCAACTGGTGGAACCTCATCTACACCGTCCAGAACGGGGTTGCTGCCGTGGCCGCGCTGGTGTTGTTGCCGTTCCTCTCGCGGCGGATCGGCAAGGCGCGCACGCACATGACCTGCCTGCTGCTCGGCGCGCTCGGCTTCCTCGGCTATTTCGTGCTGCGCGATCCGCAGCTGCTGATCCTGTGCGAAGTGCTCAAGGGCATTGCCTGGGCCAGCATCCTCGCCATGCCCTACGCCATCCTCGCCAGCAGCCTGCCGCAGGCGAAGCTCGGCATCTACATGGGCCTGTTCAACATCTTCATCGTCGTCCCGCAGCTGCTGGTGGCGACGGTCATGGGCAGCGTGATGAACGCCTTCTTCCCCGCCGATCCGATCTGGACGATGCTGTTCGCCGCGGCGAGCTGGGCGCTGGCAGGCCTCGCCATGTTGCGCGTGACGATACCGGGAGAAACCGCCGATGCGTAAGATCCTCGCCGGGCTGGCGGGCGCCGCCCTCTTCGCCGGTGCCGCGCCGGTCAACGCCGGCGAACCCGCCACGAAGGGCTGGGAACCGCGCGACAAGGTGACCATCACCCATCCGGAGTGGTCGCGCGATGCGGTGCTCTACCAGATCAACACCCGGCAGTTCACGCCCGAAGGGACCTTCCGGGCGGCGCAGGCCGAGCTTCCACGCCTGAAGGCGCTCGGCGTCGACGTACTCTGGCTGATGCCGATCCACCCGATCGGCAAGGAGAACCGCAAGGGCAGCCTCGGCAGCCCCTATTCGGTGCAGGACTATTACGCGGTGAACCCCGAGTTCGGCACCGAGGAGGACTTCCGCGCCTTCGTCGACGCCGCGCATGCCCAGGGCTTCCACGTCATCCTCGATCTCGTCGCCAACCATACGGCCTGGGACAATGCCCTCGCGAAGCAGCATCCCGACTGGTATGAGAAGGACTGGAAGGGCGATTTCCGCCCCACCCCGTGGTGGGACTGGTCGGACATCATCGATCTCGACTGGTCGCAGCCCGGCGTGCGCGCGCATGTCGGCGGGGCGATGGAATATTGGGTGCGCGAATTTGGCGTCGACGGCTACCGCGCCGACGTCGCCGGCTACGTCCCGCTCGATTTCTGGGAAAGCGCGCGCGCGCGGCTCGAGAAAATCCGGCCGGTCTTCATGCTCGGCGAGGTGCAGCAGACCGCCTACCATTTCGCCGCCTTCGACGCGACCTATGCCTGGGACTGGCACAACACCTCCAAGCGCGTCGCGCATGGCCAGGGCGATGCGACCAGCTTCTACGGCTACTACGCCGAAAACGAGAGCCTGTGGCCGAGGAAGGCCATGCGGCTGACCTATATCGAGAACCACGATTCGAACGCTTGGGAAGGCACGATGAAGGAGAATTACGGCCCCGCGCTCGACGCGATGACCGCCCTCGCCTTCACCGGCGAGGGCCTGCCGCTGGTCCACAACGGGATGGAGGCCTGCAACGCCAGGCGGCTGGCTTTCTTCGAAAAGGATCCGATCGACTGGAGCCAGGGCGAGGATTGCGCCTATGGCACGCTGCTCAAGGATCTGATCGCCTTCCGCAAGGCCAACCCCGCGCTCGCCAACGGGCAATGGGGCGCGGTGATGCAGAAGCTCGAAACCGACAAGCCCCAACAGGTCCTCGCCTGGACGCGCGCGAAAGGGGACGACAAGGTCGTCGGCCTGTTCAATTTCTCGGCGGAACCGGTCAAGGTGACGCCGACCAGCGCGCTGGCCGACGGCGGCTATACCGAATTCGCCAGCGGAGAGCCGGTTACCATTGTCAAGGGTGCCGCCGTGACATTGCCCGCGTGGGGCTATCTGCTGCTGTCGTCCAGGAAATGACGCAAGGTCAGCCGACCACCCGCCCGTCCTCGAAATTCAGCACCCGGTCGCACCAGGCGATGGTCGACGGGCGGTGCGCGATCACCACGATCGTCACGTGGGAATCGATCGCCCGGATCGCTTCGACGACTTCGGCCTCGGTCTGGCTGTCGAGCGCGCTGGTCGCCTCGTCGAAGACCAGCACGTCGGCCTGCTTGTAGAGCGCGCGGGCGATGCCGATGCGCTGCTTCTGCCCGCCGGACAGGCGCACGCCGTCCTCCCCTACAGGCGTATCGAGCCCATCGGGCAATTCGCCGAGGAACCTCGTCAGCGAGGCACCTTCGATGGCGCGCGCAAGCCGGCATTCGTCGACATCCGCCGGCGCTTCGCAAAAGGCGATGTTCTCGCGGATCGAACAATCGGCCAGATAGGGCTGCTGTGCCACATGGCCGACGCGCAACCGCCAAGCGGGAAGATTGTCCGCATCGAGTGCCACGCCGTCGACGAGTATCCGCCCGGCGGACGGATCGAGCAGGCCGAGCACGAGGTCGGCGAAGGTGCTCTTCCCGCCCCCGCTCTTGCCGGCGATGCCGATCCTGGCCCCCTTGGCAATGGTCAGATTGATCCCGTCCAGCGCGGGCCTGCGCCGTCCCGGATAGGCGAAGGCGACATCGACGAAGCGAATCTCGCGATCGAACGGCTGCGGAGCGGCGGGTGTGGGCGCCACCTCGACCGTAAGCTTCAGCTTGTCGATGACATCGCTCAGCGAATGGTGATCGCCGCGAATCCCGGCCCAGCCCGAATAGCTGGCTTGGACAGCGGGAAGCAGCTTCTGGATGCCGAGGATCATCCCCCCGAGCACCGGAATGGTCGCGGTCAGTCCCGGGCCCGCGCTCGCGAGGTAATAGGCCAGCCCCACGATGACGAGGATGATCGCCGTCTCGACGATGTAGCGCGGCACCGTGCCGATGATCGAGGCATGCGCGCGCGCCTCGAGAATGGTGCGATCGAGTTCGCGGAACTTGTCCAGGAAATGGTCCTGGGTGCGACCGAGCAGGACGTCGCGCACCGATCCGAGCGCTTCCTGCAACGTCTGCACCCGGCGCGCCTGCAAGCCCGCGATCACAGAGCTGTTGTAACGCAGCGAGCCGGTCACGAATGTCGCGATGGCGAGGTAGGCCGCGCAAATTCCACCGAGCGCGATCAGCGCGATATAGGGCTGGATCGCCACTAGCGTGACGAAGACGGCCAGCGCCGTGATCACGTGCGAAACGATCTGGATGATCGGGGCGATCGTGCGCATGGTGATCGACTTGACCTTGTTGACCGTGGCGATCAGTTCGCTGCTGCTCTTCGCCAGATGATACGCATAGGGCTGGGCCAGCGTGTTGGAGAGCACCTGGGCGGCCAGGTCCTGCGAGGTCCGATAGACGAAGCGCTGGCTCAGCCAATAGAGCACCGTCTTCACCGCTGCGGCCACAACCGCCGAACCGACGACTGTCGCCGAAGCGACGGCAAAACGGTCGGGTCCGGAGAGGTGCGAGAGCTCCTTGAGCGCAATGCGGACGAGATAGTGGCCCGACTGGCCGGCATCGCCGGAAATGAGTGCCAGGAAGGGAAGCAATGCACCGATGGTCACGATATCGGCCAGCGCGACCACTCCGCTGAGCAGGAGGATCAGCCGCAGCTCACGCTTGCGCACGGGTGGAAGAAAACGGTGGAGCTCGCGCAGATCGCGATAGATCGTCCGCCCACGGCGCGTCCCGAACCTGGCGACGGGGCCTGGAATACTCGAGAAATCGTCCATCTGACCGCAGGTTCTAGGTCGGAATGCGCGCGGGTTGAATACCCCAGACGGAGGGTGTCACCTTGAAGTTGAGGAGGAAATCGAGCCACAAGCCGATCTGTCCGGTGAAGCTGGTGCGATAGAGGCCCGCTCTATGGAGAACTCTCATCCGGGTCAGGACATTGGGGCTGGTGTGGATCACACGGCATTGGTCGACGACCTCCTTCGCATCCTCGGTCAGCAAGTCGCGAAAAGCGTCGAGCAGCGCGATGCTTGCCACCATCCGCCCGCGCAGCTTGCCCCGGCGCAGGCGCTCGAACCTGCTCCGACGAGGTTTGTAGAAGGGCGGGATCCGAGCACCGATCGCATTGCCCTCGTGCTGCCGCCAATAGACCGTCGGTTCCCTGCTCAAGTGGAAGTGCCCGCCGGTACCCTCGACGATCAGGTACAGCCAGTGGTCGTGTGGGAACGGGCCGATGCTGGCGGCCGTATCCCGCAGCAGGCCGAAGCCCGCGCGGTTCATCACCATGGTGTGGCCCGAGGCGATGTTCTGGATCACCGCATTGCGGATGCCGGGACCGCCGCGACGACGCGGTACCTTCCCGAGCGAATGCCCCTGCGCATCGATCAGCGCGGAAGCGCTGCCGAAGGCGAAGGGTCGGTCCGGATCTTCCAATCCAGCGGCCTCGGCGGCGCGCTGCAGCTTGTCGGCGTGCCAGATGTCGTCCTGATCGCAAAAAGCGTAGAAATCCGCATCGCGCGGGGCCTGTTCGATCAGGTGGCGAAAATTTTTCGCGAAACCCATTCCGGGCCCGGAGATGATCTCGAACCGCCCTCTGGTCCACCTGCTCCGCGCCCGCTCGAGCAGGGCCAACGTATTGTCGTCGGAGCCGTCGTCCGAGGCGAGGATATGGATTTGCCCGATGGTCTGCCGTTCGAGCGATTCGATCTGCTCCTCGAGGAAGCGCGCGCCGTTGAGCGTGGCCAGCAGTATCTGGAAAGAAACCATACCAGCCTGTTCGGTCGAACCGCCCCCCTCACATGGACCATCTTTCGCAGCGAATAGGGTTTTTGGCAACTGGGCAAACGCTTTACGCACGCTTTCCCGGTCGAAATTTCTCTGGCTTCACGGATGATTGGCAGGACGAACAATGGGGATTAGGGACAGCGCAGTCATCCGGATTGCGAAAGCCAGACCTTCTTGCCGACCATATCGTTCATTTCGGGACCGGCATTGGGACACTTCGGTCGAATCGCCCTTGTCGCGCGCAGCCTGCGCGATCTGGTCGACTGCAGAATCGAGATCGTCATCCCCGCGACGGCGAAATTCGATGTCGCGCGCTTCGACGAGGAATTCTCGATCCGGCGCGTACCGATCCCGGAGCGCGAGCTCGACTGCCCCGCCGCTGCCTTCGCCGACGCGCTGGACGCCGTCTTCGAGGCGGTTAAGCCGGACCTCGTCGTCCACGACTGCTGCCCGGTTCGCTGGCTGGCGACCACACGCTTTCCCGACTGCCCGCGCGCGATCGTCACCAACGGCTTCCTGACGCGTCTCTCGCGTGGGGAGACGGTCCAGACGAAGCTGTTCCGCCGGCGCGCAAGGCTGATCGGCCGCGAACGGGCGAGGCGCGGCCTGCCTCCCCTGGCGAGCGGCTTCGATCTCTACGAGGCGGACCGCGTACTGCTCGCCGATCCCGCCTGGCTGGTCCCCGATACGGAACCACTGCCCGACACCTATCGTGCTTGCGGGGCGGTGTGGTGGGAAGCCGGAGGCGAGCTTGGCGAGGGCATGGCCGATGCCAAAGACATGCTGCTGTGCTCGATGGGTTCGACCGGCAAGCTCGTCGACGACCGTTTCTGCGCGCTTGCCGCCGAGCGGTTCGGCTGCGAGGACATCGTCCGCGTGCACAGCAAGGGCGAGGGGGAGACCGTGCGCAGGGTCGGTAATCACAGGCTGTTCGAGGCGGGGATCCTGCCGCTCGGCCGCCTTTTGCCGCGCGCCCGCGCGGTGATGACGCAGGGCGGCGCGGGATCGAGCTACCAGGCGCTCGCCGCGGGCAAGCCGCTGGTCGTGGTGCCGTCGCATCCCAACCAGCGTATCCTCGGCGACCTGCTCGAGCAGCGTGGAGTCGCCGTCACCGTGGAGAGCCAGCGCGCTCTCGCGCGGGTCCCGGCGGACCATTTTTCCCGTATCGCGGCGCGTGCCGCCGAAGCAGGGCCCGCCCGTATCGCCAACGACGGCGCCCCCAGGATCGCGAGGCATCTTGTCGAACTCCTCCCGCACTGACCGGCAGCCGCATCTCGTCATCGTCACCGGCTGCCAGCGCAGCGGGACCTCGCTGGTGGGACAGATCGTCGGCGCGCATCCGCAGGCGCTGCTGCTCGACGAGGACGAGGGGGTGATGCGCTGGGCGCGCGCGCTGCTGGCGGGCGATCCGCGGCGGCACCTGCTGCTGCCGGGCCTGCTTGCGCGGGCGGCGGAGAAATACCGCGACGACGATCCGAGGATCGTCCGGCGCCCGCTGCGACCGACCGCGCTCCACCCGGACATTACCCATCTGGTGCTCAAGGCGCCCAACCTGACCTACAGCCACGCGGCGATCGCGCGCCTCCCTGGACCGGTCTCGATCATCAACCCGGTGCGCGACGTGCGCGCGGTGGTGGCCTCGATGGGCCGGCTGAAGCGAACCGACATCGCCGCCAACCAGTTGCACCTCCTCCGCCAGGATCCGGTCGCCGCCGCGACCTATGCCGATGAGATCGCCATGCTCGAGGATCCCGGGGTCGCGAAGCATCTCAAGCGCGCGCTGGTGTGGCGGATCAAGTCGTCCGCGCATGCACATTTCGCCCGCGCCGGGCTCGATCCCCTGGTCTTCCGCTACGAGGACTGCGTCGCCGATCCGCGCGCCTTCGCCGAGCGTATCGCCGCGCATGTCGGCCTGCCCTTTACCGAAGCGATGGTCGGCCACGCGGAAGTCCTGCAGGGCGATGGGCCGGGCGAGCTCGACCGCGAACGCCCGATCGATCGCAGCTCGCTCGGCAAGTGGCAGCAGGTGCTGGGCCCGCGCGAGGAGCGCGCTATCCTCGATCTGGTCGGGGATGCGATGGAAGAACTGGGCTACGACCGCACTCCGCTGTTGGCAAAGAAGGAGCCCGCCAAGGGCGGTCTGCTGGACCAGAGGCAAGCGCCCGTCGTCGTGACCGGTCGCGGGGGCAGCGGCACGCGCCTCATCTCGGGCATCGTCCAGCAATGCGGCGTGTTCCTCGGGAATCAGCTCAACGTTTCGGCGGATTCGCTCGAATGGGTCGACACGATCTACCCGATCGCGGTCGAAAAGCATGCGGCAGACGGGAATCCTTCCCCCGATCTGCGCGCGAGCTGGACCGCCGCGCTGCGTCGGACGGCCGAGCGTATCCGCAGCGAGGGCAAGCTGTCCGACGATGCCTTGTGGGGCTTCAAGCTGCCCGAGGCGATGCTGATCATGCCCGAACTGCTCGAGGCCTTTCCCAGTGCCAAGGTCATCCATCTGGTGCGCCATCCGGTCACGAGCAGCCTGCGCCGTACACACGTGACCTCGCGCACCGACAACATTGTCGGCGAGGCGGTCTGCGCCGCCGCCTACCGCGCGGTCGGCCGCGATCCGGCACTGGCCGCAAGCGATCCCGACTGGCGGCGCAATGCGATCACCTGGCACTACCAGGTCGATCCGGTGGCACGCCTCGGCAAGAGGCTCGGCCCCGAACGCTACCTCGAGATCAGTTTCGAGGAGCTCTGCGCCGACCCGACCGCCACGCGGCAGCGCGTGCTCGCCTTCCTCGGTCGGGAGGCGGGCGACATGCCGCCGATCCCGGTCAGCAAGCGTCGCGCCGCGACGCGACTGTGGCTGCGCCCGCAGAAGAAATGGATCTGGGATCTGTGCGGCGAAACCGCGCGGATGCTCGGCTACGGGCCGATCTGATCAGCCAGCGCCGCGGCGCAGGAGGACGGCGAGGGCCGGCTGCGGATGCCCGGCATGACCGAGATCGGTATCGCCCACTTCAATCACGGCGAAGGCCGCGCCGAAGAGCCGTCGCAAATCCGCTTCGAGGCTTTCGCGTGTCTGCGCTGGCTCGAGCTTGTGCAGCAACAGGAAGAGCGCGCCTTCTTCAAGCAGCACGGCGAGATTGCGCGCATAGGCATCTCGTTCACTGTCTGGCATGGCATGCAGACAGCCGCAGTCGAAAGCGCAGTCGAAGCGCCCCGCCAGGGTATCCGCACGGGTCATGTCGGCGACGCGGTAGTCGAGCCGGAGGCCCGATGTCCCGTGCTTCTCGCGGGCCCGGCGAATGGCGGTCTCGGCGAAATCGACCGCCACCACGTCGAGGCCCTGCTGCGCGGCGAAGAGAGCGTTTTCGCCCTGCCCGCAGCCCGCTTCGAGCAAACGCATGCCGGGGCGGAAATGCCCATCGGCGATGGCCGCGACGAGCGGCGCGGGCACGCCGGAGGAGAGCCAGAACGGGGCAAAGTCGCTGCGGGACCAGCGCGCGTTCCAGCGATCGCTTCGCGAGGGTGGCCTGCGATTCGGGACGAGCCTGCCGAGCACACCCTTGCGCGCGGGTGCGAGTACCTTGTGCTTTTGCCAGCCATTGCGCATCAGCTGCAGCGACCGGAGAGGCACATTGCCGGAATCGCTCCGCCAGCGATGCTCGAGTCGCAATACGTAGTCGCGCGCCAGCCCGGCCGTGTTCTCCGCGCTCGCCCCGCCTTCGAGGTCTCCGCGCAGGGCACCCTCGATTTCGAGCAGGAGCCGCCCCTCGCCATCGCTGCGGATGAAAACGGGGTGACACGGCACCCCGGCGCTCAGCGCGAGAAAGGCATAGCTGGTGGTGAAATCCCGCTGCGTTCCGAGGAAGGAGAAGGCCTGTTTCGCACCGCCGCGCAGCCCGTCGCCGGTGCTGTGCACCACGCGCCCCCGGCGAAGGTCGCGCTGCGCTTCGGCAAGAATGCGCAGATCGCTCGATTGCGTGAGTTCGAGCATGCGCAGGCCGTCGGGCTGTTCGATGGCGAGCAGGTCCTGAAAATCGATCGGTGCGATCGCGGTCAACTCCACGCCCATGATGGCGAGTATCGGGGGGACCAGCCGTGCTGGCCCGAAATGGCTGCCGACCAGCATCGCGCCGCCGGACCCGGCGAGATGATCCAGCCCCTCGATGCGCACGAGACCCGCAAGCTCGCCGGGCGAGAGCCGCACGATCTTCTGCATCAGCAGGAACTGCACCAACTGCTCGGAAATGAGCCGTTGGAAGGCATAGCCATCCTCCTCGGACGCAGCACCGACCGCCACCGCTTCGCCCGTGTCATCGCTCGGGCGGAGCAGCGCGGCGAAGGGGCTATCCTTCCCTTCTGCGACCTGCCGCAGCGTCGCCAGGAATTCGGACACATCCATTCCGGCCAGCGCGTCGAACGCAGCCGGGGACAGTCCCATGCGGTCGAGCTTGCGCTGCAGCGGATCGACGTTCGTTGCGCGCCGGCGAAGGCCCAGGCGGGCGGCGAGCGCCGCCAGCAGCTTCTTCATGCGGCGATCTGGCCGGTGCGCCGGAGCATCTCGCGCATCAGCCGGACCGCCTCGATCTCCATGACTTCGGGCGTGTAGAGCCGCCCCGAGAAGATTTCCGCGATGTCGCTCTGGTGGGTGAAATGCGCCAGCCGGAGAAAGGCGAAGGGATATTCCCAGAATGTCCGGATGATGTACTCGACCACGGTCTGTGCGCGGACCGACGCTTCCACGAAGTCGTCGAACCGGTCGGGTTCGGCGGGATCGGCCAGGCTGCGCTCGATCGCCTGCGCCGCAAGCCTGGCTTCCTGCAGGGCGATCAGCACGCCGAAGGAGAAGATCGGGTCGAAGAAGCGATGCGAATCGCCGACACACAGGAAACCGGGGCCGGTGAAGCTGTCGATGCTGTAGGAATAATTCGAAATCGTATGGACCTCGCTCGCCAGCTCGACATGCTTCGAGCGCTCGGCAAGGATCCCGTTGACCTTGTCTAGCGAGCCCACGAAAAGCTCTTCCAGGGAGCGCCCCTCGCGCTGCAGGGCGCCCTTCGGCAGCACCACGCCAAGGCTGGTCACGTCCTCCGTCAGCGGCATGGCCCAAGCCCAATGGTGCCGCTCGCCATAGAAGATATGCGTGCTGGTTTCCTTGGGAGGGTCGTCGCGGACCATGCCGCGCACCTGAGCGTAAAGGGCGGTCTGGTTTTCATATCCTGTGCGGTTCTTGGGCCCAATCACCCCCTTGCTCGCAAGGAAAGTTTTCTGCCCCGAACAATCGGCGACATAGCGCGACCGGATGACATGGCGCCCGCCGCCGTCCACATCGACGGCGATTCCCGTGACCCGCTCCCCCTCGCGGACCACGTCGCGGCAGGTGCCCGAAACATGCACTGCGCCAAGATCGATCGCGCGGTCGAGCAACGCCTTGTCAAATTCCTCGCGCCGAACGTGCCAGGAAATCGCCGCGACCCTCGTATTGTCCGGTTCCGCAGCCTCGACCGGAACCCAGAATTGCGCCCGCGCGCTCGCTCCGCTGACGGTTGCGCCACGCCGTAGCTGATATCCGCTGTTCTCGAGATGGTCGCGCAGGCCGAGCTCGTCGATCAGCGCGACGCACTCGCCGGTCAGGGCTTCGCCGATGTGATAGCGAGGGAAGGCTTCCTTCTCGACGATCACGACGCTGCGGCCAAGCTTGCGCAAATGGATCGCCAGAGCGGCGCCGGCGGGTCCAGCGCCGACGATGGCGACGTCGCAGTCCTTATCGTCGCTGGCGAGCATCATCCCGCCGCGCCACCTATCTGCCGCCCGACGAGGCGGACCACCGACGCGATGTCGGCGAAATTCTCGGGCGCAAGCTCCTCGAGCGGGATTTCGATGCCATAGGCCGTCTCGAGCTCCATCACGAGCTGGAGCAGTTCGATCGAATCGAGCAGCTGCTCCTCGATCAGCGCGGTATCACGCGTCAGCACGGTATCGCTATCGACCAGCTTGGCGACCTTGCGGATCGCCGCCACAACCACGCTTTCGATATCCCTGGTCATGAAGTTTCGCCCTGATCGTACAGCAAGCTGCGATGGTTCGCGTCCAACCGCGCCATGTCGCACTTTCCCGAACTCGTTGTGGGCCAATCTTCGTAGAAAATAAAGCAACTTGGCACTTCGTGCGGCGGCAGGACGAGCGACAGTGCGCGGCGCAATCCGGCCTGCGAAAGCGTCGCCTCCGGTTGCACGGCGACATGCAGGCAGAGGCTCTGTCCCGCATCACACACGGTCGCCGCAGCCCCCGCCACGCCGTCGAGCGCGAGCGCCCGCGCCTCGATCGCGCCCAGTTCGACCCGATGCCCGCGCAGCTTGGCCTGGCGATCCTGTCGACCGACGAAGCGGATATCGCCCGCCGGCTCGCGAAAGCCGAAGTCTCCGGTGCGGAAAATATCGTTGCGCCCCGCGAAATACCGCTCCCGGGTCAGCTCGGGCTGGTTCCAGTAGCCCAGCATCACCGTGGGTCCGGCGACGCATATCTCACCGGTTTCTCCCGGTCCTACCGGCGCGCCCTGCGCATCGCAGATGTCGATTCGCGAATGGGCGCAGGCGCTGCCTATATTGGGCGCTTCCCCGGTCGCGGGCGCGTGCTCGACCTCGGTCCAGGCGATGACATTGGTTTCGGTCGGCCCGAAGAGATTGGCGAAGCGCGCCTGCGGCACCGCCGTGATCAGCCGGGCCAGCGCCGGCGGCGGATAGACCTCGCCCGCGAACAGCACCCAGCGCAGCCCGGGCAGCGCGCGAGTCGCCAGCCCGCCGCGCGCGACCATGGCTTGGAGGATGGTCGGCACGGTGTAGAGCACGCTGATCCGGTGCTCCTCGGCGAGCTGGCACAGCCGCGCCGGGAACAGCGCGTCACCCTCCTCGGCCAGCACGACCTGCGCCCCGATCCGCAGACCGGTGAGAATGTCGAGCAGCGAAAGGTCGAAATGCAGCGGCGCGATGTTGAGGAAACGGTCGTCCGGGCCCAAGCTAAAAACCTCCAGCGCCCAGTCGGAAAAGGCGGCGATATTGCCGTGGCTCAGGACGATGCCCTTGGGATCGCCCGTCGTCCCCGAGGTCATCAGGATCATCGCGGGATCGCTGGCCGCGAGCGGGGGACTCACGAAGCGCTGCACCTCACTGCCGGAGGGAGTCGGCGGGGGATCGGAGAGTATCTGCCGCCCCGCATCGGGCAGGCGCCCGCCGCTCTCCTCGAAGCGGGCGAACGTCGGCGCATCGAACAGGGCCACGGCGGGTTCGAGATCGGCAAGCAACGCCGCCAGTCGCAAAGCCGGCGCACGCCGGTCGAGCGGCACCGCGATCGCGCCGCACAGCAGGCTTGCGAAGAGCCAGGCGACCGCTTCGGGCCCCTTGCGCAGCGCGATGGTGACACGGTCGCCGCGCTCGACGCCGCTCGCCCGCAGCTGGCCCGCGCGAAAGTGAACCGCATCCCAGAATTCCCGGGCCGACCACACCTCACCCGCGCAGCTCAGCGCAGGCTCATCCCCGGCTCCGGCAGCACGCGCGGCGAAATCGCGCAGCACGCCGGTCACAGGCCACTGCCGATCTGGGAGGCTATGGTATTGAGCTGCACCTCGCTGGTCCCCGAAGCGGACAGCAGCGCCAGCGCATCGTCGAGCGCATCGGCGAGGCCCAGCTCGCCGCGCCAGGCGGCACCGGCGACCAGCCGGCGCAATTCACCCGTGCATTCGGCGATGGTCTCGCTGAGGAACAGCTTGCTCATCGACGGCTGAACAAGGTCGTTCCCGCCCTGATCGAGACGCCACGCCGCCTGCCGCATGAGCCATCGCGCCGCCTCGGTCCGCGTCGCAATCCGCGCGAGTGCATGGTCGGTCGCCTGGTGCCGCCCGCGTTCGGAAAGGTGTCGCACCACCCGCTCGAAATCCGCCTGCAGCGCGCCGAGCGACCCGGCGAGAATGCAGCTGCGCTCCCAGCGCATGATGTCGAGCATCTGCGCCATGCCGAGATCGCTGCGGCGCAGCAGGTCGCTTTCGGCGAGCGGGCAGTCATCGAACTCCACTTCGGCCGGCATTGTCGCACCCAGCCCGCGGACCCCCTCGATCGGCGTCACCGTCAGACCCGGCGTGTCGCGCGGCAGCAGGACCATCGAATAGGCGAAGGGAGAACGCTGCTCGCGCGAGCGTGCGAGGACCACGAACAGGTCCGCGATTGAACCATTTGTGACGCAGGTCTTGGCTCCGGATAGACGGTATCCGATGCCGTCTGCGACGAGCTTGGAACCGCAAGCGTCGAGATCGGACCCCCCGGAGGCTTCCGAAAAGCCCAGCGCCCCGACCGCCGCGCCGCTCGCCAGCCGCGGCAGCCAGGTGGCCTTCTGCTCCGCCGAACCGTGGTTCGCGACGGCCATCGCACAGCCGAACAGATGCGCCCCGAGCGCGAACAGCGCGCCACGATCGATCCCGCCCCGGCCCAGTGCCTCGAAAGCCAGCACGCTCGCCAGGGCAGGATACCCGCCGCCGCCGAGCTCCTCGGGCAGGCAGAGCCCGGCCCAGCCGCCATCGCCCCATTGCTCCCACGGGGGCGAACCGTCGATGTCGCTGAATCCTAGCGCGAAAGTGGCGGCTCGCGCGACGAGCACCTCCTCGCGCTCGGTCAGTCCGAAATCCATCCTTCTCCCGCCCGCTCCATCTCTGCTGCCCTTCTTCTTGCTCCGCCACGCGGCGCTCGGCAAGGCGCCGAATGTGGCACCGCGCGAAATTCGCTCGACGAAAGAGCTGCGATTGCATAGTTTTCGTCCATCATGCTGGGCTTCTGGAAGAAACGCAGAGAAGGCTTCGACAAGATGGCGTCGGACATCGCCGCCTGCTGCCGCGTCGCGCTGCGTTTCGACGAACTCGACGGGCCTGCGCTGATCGCTCGCCTTCCGCAGGAGTTCGACAATCAGCACCGCGAGGGGCGGCTGCGCGAGAAGTGGCACCTGCTCGACCAGCAGGGCGAGCCCATGCCCCTGCTTGCGCAATTCCCCGAGTTGGCGAGCATCTTCGATGCCTTCCCCGGCAAGGTCATCAAGGCGCACATCAGCCGCATCAGCGCAGGCTACGCGCTCAACATCCACCGCGACGGCATGCGCGAGGATGGCCGGCGCTTCCCGCAGTTCAGGATCTTCAACCGCACGCTCAGGATGCACATCATCCTGCAATCCAACGACTGCTCGTGGATCTATGCCGAAAAGCAGTTCTACCGCATGAAACCGGGCGAATGCTGGATGCTCAACAATCTGAAATACCACTCGGCGCTCAATGCGCATTCCAGCATCGACCGTTATCACGTCGTCTTCGATGTCGAGCCCGATGCCGAGACGATGCGCCTGCTCGACGAGGGCGAGCCGGCTCTCGGATTCATCGATCCGGCTCTGTTCGAACGGCACTGGCCCGGCGTGGCAATGCAATGATGGGTGCCTGGAACGCGATCGGGCGGCGCTTGCGTCCGTGGCTCGGCTCCCGCCCCGGCCGTTCGTACGAGATCGCCAGCGATTTCATCAAACTGGAATCAAATATTCCGGCGTGCTGCAAACTGCCACTTGCCGCGCCCGAGCTGAACACTGCCGCCCATTTGCGCAATTTGCCGAAGAAGCCCGACAACGCCCGGCTGGGCGGGCGCAACCGCCACAAATGGGCGCTCCGCCTGCCCGACCGCGGCGACCGCGAGATCCTCCGCCGCTGGCCCGAGATGACCGCCTTCCTCGACGCGTTCCCCGGCGAGTGCATCTATGCGCACGTCGCGCAGATGCTTCCCTCGGCCAAGCTCGGAATCCATCGCGACGGTGTGGACACCCAGGGCAACGTCCAGGAGCATTACGACCTGTTCAACGCCACGCTGCGGTTCCACCTTCCCCTGCAGACGAGCGACCACGTCCATGTCTATTCGGACGGACAGCTCTACAACATGCGCGAGGGCGAGATCTGGATGCTCGACAACATGAAGCCGCATGCCGTCGTCAACGACGATAGCAGCGTCGTACGGGTCCATCTCATTTTCGATGTCGTGCCGAATGCGGAGACCATGGCGCTGATCGCACAGGCCGATACCTCGCTCGGCTCTGGCGATCCGGAGAAGATCGCACGCTTCTGGCCCGATCGACGGGCGGCCTGACGGGGCGAAAGCCGACCGAGAGAAGGAAGGCTCCTCTTCCGGACAACATGACTGGACCGGCAAATCTGCGGGACCTAAGGCACGCCGGAATTCCAAGTCGCGGACATCGCCCGGGGGACATCGAAAACTCATGATCGCCCGCCCGTCCCAGCCCGATGGCAACCAGTCGACCAGATTTCTCCTGCTTTACGCGTTGGCCGCGGCCGGCGGTTCTGCATCCTATGCGCCCTTCCTGACGCTCATCCTGCCGCTTCGCGCCACCGATCTCGCGGGGACGAATGCCGTCCAGTTGCTGTCTACGGTGGCCTTCGTCGGCGCGATCGCCGCCAGCCTGGCGAACATCGCCTTCGGCTGGGCCAGCGACCGGACACGCAGCCGGCGCGGGTGGATCGTCGCCGGGCTGCTCGGCTCGAGCCTGCTCCTGCTGTTCATGGGCCAAGTGCGGTCGACCCTGCATCTCATCGTGCTGATCGCAGCGTGGCAGGTTGCGCTCAACATGATGCTCAATCCGCTGGCGGCGCTCGCCGGCGACCATGTTCCCGACCACCAGAAGGGCACGCTGGGCGGCCTGCTGTCCTTCGCACCCGGGCTGGGCGCACTTGTCGGCGCCATCGTGACGATCCCCGGGCTGGCCGACGGGCAGGCGCGGCTCGCGTTGATAGCCGTGATAGTGATGGCCATGGTCCTGCCGGTCGTCCTGTTCGGCTCGCCGCGACCGATGCCTCACCTGATGCAATCGGCTCTAGCGCCGCCATCGGACGCGGAAGAGCTCGAGCGGGCGAGGCCCGAACCCGCTTCCTCCCAGGTCTGGCGTATGTGGCTCGCGCGGTTGCTGGTCCAGGTCGCGGAGTCCGCGCTGTTTGCCTTCCTGCTGCTCTGGCTCCACGGGCTCGACGCGCGGTCGAGCGACAACACCGTCGCCACGCTTTTTACCGCCGTGCTGATCCTGGCCTCGCCGCTGGCCATCGTGGTGGGCCGCTGGTCCGACCGGATGGCCCGCCCGATGCTCCCGCTCGTCGTGTCTGCGTTCTGCGGCGCGTTCGGCCTGCTGGTCATGGCGCTGTCGGACGGCACGCTGGGCGGAATTGCAGGCTATGGCGTCTTCGGCATCTCGGCTGGGGTGTTCCTCGCACTGCACAGCAGCCAGACGCTCCGCGTCCTGCCGCGACCCGAGAACCGCGGACGCGACCTCGGCTTCTTCAACCTGACCAACACCGTGCCCTCGCTGATCATGCCCAGCATTGCGCTCACCATGATCCCGCTGTTCGGCTTCCATGCGTTGTTCCTCCTGCTCGCCGTACTGGTCGCGATAGCAGGGGTACTCCTTGCCCTCGGACGGGCGCGATGACCCGAACGACGGCTCCGTTTGGCGATACGGCGCGCATCGGCTACGGTCTGCAGGTGGCGGGAAAATGGTAACTATCAGGGACGTGGCGAAGGCCGCCGGGGTCTCGGTCGCGACCGCGTCGCGAGCGCTCAACGGTCTTTCGAATGTGACCCGGGAGACCCGCGAGAAGATCGAGGGCGTTGCCGCCCAGCTCAACTATGTCCCGCATAGCGGTGCGCGCAATCTGACGCGGCGCACCACCGACACGATCGGCGTGATCCTGCCCGATCTGTTCGGCGAGTTCTTTTCCGAGATCATTCGCGGGATCGACCTGGTGGTGCATGGCGCGGGCAAGAGCCTGCTGCTCGGCAATATGCATGGCAGTGCCGACGAGACCGGGCAGGCGATCCGGTCGATGCGTGGCCGGGTCGACGGACTCCTCGTCATGCCCCCCAACTCCAGCGCCGATTCGATCGGCGGCGCGCTGACACAGCACATCCCCACGGTGCTCCTCAACGCACGCGCGGTCGACGGTGCGTCACCCTTCGTGACGGTCGACAATTACGGCGGCGCGCGGCTCGTTACCGAGCACCTGATCGATCGCGGAGCGCGCAAGATCGTCCATCTCGCCGGTCCGGCCAGCAACCACGATGCGAGCGAGCGCCTGCGCGGCTATCGCGACGTGCTGAGCGAGCGCCTGGGCGACAAGCACCCGATCGTCCTGCCCGGCAATTTCCGCGAGGATGACGGACGCGCGGCTGCCCGCCTGCTGCTGACCGGAGAGCAGGCCTTCGATGCGGTCTTCGCCGCCAACGATCTCATGGCGGTGGATGTCATGTCCGAAATGCGTGAGGCGGGTGTCGACGTCGGCCGGGAAGTCCTCGTCGCCGGTTTCGATGACATTCCGCTGGCCCGCTATGTGACCCCGCAACTCACCACGGTGCATTCGGACATCACGCGCCTCGGCTCGGCCGCCGCGCTGATGCTGCTGCGGATGCTGAAGGGCGAAACGCTCGGCGCGGAGCATGGGCTGACAATCCCGCCGACGCTCGCCATTCGCGGATCGACCGCCGGAACCGGATAAGCGCCCGGCATGCGGGTTTCCTTTCCCGCGCGATCATGCCAGACAAAAATGTAACCGTTTTCTTTTGCAGCGGCAGAACAAGGGACGCAGCGATGTACCGGCACTTTTCCCGATGGTTGGTGATGATCTGGGCGGCGCTGGCGCTGCCCGCCTGCGCGCATGGCCAGGCCCTCGAAATGACTCCGGCCCCAGAGACCGGGCAGCACCCGCAGGCAGCGCTCGATGCCGGTGGCTATCGCTACCAGTTGTTCCTGCCTCGCGGAGCAGAAAGCGATACACAGGGCTGGCCGCTGATGATCTTCCTGCACGGCTCGGGTGAGCGTGGCGATGACATCGACAAGGTGAAAGTGCACGGCCCGCCGAAGCACGCCGATGCCGATTCCGATTTCCCCTTCATCCTGATCTCCCCGCTGCTTCCCGCCGAAGAGGACTGGGACCTGGCCAAGCTGGACCGCATCCTCGACCATGCCGTCAGGACGCTGCCGGTGGACCCCGACCGGATCTACCTTACCGGGCTCAGCCGCGGGGGCCACGCAACGTGGCGCTGGGCCGCTGCCCAACCCGAGCGGTTTGCCGCCATTGCGCCGGTGGCGGGGCGCGGCGATCCGGCCACGGCCTGCGCGCTCAAGGATCTGCCCGTCTGGACCTTCCACGGCGATCGCGACGACGTGGTCCCGCCCGAGGGCAGCTTTGCCATGGCGCGCGCGATCCGCGGCTGCGGCGGCCGGATCAGCCGGCTGACGATCTATCCCGACCTGGGTCACAATGCCTGGGACCCGGCCTATGCTGACCCGGCGCTGTACCTCTGGCTTCTGGCGCATCGCCGCGGCGAATAGTCGGATTCGCGCCCTATTCGCCCTTATAGGCCTCGCCGCGGCCGCCCTGCTCGCCGGATGTGCGCATATGTCGCAGCAAGGGAGCGTAGCGAGCACCCCGCTGCGCGCGATGACCTACAACATCCGGCTCGATCTTGAATCGGACGGAGCGAATTCGTGGCCGAACCGCGGGGACATGGTCGCGCAGCTCGTGCGGCACGAGGCACCGGATGTTCTCGGCATGCAGGAGGTGCTGCTCTCGCAAAAACGCGATCTCGAAGCCGCCTTGCCCGATTACGCCTTCGCCGGCGTGGGTCGCGACGACGGTGCGGAGGCGGGCGAGTTTTCGCCCGTCGGATGGCGACGCGATCGCTTCGATCTGCTCGATACAGGCACCTTCTGGCTCTCGCCCACGCCGTCGCGACCCGGCAAGGCATGGGACGCGGACTACCCACGCATCGCCACCTGGGCAGTCTTGCACGATCGCTCGAGCGGCATGCGTCTGCACGTGCTCAACACCCATTTCGACCATGTCGGCAGCGTCGCTCGCGAGCGCAGCGCAGGTTTGATCGCCGACTGGTCGGCCGAACACGTTCGCGAAGGCGCGCGCGTCATTGTCATGGGCGATTTCAATGCCGCGTCGGGCAGTCCGCCGATCGCGCTGCTTGCCGATCGCTCGCGGAGCGGTCTGCGCGAGACCGGCACAACCAGTCGCAGCGGGCACTACGGCCCGCCCGGGACCTTCAACGGCTTCCGGATCGACGCCGCCGCGGCCCCGGCGATCGACCATATCTTCGTGTCCGACGGTATCGAGGTGCTGCGTCACGCGACCGTCACCCAGCACTGGGAAGCGCGCCTGCCGTCCGATCACTATCCGGTCGTTGCCGACCTCGAGTTGCCCGCACATTGAGGCTCGTGCTTGCCATGCTGGTCGGCTTTCTGCTCGCAATTATGCGACGAGGCCGACTAGAACCTCGCCGCGCAAGAGTAGCTATTGGGGCTGCGCCTGTTCCAGCCAGCCGCCAGTGAAACCGAGCTTCTCGAGACCGACGCGAATGTGCGGGTTCTTGCGCATGGTCTCCCACACGATGCCGCTGCGATGATTTTCCATCATCGCCAGGATCGGCCCCTGGTCGATGCCGAGATGATCACTGGCCACCCAGCCCTTTTCGGGATCGGTTTCGCCGCTGCGTGACCCCGCCTCGACGAAGGTAAAGCTGGGATTGATCGCGTCCCTGAACCCGTATTTCCCGTAGATACGCCCGCCATAGCGTTCCTTCATCGCCATGAGCGCGGCGATGGTGGCCTGGGGCGCAAAGGGAATCGATCCGCCGGCAGCGGTCGGGACGATGGTGCCGTCGTCGCGCACGCGGATCGCACTGACGCCGCGCGCCATATAGGTGAAGAAGGTGCGCGGCTGGCCGTTCACCGAATATTCGCCCTTCGAATCCTTCGGCCCGTCCGAGGCCGTCCAGCCCCAGATGTCGCCGCTGTAATCTTTCCAGTCGTTCGGATTGTCCGCACCATAGGCGCGCTGGCTCAGGGTCGCGCGGCGGCTGTTCTCGAAATAGTCGATCCCCTTCCCGCGCATGAAATCATCCTGGATTCCGCGGAAGTCGATCCAGACATGGCTGTATTGGTGGCCGAACAGCGGCTCGAACTGGAGGTGTTCGTAGCCGTAGTACGTGCCCCAGTCGTTCTTGAGCTGGGCTGCCCAGCCCTTGTCCCAGGCATCCTTGCCCACCGGATGCGTCGGCGAGGCGGCCGCGAGGACATAGACCAGCATGCCTTCGTTATACCCGATCCAGTCGGACTTCTCCCAGCCATCCTCGGGCTTCCAGCCCATGGCGATGCCGTGCGAATTGTCGAGATTGTTGGCCTGCGTGCCGGTGGTGTTGCGCTGGGCCCAATCCCATTCCACACGCCGGTAGATCTTTTCCGCCAGATCGCGGATCTCCGCTTCCACCGGATCCGCGCGATCGAAATAGCTCTGCGCGAACAGCGCCCCGCCGAGGAACAGGGTGGTATCGACGGTAGAGAGTTCGACCGTCTTGAAACGGGTGCCATCCTCATATTTTAGGAAGTGGTAGAAGAAGCCCTTGTACCCGGTCACGCCGCTTTCGGCGGAGCCTTGCGGAGCATTCCAGTAGAAGGCCAGGCAATCGCGCGTGCGCTCGGCCGCTTCCGCGCGCGAGACATATCCGCGTTCGGCGCCGATGCCGTATGCGGTCAGCGCAAATCCGGTCGCCGCGATCGAGGAGAAGGTTCGCGACGGCCAGCGATCGGGCGCAAGGCATCGCTCGGTGTCGGTCGTGTCCCAGAAGTAGCGGAAAGTCCGCCGCGTCAGGTCTTCGGAAAACGCTGCCTGCGCCGAGAAGCTCGCCACTTCGAACCCGGGTTCCGCTTGATTTTCGAGAGCTTGATGCATGCAGCCCGAGACCGCCAGCCCGAGACCCAATGGCGCGAGGATGTTCGAGATCTTCATCGGATATCGGCTCCTCACATTTTTAGTTTGTTGCTCGACAGGGCGTCCCCTGCCGAGCGCGACCCAAAGGGCAGGGATGCCCGAGGATATCAGAAGCGCACTGCCGCGCGGAACTGGATACGGCGAGGAAGCGTCAGGATGCTGTTCCCTTCGATGGCCGGATCCAGAGGATCCGTGGCGTTGAAGAACCCGTCGAAACCCGAATAGTTGGTGTTGTCGAAGGCATTGAGCAGATCGACGGCGAGCTCGATCTCTCGATCTTCACCGAAATTGATGAACTTGGCGAGCGTGAGGTTGACTTCGCAGAACTGGAAGATGCCATCCACACAGGTCTTTTCGGGATAGGCGGATGTGATCCGCAATTGCCCGTTGTCGAAACCATTGGTCGCATCGGTAACCTGGTAGGCCCGACCGCTGCCGAAGGTGCTCAGCGTCGAGAAACGGAAACCCAACGGCAGGTCGACCAAGCCTGAAAGCACCACGCGGTGCCGCTCATCGCCCGGACGAGGACGCCAGCCATAGGAGTCCGGTACGGTGCCATCGAGGCTGAAGAGATCGTTTCCGTTCTGCTCGCCCTTCGAAAGCGTGTAGGCGATGTTGAGGCCCCAGCCGGATCGCGGAGTGTAGTTCTTGTCGAGCGTGAAGTAGAGCGCCTTGTAGCGCGTATCGAGCCCGTCGTAACCGATCAGCACGTTGGCATAACCGAAGGGCACCACCGGGGAGGTATCACAACAGTTTCCGAGACCTTCGTCCCGGCGGGTGGCGAAGAGGTGGGTATATCCGTTGCGTCCGCGCTGATAGGAAGCGGTCACCGAAGCTTCCCAGTCGCCGAAACGATGGCGGACACCGAGGCTGAACTGGTCGTTCACCGGCGGCTTGGCGTTTTCCGGCACGGCAAAGAGCTCGGGAAGGCCGGATGTCGACGTCTCGCGCAGCGTGATAAGACCTTCGCGGGTCAGGTAACTCGGGTCCCAGGCGACCGTCGGCAGGCCGTTGCGAGGGGAGCCGTCTTCGGAAAAGCGGAAGACACCGACCGGATTGCGCTGACGGGCGATCTCGTCGACCGTGTTACTGAAGGTATTGCGGTCGTAATAGCGTCCGGCCCCGCCGAAGATCACCCACGTCCGGTCGCCGGTGAGATCGTAGGAAAATCCGATGCGCGGAGCGATGGCGCCCATGAAGGGGTCGCGCTCGGTTCCGTCGGTGATGTAGTCCTCGGGATCGAAGTAGAAGGTCGATGGGAGCGCTCGCAAGGCGGCCGCTGCCGAGGCCGGCGTGATGTAGTCGTTGTTGAAGCCATTGGTCTCGTAATCCCAGCGAACGCCGAGATTGAGTTCGAGCCGGTCGGTGACTTGCCAGTCGTCCTGAATATACACGCCGAACGACGTATTGGACGCGGTAATCAGCGAGTTGCCGAGGCCCAGACGCGCTTCTCCCGGGAAGCTGAAATCGAGGTTGTTCGCTTCGTCGACGAAGAAGGTATAGCGCGGCTGAACGAAGGCGCGATTGTCGAATTCGATATCGAGCACCTCGACGCGCGCACCGAACTTAATCGTATGATCGTCCAACGCCGAATAGGTGAAATCGTCCCGGATCGTATAGCTTTGCTGTTCCTCACGCCGGGTCGAATCCTTGCCGCCGAAGGTCAGAACGCTGATGTACTGGAATTGGGGAAGATCGGGGTTGATCGACGTCGGATTGAACACGTAGTCGATCATGCTGGCGCTGAATTCGTTGACGAAATCATCACCGTTATAGGTCCACTTGAACAAGCCGGAATCGACGCGGTTCTTCTTGTTCTCGGCAGATTCGAACGATGTTTCGCCGCCAAAGTTCTGGATATCGGTTTCCTCGCGGCGACTGAAGGACAGATCGAATACCTGGCGATCGTCCGGTGTCAGAGTCAGTTTGCCGAAATAGAAATCGCCCCGGAAGGGACTGACGAAGGCGCCTTCGAATTCGCTCACGGAGCGGCCAGAACTGGCTTCGAACTGCGACCGAAGTTCGGGAGAACCGCCCGCGATGACGTTGAAGGCCCGATCCTGATCGTTGCCTTCATAGGCAGCGAAGAAGAACAGCCTGTCCTTGACGATCGGGCCACCAAGCGAAACGCCATACTGCTTGCGCTTGAAGGGCGGCTCCGGAAGGTTTTTCCGTTCGTTGATGGCGTCGATCTCGGTCAGGCTACGGTCGGTATACTGACCGAACGCCTCGCCGTGGAATTCATTTGTACCCGACTTGGTCACCGCGGTGACGATGGCGGACCCCGCCTCCTCGTATTCCGCCTTGTAGTTTTGCGTCAGGACGCGGAATTCCTGCACGGCCAGCTGCCCGAACGGATTCCCGCGACTGTTCTGCTGACCGGCGACGCCGCCTTCGCGCAGCTTGTTCTTAAGACTCACGCCGTCAATGAAGACATTGACCTGGCTACGGGTGGCAGCGCCCGACTGAATGCCCTTGTCGGTCTCGCTGTCGAGATAGACCACGCCGGGCGAAAGAGCTGCGAAACTGAGGAAATTGCGATCGGTCTGGGGGAGCGACTTGATTTGCTCCTGCGAAACGCTGGCGCTGACCTCCCCGCCCTGCGCCGACCGGACACGGCCGCCGGTCACGATGATCACATTCTCGCCAGCCGCGGCGGTGTCAGCATCGGCGGCCTGGCCCTCGGCAAGGTCGAAATCGAACACGGCATCCTGAGCGACGCGGACGTCGAACTGGTCGGTCCGGCGGGTGCCGTCGACTGTCGTCACTTCAAGCCGGTAGGTCCCAGGACGCAACGACGCGAAGAAATAGCTGCCGCTTGGGCCGACCGATACGGTGCGGCTCGTTCCGGTGCCGACCTCAACGGCCGTCACGGTGCTGGATTCGTCCGCCCCGGTGATCGTCCCGCGTAACGACCCGCTCGTATCCTGCGCATGGGCAGGAGCTGCTAGGCCGACCGCCAGCGCTCCGGTCGCGCAGCCGAGCACGAGCGCCGAGGCCATCCGACCCGCCACGGACATACGATTCTTACGCGAAAAGAACATTTCCACTCCTCCCCAAACAGACCCGATTCTTGGGTGTTTTTCGAGGCCCGCACCCTCTTGCAGGGGCTGGACCATCTTTATTTGTGAATACCCTTGTAACCGGTTTCATTCGACCTGTATAGCCTTGTTGCACGATCCCGGCTCGGGCTGCCCGAGCACGACAAGAAGCGGATCGATCGATAATATCGCGATGGGGAGGCATGCATGCGCAAGGCTCGAGCAATTCTGACGGTGGCAATTCCAGTTCTGGTCGGAGCTTGCGCCGCAACGATTCCGCCGGTGGCACAGGCCGCGGCGCCTTCCACCGATGTCACGGCGGTCGTCGAAGACCACGCCACGCCCGCGTGGGCCCGGCCCGACGCCAAGATGGACGCCTTCATCGACGACCTCATGGGGCGCATGACGCTCGACGAGAAGATCGGGCAGCTCACGCTGCTCACCAGCGACTGGGAATCGACCGGTCCGACGATGCGCGATACGTACAAGCAGGACATCAAGTCGGGCCGGGTCGGCGCGATCTTCAATGCCTACACCGCGAAATACACCACGGAGCTGCAACGCGTCGCGGTCGAGGAAACCCGGCTCGGGATCCCGCTGCTGTTCGGATATGATGTCATTCACGGGCACCGTACGATCTTCCCGATCTCGCTCGGCGAAGCCGCCAGCTGGGACCTGCAGGCGATCGAGAAGTCGGCCCGGGTCTCGGCCCAGGAAGCATCGGCGGAGGGGATCCACTGGACCTTCTCGCCCATGGTCGACATCGCCCGCGACGCGCGCTGGGGACGCGTTTCCGAAGGGGCCGGGGAAGACGTCTATCTCGGCGGGAAGATCGCTGCTGCCCGTGTCCATGGCTATCAGGGCGACGATCTGCGCGCGACCGACACCGTCCTCGCCACCGCCAAGCATTTCGCCGCTTACGGCGCCGCGCAGGCGGGGCGCGACTATCACACCGTGGACATTTCGGAGCGCACCCTGCGCGACGTCTACCTGCCCCCGTTCGAAGCGGCGGTGGACGCGGGCGTGGCCAGCTTCATGACCAGTTTCAACGAATATGACGGGGTTCCGGCAAGCGGCAGCAAATACCTGCTGACGGACGTGCTGCGCGACCGCTGGGGTTTCGACGGCTTCGTCGTCACCGACTATACGTCGATCAACGAGATGGTGCCGCACGGCTATGCCAAGGATCTGGAACAGGCGGGCGAGCAGGCGATCAATGCCGGCGTGGACATGGACATGCAGGGCGCGGTCTACATGGAGAACCTCGCCAGGTCGGTAGCAGAAGGCCGTGTCGACACGGCAACGGTCGATCGCGCGGTGCGCCGCATCCTCGAAGCGAAGTACCGTCTCGGCCTGTTCGAAGACCCGTACCGCTATGCCGATGCGGAGCGCGAGAAGGCGACGCTCTACAAGCCCGAATTCCTCGAGGCGGCACGCGACGTGGCCCGCCGGTCGATGGTGCTGCTCCGCAACCAGGGCGATGTGCTGCCGCTGGCCGCAGGGGCTAAGAAGATCGCCCTTGTCGGACCCCTCGGCGACAGCAAGCCCGACATGATCGGAAGCTGGGCCGCGGGCGGCGATCGCCAGACCCGCCCGGTGACGATCCTCGAAGGCCTGCGCGCGCGGGCGCCCTCGGGCACGACGGTCTCCTATGCCAAGGGCGCATCCTATGATTTTGCCGCCGCGGGGAACACCGACGGCTTTGCCGAAGCGCTCGCTCTGGCCGGCAAGTCGGACATCATCATCGCCGCGATGGGCGAGAAATGGGACATGACGGGTGAAGCCGCGAGCCGCACTTCGCTCGACCTCCCGGGCAATCAGGAGGCCCTGCTCGAACGCCTCGTCGCGACCGGCAAGCCCGTCGTGCTGGTGCTCCTCAGCGGGCGCCCCAATTCGATCGAATGGGCGTCGAAGAACGTGCCGGCCATCCTCCATGCCTGGTATCCCGGCACCCAGGGCGGCCATGCCGTCGCCGACGTTCTGTTCGGCGACTACAACCCTTCGGGCAAGCTTCCGGTGACCTTCCCGCGCACCGTCGGCCAGGTCCCGATCCACTACGACATGAAGCACACCGGGCGGCCGATCGAACTGGGTGCGCCGGGCGCCAAATATGTCTCGCGCTACCTCGATACGCCCAACGATCCGCTGTACCGCTTCGGCTACGGCCTCAGCTATACCGACTTTTCCTATTCGCCGGTGACGCTCAGCAGCCCGAGCATGGGCCCGCGCGGGTCGATCACCGCCAGCGCCACCGTCACGAATACGGGCAAACGGGCCGGCGAAGAGGTCGTGCAGCTCTATGTGCAGGATCTGGTCGGTTCAGTCACCCGACCGGTACAGCAGCTCAAGGGGTTCGAGAAGATCCTGCTCCAGCCGGGCGAAAGCCGCACGGTGACCTTCGAACTGCGTCCGGAAGACCTCGCCTTCACCCGCGCCGACATGACGCACGGATGGGAACCGGGCGAATTCCGGCTGTGGATCGCGCCCAGCTCGGGCGCTGAGGCGAGCTCGCCGGTCGGCTTCACCCTGACCGAATAGCGGGCATGCTTCACTTCGCCGGCGCGATCATGGTGGCGCTGTCGCTGCCGGCCTGAAGGACAAGCTGGTCGTTCTGCGCGCGCAATATCGCGACAGCGACGGCCCCGCGGTCGGCGACCCGTGGACCGCGGGGCAGAAGAAGGGGCTGCGCGATGCGGAAGCCGCCGCAGGGCTTGCCCATCACATGCACCAGGGCCGGTCGCCGGCGTCGATCCCCGGCGGCGAGTGCCTCGCAGCGCCGCTCCGCCGATGATCCAGCTCGGCCACGGCATGCGACCCGGCGGCGAGCCAGGCGCCGCATTCGAAGGACAGGTTTCGGCGCACCGCCTCTTCGTATTTGTGCACTTCGGCAGGGGTCAGCACATCGCGCCAGCGACCGTTGACACCCTTGTTGATGAAGGTCCGGCCGCCACCCTGCCACAGCGCTCCGCCGAGCGGAGCGGACGCATCGGCGTGCTCCTTCATCCAGGCGAAGCTGGAATGTTCGAGGATCGCGGACCAACGCTCCCTCGGCACCTGAATCTCGAGGAAATCGGCGATCCGCCGGATTTCGCCTTCCATGTCGCGCTTCAGGTCGGCAAAATGGACCAGCAGCACATTGGGCAGGCCGCGGATGTCCCACCAGCTGCGCACGTTCTCCCAGAATGGCCAGAAGGGATGGCCGTCGCGGTCCAGCCAATCGTGGAAATAGTCGCGAATATCGGCTGGCGGCGGTTCGATCGGCGGGCCGACGCGACCCGGCGTGTCGTTGAGCGCCGCATAGAACGCTTCGTTGGCGGTGGAATGGTGGTGATACATGCTCCACAGCACGTCACGGCCATCGCGGCCGATGTAGATGTAACGCGCCTGCTCCGAAAACCGCAGCGCGTCCACCGGCAGGTGAGTCTTGATGAAGCGCCGGTGCGTCTGCGCCTCGAGGAGCGCCAGCTTCTCCGCCTTCGAGGGCAAGCGCAGGTCGACCCACGGCGACATGGCCGCGATAGGCACATCGGCCGCGCCCTGGAAGATCAGCTGGCCGACGATCTGTTGCGTCCAGGTGGTTCCCGATTTCGCATAAGTCGAAATGACCACGTCGTCGGGACGGAAGACGAAATCGTTCCACACCGTGGAATCGAAATGGTGATTGTGCATTTCGCGCGTCTTGCGCGGGTAGGTCGGTGTCATGACGGCTCTCCGGGCAAGCAGGGTCATATGCCCATCAGCATGGGTGAAAGCGGCGCGAACAGCATGAAGCCGCTGCACAGCAGTGCGGTGAAGAGGCGGAGCAGGCAGCGGCCCTGCTTTGCCAACGTGTCTTCGGGGGTCATCGGTCAACTCCTGTCATACGGCGAGATTGCCGTGCAGGGGTATTGAGCTGTGAGCGTGTGAAGCAGCGTGAGAAGCAACGTGAAAATTGAGTCGCGTGCGGAAACATCGTATTATCCGGCGATGAAGACGCCGCAGGGCACCGGGCTCGAGCTCCGACTGATCGGTCCGATGGCGCTCCTGCGCCAGGGGAGCGAGCTGCCGCTGCCCGCCTCACGCAAGACCCGGGCCCTGCTCGCCTATCTCGCCATCACCGGTCAGGCCGAGAGCCGCGAACGGCTTTGCGAATTGTTCTGGGAAGTACCCGACGATCCCCGCGGAAGCCTTCGCTGGAGCCTCAGCCAGCTGCGCAAGGTGCTCGAGGAGGATGCCGGCCTGCTCGATGCCGGACGCGAGCGGGTCGCATTCCGTCCGCCGAGCGGGGCTTGCGATTGGCATCGCCTGCGCGACGCCGCAGCAGACGCGAACGGAGACATCGGCACGGCAGTTCCGATCGACGGAGACTTGCTGGAAGGACTGGACCTGCCTTCCTGCGACATATTCCAGTCATGGCTGGTTGCCCGCCGGGAGGAATTGCGGCGCTGGAGAATATCCTTGTTGGCCCGGTGTGCGGCCAATGCCGAGGACATCGAGGTCCGGATCGAACAGGCGCGCGGCTGGACGACGATCGACCGGTTCTCTCCGGCCGCATGGCAGGCGCTGGTCGGCCTTCTCGACGAGGCAGGCCGCGTGGACGAAGCCGCGCAGCAGCGTGCGATCGCGATCCGCCTGCTCGAGGAAGCCCATGAGCCGGTCCCGCTCGTGTTGCGCTATCCCGGCCACAGGGGGAGAGAGGAAACGACGCCGGGCACCGGCGCGGCCCGCCAGCGCATCCGGTTCTGCCGCTCGGCCGATGGGACCGGGCTGGCCTATGCCATCAGCGGCAGCGGGCCGCCGATCGTCAAGACCGCCAACTGGATGGGACATCTCGAGCTCGACTGGCAGATTCCCATATGGCCGCATTGGTTCGACACGCTGTCCGAAGGGCGGACGCTGGTGCGTTACGACCAGCGGGGCAACGGCCTTTCGGACTGGAACACGACCTTCAGCTTCGCCGCCTATGTGGCGGACCTCGAAGCCGTGGTCGACGTGGCGGGCGTCGAGCGCTTCGACCTGTTCGGCGTATCGCAGGGCGCGGCCGTCGCCGTTGCCTATGCTGCCGCCCATCCGGAGCGCGTGCGCCGCATGATCCTGTTCGGAGGCTTCGCGCAGGGTTGGGACAGTCGCGGCTCTCCGGAAGACCGCGCGCGACACGAGGCGATGATGACGCTGACGCTGCAGGGGTGGGGCCTGGACAATGCCGCCTATCGCCAACTGTTCACCTCGCTGTTGCTGCCCGACGCAACCCCGACAGAGCAGGATGCGTTCAACGACATGCAGCGCCATGCCACCTCGCCGGTCAATGCCGTGGCCATCCAGCGCGAGAATGCGCGTATCGACGTCCGCCCGCTCTTGCCGCGGCTCGGCGTGCCCACTCTCGTCGCGCATTGCCGCGAGGACGCCATGGTCCCGTTCGCCGCCGGTCGCCTTCTCGCGTGCGAGATACCCAACGCGCGCTTCGTGCCGCTCGACAGCAGAAATCACTTGCTGCTCGCAAGGGAGCCGGCCTGGCTAAAGCTGGCGGCAGAGATGCGGGCCTTCCTGAACGACGAGTCCCAGGGCTAGACCGCTTTAGGTGGCGGATTCCCGACTCCCAGAGTACCGCCTAATTGCTGCGTTCGGCCACGGCTGTCGCCCTCTTAGCGCGCCGGGCGGAGGGAGACCGCGAAGCCGCCGCCCGCCTCCATCGCGAGCATCAGCGCATCGCCCCCACGGACCGCGCGCTTCTCCCGCACCATGGCGAAACGGTCGCCATCGATGCCGCCCCCGGGCCCGTCGCGCCAGATTTCGGCAGTGTATCGCTTGCCGGCGGGCAGGAAGGACAGGTCGAGCGTCACCTCGCGCCGGTCGCCGTCGGTGACGCCGCCGAGCCACCAGTCGCTGCCTCCGCGGCGCTGGCGAGCCACCACCGCGTATTCGCCGATCTCGCCGGCAAGTACCCGCGTCTGCTCCCAATCGACAGGGACCTGTTCGATAAAGGCGAGCGCCTCGGGCGCCTGGCGATAGTTCTCGGGCAGGTCGGCCACCATCTGGAGCGGCGAATAGAGCACCACATAGAGCGCCAGCTGGCGTGCGAGCGTGTTGGGAAGCAGCCGCCCGTCACGACCGGCAAGACTAACGATACCCGGCGTGTAATCGAGCGGTCCCGAGAGCATCCGCGTGAACACCAGCGTGGGCTCGTGGCTCGGCGGGTTCGGCGGAGCGCCCCAGGCCATGTATTCGGTACCCCGCGCGCCCTCGCGCGTCATCATGTTGGGATAGGTGCGCCGCAGGCCCGTGTCCTTGATCGGCTCGTGCGCGTTGACCGCGATGCGGTGCTCGGCCGCACGCTGCGCGACGAGAACGTGGTGGCGCGCCATGTACTGGCCGTCATGCCATTCCCATTGCTCCGTTCCGTCGGGGTCCTCGCGGAGCACACCGCCGGCATCGGCGACGTAACCCGTCTTGACCGAATGGATGCCGTGCTTCTCGTAATAGGCCAGCGCCGCCTCGAGATTACGCTCGTATAGCCCCGCATTGCCCGCGGTTTCATGATGGCCGATAATCTCGACGCCCTTCTTTCGCGCATAGGCTGTCACGCGGTCGATATCGAAGTCGGGATAAGGGGTGGCGAATTTGAAATTGCGCCCGCTCTCGCTCCACCACCCCTCGTTCCAGCCCTCGACCAGGACCGAACTGAAACCGTGCTGGGCGGCAAAATCGATGTAGTCGAGCGTGTGTTGCGTCGTCGCGCCGTGCCGCGGCCCTGCATTCCAGCTCCATTTGTCGAGATGCATCGCCCACCAGATGCCGACATATTTGTGCGGCTTGACCCAGCTCACGTCGCCGAGGCGATTGGGGTCGTTGAGATCGAGGATGATGTCGGCAGCGGCATAGAGGCGGGGCGCGTCCTCGGCGATCAGGACAGTCCGCCACGGCGTGTTGAATGGGGCGGTCCGGCGCACCTTCCACGGCTGCGAAGACGGTGCCAGCCGGGTGCGGAAGCGCTGCCCTTCGACCCGTTCGAGCCAATAGCCCGAATAGTCCTCCAGCGCCGCTTCGTGGATGGCGATGTGCAGCCCGTCGGCGCGGCGGAAGGTGATCGGGGTATGCGCGGTCCCGACTTCGCTCGCGGGGGTATGGCGATAGAGATATTCGTAGCGGTTCCACTCGCCGCCCGGGATCCACCAGGCCTCCGCCTGCCCGGCGATGGCGAATTCGGTGAGCTCTTCGTCGACCATCACGTCGCCGAGCTGGAGCTGCTCGGGAAATTCGAACCGGAAGCCCACGCCGCCATCGAACACACGGGCGACGAGATCGATGCGGCGCTTGCTCTTGCGCGTTTCGATGATCGGGACACGAATTTCATTGTAGCGATCTTGGACGAGGCGGCGTTCGCCCCAGGGCTGTTGCCAGGTTTCGTCATGGCTGCGCGCGACCGCTTCACCGAGCTGCATCCCATGCTGCCACTTGCCCGCACCCCGCAGCATGAAGCCGAGGCGTGAAGGCGCGATCACGTCCCCATCGTCGCGCTGGATGCTATAGGTGGCGTCCCTCTCGACCGTCTCGAGCGCGAAGCAGAGCCGCCCGTCGGGCGAACACTGGCGCTCCACGTCGCTAGCCTGCGCTGCGAGGGCGGAGGGGCCGAGAAAGGCAAAGAGTGCCACGACTGCGCGCAGCACGGTGCGACCTGCTACACCTGACTGTCTTGCCCTCACCGTTCTCTCCTTGGGGATATTGCGTGGCAGGCATGAGGTATCGTCGATCTTCATGCAACCGGTTACATGATTGTCGGGAGGACCCAACGCGCACGAGTTCGAGGCATGCGAGGCGAGGCCAAGCACGCATTACGAGGATAGTAGAGGGAGGTGGCGGAGCAGGAGGGATGCACAATAGTTTGTAATATCGAGTAAATTTGCACAGATGAAGCCGCTGCCATACTCCGCGCCAACTTTGCGTTTTGGTCCGCTACAGACCGCTATGGACTGTAGGTCAGAAGTCTCAGCGTCTGCAAAGGGGCCGCAAGTCGACGGTCCGCTTTTGGTCATCAAGAGGCAGAAAGGCGAAAGCTCACCATGAATCCGGCGTGATCGGAAAGAGATTCCTTCCCATTCACGGGAAATGGTACCGCTGCGCCCATCGCCTCGAAATACGTCCGGTCGCCATCGCGCGTCAGGATCATGTCCTTGTTGCGCGCGACAATGGCATCGACCTCTTCCAGCGAGGTATCGTCGATCATCAGCGAGGCGAGCATGTCCTTCAGCGTCTCGTGCGACCTGTCGCCCAATGGCGGATGGGCTCTGAATGCCGCGATCCTCGCCGGGACGGTCCCGACATTGGTATCGCCCCCGAAGATTGTCGGCGTGCCCTCGCCGATGGCGCGATCGATTATCTTCCTCAAGCTCAGGACCTGAAAGGCTTGGGCCTGGTCGGCCCTGTCGGGCGCAACGTGAGTCGACTTACGCGAATTGAGGTGCGTATTGACGACAGCAATCGGTTGATCCTGCCCCGGGACGGACACCCAGGCGATCAACACGCCTTTCGAGGCCAGGCAGTCGAAGCCGGCACAGGCGCCGGAGGGGAAACCGACCTGCGCGACCCGCAGGATCGGATAGTCGGAGAGGATCAGCAGACCGCTGTCGAACACCGCCGCACTGCTCTCGCCGCGGTCCCAGCGCTGGGCGCCGGCGTAGGCCTCGCCCAGCGGGGCTGCAGGTCCGGGCGACACCCGCACGGGCCCGCGCGTCAGGTAGCGATATCCGGCCTGATGCGCGATCTCGCGCGCCTGTTGGGTAAATGCTTCCTGCAGCAGCACGATACGGGGCTGGCGTCCGGTCGCCCGCATGTCCGCCAGCCGGTCGGCGATGGCGGCGACGGCGCCCGCCCGGCCCGACACGAGCGGCCAGGGCTGCGCCTTGATGTTGTAGGTCATGACGGAGAAATCCCCGGCTTCTCCAACCGGAGGGAAAAGGGTCGGAGCAGTCGTCCCCGTGGCTTGGGGGAACTGCGGGGCCATGGTGACCAGAGCCAGCAGCATCCATCCGATCGCGCGCCAAACCGACATTCCCACTCCTGCAGCTGCTTGCACGAGTGAGACGCTGCCGCCCGGCTATTCCCGCATGGGCAGCGCCCCCATGCGGGATTGGCCCGGCGAGACCGTCTTGCCTTGGAAACGACCGAAACCGGGGAGTCATGGTCCATGCGGCTCACAGTGATACGCCTTGCAGGCCCAATCGTCGGTGCGGCGGCCTGTCTCGCAGCACCCGCTGCTGCTCGGGAGGGTGCCGCCGGTATATCTGGACCCGGCGTGAGGTCCGAGGTCGATTATCGAGTACCGCTCCCCATCGACTCGGCGCGACAGCACGGACTCGCTGCCCAGTGGGATGACAGCGCGCTATACCTGTCGCTCGATCATCGCCGCGTCGGGAGCAAGGAAGATGACCTGCGCCTTGTCACGACATGGCCTTGGATGCGACGCTATGCTCTCAGAGGGCGATACGAACACGAGATTTCACCGCACCTTTTCGTGTCGCTCGGGGGGGAGCTTGGCTACGCGAAATCGGGATCTGCCGCAGGGCCCTTGCTGACGCGGCGGACCGCTTCATTTTCGCACGAGCTCGGCCTTGCGCTCGCGGCGCCGGGCGTGCAGCTATCGCTTTCGCACTTCCGCCTCGGTGGCTGGGACCAGGCACCGGCCGGGGAGCTGGCCAATCGCATGGCCAACGGAGAAGGTCTCTCGCGATACGGCATGGCGATCAAGGCGCAGTTGGTCGGAGCGGACGAACGGGACGGCTTTCACCTACGTTTCGAAAACGGCACCTCGGGCGTCAGGGCGAGCGACAGCCGCGCCCTGATCTCCTGGTCGACGAGCTACTGACATGCTGGCGACTGCAATGCGGGCGCACCCGCCAAATCCATTGTCAGGAAGCCCCCAGCCTTTCTATGCTTGCCCGATGGAGGGTGCGCGAACCAAGGTTGAAAACAGCGGGCTGCGGCAGCTCGCCGCCGAGATGCGCCCCCAGCTGATACGCTTCATCACGTCGCGCGGCTGCACTCGGGACGAGGCGGACGACGTCTATCAGGAGCTCTATCTCAAGCTGATCGACTGGCGCGGAGGCCCGGTGGCCAATGCAGGGCCCTATCTCTTTCAGATGACCAACAACCTGGTTCGCGACCTTAAGCGCGGAAGTCGGCGCCGGCAGGGGCGCGACGATGGCTGGGCGCGCAACCACTACGGGCAGGATTTGACGAGCGATCCGCAGCCGACACCCGAGAGGACCGCGCTCGACCGCGACCTGCTGGCGAAGGTCGAGCAGGCCTTGGCACAGATGCCGCCGCGTACGGCGGAGATCTTGCATCTCTATCGGGTGGAAGGAATCGGACAGAAAGTGATTGCCACGCGCCTCGGCCTGAGCCTCAGCGCGGTCGAAAAGCACCTGCAGCGCGCCTATCGCGAACTCCGCACGGTGCGCGCCACGCTGGTGGACGTCGCTCCGACGTGGGAGGACAGCCATGCCTGACCGCATTTCCGAAAAGCTGCGCGAAACGGCAACCGCCTGGCACCTGCGCCTGGAGACCGCCGCCGAGGAAGACTGGATTGCCTTCACCGACTGGCTGGAGGCCGATCCGGCGCACAACCTCGCCTATGAAGAGGTCCTCGCCCAGGAAGACGAGATGGACGTGGTTCTGGGCGCTGCGGACTTCCCCGAGCCCCGGGCGGAAGAGCCGCGCGAAGAGCCTGCGACCGGGGAGGTGCGCCCGGGTCGCTGGAAATGGGGCGCGCTGGCGGCCAGCGTGGTCGCAGCGGCGGCACTGACCTTTCAATTGGTACCGCGCGAGGCGAGCTATGCGATCGAAACCGCTGCGGGTGAAACGCGCACCGTCGCGCTCGAGGACGGCGGACAGATCGCGCTCAACGGTTCGACCCGGCTGCTGCTCGACCGCAACGATCCGCGATCGGCCGAGCTGGTATCGGGCGAAGCGCGTTTCGCAATTGTCCACGACGCATCCGATCCTTTCGTCGTGACCGTGGGCGAAGACCGGCTGGTCGATGTCGGAACGGTCTTCAACGTGACTCGCGACAAGGAATGGTTGCGGGTTGGCGTGAGCGAAGGGGCCGTCCGCTACGAAGCGGGGAGCAATGGGATCGTCCTGAAGCCGGGCGATGTACTCATTGCCGATGGCAGCGGAGCGCGTGTGAGCGACCGTTCGATGGCGAGCATCGGCAGCTGGGCGGACGGCGCGCTGGTCTACGACGGGACGCCGCTGACCGAGGTGGCAGCCGACCTGTCCCGGGCTACCGGAGTCCCCATCGCCCTGTCGGCCGATTTGCAGGACCGACGGTTCAGCGGCGTCATCCAGACGACCGGCGACGCAAATGCTATCGCGACGCGAGCCGCCGACATATTGGGAGTTTCGATAGACAAGACGCAGGAAGGCTGGACGCTCGAACGCTGACGATGCGACTGCTTGGCCCGACCCTTCTGGCGCTGCCCCTGGTGGCCGCGAGCGCGCCTGCGCTGGGCGCCGAGGAAGCCGAGTTCGATATCGCTCCGGGCCGGCTCGACCGGGCGCTCGTCACATTCGCGCAGCAGGCCCGGGTCTCGGTCAACACCGGCGTCCCGGGCATCGCGGCAGCGCGCACGCGTGGGCTGCAGGGACGGCATTCGGTCGCGGCCGGCCTCGCCATTCTCTTGCGGGGCACTGGCTTCACCTTCCGCGTGTCCGGGGAGACGGTGACGATCCTCCGCGCACCCGCAACGGCGCGACCGCGACCCAGCGGCCCGCGCCCCACCGCGTCTTCAGTGCCGGCCCCTGTACCCCCGCCCCAGCCGATCATCGTCACCGCGAGCAAGCGCGATTCGCTGCTGGCGGACTATCCCGGGTCCGCGCATGTCGCGACGCTCGATTTCGCCGAAAGCCTGAGAGTCGGCGCGCGCGGCAGCGAGACGCTGCTGCGCGAATTGCCCGACCTGACCTCGACCGACCTCGGCTCGGGGCGCAACAAGATCTTCATTCGCGGGATCGCCGACAGCAGCTTCAACGGGCAGAACCAGGCGACGATCAGCCAGTATTTCGGCGAGAGTCGGCTGATCTACAGCGCACCCGATCCGGACCTTGCGCTCTACGACATCGAGCGGGTCGAGGTGATCGAGGGACCGCAGGGCACGCTCTATGGGGCAGGGTCGCTCGGCGGCGTCATCCGCCTTCTGCCAAATAGGCCCGATCCTGCGGTGACCGAAATCGCCGGAACCGTTGGTCTCGCCCTTACCCGGAACGAACTCGGCTATGATGCAGCCATGGTCGGCAACCTTCCGCTTGGCGAAACTTCTGCCCTGCGCGCGGTGGCCTATCGCGTCGTGCATCCCGGCTACATCGACGATCCGGGACGCGGTGTTGCGGACACGAACCGGACCGCGATCTCGGGCCTCAGGGCGTCGGTTTCGACCACGCCTATCGAGGGGCTGGACGTCGAAACCGGGCTGGTGATGCAGAATATCGGCAGCCGCGACGGGCAATACACCAATTCGGGAACCGACGACCTCGTTCGCCGCACCACGATCGCCCAACCCTTCGACAATGATTATCGGCTGTTCTTTATGACCGCGCGGGCCGAACTCGGCGCGGCCGATCTCGTGACCAACACCTCCTATGTCGACCATGCGATCGGCACGAGTTTCGATGCGACGCAGCCCGACGATGCGACCCCACAACTCTTCCAGGACGACACCAAGGTCTCGCTGATCACGCACGAGAGCCGCCTCTCCGGTTCGGGGCCGCCCCTGTCGAGCTGGGTGGTCGGCGTGAGCCTGGTGGATAATGTGAACCACGTATCGCGCGCGCTGGGCGACCCGGCTTCCCCGACGATATTCGCCGAATCACGGTCCGAGACCTTCGATGCCGCGCTCTTCGGGGAAGCCAGCATCGACGTAACCGAGCGCCTCTCGCTGACTGGCGGGGCGCGGGTTTCCTACAACCGGCAGGTCGAGGAGGCCGAGAGCTTCGGAACCGCAATCGACCTCGAGCCGAAGCGATCGGGCTGGCGGCTGCTGCCTACCGCGGCGATTTCCTGGCGACCGTCCGAAGGATGGCTTGTCTATGTCCGCCACCATCAGGGGTACCGCCCCGGGTCGCAGCGCATCGTATCGCAGGCGGACAGCGTCGAGGCCGTGCAATTCGCCCCCGATGAACTGCGCACCCTGGAGGCCGGGATCCGTTTCGGCACCTTAGTGAACTCGCAATTCTACGGCGGAGTGGCATTCGCCCATTCGCGCTGGGAGGACGTACAGGCCGACCTGATCACGGAGGAGGGCTTCCCCTATCTGGCGAACATCGGCTCGGGCTTCGTGAACTATGTCTCCGCCCGCATCGGCTGGCGTCCGTCTTCCGGACTGACCCTGGAACTGACCGGCTTCGCCACATCCAACAAGATCAACCAGCCTGCCCCTGATTTCATGGAACTGGACGAGGGGGATCTTCCCAACATCGCCGAAAGCGGCGGTCGGGTTGCGGTGAGTTACAGCACCAGCCTTGGCGATGCGAACCTCAGGCTTGATGGGGGCATCGGCTATGTCGGCAAGTCCTACCTCGGGATCGGCCTGCCGTTCGAACGCGAACAGGGCAAATATTTCGATACAACATTGGGCGGACGGATCGAGTTCGGCAATTGGGGGGTCTCGCTCGACATCGACAACGTGCTCGACAGCCGCGCCAACCGTTTCTCGTTCGGAAATCCCTTCACCCTGTTCAATGAAGACCAGCGAACGCCGCTGCGCCCGCGAACCATAAGGATCGGCATCGATGCGGCCTTCTGACCGCAAGCGCCTGCTCGCCTCGATCCACGACGTCGGCCCCGGATCGGAAGCGGCCGTCGACCGGCTGGTCGCGATTTTCGATCGCCACCTCGGAGGCCCGAACTTCGCCATGTTGGTGGTCCCCGACCATTGGGGTGAGCATCCGCTGGCGGGCAATGCTGCCTTCGGGCGCAAGCTGCGCGGCTGGGCGGATGCGGGGGTCGAAATGTTCGTCCATGGCTGGTTCCACAAGGACTACGCCGAGCATGCCGGCATGGCGGCCTTCAAGGCGCGACACCTGACCGCCTCGGAAGGCGAATTCCTCGGGCTCTCTAGGGCAGAGGCGGCGAGCCGGATGCGCGACGGGAAAGCTCTGGTCGAGGACATCATCGGGCGCGAGGCGACCGGCTTCATCGCACCCGCCTGGCTCTATGGCGAGGGCGCGATGGCGGCGCTGCGCGACAGCGGCTTTGCGCTGGCCGAGAATCACCTGCGCGTGTGGGTGCCCGCCACCGGCAGGACCGTTTCGCGCGGGCCGGTGATTACCTGGGCGAGCCGGTCGCCCGCGCGCACCGCTTCCTCGCTCGCGGTCGCACGGCTCGCCCGAACCGCATTCCATCCGCTGCGTGACATGCGCGTTGCAGTTCACCCGGGCGACGTCTCCAAACCGTCCCTCATCGCCAGTATCGAGGCCACGCTCGGGACCTTCGCGGCGCGCCGGACAGCAGGTCGCTATCGCGACCTGCTGGGATCGGCATGAGCATGTGCGGGATTGGCAACTGCGTGGCGTCAAAGGGGTATGCGGATCGCCATACCCATTCACAGCTTCTCGCCGGGCGGGGTCGAACGCGTCGGCCTGCGGCTGGCCGAGCAATGGCAGGCTGCCGGGCATGATGTCCTGATCGTGCTCGGTCGCGCTCGCGGCCAGGGCAGCCCATCGGCACCGCCGCTCGCCTATCGAACGCGGCGCGAACCCTTTCCCACCGATCATTGGGAAACGCTGTGGATGATCTGGTCGATGCTGCGCTTCCTGCTGCGCGAACGGGTCGACGTGCTGTTCTGCCCGGGCAACACCTACACCATCGTCTGCGTCGCCATGAAGCTGCTGCTCGGCAAGCGGTGCCCGCCCGTTCTGGTGAAGATCAGCAACGACCTCGAGCGGAGCGACATGCCCTTCCCCTATCGCGCGGGATATCATTTGTGGCTGATTATCCAGGGCCGCTATCTAGATCACTTCGTCGGCCTCGCCGATCCGATGCGGGCCGAAATCGAGCAGCGCCTCGCGGTCGATCCCGGACGGGTCGAGATCATCCCCGACCCGGCCATCACGCGCGCCGAACTGGAACGCTTCTCGCGTCCGCGCGAGCGCATCGACGAGCGGCGCCAAGGCTGTCGCTTTCTCAACATGGGACGGCTGGTCACGCAGAAGAACCAGGCGCTGCTGCTGCGCGCCTTCGCCGCAGGGTGCCAGCCGGAAGACAGCCTCGTGATTGCCGGCGACGGCCCCGAACACGGTCGGCTGTCGCGCCTCGTCGGCGACCTCGATCTCTCCCACCGGGTCCAGCTCCCGGGGCATCTCGACGACCCGGGCGCTGTACTGTCACAGGCCGATGTCCTCGTCATCTCGTCCGACTACGAGGGCGTCCCCGCAGTGGTGATCGAAGCGATCGCTGCCGGACTGCCGATCATCTCGACCGACTGCTGCACCAGCATGGACTGGCTCACCGGCAGAGGCGAATTCGGTGTCGTCGTGGCACAGCGTGACGCGCGAGCGCTGGGCGCTGCCATCGGCAAGGCGCGCGGGATTGTGCCGGACCGGGCGGCGATGAAGCGATTTGCCGAACAATTCACTCTCGAGCGCTCGAGCCGAACCTATCTCGACACCCTTGCCAGACTGGCTTGCCGATCGCGCCGACAGCGGATCTCCACCCTGCGCTGGCGGGTGCGGGAATGGCGCGAGCGCGGCGTCTAACCCGGTACAGGCAAGACAAGGTTGACCATGACCGAGCCCGCAGTCGCGTTGCACCCGACCGACGACATCGTCCTCGAACCGCAGGACCGCAAGCCGAGGTTTTCTCCTGCTAGAGTGGCCGGAGCGGCGCTCTCGCTCGGCGTGCTGGGTGCCTCGCTCTACCAGCTCCGCACGCTCAGCTTCGCCGCGGTGGTCGAGCTGGTACCCACGTCCCCGCTGTTCTGGGGCCTCTTCGCACTCAGCTACCTCGCCGGGCCGCTGAGCGAGTGGATCATCTTTCGGCGCCTGTGGCAGGTCGGACCGCTCGCGATCGGCGCGCTGGTCCGCAAGCTGATCTACAACGAGCTGCTCGTCGGCTATCTCGGCGAGGTCTATTTCTACACTTGGGCCCGCCGGCATCTGTCCCTCACCGCATCCCCTTTCGGTGCGGTCAAGGATGTCGCGGTGCTCTCGGCCGTGGTGGGGAATGTCGCCACACTAGCCTTCCTCGCCGCGGCCGCCCCCCTGCTCCGGATGCTGCCGCTGGGCGAGCACAGCCAGACGATTGCCTGGTCGCTCGCCTTCGTCATCGGCACCTCGCTCGCGGCGATGCTGTGGCGCAAGCAGATCTTCTCGCTCGACCGCCACGAGCTGACCTTCGTGGCGGCCGTCCATGCCGGCCGCATCCTCGTCACCACCGCGCTCTCGGCCACGCTGTGGCACCTGGTCCTCCCGTCCACACCGCTGATGTGGTGGCTCCTGCTGGCGACGCTCCGGTTGCTGATCTCGCGGCTACCCTTCGTGCCCAACAAGGATGTGGTGTTCGCCGGCGTCGCGGTCCTGGCGCTGGGACAGCAAGTCGAGATCGCGGCGCTGATGGCACTGATGGCCACGTTGATCCTCGCCACGCATATCGTCGCCGGTATCGGCTTTGCGGCAAGCGACCTCGCCTTTGGAGACGCCGACGATGCGCGCCGTCGCTAGTCTTATCGCCCTCCCGCTGCTGGCGAGCGCAACGCTTCCCTCGACGCCCGACCTCGGCAAGGCCGAGGGACGCTGCCGACCGCAGGAAACCGGGCCTGCCTTCCTGGTCGACGTGCAGGGCCTCAAGGACCGCACGGGCAATCTCAAGCTCGAAGTCTATCCTGCCACCGACGAGGATTTCCTCGACGACGACAATATCCTGATTGCGGCGGGCAAGACCTTCCGCAGGGTCGAGGTGCCGGTCCCCAAGTCGGGTCCCACCACGCTGTGCGTCCGCCTGCCGGGCCCGGGGACCTACGGCGTCTCACTGCTCCACGACCGCGACGGCAACCGCAAGTTCGGCTGGCGGGTCGACGGGATCGGGTTCGCCGGCAATCCCAGGCTCGGCTGGAGCAAACCCAAGGCGGCTGATGCCTCCGCGCGCGCAGGGGCGGCGCCGACCCGCATCACCATCGTCATGAACTATCGCAGGGGCCTCTCCATGCGCCCGTTGGCCAAGGGGAGCTGAGAGGATGAGGATCGTCGATGTCTGCGGCTTCTACACCCCGTTCGGCGGCGGGATTCGCACCTACATCGATCAGAAACTCCGGATCGCTGAGCAGCAGGGTGTCGACATCACGATTCTCGCCCCCGGAGCGCGCGAAGAGACCGTCGACATCTCTCCCTCGGCGCGCATCGCCTACATCGCCTCGCCCCGCTTCCCGCTGGACCGCAAGTATTTCGCCTTCGCCGACGAGGCGGCGGTTCACGCCATGCTCGACCGGCTCGAACCCGATATCGTTGAGGCATCCTCGCCGTGGCGCAGCGCGGACTACGTGGCGAGCTATCCGGTCGCGGTGCCGCGATCGCTGATCATGCATTCGGATCCGCTTTCGGCGCATGTCTATCGCTGGTTCGAGCGCGTGGTCGAGCCGCCGACGGTAGACCGCGCCTTCGAATGGTTCTGGCGGCGCCTGCGCGGCTTCGGGACACGCTTCGATGCCGTCGTGGCGGCGAACAGCGATCTGGCCGCACGGCTCGTTGTCGGCGGCGTGGGCCATGTGGTGACGCTGCCCATGGGGATCGAGAAGGGGCTGTTTTCACCCGCGCGCCGCGACGAGGCGGTGCGCGAAAGACTGCTTGCGACCTGCGGCATGGGGGCCGAGGCAACCCTCCTGATCACCGCCGGGCGGCTGGCCACCGAGAAACGGGTGCCGCTGCTGGTCGAAGCGGCGATGCGCGCCGGCCGCTCGCGCCCCCTCGGGCTGGCGATCTTCGGCGAAGGGCGGTGCCGCGACCAGGTCCTCCGGACGATCGCCGGAAACCCCCATATCCGGCTGTTCGAACCGATCCGCGACCGTGCGCAGTTCGCGACGATACTCGCCAGCGCGGACGCTCTGCTGCACGGCTGCGAGGCCGAGACCTTCGGCATGATCGCGGCGGAGGCGCACGCCAGCGGGCTACCGATCGTCGCTCCTGCGGCCGGGGGTGTGGCCGACTTCGCGCTGCGCGATCCTTCCCTCTCCTTTCGACCGGCGGACGCCGCGGATGCGACCCGGGCGATCCTCGCGCTACCCTCCGCACGGATTGTGCGACCCGGCACCCAAGCTGCGAGGGGGATGGAGGAGCACTTCGGAGATCTCTTCGCCCATTATCGGCTGCTGACCGACCGCCGACTCGCCGTCGCCGCCTGACCTGCGCGATGAAGCTGCTGCGTACGCTCGACATCTATCTCCTGCGGCTTTCGTGCGGGACGCTCGGTTCGGTCGTCGCGATCGTCATGTCGCTCATGGTGCTGGAGCACTTGCCCCGGCTGATCGACATCACCAACCTGTCGGGCCATCGCGGCTATATCATCGGTCAGACCGTCCTGGGGCTGCTGCCCGAATACGCCGGAATCGGGGCGGTCTTCGGTCTCTTCCTGGCAATCGCGCTGACCGTCAGGAAGCTGGCCCTGCGCGGCGAACTCGACGCGATCGAGGCCATGGGCATCGCGCCGCTGCGCTGGCTGCGCATGCCAATAGTCTTTACGGTCGCCACTGCCGCATTCGTGTTGGTCAACCAAGGCTGGCTGATGCCCGCCGGCGAACGGAAGATCGACGAAATCGGTCGCCGGATGGCGGCCGGCGACTTCGGCTACAACCTCTCGGCCCACGAATTCCACGCGATCGACGAAGACACCATGCTGAGTTTCGATGGGATCGACCCCGACGATGGGCGCCTCCTCGGCCTCTTCGTCCGAACCAAGGCGGGGACGTTCCAGGCCGCCTCGGGTCGCCTTGCGTTGGCGAGCGACAAGGAGGGGATCCTCCAGCTAAGGCAGGGCCAGCTCGTCGAGCCAGCCGGAAGGGTCATGAGCTTTTCGACGATAGACGTGCGTCTGCCACGCGCCGCGCCGCCAAGGCTGGGACCGCCCAGGGCGGACAAGAGCTGGCAAGGCGAGACGATCATGGCACTGATGAGTGCTGGTGATCCCGCGCAGATGAAAGCCGCCTGTGTGCGGCTGCTGTGGGTGGGATTGACGCTGCTCGTCCCCTTTCTGGCCGTCTCATCGGGACGACCGCCGATGCGTTCGGGCAGCCCGCTTGGCGTCTTCCTCGGACTGTGCATCATCGTCGCCCTGATCAAGTCGATCGATTGGTATGGGGGGCTGAACACTTCCCAGCCGGTTTCCCTGGCGGCCCTGATTGCCGGCGCATGGGTCATCGCGATTGTCTTGGTCCCCCGGTGGCAGGGCTCGACAGTGTGGGCGGATCGAATGACGGAAGGGATCAAACGTCTCGCGGGCAGCGGAGCAGGAGTTCGGTCTGCGCTGTGAGCGCGGGACGAGACTTAGTGGCGGAGCAGGAGGGATTCACTTTTACATAATAAGCTTTTGGCAATAATGCATTAATATGACACAGACAGCGCCGAATACCCCCCAGAAATACCCCACTATTCCGGGGAAACTGACCTCGATTTCCCGCGCACGCGCTTCGCGTACGATAGACAGTATCACTCGATGGCAGCTCTGCGCCCTCATTTAGGACGTTCGTCATCTTATCAGAAGCGCCTGAAAGCAGACAGTCCGCTCGTCGGGCCGATCTTGCCATTGCGGAATTGAAATCACGGCAGTTCAGCGCTCCACGACGTCACCCTTCATCGGCGCAAGCTTGGCGAGCAAGCGATTTTGCGCCGCAAATGGAACGCCTTCTTCGTGCATCGCCTTCTGGAGGTTCTCGACGACGGCGTTGAGTTCCGCCTTGCGGCTGCCGAGACCCTCGTGCGAACTGCGCATGTCGCGGCCGGTATAGTCGCAACCCGCATTGAGAATGTAGCAGAATTGCTCGAACAGCGTGCGGCGCAATCGCACTTCGTCATGGCCCTCGAAGATCGCGGCGATCCGCGGGTCGGCGAAGTTCAAATCGACGAAGCGCTCGACGATACGCCGGATGCCGTCCTGACCTCCAAACCGTGCAGCCATCGACTCACCCTCGAAGGGAACAGCCCCGGCATTTTCGTTACTCTGCTCGTAGGGATCGACTGGCATCTCGCCAGTGGACGGATCGCGCTCCACCGTTTCGACACCGAACTCCTCGTCCCAGTCGATAGTGTCCGCGGGGGTCTGCTGCATGAAAAACAGGGCAAGGATGGCGCTACACAACATCGATCTCTCCGTCAGAAGGCAATTTGCGCTTGCAGGAAAGCGCCGCGCTGACCGCCGAAGGTCGCGATCGATCCCAGATCGGCATAGGCAGCCGTCAGTGTCAGATTGTCGGTTGGTGCATAGGCGGCGAAGATGTCCAACCAGTCATCCTCTCCAAGGCCGAGATTGTCGGGCTTGGTGCGGAATTCACTCCCCAATACGAACCGTCGCGAAAACTGATAGGCAACCGCACCTTCAAATTGCAGCGCATAGCGATCGTTCGCGCGACTGCCGAAGCCGAGCAACCCGTTCTGATTCGACTTTGTCAGCCTCGCAGTCGTGTTGACCAATATGCTCCTACTGAGGAACAGCTTTGTCGCACTGAGGGTGAAATCGAGGCCCTGGTCATGCGCAGCGCCCACGGCGTTTACGACGGGGCCATCGAGGCTGCGCTTGTATTGCACGCCTGCGGATACCTGGGGAAGCAGTTCATCACCGTAGACGACATCGCCGAAGAGGCGGACCTTGGTTCCGAAGATATCCTGATTGAACGTGTAACCACGGCCGAGCCCGAGTGCCGCCCCGACCTCACGCGTGTCAAAATTCTGCCGCGCGTAGGATAGTTCGAGCCGGTCGGCGATCCCCACGGAGAGGCCGTGCGACTGGTAAAGGTAGTCGGGCAAGAGAACTGCCGTGACATGCGCTTGAAAGCCCACACCCTGGGTTTCCTGCCGGCCGGCGATTGTGGCCCAATCGGAGATTCCACCGCCGCTGGCTCCGTCGATCGCGCTGACCCCGTTGGTGAGCAGCAGCTTGGCGTTGTAATCCGTGAAGGATCCGATCGTCGAAGGCTGAGGCACCGCCTCCCTCTCGGGCAGAGCGTCTTGCGCGGCCACTGGTGCATGCGAGAAAGCCAGCGCCACCGGTAACGTCGCATATCTCAGGAGCTGATTCATAGTGGTAGCTTCTTGCAACATATGATGGAAAAGCCGTTAACCCTGCCTGGATGCTTTATTAACCTGCTTCCGTGTACCTGCAGCTCGTGTCCCTACGCGCATTTGCCTTACTCGCCGTTTTGCTAGCCGTGCCCGCCTCGATCGCAGGCGCAGCCTCTGCTGGGTCCATCAAGGTGCAGGTGGTCGACGAAAGAGGCGTTCCGGTACGTGACGCCGTCATCGAACTTGACAGTCCGTCGGCTATGAAGACGCGGATCACTTTTCCCTGGCGGATGGCCATGGCCCAGAAGGACGAAGCCTTCGTACCCGGTACGCTCGTGGTCGCTCGCGGCAGTACCGTAGCCTTCCCGAACCTCGATCGGGTGCGTCACTCGATCTACAGTTTCTCAAAGCCTGCGCGGTTCGAAATCGATCTCTATGGTCGTGACCAGTCGCGCACGCACACTTTCCCCGTCAGCGGATCCGTGGCTCTGGGATGCAATATTCACGACAAGATGCGTGGCTATATTCGCGTCGTCGACACCCCATTTGCCGGCAAGACCGACGCGAATGGCTATGTCACGCTTTCGGGAGTGCCGGCGGGAACCGCGAGGCTAACCGTCTGGCATCCCCGTATCCGTACGCCTTCCGGTGAGGTCGTAAAGCAGGTGAATGGCGCAACCGACCAGAAGATCTCGGTGCGCTTGCGGTGAGAACCGTCTTTCCGCGCCTTGCCCTACCGAGTTTCTCTTCGCTCAAGCTGCGCATAGCCGTGCTTTATGCGGGGCTCTTCGCTGCTGTCCTCGCCGTAGTCATGGTCGTAGTGAACGCCAGCATAGAGCGATTCGGCGAGAGTTCCGCCAGCCGCGACATGGCTGCTAGCGCTCGTGTTTTCGACGAGATTGTCGATCTGCGGGCAAGGCAGATGCGCGCAGCAACCGACGTGTTGGCGCGCGACTTCGGCTTCCGCGAGGCACTCGCGACCGGAGACGAGCCAACGCTTTCAAGCGCCCTGCGAAACCTGCGGGACCGGTCGCAGGCCTCGAGCGCGTTCGTAGTCGGCCTTGATGGAACGATCATCAGCGACGGGTCTAGCCGCCTGCCCCCGGTAGAGGACATCTGGGGCGAACTCGATTCCGGCAAGAGCAAGGGCGTGATCGAACTCGGCGGCGAATTGGCGCTGGCGACTGCATCTCCGATCGAGGTCCCCGATCTTGCTGGCTGGCTCGTGCTTGCTTCACCTCTGGACAAGGCAGCCATGGCCCGGTTGGCGGAACTCGCCGCTGTCGATTTCGAAGCCAGCGTCGAACTCGAGGAAAAACTTCCCGCTATTGCGACGTCGGCACCGCCGGGCACTGTAGTCGAGGCGAACGATGCCGCGCGCAATCTCTATCGGGTGAGCAGCCTGCCTAGCCTGCAAGATGGGCTCGCACCGCGCCTCGTCTTGCAACACTCGCTCGCCAAGGCACTCGCGGAATATGCAGTCTTGAAATACCTGCTGGCACTGGTCGGAACGACCGGATTGGTACTGGTCGTGGCATTGGGCTGGCGTATTGCGCGAGGCATCACCCGTCCCTTGTCAGCACTCGACGATGCGGTCCGCCGCTTTGGTCGGGGCGAAGACATCATCGTCCAGGTCGAGACCGACGATGAAGTCGGACGACTGGCGTCGAGCTTCAATGCCATGGTGGAAGCAATCGAGGAGCGTGAGCGGCGGATCATTCATGTCGGCCTGCACGATGGGTTGACCAACCTGCCCAACCGCAAACTCTTCGTCGAACAGCTCGACCAGGCATTGATCCGCCGCAAGGGGAAAGAGCGAGTGCTGGTGGCCTATTGCGACCTCGATGACTTCAAGGTCGTGAACGACACGCTCGGCCATCCTGCCGGCGACGCGCTGCTGCGGTTCGTGGCGCATTGCCTCGTCGATGAACTCGCAGAGGCCCATGTCGCCCGACTGGGTGGCGACGAGTTCGCAGTCCTCATGGTTGTCGAGGACGAGGAGGAGAGCCTGCTTCCAATCGCACAGCGTGTGCAGCAATGCTTCGAGCGACAGATAAAGATCGATGGGCAGACGGCCGACTGTTCGGCCAGCGTGGGCGTCGCTGTAGCCCCGATGGATGCCGAAAATGGCGTCGATTTGCTGAAACATGCCGACCTCGCGCTCTATCGCGCGAAGAAGGAAGGAAAGTCGGATTTTCATTTCTTCGAGCCCTCGCTCGACGAACAGGCGCGTCGGCGGCGCGAGATGGAGCTCGACCTTCGCTTGGCAATCAAGGACGGTGGATTCGAGCTCTATTACCAGCCGCTGTATTGTCTGAAAAAGGAACGGCTCGAAGGCTTCGAGGCACTGATACGCTGGAACCACCCGAAGCGAGGCCTGATCAGCCCAACCGAATTTATCCCGCTCGCCGAGGAAACCGGCTTGATCCTCCAGATAGGTGACTGGGTTGTGCGCGAAGCCTGTCGCGCGGCATGCGAGTGGCCTGACCATTTGACGGTTGCTGTCAATATTTCACCGAAACAGTTCTCCGCTACCGGGCTTGCGTCCACGATTCTCCAAGCCCTTACAAGCTCAGGACTAGAGCCCAATCGCCTCGAGCTCGAGATCACGGAGAGCGTGTTCATCGTAGATGTGGAACGGACGCTCGGCATGCTTCACAGTCTTCGCGAGCTTGGCGTGCGGATCGCCCTAGATGACTTCGGAACGGGCTACTCATCGCTCAGCTACTTGCGCAGCTTCCCGTTCGACAAGGTCAAGATCGATCAGAGCTTCGTGCGGGATCTTGCCGAAAAGGGAACCAACGCCAACGCAGTGATCCGCGCCATCACCACTTTGGCCGAGGCTCTCGGTATGGACACGCTCGCCGAAGGAGTGGAAAGCCAAGAGCAATGCCAGATCTTGCGCGACGAGGGATGTGGTTTCGTGCAGGGTTACCTCTTCAGCAAACCTCTCCCCGCATACGCCATACAAGAGCTTTTCGAGCAGCCCGGTTTCGCCGCGAGAGAGGCCACAGGGTAGATTGTATTTGCGAGCTGCGCCGACCGAAAATGAGAGTCGACCCGCGCAGCGCCGGTCGTTCCCACTCGCGGTTCAAAAAGCGTTGCCACTCTACCTGATATCCAGGCCCAAATCTTTCTTGGCCTGACCCAGTTCGTTATCCCCGAATGGTCAAGTCTGGGTTCGCGTCTACGGACGCAATATTGAGCATTCTCTAATCCGGTGGGCAATAGGCAGTCGGCGGAAGATGCACGAAAAAAGCCCCGCAAAGACGCGGGGCTTGAGTCAAGGTCTGGACGTATCCAACCTTCGGGTCGCTAAGTAGATGTATGGCTGGGATCAATTTGGGTATTGTAGGAATTCGTCATCAAACGCGCATCATGTTGACGTGAGGACATATTCCTCCCCAGCGAAGTCAGACGACGACCGCGGTCGGATGAGTGGCCAAAGCTTGCGGTTCAACTGCTTGGTTCCGAAGCACATAGGCATCGTACAATTGTGGCGAAATCTATGGTGCCCCTACACTCTGGGAACATCCCAACCTGCTCCGTCCCCTCTATCAAGCTCCTTGCCAAGACGTCGCGTGGCGGTACCCCAAAGGCAACAGATATGGTCAGCTCTGCTGAGTCTATCGGCCTTGCTTGCAGGCCGCGCTCAGGCCGCGGCTCAGATTGCCTAGCGAAGATTTTCAAACTGCTCGGCTAATTTCGCCGGGCTGTAGAGAAAGCCTTGAACTTGGGTCACGCCTTCATCACTCAACCGGCGTAGTTGTTCGGGCATCTCTACACCCTCCGCGGTAGTTTCCATCCCGAAGGCATCTGCAAGGCTGACTACCGCCCGTACGATTGCCTGACTGTCAGGGTCGCTTTCGAGCCTCGCCACGAAGCTTCGATCAATTTTGATTCGATCAAAGGGAAAAGAGCGAAGATAGTGCAAGGATGAAAACCCGGTGCCGAAGTCATCGAGTGCAATGCGAACGCCCAGCTTGCGAAGCTCGTGCAACATCTCGAGCCCCTCCGGACTCGCGTCGAGCAGGACTGTCTCGGTAACCTCCACTTCAAGTCGTTGGGCATCAAGGCCGGTGGCCGCCAACGCGTTCTTCGTGGCCATCGCAAACCCTTTGTTGCGAAGCTGCAAAGGTGAAACGTTGATCGCGACCTTTAGGTGTTTGGGCCAATGCGCCGCTTCGTCCAAACCCTTGCGAAGAACCCATTCGCCCAGTTGGATGATAAACCCATTATCCTCGGCGATTGGGATGAATTGGTCCGGCATGATCATGCCTCGCTGAGGATGATTCCATCTTAGCAAGGCCTCGTAGCCTACGATCTTCGTTGACGCGATTTCAATTAACGGCTGATAATGCAGTTCGAGCTCACCATTTGCGATGGCCAAGCGCAAATCAGTCTCAAGCGACTGCCTCTCGAGCATTCGTTGGTGCATTTCCGGAGCGAAGTGGGCCGTCTGTCCCCGCCCGGACGCCTTGGCGTTGTAAAGTGCCAGATCCGCATTTCGAAGCAGTTCTTCCGGGGTGTTCGCGTCCTGGGGTGCGGTAGCAATTCCGACGCTCGTACCGGTAAATATTTGATGTTCATCGATTTGCAGGGGCTCGCCCAGAACCGAGACTATCTTCTCGGAAACTGCCTGAACTCGATCGGAAGGGCTACCGGGATCCAACAAGATTGCAAACTCGTCGCCGCCCAAACGAGCCACCAAATCCCCCGCATGCAATTGCTCTTGGAGGAGTTGACCGACTTTTTGTAGCACCCGATCGCCTATGCTGTGACCAAGAGTGTCGTTGATCACCTTGAAATGGTCAAGATCGAGGTAAAGCAGGCTGATCGCTGGCGCACTTTCCGATATTGATAGCATCGCTTCCAAATTCTCATTGAGCAGAAAGCGATTGGGAAGCCCCGTCAGGGCGTCGTGGTGCGCCATATAGTTGATGCGGGCCTCGGCCTGGCGAGCTTCCGTGATATCGGAGGCAAAGCCCTCCATTCCCCAATACTCGCCCGCTTCTGAGTGGAGGGCCCGACCAGAGATACGCCACCAGCGAACCGAATTCTCGTGATGAAACTGAACAATCAAGTTGCGGATTGGCCGGCCTTCAGTGAGAGCGTTGCGCAGCTGATCTGTCTCGGGGCGTTCGTCAAATAGAGAAGCGAGGGGCATGCCTGCGCGAATTCGGCCAGCGGAAGACTCCCTGAAACGCCGAGAAGGTGTTAGGATCCTTCCGCAACTATCTGTCCTCCAGAGCCAATCGCTGGATTGCTCCTCATAGTCATTCAAGAGAAGCCGAACGGTATCGGCTGACTTTCTAAGCTCTTTCTCCTTTTCCAATTTACGAAACTCAATTTTGTAAGTCTCCAAAAGACTGCTAATCAGTATTGCAATAAAAACGCATGAGAGTGCGAATGAAATCCAATATTCTATTGTGTTAACCCTCGCCTGAGCGACTACAATAGACCCCCCAAGAATGGAGATGAAGACTATGCCAGTCCGTGGCACGGTGTAACAAGCAATAACCGATGCCGCCATGAGACCAGCCGCCATCATACTGACCAGCCCCCGAACCACGTCATTACCATGAGAGAAATAGTACTGAACAACGACCGCCCAGCTAAGGCTTATCAATGCTGATGCTAGCGTTGCTGAAGCAGTGAGATGCGCGATGCTTGCTCTCCTGTTCCTCCTATACTTGAACCAGAACCATAATAATCCTAGCGCAGACCCCAGTATCAATAGGAATAAGAGCAAAACAGGCGTTGTCGGGAGTCTCCCGATCAGCGGGAAGGTTGAGATTACCGCTACAAAGAAGTTGCCGATCGCTGATCGAGGCAGGCCTTCATAGTGAGCCTCCAGCAGGGCGAGTTCGATGGCCTCCCGGTCATCGGTCGGCAATCCCTCTATCAACTGATGCGTCCGTGGCTTCATCGACGTATGCCTACTCTACCGCAGACGTTACCTTCTAAACTTTCGCCTTCGGAATCTACGAGGTGCGTTTACGGCCAAAGTAATGGAGCGTGTCGTTTTTATACATTTTGGATTCACGGACGCTCTTGTTGCTATAACCTAAGGCATATTGAAATTTAAGGAGCCTTAATTTTTCATTCCAAATCCTTAAGGGATGAAAATATGGGTGCCGTAGTTTACCGAATAGGAATTCGCGACAATCGCGGCTCTAATCTCGTTGAGATGGGAGCGGCAGTGTGCATTTGCTTGAGCGTGTTGATCGGATTATCGGATTTGGATCGTCCGACCAGGTCGTCGCCGATTTCGGGCGGGAACGTGTCAGGTCCGTGCGTGGTGTTATCCATCTCTATTATTTGACGATCCTCGCCCCCTTTGCTGCAGCAGCTTGGTTCCACTGGGACAAGGATTTGACCAAATTTACAGCTGCCGCATTGCTGTCGGCAGCTGTGTTGCGCTTCCGTCATTGGACCTTCCCCATCGCTAGCGACAAGGCTGAAGACGTCAGCCCCAGGGCGGCGCGCATCACCGGTGCAATGGTAGTGATACTGTCGCTCATTCAATCGGTCTTCTATCTAAGTCTAGCGCTGGGCCTTGATGAGCTCCCGGATGCCACCCCGCCTTGGCCGAATTTCGCCTTCTTGGGCTTGCTCTCCGCAATTGTGCAATGCGCAGCGTTGACGGGTATCATCTTCGCGTCACGCGTCATCTTCACTTGCTTTGTTGCTCCGCAAGTCATGGGGCTACTCTACCTCCACGGTATAGCTCAATGGCCGGTCTCTCTTGCTGTAGCGTTGGTGGCAGCGATCTGCTTCTACCTTGCAGAACTCGGCCATCGGACTCAATTGAGACTATTCGCGGCCCGACGTGAAGCAGACTCGGCACTGACGCGAATGGAGCTCGCGAATTTGGAGCTCACGGACGCACGTAGATACGCGCAACAGCAGGCTGATACTGATTGCCTTACAGGTGTTAGGACAAGGTCAGCCTTCCTATCCGATGTCCAGGCAAGGATTGAGGCAGGTCAATCAGGTCTACTCGCGGTCGTAGACTTAGACAGGTTCAAACCGATCAATCATATCTATGGGCAAGAAGCCGGGGATCACGTCCTGCAGTGTGTCGCTGCCCGTCTGTCCACCGCCATGCCGGACGACGCCATCATTGGGCGTCTCGGGGGGGATGAATTCGGCATCTTTATCGCCGGTACCCTCGATGCAGGCGGGGCTGGTGAGGTTGTAAGGGTTTTTGACAACGCACTCGGCATACTGCGGGAGCCCGTCAACATGGGCAATTCGACGGTAAGCATCACGGCAAGTGCTGGTGCACAGGCTCTTTGTGGTGGAGATAGCGACTTGGGCGGTGCGCTACGGGACGCTGGTACAGCGCTGCAGGTCGCAAAGAGAGAACAGCTTCTGGTCACGCAGATGTTCGACCAAGCGGTTCGCCTGGAAAGTGAGCGACTTCATCTAGTGGAAAGTGAGCTCGCAAAACTTGATCTAAGGGGTGAGTTATCGCTCGTATACCAACCGATCATCAACCTCCGCAGCGGAGAGATAGAATCTCTTGAAGCGTTGGCTAGATGGCAACATCCTGACCTTGGCGAGGTATCACCAGCGCTATTTATCCCGGCCGCGGAGCGGCTGGGCCAGATCGGCGATATTACCCTCAGTCTTTTAGGTCAGGCGCTCGAGTTTGCATCAAGCAGTTCTCACCCCTTCCTCCTATCTTTCAATCTAAGTGCGGCGCACATTTGTTGTGAAGGTGCTGCGCGCGACATAGTCAGGGTAATTGAGGAGGCGCAGTTGCCTACTCATCGACTGCAGTTTGAGATTACCGAAACCGCAATGCTCGTGAATTTCACGGTGGCTCGTTCGAACATAGACATCTTACGCGACGCTGGCTGCGGGATCGCTTTGGATGACTTTGGTGCCGGATTCGCCTCATTGGTCTATCTGCGCGAGATAAGGTTCGACAAGATCAAGATTGACGGCTCACTCATTCGCGGAGCTCGCGACCCCCAAGGCCGCGATGTCCTCAACGGAGTGCTCAGAATGATAGAGGCCATGAACCTTGAGAGCGTAGCCGAATATATTGCATCAGAAGACGACGAGAAGGTCGCTGTCGAATTGGGCGCCCATTTCGGACAGGGTCACTACCTAAGCCAGCCACTGAACGACAAAGATGCGCTAACCCTCCTGAATCAAGCCAAGGGGGCAGCGTTGACTGCAGATGGGTATAACGCTGCACGGCCGGATACGTGTACAAGACGGCCTTACGCGGCGGGGACCAGGCACCTAAAGCGGCATCCCTCAGCCGCTGCACCATACAACCAATTCAACGAAGCCTCCGCATAGCTAGGCGTAGCATGGTGCAGGCAAATGTTGTCGGCATGAACTGACGAACTCCGGCACACGGGAGTGGCAAACTGGGAACCGTGCGAGATCCGTGGAATTTGCAGGACTAGACAAATCAAGTCGCGAGGCTCTTCGGCACAAGAACGCCTGGTCGGTTGCCAAGCCGCAAGCGCACACTGCATCGTCGGATCGATCGACAACTCCCGTTCTGTCGCTTTCAGGATTTTCTGCGGTATTGGAGGTTTCTGCAACCCATACGATCGAGTAAAGTTGGGCAAGATGCACGGTTCCAAGCGAAGGGCAGAGTGTGACATTCAGCCTATTCGCACGTCAGGTAATCGCCTAGAGCGAAGGCTGATCGCGTCCTGGTCGTAAACGAGCGTCGGACGACAGCCACAGCGCCATGTCCACAGCGGCAATCCTGACATCATGAGTGGCTGTCAATTAAATGTAATTTAACCACTTGGGTTGGATAGAAATATTGAATTTGAGGTACTTACATTGGCAGAAGCCGCAATAAGAACATTATCGCAAGCGGATTACTACACAGATATATTGCTGCGTTGCGCGAGAGGTCGGCATGCCTAAAATCTTGATCGCAGATGATGACGATATCCTTCTGGACTTGGTTCGCGTTCGCCTTGAATCAGCGGGGCATACTGTGGTGGTTGCAAAAGATGGGCAGGCTGCCCTTGATATGCTCGATGAAACCTCTCCCGACGCAGTGATATTGGACGCAATGATGCCCGTTTTGGGTGGGCAAGAGGTGCTTCAGAAAATCCGGTCGAATCCAGAGCTTACTAGCTTGCCGATCATGATGCTCACAGCACGCAAGGGAGAGGATGACGTCGTCGCCTTTCTGAAATCAGGCGCCAATGAGTATCTACCTAAACCATTTATGCCGCAGGAGTTGCTGCTCCGACTAGACATGATGCTTCGCAATGCCTCGCGCGGAATCTGATCTTTTCGTCGCGGGCGTCGCCGCCGCCCTGTTCGCCCTGCCCGCGACCGCCTTGGCAGAAACCCCGTGCGAGGAAGGGCGAGACGCTACCGAGTTGAGACTTCTGGCTCGGCAGTCCTCCTCCGCGGGAAACTACGACGATGCTCTCCATTTGATCGATTGCGCGCTTCGGATTGCTCCGGACGATCTGGACATTCGCTTGGCGAGAGCCCGTATCTTGCTCTGGCAAGGGCGACTGGAGGAGGCTCGCCATGAAGCCGACTTCGTAAGCAGTTTGGAGCCCCAGTATCCGGAACTTGCGGATTTGAACAATGCGCTCAGAAGGAGTTCTCAGCGCCGCGCCGCAGCTTACCTCACCACAAGCTGGTCCAACGTAACTACCCCTACCAGTGACCAAACCTGGAAGGGAGTGTCGCTAGGGAGTTTGGTCGCACTTGACCCGCGCCATACCATCGTCGCGACGTTGGATTTCGAAGATCGGGGCTTTGCGACGGACACCCGCATCCAAACGCGTTTCGAGCGGCAAATCGATGGAGGATTTGTCTATTTATCTGCAAGCGGAACTCCGAACGCCGATTTTCGTGAGCAATGGGCTATTGCGGGCGGCTTTGAGCTGCCGCTTGGGGACACCACACTGATCGGAGATTACCGTCACGCTCAATACGCAGATTCATCGATCGATGTGGTGAGCCCGGCAGTCCGAATTCCGCTTGGGACCGAGCGCGTGAGCCTGACCTTAAAGGGCACTTTGCTTGCATCGCCTGAGAGCAAACTACAGGCGGGTGTTTCGGGAAGGCTCGATGCTCAGCTGCCACGTGACTATGGCATTGCCGCGGGTCTAGCTACGTATCCCGATACAGAAGCGGGCATAACTCGACAGGTGCGTGGCGCGTTTGCTTCCTTCCGGATCCCGGTCAGCGACCGCATTTCCCTGAGCGTGACTGGTGATATCGAGCGGCGCAAAGCAAGCTACACTCGGAGAGGAATAGCCCTCGGCCTTTCTTGGCGGTTCGGGCGCTAGGCCCCATGGCAGACTTTCTGTTTCTCGTTTCGGCGGCATCTGCGTTGATCATGATTGCCTTCATGACGTACTTGGTGATCCGACGAAGGCTCGACGAAGCGCGAAACCTGCAGCGTGGCAAACGCGAACGGGCGCTGGTTCAACAGCTCATGGATGAGACGAGCCAGCCGGAGTTGTCCTCCTACGCCGGGCAAGAGCGACTGGTGTTGTCGGTCATTGCGCGAGTGCTCGAGTTGCTCCGCGGTAGCGGGCGCGACAGGCTCCTCGAGCTGGTCGAAGAAAAAGGACTGCTTGATAAGCCGTTGGCTGATCTCAATTCACGAAAGGCCACAAAACGTCTCGAAGCGATCAGGGCGCTGGAGACGTTCAATGTAACACGTGTCGTAGCCGAGTTCGAAAAAGTCATGGCAAATGATTCCGAACTGCCGGTGCGAATGGCTGCGAGTTCCGCATTGGCCAGGCTCGACCAACTGCCTTCTGCGCGGGATACCATATCGTTGCTCAAGCTTGCGGAAAGGCCGATCACCTTGAGTGACGAGGTAGTCCTGAGAATGTTGGCCGTACGTAATGGAAAGGCAATCGCGACGGAAGCCAACCGGACTGGCTCGATTGCATTGCGCGCTGCCTTGGTTGAAGCTCTGGGGTCATCTTCATCAAACGAAGTCACGAAATACTTCGAGCGTTGGATGCGAGATGATGCAGTTGAGGTTCGACGGGCCGCTGCAAAGTGTCTTGCTCGATTTCAGCATCCGCTCGCCCTTGCGTGGTTGTCTCGCATGGCCGAGGACCTGGACGAAGGAGTTCGGCTCGAAGCTGCACGTGCGTTGCATACACTTGGCCTGGAGCCCGAAGTAACACTCTTGGCGAAAATGATCTCCGATCCCGCTCCTTTGGTCGCCGCGATCGCGCAACGGTTCTGGCCCCATACGGCCGCCCAAATCTGCCGATCGACCCTGTAAGATGGCAAATTGGCAAGCCTTCGGAGCCTACCTGGTGCTTGGGCTGGCTTGGGCTAGCTTCCTTATCATTGTTGCGCGCAACATGGTGTCACTGGTGCAGTTGTTGGGCGCAGTTCGCGTGTTCCGATCACGCCTTCGCCCTACTCGTGCCGCACAGACGCTTTGGACGCGCCAGGCAGACTGTGTGCCCCCGCTAACTATCATTGCGCCGGCCTATAACGAAGAGCTCTCGATTGTCGCGAATGTCCGTTCGCTGCTGGCCTTGGAATATCCCGAGCATGAGGTCATCGTGGTGAACGATGGATCGAGCGATAGCACTCTGAGCCGCTTGATTGAGGGCTTCAACCTTGAAAAAGTGGAAAGGCGTCAGGTTGCCGCCCTTCAGACACGCGCAATTCTGGGCGTATATGCCTCTGACCGCTTTCCCAATCTTACAGTCGTAGATAAGGAAAATGGCCGCAAGGCCGACGCAGCAAACGCCGGAATTGGCTTTGCGCTGACTCCCCTCATTTGCGTCATCGATGCCGATTCCATCATCGAAAGCGATGGTCTCCTACGCGCAACCGAGCCTTTCATGATGGACGACGGTTCACTGGTAGCGGTCGGAGGGGCCATTCGCATCGTCAATGGCTGCAAAGTGCGGGGAGGATCGCTCCAGGAGATCGGCATCTCGACCAACTGGCTAGCTCGCTTTCAAATCGTCGAATACCTGCGCGCCTTTCTCACGGCGCGCGTCGCCAACGCTCACGTCAACGCACTCCTCCTGATCTCCGGTGCTTTCGGCGTTTTCGATCGACGAACCGTGGTGGAGATCGGTGGGTACCGCCATGACACGGTCGGCGAAGATCTCGAGCTAGTGGTCCGCATTCATCGACACATGCGTGAGCAAGAGCGAAACTACCGCATCGAGTTCATACCAGAAATCGTTTGCTGGACCGAAGCTCCAGTCACCTTGGCAGGCCTGAAGAATCAACGCGCACGCTGGCAGCAAGGCGCACTGGAGACACTCGTCTCGCACCGCCGGATGCTTGGAAATCCGCGGTTCGGCAGGATAGGTGTGGCAGCGCTCCCGCACATCGTTCTGGAGGACGTGATTGGCCCACCAGCCGAACTGATCGGCTATCTGGTCATTCCGGTCGCCTGGGCTCTCGGCCTACTCAATCCGCAAATTGCTCTGGGATACCTTTCCCTGACGTTCCTCTTTGGAACCGCATTGAGCCTTGGCACACTTGCTCTCGAGGAAACGCAGCTTCGGCGAACGCCGAGTGCGAAGCAGTTGGCAATCCTCATGGGAGCAGCGGTACTGGAGAACTTCGGCTTTCGCCAAGCTGTCCTCGTATTTCGCCTGATCGGTATCAAACGTTTTCTGCGCAAGGAAACTGCTTGGTCGAGTGTTCCTCGTCTTGGTTTCAATTCGGACTAGTGGCACTCGGATCTTGAGCCGCGCCTCCCAAGGAGCCTCAATTCTCCGCAAGAATCTCCGGAATTTGACTGACGAGCGACATGCGGGCGGCCGGATCAATCGTTTGTCTCAGCTCGCGCTCCAGTTTGGAAGCCGATTTGCCGGTCGTCTCTTCTCCGAATACCGCGGCGATTCCCGCAATCTGATGGAGTTCGTTGAGGATCGTCTCAATCTGTGACGCACAGTTGCCTTCGGTCGTCGAATGGGCGATTTTCGCAAGCTCGTTTTTCTTTTGCCGATATCGCTCGAGCAGCTCCGGATCCTGACTTTCCGTTACAGGCTCGTCCGCGGCATTCAGGGAGCCCCTGCCAAATAGCTCCACCGCATCGATAAGATCACGGGTGCGTATCGGTTTGGCTATGTGCATCTGCATTCCGGCGGCGCGGCAGGCGGCTATATCCTCGGCAAACGCGTTGCCAGTCAGTGCCACGATGGGCAAATCTTCGGGGCCGTAACCCATTTCGCGCAGCTTGCGTGCTGCCGAGAGTCCGTCCATGCCAGGCATCTGCAAGTCCATAAAGACCAGAGAGTAGGGGTTCCCTTCTTTCGCTGATTGCTCGATTTCCACGATGGCCGCTTGACCATCCGTTACGATGGTTGGCTCGAACCCCGCTTCTTTCGCCATGGCGCGTATGAGGGTCTGGTTGATATCGTTGTCCTCGGCAATCAACAGACGGACGGATTGGGAGTGAGCGGCGGGCGGTTTGACGTCTGCGCTTGAAACGCTCTCCGCCGGGACAAGCTCGTCAGCAACCACCAAAGGCAAAAGTACGCTGAAGGTCGAGCCGCGGCCGACTTCGCTTTCGGCCGCGATATGGCCACCCATCAGTTCAACCAGCTGCTTGGTTATCGCGAGGCCCAGGCCCGATCCACCGAACCGTCGAGCCACCGAACTGTCTGCCTGGGTGAATTGGTCGAAGATCGATTTCAGGTTTTCTTCTGCAATGCCGACCCCTGTATCGACTACGTTGATGGCAAGCGAACGGCCATCATCTACGACGCTCACGCTGATGTCGATCGATCCCCGCTCCGTGAATTTTACGGCGTTGCCGACAAGATTGAGCAGGGCCTGACGGATGCGCACGGCGTCGCCCAGAACCCATCGAGGGACATCTTCGGCTATCTCCAGTTGGACCTCGACCGAATTCTTTCGCGCGATTGGCTCCATGAGGCGCACTACGTCCTTCACTTTGTGATGAAGGTCGAGAGGTTCGAGTGAAATCTGCATCAACCCAGCTTCGATCTTTGAGATATCCAGAATGTCATTGAGGAGACGCATCATCCCCCTGCCAGAATCTGCGATCATCTGAACGTATTGGTGCTGCGTCGAGTCGAGCTCGCTTCTCTCGAGCAATTCCGTGAAACCGATCACCCCGTTCATCGGCGTACGAATTTCATGGCTCATGTTGGCGAGAAATGCCGATTTCGCCACAGCAGCATCTTCCGCGCGCCTTCGAGCGTTGCGGAGGTCCTCCTCAAGGGCTTTCGCTTGTGATACGTTTCTGATCGAAGCAATTATTTCCTTGGGCTCGCCGCTGGCCGCATCGTGAACTACTGCACAATTGGCCTCCATCCAGCGATATCTCTCTGGGTCATTGGGAGCTGCAGAGCGAAAGGCGATAAGCGCTCGATCCCGATGGCCACTGGCCAGGTCTGCGAACACCTGTCGTACCTCTTGATCATCATCGGGATGAAATCCGGTGATCAGGTTGACGCCGACCATCGCGCGAGGATCGAGTTCGAAGATGTCCTGAGATGAGGGCGAGGCATAAAGGCAGTCGCCGGAGGGCGTAAGCCTTACGACGGCATCCTTGACGTTGTCCGTAATGAGAGACAGCTGCTCGTCTCGCTCTGCCAGCTTCTCCAACGCCGCCCGCCGGTCGGATACATCCAGGTTTACTCCTATGAAGCCAAGAATCGTCCCTGTGTCATCGATTTCAGGGCGGCCTATCGTATCCACCCAGACGACAGTTCCGTCTGGTCGCAGCCATCGAAACTCTTCACGAAAAGCCTCCTGCGCTTCGACTGCCTTGCGCCAAGCTTGCGCCACCCAGTCACGATCTCCTGGATGCATGGCGGTCACCCAACCATCGCCAAGCCATTGGCCATCGGACATTCCCGTCTGACGTGCCCAGGCCGGGTTGACGTATGTACAGAGCCCGTCAGCATCAGTGCGGAAAATTCCTGCTGGAGCCAGATCGGCCAATGTTTGGAAGCGCCGCTCGCTTTCTTCGAGCTGCCTCACCGCGTTGACTTGTTCAGTTACGTCAACCGCGGCGCCGAAATAGGCCTTCAGATTACCATGGAGATCGAACTCGCCTGAATTAAAGGTTTCCATCCATAGATCCGATCCATCTGCGGCACGGAAGCGGATGGTCCGCCGACGAATCTCACCGGGTTGAAAGTTGTGAAAGGGTGGCGCCTCGCGGTAGGGTTCGCGATCCGCCACGGTTTCGAGCCACCCTTGGCCCAACATCTCCTCGACCGACTTGCCGAGTTTTTCGGCCCAGTTGGGGTTGATGTAGGTGAGTTGTCCCTTTGAATCGGCGCGAAAGATGCCGACCGGCGCGGCTTCGGCGAGTTTTCGGAAACGCTCTTCGCTTTCGGCCAGGTCCTGCTTTTGCACGATATTTTCAGTAACATCGCTGATGTTGCCGATGGTTCCGGCAAAAGAGCCATCCTTGTCAGCAAGCCGGCGTATTTGGACTTCAACATAGCGCCACTGGCCCTCGCTATTTCGAAACCGTCGCACAAAGGTCGATTCTTCGACCGCACCGGTTTCGATCCTCTGAAAAAGCGCCTGTGTCTCCTCGATCTCGTCGGGGTGAAGCAACTCCATCACTGAGGTCCCGAGGCTCTGCTCCGAGCAGTACCCAGTGATCGTCTCCCACGCTGGGTTTAGCGAGCTCCACCTCCCCCCTTTATCTGTGCTGAAGATGACGTCGCGAATGTTGTCTAGGATATGCTGGCTGGCATCGCGGCTTTTCTTTAACTCGAGCCTGTCCCGCGCCCTTCCGGCCAGCATAGCAGCGACCGGAAGGCCCATGACCAGATTTGCGGCCAGGAATACCTGAAAGGCAAAAAACTGCGCCTCGATTCCACCGCGAACCAGCGAGATCGGGCCTCTTCCAGCGGCGGAAGCGATCGACGCGACCATCGTAACAACCAAGAGCGCTGCAGCTGTTCCTGCGAGACCTGTTCTGAACGCAGAATATATGATCAGTGACGTAACGAGAAAGAGGAACGGATAAGAGGTTTGCGAGAACACGATAGTGCTGCCGGTGGCTACCACGACGATCATGACAAGCCATTCCGTCACAAATTTCCGCGTAAAACTCTTTCGAGCCCCCCAAATATCGACCCCGACCAATAGAACAGGAAGCAGCACAAGAAGACTAAGACCATCCGCTAGTGCCCATTTCGTCCAATCTCTAATCGCAAAAGCCCCTTCACCTCCTGCCAGAACGAAACTTGCCACAGTTGCGGACCCGAAACATGCGATCAGCGAGGCCCCGAGAAGCCAAACCTGATCGGAGATTTCGCTCATATCCAGCCGACGCTGGACTTGCTTTCGAATGATCCAGACAACCAAGGCAATTTCCAAGGCATTGGCGCCCGAGAGGCCAATCGCTGTTAGCCAAGAATCTCCCACATACCGGTTCACGGCGATATTCATCAGAGCACAGGAAGCAATGAGGGGGCCGCTCGAAGCCCACCGCGCGCGAAGCAGCCAGGCGGCAGCAATCGCGTTGGGCATCCACAGCATTGCCACTCGCCCATTCTCGCGACTGACTGAGATGCCGAGATAGGCAAGGCCGCCGAACAAGGCAGTCACTGCCAGAATGGCGGCGATCTCCCGTCGACGCAAAAAACTCATGCCCAGCCCGCCTTAGAAGAAAGATTTGCGGAATGCCTATAGCTAAATAGAGATCTCAGGTACCGAAAACGTTCCTCTAGCCAGCTCCTCGCGCAAATTCTGTGGCAATCGAAATCGACATCTCTAGCGACACGCCACATCTAGGGCTTCACTACATTTGCCGCGAAAAGCATTCGTACGAGCTCCGCTATGCTCTTGATTTCGAGCTTGGAAAATATCGAACTTCTGTGAGCCTCGACTGTCCTCGGGCTGATCTCGAATTGGCGCGCCACCTCCTTGTTCGAAAGGCCATGACTAAGGTGGATGGCAACTTCTCGCTCTCGATCGGTGAGACGAGACAGGTTTCTAAAGGCGATTAGTTCTTTCTCTAACGCCGAGGCTTGATCGCCCATGGAATCGAACGCCACTTCGACGAGATCCAGCAGTGCTTTAGTCGCGAAGGGCTTTTCGAGAAAATCGACAGCCCCCAATTGCATAGCTGAAACCGCAGCTCGGATATCGGCATGCGCGGTCGACATAAGAACCGGCCAGCCAATTCCTCGGTTACGGAGCTCTTGGAGAAGCTCCAGCCCATCCATTTCGGGCATGCGAAGATCGATAATAATCGGTGCTGGAGCCGCAGTGGGAGCGTATTCGAGGAAGTCAGCCGCAGAGCCAAAAGGCCAGACAGTCAATTCGAAATCGGTGAGCTCACCATGAAGCCACCTTCGAAACACCGGATCGTCGTCGATCAAGTAGATCGATTTTCGCGCTTCAGAGCTTGAACCCGGCTTTGCCATCATACCTTCTTTGATCGCCCTGTAGGAAAGGTTATCTTGGCGCACATCTTATTTCCATATCCTTTCCTGCATTTCTAAAATTTTGAAATGCATGCCTGATCCTGGCCACTGCTGCAGAGACACACTCAAGCCGCCTCTCGGCCAAGGGTTTGGTTCAATCGATGCATGGGATCGAAGCCCACTCACCATGCGAGTTATACACCTCTCACATTCCCAAGAGACATGGCCAATTGCATCATCGCACCCTCGGCAAACTGCGTAGAATCTCGTCGCGCCATGTTCACACCACTAAGTTATTTCCACCTTACAGAAGCGGAAGCACTGACAGCTTTTACGAACTCGCCAAATTCCAGGTACCAACTTATGACCGCGATGTCCCACGTCTCCATCGATTCCAGAGCAATCCCGACCGTCGAGGCCGTCGGGCTAAGCGGAAGCGAACTGGCGATTGCAATGCTTGCTCAATCCAAGGACTGCATAAAAATCCTCAGCGTGGATGGCCATCTGGAATTCATGAACTGCAACGGCCTGAACGTAATGGAGATTGACCAAATGGGTTGGGTCATTGGCAAATTCTGGTGGGACCTATGGCCAAGTGCTTTGCGCACCCTCGTCAAAGAGCACTTCTACGATGCGGTTCAGGGAGGTGAGGTGAATTTCGAGGCCGAGTGCCCGACCGCAAAAGGCTCTCGGGGCCTATGGGCCGTGAACCTGCGCCCTCTTTGCGCGCAGACAGGTCAAGTGGTCTCCATTCTGTGCACATCCCAGGAGATCACGAGTGAAGGCGAACAACTAAATCATCGCTGATGCCGACCCAGCTAGTTGAGGAGCGAGTGTGGGTGCAGTGTTTGCTGTGAACTTCGTCCGGGTCTTTGCTGCACGAAAGAGTCTCGTCTGTCCGCGTACCGGCCGGTTGGGAAGTAGTCGTAAATGCCAATGCCTCAAAGGGCATGGGAACATCGATCGCCGCGGGTGTAGCTGCCGCGATGCGCCACGATCGTGTCGTTATCGGCCTCGCCGATATGCCGATAATGAGCGCAATGCACCTGCGTCAGATAGCATCAGGCAAAGGCACTGCTTGCACTCGATATGAAGACGGCAATGCCGGATGCCCTGCTGGCTTCGAACGCAAAGCCTTCGCAGAGCTGCTCGAGCTGACGGGTGATCGAGGAGCCCGCAGCCTGGACCTTCCCGACCTCACCATCATCGCCCCAAATGACCGAAAATTGTTGGTCGACGTAAATGTTCGAGACGATCTTCATGTGGACCACTAGCCGATATTACGTCTTTTCCGTTCAGTCGGAACGCGCGCCCAACGCCATTGATATCGGCGACCGATCGATCGAACGTGGCGATGCCGATTGCGGAGCGCAGACCTCAACGGGCTAGCTCAATGGCAGCTCGTTAAGAAATTCGGCTGACAGCAGACGGTCCGCTATCGGCCCCATGGCCGTCAGGCTGCTCTTGGCGAAAGCTGCCGGACAGCAACGCGCCCTCATTGCGGTCATAGGGCGGCCTTCAGGCTCTGCCCAACTGCGGACATGAGACTCGCGCTCAATTGATCTCCACTCGTTCGTCGGATGGCCGATTTCGGCCGAGGAGAAACGACATGGGATACTCTCAATATGATCCGGCTATCGATGAACGAGTTCCATGGAATGCTGGCAAGAAGGTCGGCACCAAGCGACCGCTGACACAGAAGCAGATTTGGGCGGTCCGCTTCTTTCTGGACAGAGAAGGTAGGTTCAGAGACCGAGCGCTGTTCGACTTGGCGATCGACAGCAAATTACGCGGATGTGACTTGGTGAAGATCAAGATTGGCGACCTGGTGGCTGGCTCGGAGATGAGGCGCAGAGCAACTGTCGTGCAGCAGAAGACGCACCGTCCAGTGCAGTTCGAGCTTACCGGAGATGTTCGAACCAGCCTGTGGTCTTGGCTCGAGCGACGGCGAGGCACAATTGACGACTATGCCTTCCCAAGCCGCATAGATCGCAATGGCCACCTCAGTACACGGCAGTATGCGCGTCTCGTTGATGAATGGGTTACAGCCATCGGGCTCCGGCGCGAGGAGTTCGGAACGCACTCGCTAAGACGAACCAAGGCCTCGATGATCTACAAGGCTACTGGCAATCTGAGAGCCATTCAGATCCTGCTCGGGCATTCAAAGATCGAGAACACCGTTCGGTATCTCGGTGTGGATGTCGAAGATGCTCTCCAACTAGCCGAGCGAACTGAGATCTGACTTTGAGGCGGCCCTTCCAAAAGCGGAAGGGCCGCTTTCCCGTTCGGCAAGCGGCCTGGAACGTCTGATTATGGGTGGAAAGTGGGCATGTTCGACTGCTCCCGTGTATGTCCAGTCCGGGACCGTATTCGGACTAGTTGCATTTGGCGGCCGGAATGCGGAATGCTGCCGGTCGGCTATCGACCAGACTGCTTCGATTAGCCGATCATCTGCCAACCTTGAGTTCACGCCACTTTTTGTCTCAGCTGAGGGAACTCATGCGCGAAGCGGCATCTGCCAACTCTTGCCTATAGGGCCGCTACTGTCGGCATCGGCTCGACTTCCGGGTTTTCCGCGTCTTCGTGCTGGATTGTTACGCGAGTTCCCGGGTCGGCGTCCGATATGGAAACCCTGGCCTTTAACTGCCGTGCCAGCGCTTCGACGATATTGGTTCCTAGGCCCGCAACGGCCGCAGGTTTGTCATCAAGCGGCATGCCGACACCATCATCCTCGACTTCCAGTGTCCACGCGGGACCATTGGTCACGTAGCGAACCTGTATCGTCCCGCCTTGATCGACAGGGTAGGCGTGCTTGAGCGAATTGATCACCAGTTCGGTGACAATCAGCCCCAAGCTCACCGAGTTGCCGGAGCTTACGCTGCCCTTCGCGACATCGACCTTGATCGTCAGGACATTGGGATCCGCGATCATCGAAATTCCGATGCTTTCGGAAAGCTGTTCGAGATAGGGTCGCAGTTCGACAGCGTCCGCCCCCGATTGCGACAGCTGTTTCTGGATCGTGGCGATCGAGAGAACGCGGTTTTGTGCCATCTGGAGGTGGCTGCGTGTCTCGTCATTGCTGACCCGGCGGGCGGATTGCATCAGCACCGAAGCGATGATCTGAAGGCTGTTGGCCACGCGATGCTGAAGTTCTTGCATCAGCATCACGTTATTGGCGATCAAGTCCTCCATTTCCCTCTTGGCAGTCTTGGCTTCGGTCGTGTCGATTACCGTCAGAAGAAGACGGATACTTTGCGCCCCCGGATATTCGAGCCTGTGAGCCGACAGCTTGAGCGAACGTTCCGAGCGGTCCTTTGCCGCGGGCAGCAACATCTCGTAGTCATCGATATCCGCGCCGCCCGAACCAGTCGCTCGCAAGAGCGATTTCAGGCGCGCAACGTCCCATTCGCCATCGCCCATTTCGAGGATGGAACTGCCAGTCAGCACCGCGCAGTCGAGACCGAAGGCGCGACAGAAGGACAGGCTGGCGGCGATCACCGTGAGATCTTCGTCGAGCATGATCAGGGGCGTATTCGAGTTCACGACCATCGCATCGGCAAGACTGGTTACCGGGTCGGAGGGTTGGGTTGGTGGCGGGGTCATGATTGCCCCCTTCCTTTGTTGACCGGCACAGCGCAGCTTGCGCGTAATTCCGGGTCTTTCGGCTCAGCCGAGTCGTCGCTGGCGGTTCCGGTCGCCTGCGAACGATAGCGCACTTGTAGCACACTCCGGCGCGGCATGGGCTATCGTTTCGGGAATGAGCCATGGAGAGGATTGAATTAGCAATCCGATCGGCAGCTCAATCCCCTGCAGTGCTTTCAGCGCGTTGCTCTGCAAGTCCGAACGGCAGGCGTGCCCAGACCCGCTCGTGGAAGAAATACAGCACCAGCTTGGTGAAGATCTCCAGGCCCCCAATGGAAGCGGCGGTCGCCATACTCCCGGTGAAGAACCACGCCAGAGCGAAGGTGTCGAGCGATGCGATCAGGCGCCATAGCCCTGTCTTGATGGTCGTTCGACGCATGGTTTCGCGATGTCGATCCTTGCGGAACACTATGCCCCAGCCGGTGAGCGACCACGCACGCTCGTGGAGGAAATAAAGGACTAGCTTCGTCGCAATCTCTGTGATCGCAATATAGCTCGCCGTCTCGAGGGCATCGGCCTGAGCGACCGGCGCCCCGAACATCGGCCCCAGATAGGTGATCAGAAGATAGGACAGGATGAGCGTGTCGATCGTGCCGACGGCCCGCCAGGATATGGCCTTGGCGACCGAGCGCCAGGGCTTGATGTTCGGCCGCTCTGGGGGATCGAGCTTCGGCGATTCCGGCCCGAACAACGGTTTCTGCGTAGGTTCTCTCATTACTGGCGCCATTGCCCAGCGGTCACTCTCGCAGGAGTGAACCGGGCTTCACTCGACAGAATTGCGGCGGTGCTCAGCCAATGCGTCTTCGAGCCTGGAATATGAATATGGTCCGACGCGATAGTGGACCGACGTCACAGAGATGATCCCTTCCGGTAGCGATGGAGCAGACTTCCGCTTGAGAGCTCCGCCTTCACTTTCCCAGTCGCCGGTTCCAGGCTGGATCGGGGTTGCTGTATCTTTCACGGTTTCCACATCAATAATCCTTTTTCAAGGAGGAGCGTTCGTCAGCCGGCCAACCAAGATCGGATAGGCCGTTCGTCTTGCGCCAGTCGGTCATCCGCTGCGCACTAACTCCCAAGGACTCGACCGCTTCCTTGCGCTCTTCGGGCGAACCCGAGCGATCTGCCTTCATGGCCGCGAGCTGGTGATCGAAGAGAAATTTGTTCATCGGCATCAGAAGGATCCTTGGCAGAAGGGCGTAGCGAGAGCCGGGGTGGTGGATCCCCCCGGCCCTGCTGTCGGCGTCAGCCCTGCTGGGCGCGGGCCTGTTCCTTCTGGTTCTCGCCGTCGCCCTGCTGATGCTGCAGGTTCACGGCGCTCTTCTTGCCGCCGTCTACCTCGCTGGTTTCGTAGCTGAACCGCTGATCGACCTTCGGCATCTGGCCTTCCTGCTGCAGGTCCGCCTTCTTGAAGCGGAGCGCATCGCCACCCTTTTCAGGCGTGATCGAGCCGGTGCCCGAACTGCTGTCGTAGCTCTTGATCTTGCCGTAATGCGTCATCTGTCATTCCTTCGATCGAGTGTGCAGCGCGCCAGAATTGGCCCGGCCGCGACTAAGAGGCGAAACTGAAGGAAAGAGTTTCCAAGCGGTGGAAACGGTGACCGTCGATTGCGACTGGTAGCTGACATTCAGATGGGGATTTTTATACGAAATTCAAGGCCACGGCGTCATAGAAACGTGCAGCTCGCTCAATTTACCTGCGGTTCCTTGGGAGGTTGATCGCCCGCTGAGGG